>JBAYIO010000050.1:0-38640 GCA_041665605.1 Victivallaceae bacterium | reverse complement strand
TCCGATTGGCTTGAATAACGAAGTTTATAGTGTATTTTACTCCTAATATTTCTGTTACACAATTGTTACACATTTGCTACACAATTGCTACACAGAAGAGTTGATTTAACATTTAATTTAACGATGAGCTTGAGCTGAAACAGGAAAGGTGGAGGTTGCGTTGCTACACAAATTGTGTAGCACTAAAATTTTGAGGCTAAATTCTCCTCAAAAATTCAACTCCCCCCACCTCCACCATTATTTTACAATAAAATATCTGTAACTGTCCAGCCGGATATTTTATTGTCCAGCTTTCGGAGACAAGCACAAATATTATCCACTGAAACAGAACTTTACGGACGAATGCTGTCTTTCCCGGCATTAGCATCATCGCCATGCTCCACCACTCCGTCATCATGCAAGTCTATTTTTTCCTCATGCAGACGGCGGAAGAAAACGCGCAGATCACGGATGCAGCCGATAGTAAACCAGACCGTGGTAATCACCCCGATCGCCAGCGGCATGCAGATTGCCTGCACAAACCAGAAATCAGCCCATACTCCGGATGACCACGGATGCACCAGATAGGCGACCGATCCGACGACAAATACGATGAACCAGGAGATCGACCACCAGAAAATTCCAAGCGTGATCCAGCGGTCGGATCTGCTGAACTGGTCATCAATCCCCCACAGCCGGTTAAACCAGTTGATTTTCGGAGGAATCAGGTCATCGACATCGCCTTCCGGTTCAACCGCATACGCTCCCCGGTGCAGCAATTGGTCCATATTATGCGGTTTCCTGCAAGTCAGCAGGGAAATAAAAATGTACGCAACAACCGCCACCAGCGAGGCGATAAACCCGATTTGCATGCCGTTAAGGATAAACTCATGTCCGAGAACTTTCTGGCAATAAATCCGCGTAATAATCCCGCCAACCGATAATCCGGAGCCGGTCAAAAAACCGACCCAGGCTCCGGCGGTAGTGCCCTTCTTCCAGTAAAGTCCGCCGATGATCGCCGCTCCGGCCCCGCCGGTAAAGACCGCCTGAGTTACAGCGAACCAGATCGCCACATACTCAGTTTGCGGGAATATTGCGCCGAAGATGAAAACAAAAACCGCCACGCCGACAATGGCCAGACGCAGCAGCAGCAGATGCTGTTTCAGCAAGAACGGCTTTTTACGCATCGGCACAACCACGTCCTGTATAAAGATACTGGACCATGAATGCAGATGAATACCGTCACCGGCAATAATGCCCATCAGGCAGATCGACAATAACATGCCTTTCAGGCCGATCGGCAGCATGTGCGACAGTGCGACCGGAATGCGCATCTGATCCGCGGTGCCGGGATCGGTAATTTTGCTAAGTTCAGACTGCACAACGGCATTCCCCGCTGAACTGTGCAGATAGGTCATGGCGCATACGGCCAGCAGGGTGATCATCACTCCACCTGCAAAACCGCGCCAGCGACCGAGAATCATCCCCATGCGGGCTTCGTGCGGCGTCGCGCCGGAGGCATTGAACGCATGGCTGTTCTGCCACGCCATCGTGCTGTATACACCGACCCCCAGCCCCATTAAAACATACCATATATTAAAGTCTTTCAGACTGAAGGAATCAAATGGATTGACCAGAGATTTCCCCGGCGCGGTATCCAGGAGCACAGCGCGTGTTTCAGTCCAACTGAAGAAAAAAACGACTAGAGCGACCGCGATGACTGAATAAAAAATCTGGGTGAACATCCCTTCGGCGCAATCGGTCAGAAGCACTGCAATCTGTCCGCCGAAGGTGGTCATTATCACACAAATTGTAAGAAAGAGCGCCATCAGCAGAAGGTACGTTTGAATCTGCCAGCCAAGTACAGGCACTGTATGCGGCAGGCCGAGAAAGTTCGTCATGAAACGCGCACCGATTACCGGGATGACACCGAAGTTAATCAGTCCGGCAAAAAAGGCCAGCCCCCCGGCGAACAGCCGGAAATTGCGACTGTAGCGCATTTCAAAAAACTGGCCGAGAGTCAAAGCACGTGTCTGGCGGTAACGATAGATGACGAAACCGCTGATCGCGATCAATAAACTCACCGGGACCGAGAGCTGCCCCCACCATGAGAGCGTGAACCCGGAGATGGCAAACATCTGAAAGACGGCGACAAAAACTACCGCGCCTGCTCCCTGTTCACTGCGTGCCGTGCAAATCAGGAAGCGGCCGGCATTGCGCCCGCCCGCCATAAAATCGGCGACGCTGCGCACAAAACGCCGGGAATAAAGGGCGATCACCGCGCAGATCGTCAGCGGCAAAATCATAATCAACCAGTCAACAATGTGCATTTAGTGCTTCCTAATACTTATTGACAAATGTTTAAAAATCATACAATTTCAACATAAATATAGTATAATCGATCAGGATGTCAAAATAGCATCTCCCGTTTCTATCGTCTATTTTGATTCCGTGTCCAGCCATAACTTGGCTTGGTCGCCGGCGACGCAAATGCTTCCGATGCGTAATTCCTGATGATTAACGGGACTGTATAGGGAATGTTGTATACAGCAAAGGCAGGCTTAACTGTAATGACACCTGTCGCTGAATTATCGTTATATTCTTTGAATGACGGGCATTATTTACTTCCGGCAGTCCATACTTCAACTTCACCCAAAATCAGTCTGCTCTCATTGGGGTTTGACGGAGATGCAAAACTGATACGCACAAAACGCCCGCCTGGATGATTGGGCAGCCGGAATACTTTGTCATAAACATCTTCAGGGTTCTGATTATCATTTGCCAGAAGCGGAAATCTTGTCTCTGTCCAGTTTTTGCCGTCTTCGGAAACACTTACAACAACATCTCTTAAATATTTCTGATAGAATATGACGACCCGGTCTATCGGGTAGGATTTCTTAAAGTCGAAGTCAATGGAAACCGGACCTGCCGTATTCCACCCGGCCACCCATTGATTTATATTGCTTTTCCCCAGATCTGCATTCCCCCCGTAAATTGCGCGCAGGCGATCAGTCAGATTGCCCTGCTCAAAAGGAATATTATCTTTTTTAATGCTGCCGGATTCCTGCGGGCTGTCCGGTGCCGGAGTACAGGAATAAACGCCTGCCGTGGCGGCATTTGCGGTTATAACCGGCTTGAACTGCCTCCATTGCACATAGTTCCCGGTCAGACATAGGCCTTCCGGCGCCGGAGCATTTTTTATAATGCTGGATGGAAGTTTGAAACGCCATATATCCTGCCTGGTCTTGACTCCCGCGCCAGCCAGGTATTCGAGAAAGAAACGTTTCCATTCCGGATTTCCGGCCAGACGCGAATCACAAGGGTTAACAGCGAAAGTAACAACTTTGCCTTTGCCGAAAGAGTTCTCTATGACAGCCGGTTTGCCTGACATGAAAGTCCCTGTGATTCTGGCAGTATTTGCAGGCTGCATCTTAAATGCGGCGAGTCCGGCAGTGGATAATCTATATTTGCCGAGATTGATTTGATTATCTCTCAAGGCATTGGCCAAATCGGCTATGCCGAGGAGTTCCGCACGTTCAGACGCAAGACTGTCGCCTGCGGGAGTGAACGAGAATGCTTCAGGGTCCAGCACCAGCGCTATGCCGCCGCCGGCAACATAATCCATGATAGATTTCAAGGCATCTTTTGAAACATATTTTGCATCAGCCGTCATGATGACTTTATACTGCTGAAGACCGGCATTTTTCATTGTTCCCTCGTTGATGAATTTATACCATGCGCCGGCGCCCCTGGCCAGATACGAGTGGAGATACAGAGCCCGGGATGGAATGGTGTCCACACCCGGATATGCCCGCATAGTCGGTTCCGGCGCAAAGACAGCGCAGTCCGGTTCCGGGAAGCGTAGTCTGTTCATCTTTGCCAATTCTTTTGCGGCGCCGAGTTCCACCTGCCAGCGGTCCGGAGCCCCGTAATATTCGAAATGCATATACTTTTTCCCGGCGCGAAGATTGGCGGTATCGTTTAAAAACCAGTGAATGCCGCTCGCTCCGCAACGAACGGACTCACTGATTTTCTCCAGAGTTTCTTCAGGGGTGAATGAGCATGCATATTCTTCCACATGCATGACAGGCCATACTTCACGCATGCCTGAGAGATCGGTAATATATTTTGTCAGAAAACCGAAACACTCAACGTCAGGCTCTTTGAGCGGATAAAGCTGATGCGTCAAAATATCACAAGTTCCGGCAAAGTCGCTATACCCGTACACCATATCCTGTCTGGCCGTCGGATCATCGGAAACGACAAGCAAGTCAGGAGAAATCGATTTTACTTTCCTGTAAGCTCTGCGATAGAAATCGACAAGCCGGTCATTCATCCAATGCCTGAATGCAATCCAGCGATAAGGATTTCTATCATCCGCCGATTCGGGAATGCCGTATTTGCCGAATCCGTATTTTGCCTTCACCTCGGCATCGGCATTACGGATAAATTCATAAGAATCTTTCTTCCTGTTAAAAAATTCGATGGCATCCTTTTCTATAAAATCCACAGCTTCATCGCCCCAGAACACGGCAAAGATATTGCTCCTGTGCGGTTCCAGAGCCTCAATATCTTTCATATATTCCAACTGCACCGCGGGGTCCGGCAGAAATGGCGTGTGGCGGCGTTCCCTGCTTGCGTTGGCCATTGGATATACGACAAACTTCATGCCGTTGGCGACACCTCTTTTGTAATATCCATGATACTTGCTGGTGATAAACATCTGATTGATGACGACCTGAAGTTTTTCATCAGCAAACATCTTATACATTTCATCCGCGACATATCTGGTTCCGTACTGCATCGCGAAGGGGCGCATAAACGGTTCCACCAATCCGTGCAACCATGTAAAAGAACCCTGCCTGGCAAGTCCGGCCGGTTCATCACTCAGCAGTTCCCGGTAAAGCGGGTTTTCTGTTCTGCCGGCTAAAGCTTTGCTTTCATGCGGATTTATAATATCGATTTGATTTTCATAAATGCATTTTTCAGACTTGCCGGTCTCAAATACCCTGATTGCGACAGCTATATCGTCAGGAGCCCGGCGATAGGAAATGGAAGGCTCTGTTCCCGGTTTGCATTCAGTTTTCAGCATTGCCGCCGGAGCGCCTTTTGCAGAAATGGTACCCAGTTCCACCCTGTAGCCGGGAATAATGCTCTGCGGGAGCGATATTTTGGCTTTCGGAATAAAGCCGTTTCCCAGGCTTTCAATAATTAAAGGCGGCAGCGAGTTGTCTTTAGCCGAAAAACGGAACGGCATGAAGAACCGGGGATCCTTCAGCGGGGCTTTATCTCCTGATTTCAGGCAGCTTATTTCATACGGCGATATTTTAATTCTTGCGAAGTTGCAGTTCCAAATCTCAAAGCCTTTTGGCTTGCAACCAAGGTTGTCCAATGGAATTTCAGCTTCAACCGTCCAGTAATTTTCGCCTTTGCCGACAGCAGTTCTGGTTTGACTGTTCCAGCCCTTGAAACTCCCGCATTCGTCATAGATCACGCCGGCCGCATTTATGATGATGTGCCGAGTCTGACCGGGATCACCGTTCAACGGGTCAACGAAGATATCAACACAGTCGTCAGTCCAGATATTATTATCGCGCTCTTCCGGATTGCGCCATTGGGTTTTGATATTTTTCATATCTTTTTCGTGACATTTGAACGCCACATAAAGATTATCCTCATCATGCCCCAGCCATATCTCGGTAGGATTATCCGCCGCGCCGCCATTCATTTTTACAAGACTGAGATGCCTGGCCTTATCCCATTTCACTTGTGACGCCTTGCCGTCAAGGCCGGGCCTGCTTTTTAAAAACGGGATTTCCACTGCGTTGTCATATATGCTGTCCGCGGATACGGCAAACGGCAAAATCAGGCAGAAACACAAGAACATTTTTAACATAGAGAACTTCCTGTTTTATATCAGAGACATTTTTCAGTCAAGAGAAAAATCTGTTTCACCACAAATAGTTGTTGGTCCAATTGTCGGCCCCGTGATTCTGGACATCGAGGGATTGCCCGTAAGCCGGGTGGTTGCGCGATTCGCTATGTCCGTCAGCGAACAGAACATTGGCCCGGCCGGGATGACGCGTATAGTTCACGGAACAATTGGTCCAGCCGTATTCCGTCCTTCTCACATAGTCTATCATTCCGGCGAAAGAAGCCCCGCCGGAGGTAAGCCTGATTCCGTCAATGAGATAAAGCGTTCTTCCCGGTTTCGGAAGTCTTGACGCCTTTAGTATTGATTGCGTGTCGGTTGTTATTCCGTCTGAATATGAAGCTCCTAAATCCCGGTTATACAAATAGTCAGGGTACGACGCGGAGTTCGCATTATCGTCCTGTGTTTCGCTTGGGCAACTGTGTATGGCTTTGCGATTGAGACGGTCCGCAAAGTACCGGTATGAATTTATGGTGAGAGTCCGTTTCCCAAGTTCTTCAGAAAGCGTGTCCACCCAGGTAACAGTAGTATGACCGGTTATTATTTGCCTGGCAGGCGGGAAATAATCCATGTAATCGCTCATATATGCGTGTCCTGCAATGGACCATTGCTTGAGATTACTCGTACACTTTGCCTGTTGAGCCACCAGCTTCGCTTTGTTCAGCGCCGGCAGCAGCATTGATGCCAGTATCGCGATGATGGCGATGGTTATGAGCAATTCAATAAGCGTGAAATGCGTTTTCAATTCCTTTCTCATCTTTTGCGTTTTCATAAAACGTCCTTTCCTTTATAGTTTTGAAACCGGGGATATGCAACTTTTTCTCATGATCAGCTCACCGCGTATTTTCCTGGGTGCAATGGAGACATCCATGCCGGCAATAATTCCTTCCAGCATTTCCATGGCGACTTTACCTATTTCCCGGCGAGGATCGATGATGGCGCTCATTTCCGGGTGATTTTTAAGTTCTATCGAATTTTCAGCCGAAAGGGCAATCAGCGAGATATCCTCGGGAACATTGAGCCCTTTCCGCTCGAACCACGAATACAGGTGATCTATGATGAAGCTTGATGCGATAATCGCCGTCACGGGTGGAATCTGATCAAGTTTTTCGTCATAATTCCCGGGCCTGGCAAAACGGCACAGATATTTTTCCGGACATTCATGTCCCATCTTTCTAAGCATTTCCAGAAATGTCCGCTGCCTGTTGATAAAAATAGGATAATTCCGCTCCACATCAATAAAGGCGATATTCCTATGCCCGATTTTCGTTAGAAATTTAATGGTTTCCTGGATACTCCTGTCCACGTCAAAAAAGACGCCGGGGATGCCTGGAATGCTCCGGCTGATAGTAACCTGAGGCACTTTTTCGTCCCTTAATTTCTCGATAAGCGGAAAAGTCTCTTTTGACGGACGTTCCCATATTATGCCATTCAGCGCCCCTGAACCGAAACTGCTGTAAAGACTTTTAAAAGAAAGCTCTGCCGGGTTGGCAACGGTAATCTCGGTATTTGACATGAAGATATGCTCCCTGACTCCGGCAACAAAGTTCCTGTCATAAAAATTTCCGGCAAGCGTACTCTTATCTTCAGGAATCACTAATGTTATTTTCAATTTTGCCGGTGCCTGGACGGGGCGTTCATCAGGATGTATTACAAAAGTTCCTCTTCCGTGCACTTTGCGGATAAGCCCTTCCTTTTCCAGATTGGAAAGCGCTTTTCGCACTGTGTTCCTGCCGATATTGTATTGCTGTGCAAGTTCCGTCTCCGGAGTAATCGCACTGTCATATTGCAGTTCATTCCTGAAAATCATCTGACGCAGATCATTTTCAAGCGTCTGATAAGCAAAGATATTTTTAATTTGTCGAGATTCTATCATAATACCTATCCGCCCAGATGTTCTTCGTTGTTTCAACTTGTTCCTTGATGTATAGTTTAACTCCATCCAACTGCAAAGTCAATACCTGATCTGTTTTTTGATAAATAAAATTATTCCAATTTGTTATTGTTTGGCGCCATTTACCATTTTGGACAATCCGGACACCGGATATGCAGTATTGTTCTGTCCGCGTTTCCGGCAGCCGGTTAAGAAATATCTTAATAAAATACAATTTTGTCATTTTGGACAATCTGGACACTGCCTGTGCGGAAAGTCTGCAAAGACTGTCCAGCATTCCGGATATCTTGGAGACCACTTGAGCACAACTATTTTCAGGATTCAACAACATTTCCAACTCCGTTCCCGATGGTCTGGTTAAGTTTTTTATTAACAAATGGCAACATGAAATTTTGCCGATTCCCGGAATGTTAGAGACATTCTGAGTATAACGTTTTACAGTTTTCATAAACACTCCGAGTCGTTGGAGAGTCGTTGAATATAATGTATTACAGTTTTCACACCCGTTTTGGACATTCTGGACACATGCTGTACAGCACGGCCCGCTGTATATACTCCTGGCATCCATCCGAAACGAACGACGACGCAACAAGAAAATCTCATCCATTGTGCACAAGCTATATTCCTCTCTTAGTTAAGTTTAACCTTTACCCGATCCATTCAATACCATTACTATTAAAAATCGTGACTGTTTACATATATAGTAAAAATGTCAATCAAAATGGTGAAAACAGGTTCAAACAGCGCTTTTTTTAAATAAATATATCTTGCATGTGCGAAGGGCCCCGAACGGCACATAATCCGACTTTTAGCGGGGATCTGACTGCCTCGTTAATGCATTCCAAATTTGTTTTAACGGAGAAATCAATTTTTCTTAAAACAGGTATTGACATTTCTTCGAGAAGGAATTATAATAATCTTGTTTACAGTTGTGTTACTTTGAATTTAAAAGAGATTGCAATGCAAATATCAAAACATACAGAAATAACAAGGCAAATAGAAAAAAGCATCCGCGACAGCGAATACGACGAGATGCTTCCTACTGTCCGTCTGCTTTCAGACCGTTTCAAGGTGTCAACCAGAACCTTATCCAAGGCCTTGAAACCTCTGGTCACGAAAGGGCTGATAATTCCTGACGGCACGCGCGGATGCCTTATAAACCGTCAGCAGCATATCCGTCCGCAGACCGGGATTGTCGGAATTTTTTATTACAGTGACAGCGATAAACTGGATTTTGGAAATGCCACGTTACTGGCGCCACTCAAGAATGCCATAGAGCAGGACGGATATAAACCGCTTTTCATGAATGCTTATCATAATATCAATGATTTTGGCGACATCAATTTCTGGAAATCAAACTGGGTGGATGGATATATCTTTATTTACAGTGCGATTAATAAAAAGCTGGCATGCAGCCTGAAGAAATATGCTGTTCCGTTTGTAGTTGCCAACAGTCTGCCGCCGGAGTGCGGTGCCAACTGGGTTGAATTTGACAGCGCGAAAGCAATACGGCAGATCGTGGACAGTCTATACGCAAAAGGATACCGCAAAATCGGGATAGATTTTAAATATATTCAAATGTCCTCTCATAGTGATTATATTAAGGATTCATGGAAGAAGATCACCTCTGAAAAGAATATTTACAGGGAAGACTATTTTCATTTACCCGCAGAGAAACCGGGAATGCGCTTTGCGGAAGAACATGCCGGATACTTTCTCCAATTACCGGAAATACCGGAAGCATTGATTCTGTGGCATCCGGGCGCGGAAATTTTTGAAAGAGAATTTGCCCGGGCAGGCATTAAATATCCTGATGACATATTTTTTGTGGAAGAAGATGATTATTGCCATTACAAACCCGGGCAGAATCGCTATCCGGTCTGTCTCGCCCGTTATGATCTGCTG
Organism: Victivallaceae bacterium; assembly: GCA_041665605.1. GTDB lineage: Bacteria > Verrucomicrobiota > Lentisphaeria > Victivallales > Victivallaceae > CAIPAT01. The sequence goes on along the minus strand of JBAYIO010000050.1, from coordinate 28,930 downwards.
GCTCGCGAAGCATGGTCTCTCTTCAAGCAGATTAAAGCAAATCCGGAAATGGAAGCTGTAAATAAATTAATTGACTTTGAATTAAATCCTGCCCCCGGCAATAAATAACAGTTAAGGAGAAAATCATGAATACACAGAAAAGGATTAAGAGCAAAGGGATTTTCACACTCATTGAATTGCTGGTTGTGATAGCGATCATAGCAATTTTGGCCAGTATGCTGCTGCCGGCTCTGAATAAGGCCAGAAACAAGGCTAGAACTGCTCAGTGCGCCAATAATCTTAAACAGTTGGGAATTACCGTCTGCAATTATTCATCAGAACAAAATGACTGGTATTTCAGTTCAGCCCCCGCCGGCGTAAACTGGGGATCGTTTCTGCGGCAGACTCGTTATATCAGCCAGAACGAATGCAAGTACTTTTCAATGTGGTATCTGCCGGCGCGGCTTACCTGTCCGGATGTCACAATCCGTGCCGGCGCCATCGAGAAGTACATTCCGGGGGGCGCGGTTTACGGGATTCGTCTGGACGACCCCAAATACACTGCCGGCAGCGGGTATCTGCCATTGGATTATGTTAAATTCAACTACAGCCGCCAAAGTCCGTCCATGTTCCTGCATTTTACAGAATCTGTTTATATACCCACCATGGGATTGCTCTCTTACGTTTATCTCTATAAAGATGCCAACCGAGTTACGTGGATGCACCATGACAGAAAAGCCAATGCATTATTTCTGGACGGACATGTAAGCTGGGCCGGTCTTGAAAACTTGAGACTCATAAATAGTGGATCAGCCGTAAATTACTGTCTTGACTCAGACGGAACAAAGTAGGACCAGCCAATGAATACTGCAAATAAGTTAATCAGAAAAAACGTAATCGCCGCCCTCATCCTGCTCAGCGCCTGCCTCCCGTGCTTTGCCCGGAATCTGCTGCAAAATCCAAGTTTCGAAGAAGGTAAACCTAAACCCGGCATATGCGGGATACTGACCGGCTGGAATGCCAGGGATGTGGGCGGGGTTGCCGGTCTTCACAGCATCAGCACAAAAAAAGCGCAGGACGGGACCCGGAGCGCCCAAATTGATATTCCTGACGGCCAAAGCGCTTTCTGTTATTTCACGCCGGACTCAATTCAGGCGCAAGGCGGTAAAAGTTACCGGCTGACTTTTTACGCATTATATCCGGAGGCCAAAGCAGGAGCGTCCGCCCGCGCCATAATCACCAGGCTGAACGCGGAAAAAAAGTTTGACGGCATGGATGGCATAAAAACCGTCAAAATTACTCCGGCGCCGGATTGGACAAAATATACGCTGGAATATCAGATGCCGGCAAACAGCAGCAGCTATTGCATCAATGTCCGGTTCTGCCTGGACGGCTCCGGACAAATCTGGTACGATAATATCTCGTTCGAAGAGATCGCGCCTCCGCAGACAATAGTCGAATTTTATCCCGGTTCGGTCAATGACGAAAAAACTATTTATGCCATCCGCGGTGAAGCATGCCAGTTGCTGCTATATGCGTTTGTTGACGGGGACCGTCAAGGCATAGTCCTGCGCATTGACGCCCCCGCCTGCTTCCCGTTATTGGATGCTGCGCCATTCTATTACCCCAATCCAGATAAAATTCAAATTCCGCCGTTTACCAGACATGTTCAGGGAAGCCGCATCGAATATGACATCCCGTTAATTCAGCCGGCGGTGCTGCCGGTATCACGTTCCGCCGGAGACTTGTTCACCGGCGAGGCGTTATTATTCAAAACTCCGGCGGACATGGTCCGGTCGGATTTAAGCTGGAGTCTATGGCGCGGCAATGAAAAGCTTTCGTCCGGCAATTTAAAAATCCAGGGACTGACCGATCCCGCGCCGGATGCCGCGCTGCCCGGGTACTTTACCGTTTCCTCCTGGTATTCTCCGCTGCTGAACTTCCTGAACGATGCCGATGCATTCAGCCAGTGGCTGGAGGTTATGAAACGGTCCGGCGTTTCCGCCGACAGCGTCAGTAACTCACTGCATCCGGATAAACAAGCTTTGCTGAAAAAACGAGGATGGACGAATAACCGGACTCTCTGGTTTGAGGTGCCGAACCATTGCCTGACCGGAATGAGCAACAGTCCGCAGTATGAAAAATTCATGAAATCCAGCTTGAATTTTTCCGGCAAATTCGATAAGAAAATGCTGGCATGGGATTTCGAACCGGCATTGAAAGACGACTATTATCACGACTGTCCGGTATGCCGCCAGGCATTTGAAAAAAATTACGGCAAAAGCACAGCCGGGTTAAAAAACAGCGAGGCAATCGAGGCAAAATTCCCTGAACAATTTCTGCAATTCCGCAGCGGACAACTAAAGGAAATCATAAAAAAATACGGACAATGGTGTAAAGAGAATAACTGCCAGTCAGGATTAGTAATTGGTGCAGTGCCTTTTGAACCCGATGAAACAAATCTGCTCCAGTTGAAACGGCTTTGCGGCGATATTAAAAGTTACGCGGAATATGTGGATTATTACATGCCGATGGCTTACTTCAAGCCGGAACAGTTCTGGAGCAGTCTTGCCGCAATAAAGGCATTCTATCCGGGATCGGTTATTCCGGTAGTAACTTCCGACGAACGCCATAACCAGACGACCTATCCTTACAGTCTCACTACACCGGAATGCGTCAGGAGCGAATTGCTCACCGTTGCCGTCCATGGCTGCCGTCAGGTGTGTCTTTTTATGGGATTCTATGTATTTGACGGCCGCCAGATACTGGCCCAGCGGCAGGCCATGCGCGAAATCGCCATGTTTGAAGACTATCTGTTCAACGGGACAGACGCCGGTTCCCTGCTGCAACTCAAGGCTCAGGGCGGCATGCTTCGCGGCACAGTCAAAAAATATAAAGAAAAGTCTTTGATCGCATTATTCAACCTTGACACGGCGCAATCCAGAACTGCCGTGCTAAGCCTGCTGTCCGGCGAAGGGGAATTCAGCCTTGCCGAACCTTCCGCCAAACGTTTTTTCACCAATAAAGCCGGTTCGGGCAGACTCAAGGCGAACGATCTGAACAACATCAGTTTTACTCTGCCGCCGGGGGACGTCCGTTTTTTCATTCTGTCTGCGGCGGAAAACGACAACTCCGCCAACTGGCGGCCGACCGCGCTTGAACCCGCAACTCCCGCCGTCGTCAGACAATGGTCCATTCTGGATACAGATTCCTGGAAATGCATTGCTTCCGGAACCAGTGGAAAAACTGCGGAAAAAATCACCATAAAAAACGGGGAAGCCATTGCGGAAATAATTCCCGCTGACGGCGCGGTAATCAGCAAGCTGACTGATTCCGCAACCCGCAATCTGGTAATGTACAAGGAGGAAGGGCAGGACGGTTTTTTCCGCGATCTTTTCTGGACGCCGGAGTCTGTCCGCTGGGCCAATGACTGCCGCCTGCCATACCAGTTGAAGAAGTTGCAGGTCTCCGGAAATAACCTGGAAATCAGCTTTGAACATAAGTTATGCCATCCATTGCTCGCGGGCCTGATCATCAGCAAAGATTATACTTTTGCGCCGGGCATGAAATCAGTGAAAAATAAAACTACTATCCGCAATGAAAATTCAAGCGCCAGATCAATCACTTTCTGGTCTCATAACCGCCCCGTCCTGGATATTAAAACCGTTGAATTCAAAATATCTGACTCGGAAACGCTGGTTCCGGCGGCGTCCAATGACACTAACATCTATATTCCGGCGGATAGAATTTCCGGCTGCGTTACGGTTGCCGACCGGAAAACGCCCCGGTTCAATATAATCTGGCCTAAAGCGATCCTGGAAAGACTATATTTCTGGACCGGCGGCAGCAATCCCACGACGGAAGGCATCTTTCGACCGGCCAGGCTGGAGCCGGGCCAATCATGGTCTGCTGAAATTGCGGTCGAACTGAAATAATGCGGTGCAATAATTATTCAGCTTTTTCTTTTGGAGTTCTATTGATTTATTATTGAAGGAATCGACTTCAAATGCTATTTTTTCAACGTTTTTGACTAAAAAAAGGAGTGGTGAATTGAAGAAGAATGAAAATTACAGAGCGGCAAGCTGGTGGATTACCTGGGAAGACCTGAGCTGGCCCAATGAAGATATTGCGGACAAGTTCAGATACCGTGCAGATCAGGCATCAGCGTCAGGGGTCAATATGGCGGTCATCTATGGCGCTCACTTCCGCTGGGATTTCATGCCGCTGTGGATGAATCTGCATGACATGATAAAATTTGTTGCAGATGAACTTCACCAGCGCGATATTCTGCTTTTTGATCACCACTCGTCAGTCCTGACCCACCGCTATTCCAGTCAGGCGGAGGCGCTGGCAATGCGGCTGCGCAACCGCCATCATCTGCCATTTGCCCCGAGCCGCGATATTGCCGACGAATGGACATATCGAGGAATGAAACTTAATGACTGGCGCATGATTGATCTTGTTACCGGCAAGCCGGTTTTTCTGGAGCGCTACACCGCCGAACAGTTCTGCATGAATAATCCGTATTTCCGTAAGGCTTATCAGGAATACGTGCAGCGGCTGCGGACAGAGACCGGCATTGACGGGCTGATGAGCGACGACGGCATTTTTTATTCAGGCTGGACCAGTTGCGGCTGCGGACATTGCAGAAAAAAGTTTATGGACAAGTACGGGCATGAAGTTCCGCCTGTAAGCGATACTGGATTCTGGGGGAATTATCAGAATGAAGCGTTTAAGGACTGGATCGAAATGCGTTTCAGCACAACGCGGGAATTTCTTGAAGGCGTACAGACGGTTACCGGTAAAGATTTTCCATTAATGACCTGCTGTTCAGACAGCGTCGGCTCCCATCTTCCGGGTTACGGCATGACCTATCAGGAATTCATTAAACCATGCAATCATATTATGCTGGAAATGTGCGGCAACACCCCCGCGCTGGACGGAAGCTGGCAGGGCAATTTCCCGGCGCAGATGCTGCATGTCGGCATCGGGCGTGAAAACAGCGCTCCGTGTCTAGGCCTGGGCTATGGTTTCAGCGAAACTGCCGCTGATTTTATCTGGGCGTTCAACAAGTTTCTCGGCTCCGGCACATGGTTCAGCTCTCTGAAGGGACGCCTGGGTTTGCGTGACTCTGAAATGCTTTCCCTGAAAGACGATACAGAACTTTCCGGGAACGGATTTAACTGGGAGAAAAACAATCCCGGATTATTTGACGCGGAGACGGATGCTGATGTCGCGGTATTTTTCTCCAGATGGTCGCGGGACTTTTACGGCATGACGGAAAAAGATTATACGGCGGATTACAGCAAAACATGTTTTGAGCTGCTGAACAACAATATCACGTTTGATGTAGTGACAGCAATACCGGTCTTTCCCGAATATAAAGTCCTCATTATCAGCAGCGCTATTTGTCTAGCCGCGGAAGAATATACGGCCTTGAATAATTATCTCACCAATGGCGGTATTGTTATTGCCGGCGGCCCTGTCGGATATTATGACCGGCGGGCAAACAGTGTTCTCAAACCGTGGCTGGAACAATTTGGAATTATCAGCAAAACCGTTGAGCCGGAACGGATCGCCGCGTTCCCGCCCTGGAGCAGACAGGCGCAGGCCGTTCCGCTTTGTTCCGGAGTTTATCAGCAGCGGAATCTTGCATCTGCGGAATGGATCGGGATAAGTAGCGGCAAAGGCAGGCTTTTATGGACTCCCGGCCGAATGCAGATGGATTTTAAAGAACTGGCAATTGCTGAATATGTTCGCAACTTCATATCTGAAAGCTTTATATTCCCGCCTGCAGACAGCGGGTGGCAATTCCGCATCTTTAAAAAAGCCAATAAATCATTTGTTCATGCGCTGGCTGACAAACTCGATGTTGGCTGCATGGAAGAATTGGAAAAAAAACGTATTAACAACTCAGGGAACAATTTAATAAATTCCATTGACAGAAATAAAACTGCTTCATCCAGAATTTCGCTGGAACTTAAGAAGGATTTCAAGAAAGCGCAATATCATGCCCCGCTGACTGGGATTCAAAAATCACTTACTGCCGGTAACGGGAAAATAGAAATTGATATTGATGAAAATACCTACTATTTTCTGCTGGAGTTTGAATAATGGTTTAAAAGAGAAAACAACGAATCTGCTTTAAAATTATTCAGTGTATTTCTCTTCAATTCTTTGCCATTTCGGAACATAGACCGTCAGGTTACGGTATTCCACATGGGACTGAAAAATACCAAACCCGAAGTGTCCGCTATGATTCTCCGGCAGCGGATCGGGGTCAAGCAATTCAAAGACTACTGAATTATCCACCGCGATAAAATGATGGCTGGCGACTACTCCGCTGACAATGTGATACCATTGATCTGGTTCCACCGGGCATGAATTGCTGGTTGAGGAAAGCGCAAAATCCGGCACTGACTCGATACCGGTTAAATTGCGATACCAGCCGCCTAAAGCGGCTAGATACCCCCTGCCCCATGGTTTACTTTCCAGATTAGTCCGATACCACCAGACGATGTCATGATCCGAAGGCGCAATCAATCTGGCATCAAATTCCATAACGATGTCACATGAACAAGGTGTTTTGTAAAAAATCTGTCCATGCGTATCCGGTTCCGGACCGCCAATAATTGAGGAGTCCGTAACAGTCCACACGGGTTTGCCCGCAATTATCCAGTCGTCGGCAATAAAACTTTTGAACTCATGCAAAACGGATGAACTGGCTAAATCTATACATTTTCCTACTAAGCGGATTTCATTCATTTCGATATTTTTCCTTGCTGGTGTCATATATCATGATAATGCGGCATTGCTAAATTGACTTGAGTCCAACTCCACTATCCGGTTTTCCTCCATCGATTTGTCCGCGCTGAACCCGATGAGATGTCCGTTGATTGAATCCTCAAGCGTAGTGCATGAAAGTGACGGATGATTGCCTTCAAGCAGAGAAACGAAGTCTTCCGCAAGCCGCAAGTCGCCGCCGCCATGACCGCCGAAAGCGCCGGCGGTATCCCCTTGAATATTCAAATCAATCTCCGTTTCCGAATATTCATGCCCCGGTCTCAGATCAATGTGGCGTACAGTGAATTTGCTGTCATCCATGATGCCGTGAATTTCGCCCAGACTGCCGATAATGTGAATTTTCCGCATGGGACGGCTGGTGCCGCAGACCATATTGTGTGTGGCTGTGACGCCGTCAGCGAATTCAACCATCACCGATTGGCGGTCCACTACATTATTGTCCAGTTTCCACACACATCTGCTGTAAGGATTGTCTTTGTTTTTCAGAAATTCCTCTTTCTGCGCCAGTGTCGGATTGTCTATATGCTCGAGCCCCGCCCATACATAGAAAGACCAGCGGTCGGGATGATCAAGATGATGCTTGCGCGTTGAATACAGACATTCCTTTTCAATCGGGCAATCCAGCAGACAATATTCGCCGGAATTCTCCGGCGCATTTTTTCTGCAGAAATAATGCAGTCCGCCGAAACTGACTATTTTGGCCGGCTTGACTCCGCTCATAAACCATGTGAGCAGGTCAAGGTCATGACAACATTTAGCCATCAGGGCGGAGGAACCGCAAACGTCTTTGCGATGCCATTTTCCTCTTATAAAACAGGAGGCGACATGGTGATAACTTACATGTTCGGCGGTTTGAATATTTATGATTCTGCCAAGTTCACCCTCAACTATACGCTTCTTTATTTCGTAGTAGAACGGCGCATAACGCAGCACATGACAAATCATTACCTTGCGATTATATTTTCGGGCGGCGGCATAAAGCTTTCTGGCATCCTCCTCGTTTAAGGCAAAAGGTTTTTCCAGCAAAACATCATATCCGGCCTTCAGTAATGGCAGCGTAGTGGAAACATGCTGCCGGTCCATCGTTCCATTGATAATCGCATCCGCGATTTTACCCTGCTCCGCGAGCTCCTCGGCGGAATTGAAACACTGTTCCGGAGTCAGCCCATATTCTTTTGCAACTATTTCCCGGCGCAACTTGTTGGGATCCGCGACTCCGGTAATTTTTAATTTATCCGGATGCAATTTTGCATAGGATGCATAAATCAACGCGCGATGTCCTGCGCCAACGATAATGGCAGTAATCATAACATTCACCTTGTATTATTTAAATATCTACACAGTCGTCATCTCTGACAAACTACTATAAACTTTTATTAATATTTTACCAATGAGCGATCCCTGTGGTGAATTGTCCGCTTACGGCGCGAAATTTGAATATTTAGAGAAGGTAAATTAATTTTATCCGGAGGATAACGTGCCGGCTATGCATTCTGTATTATTGCAATGATATAAATATTTCACATGCAATCCGCCTTTTCTGAAAAATAAGCCGCGGCGGTTTTACTTTGTAAAGCGGGGACAAATTCCGGTTGATATATATTTTTTGCAATGTATATTCAGCACTTGTCAGTATATTTTGCGCTTTATGGATGTCTCATGGGACAGTGGAATTTCGGGATTTATCAGCAGAAACCCAACAGAAAGGTTATTTAAAATTATGTTTACGAGCCTGGGCAAATATAAAATTGTTCCTCTGTTGACGATTAAAGATATAGAAATCGCGGATGCGCTTAAAGTTGCCGAAGCTCTAATCAGGGGCGGACTGCCGGCCATGGAAATAACCTTCAGGCGTTACAGCGACAGCAAAGCCATCCGGGAAATCGCCAAAGAATTTCCGGATTTTCTGATCGGGGCGTCCGGCATCCTGAATAAGGATCAATTTCTGCGCGCCGTCGACTCGAAAGCAAAATTCGCCACAGCCCCGGGGGTTTGCGAAGAATCCATCAAAATCGCCGTAAAATCGCCGATCGTTTTCGCCCCCGGCGCCAACACCCCTTCCGACATTGAACGCATCCTGCTCAACAGTTGTGTGCATTTTCAGTTTTTCCCGGCGGAACCGTCCGGCGGGGTTGATTACCTGAAAGCAATTCTGGAGCCGTTCGAACATCTTCCGCTGGACATTCTGCCGAAAGGCGGCATCACTCTGGATAAAATTAAGAGTTACCTGGCAATCCCGCAGGTATATGCAGTTTCTCTGGAAAATATCCTGACCCCGGAATATGTCGTCAACAAGCAATGGGACAAAATCACGGAATCTGCGAAAAGTGCACTGGGCGCAGCGCTGAACTGAATGCCATCCATTCAGCGCCCAGTTCCAGCAATTCGCAGTCGAGGAGCAGATAATTGACCGGAGGCGAAAAAAGATTCTCTGTCGGCATTACAACATGCGCTGCAGTTTCACTGCTGTTGATTCTGGCCGTCCTTTCAGGCGGAATCCCGCTGGGAGTACCGGGGGAATGGTGCTGGAACCGGATACAGAACTTTGAGTTTCCAATCTTTGAAACCATCACCGTAGTTATTTTTTTCTGCACGGCGGCGGTTATAGCATTCCTGACCGATTTCCGCTCCGCCTCCGCTCACGGCCAAGCCGCCGGCGTGATTCTGATTCTGCTGTGCGGCCTGTTTATCGATTATCAGATACTGTTGAGCGGCAGAGCCGGCATCAACGAAAATATGGTCGGGATAATTGATAAATATACTTCCGGCTACATGACCGAAGCGGCGACCATAGATTCACCGGTAAAATATTTCTCTGATTTCACCAAACCGCAGCACAACAGGCTTTCCACCCCGGAACATGTTGACGTGCATCCGCCCGGCAACATCCTGCTCTCATGGCTTGCCTTGAAAGCATGCAAAGAATCAAGCTCATTGCGCAAATTTATCGAACAAATGCTGCCGGCCGGCAGCATTGAGAAAATCGCCGCGGACAATGGAACTGTAATGGCTTACGCCGCCGGCCTGCTGGTGTTAATGATGCTGGCTGGAATTACAATGGCAAAAGGGCTGATCCTGCTGTCGGCGTTCGTCCTGGCAAAAAATAAATTCCCTTATGCCGGAATGACGGCATTAACTTTGCTGGCGATACCAGGTGCAATACTTTTTACCGGACACTATGATCCGCCGTTCTTCTTCATAACCTCGCTGTGCTGTCTGTTTTTCGTACTGGCCGCCAACGGCGGAAAACCGGCGCTATTGTGGGCCGGATTATGCGGATTCATGCTTGGGCTTGGAACAATTTTTACGCTGGCCTATGGAACTATGATTATTCTGGTCTTCGCGTTTTTCCTGATGACGGCTTTCGCATCGGGCAATATGAGAAAGAATTTAACCATCGCGGCGGCCGCGGCGGCAGGCGGACTTGCCGTGGCGCTGCTCTGCTGCCTTGCCGGTTTCAACATCATCGCGATATTCCTGCAATGCCTCCACAACCAGGCCAGGTTTCATGCCGCAACCAGCCGCTCAGCCATTTGGGCGGCACTGAACTTTTTTGACTTTCTCCTGTTTCTCGGCCCGATTGGCTTCTTCCTCCCATTTTTCCTGCTTGCCGGAAAAATGACTGCCGCCGGCGGCAAGGGCTTGAAAGCCATCCTTGCCGACAGCTCCATACTGTTCACGCTGCTCTATGCCGTCATGCTGTTCTTCATGTGTTTGTCACCGCTGACCCGAGGAGAAATGGGCAGACTGCTGATATTTTACATGCCGGTTCCGCTTGTCCTGGCCTGCGCCATGATCTCGGAGCAACCCTTGACCAGACGGACCGCCGTGCTGATCTGTATTGCGGGAACTATGCTGATGGCGCAGACCGTGCTGATGCGGGTTGTGCTCAAACTGGTCATCGCAATCTGATTCCGGCATTGTATTTTCTCCCGGCGGCATTATTTTATTACTCAACCGACCATGCGGAATATAATCATATTATGGATAAAAAAACAGATTTCATTATTTCTGATGAACGCGATGAATGGCTGAGAATGAACGACGAAGAACTATTCCGGCAGTGCGGCATGGAAGCATTCAAGGGTTCAGGCAACGGCGGACAGAAACGGAACAAAACCTCCAGTTCGGTCAGGCTGCGCCATGCGCCGACCGGCATAACCGTTACCGACTGTTCCGGCAGAAGCCAGCATCAGAACCGGCACGAAGCTCTGAAGAAGCTGCGGGTTCAACTGGCGCTGAACGTCAGAACCGTCACCCCGTCGGCTCCGGAGCGTGCTGAAGTCAGCATTGACAGTGCGGACTACCCGCTGTGGACCGCCGCAATGGTTGATCATTTGTTTAAAAATGAATTTTCATTAAAAGATACGGCTGAATCGCTTGGACTGAGTTCTTCAAAATTAGTCAAGATGCTGTACCGGGACCCGGTACTCTGGCAGGCTGTAAACCGGTTCAGAGAACAGGCCGGACTTCCTTTAATGATAAAAAAAGAATAATTTTTTATTTTTTTGTAACTTTTTATGTAACCGCAACGACTAAACAACTAATAATGAATCACAGAACCGTTTTCATTATCGCAGAAACCGCATGATCGGCCTGCTCGGTTCTGCCGGAAAGAAAAGATGACAGTACCGAGTGAAGTTGAAATAATTAACCGCATCTTAAGCGGAAATATTGATGATTTTGAATTGCTGGTGGAAGAGCACAAGGTCAAAGTGTTCTCCATCGTGCGGAAAAGAGTTCCGCCGGCGGATGCCGAGGAAGTGGCGCATAAAGTATTTATTGCGGCATTCAAGGCGCTGGGGTCTTTTTCACAGAATAAGCCGTTTGGAAACTGGCTGTCCGGCATTGCCGTCAGATCCTGCTGCAACTACTGGCGGGAATGCGGCGCCGGCAGAAAAGTACTGGCGGCCGCTCCTGATGATGAGCACCTTGAGTGGCTGGAAAAGGTCTGCCGCGGCGATTCGCTCGAAAAATTCGAGACCCTGGTCAGGCGTCAGGAAGCCAAGGAACTGGTCGGCTGGTGTCTCAATAAATTATCTCCGGAAGACCGGGCGCTGCTTGAAATGATTTACTTTGAAGACTGGCCGCTGAAAGAAGCTGCCGCCGCGATGGAGTGGGGTATGGCTAAAACCAAAATCAGGGCCATGCGGGCCAAGGCTAAAATGAAACTGATAATCTCTAAATTGCCGGGAGAATGTAAAAGATGAATAAAAACGAAATAAGAAAAGTCGAAGAAGCATTTAAAACATGCTTTCAGGCGGATTCCGGCGAATTGCAGTCTGCTCCTGAATGGCAGCGCGACTTAATGATCAATATCCGCGCCATCGCAATCCCGGCGGCACGGCCGGTGCGTCCGCGTCAGGAAGTTATTATCTGGCGGCTGGCCTGGACCTCGCTTGCAGCCTCGTTGATTCTGGCGGCTGCTTTCGGCTTCTTCCAGACTGACGGCGATGACAGCCAGGACGTCAACAAATGGGAAGACAAAATATTCGCCATGAACGATATAATAAGGAATAATACCAATGGAGAATAACGAAAAAGACGATTCCATTGCCGGCGGTACGACTGAAGCAACCGGAATAATGCCAGTTGAAAATACCGCTAAAGCAAAAAAAATATGGGGCGCATTTGTGCTGATTTTTCTATCCGGCATTCTGCTGGGCGGAGTCATCGGGTTCTACATCGGCAAGCCCCCTGCCCGCCGGAACTCGAACAGCCAGTCTTTCAGACAGCATGTCTTTGATAACTTTGTAAGCGAATTGAAACTGACGCCGGAACAGCAGCAGAAAATGCACCCGGTTCTGGATAAAGGTTTTGACCGGATTCAGGATTTCAGGCGGAAACGGACCGGAGAATACATTGAGATATTGTCCGGCAATTATAATGATTTAAAATTTATCCTGACTCCTGAACAGTTGAAGAAACTGGAGGAAATGCGCCAGAAGGAACTCATCAGGCTGCAAAAGAGAATGCAGGAAAAATTATAACCGCACAATATCTGTAATTAATATATAAGGACTGAGAATTCTAAATGTTTATGAAAAATCGTTTTTTGCTGACCATTGCTCTTACAGCCGCATTGATCAGCGCCGGCAGCGGATGCGCCTTCTTTGACGAAATAAGAGGAACTGACAAAAAAACTGTGGAAAAAGAAAAAGCTAAAAAAGAAAAGGAGACGAAGGAAAAAGAAGAAAATAAAGAGGTATCACACATTCCCCCTGAAGTAGCGTCCGGATTGAACGACGTCGAAAAGCAGGAAATGGAAGCAGTCTATAAGAAAAATGAATCTGACAGCAAGGCCACCAGCAAACGTGTTTTTGGCGGCCTATAATTTAAAATATTGATAAATAAGGAGAATCTATGAAAAGGAAGTTGCACCGTTTCACGCTTATTGAACTGCTCGTTGTGCTGGCCATTATCGGGATATTGGCCGCGATGCTGCTGCCGGGCCTGAACAAAGCCCGCAATAAAGCAAGAACCATTGCCTGCAAAAGCAATCTGCGGCAAATCGGAATAATGATCAAATCATATTCCAACGATTACAAAACTCTTCCGAATGCTGCCAAGATGCCTTCGATAAACACTACCGATACACCGATCTACCAATTGCTGAAACCATACTACGATGCTAGCAATAAAGTTTTTATGTGTGCGGCAGATGTATATTTCCGTGCGGACGGCACTCCGTATGCCGACAAAACATATTTCGATTCGGAAGGCACCAGCTACGAATATGATTTTATATTGATTTCCAATCGTGCCAATGGCATACAGCGGGCAGAACGAACAAATATTATATTAATGAATGATTTCGCTTGTTTTCACGGCAAACCAATGACCAACGGAGCCAAGAATTATTTGTGGGGTGATAGCCATGTCGGTGACCCGATGGATAAAAAATAATTTACCTAGATAACTATCAGGAGCATACGTTTATGAACAACATGTATATCAAAAGCAGGAAGAAAGCCGTAGCGCCACCGCCGCAGTCAAAGAAAAAAATGATTATCTGGACATGCAGTTCGATCGCGGCGGCAGCCGTTCTTGCGTCCGGAACATATTATCTTTTCTTTAAACCCAGCTTGAAGGATGCCCCTTCTGCAAAATCAGACAAGAAACAGATAGCCGGTTATCTGGCATCCGATAAATTCGGACAACTGTCAATGGATGATAAGAAAACTTACGTCAAGCAGCTCAGCGAAGGGAATCCATGGCAGGTTATGAGAGCGCCGGATATTCCTAAAGATGAACAAGCCAAACTGCGCGAAAATATAGTCCCGGTTTTCCAGGAAATGGAAAAGGAACGGCTCGATAAATTCTTTAAGATGTCAAAAGATGAGCAGCAGAAAGAACTTGAGAAAATAGTTGACCAAATGAAACAGCGCCGTGCAGCACAGCAAGCACAGGGTGCGCAGGGCGGTGCACAGGCGCCACGTCCCGGGGGCCAGGGCGGACCTCCTCCAGGCGGTGGACGCAATTCACCTGAAAGACAAAAAGCCAGATATGAAACGACCAGTCCGGTTACCCGCGCTCAGCAGGTGGAAATGCGCAAGATGATTCAGCAGCAGATGCAGAAGACTCCTGCAAAATAAGCAGTTAAAACTATTTGCCGGGGTTCGCCCCGGCAGGCAAGTTTTTTAAAGTTAAACCGCGCTGAAAAATAAGCAGCAGGCTGTTTTGTCTCGAGTTTCAAACTGCTCGGGAATATATAGCATCAAACCACTCATGGATGATATTAATTTATTTTTTAATCTTGACGTATTGACAAAAACTAAAATTAGTGTTAAACTAGTTTTGCAGAGTAATAATAATTAATTTAAAAATTGGTTGCGAATGTATTCACTGGATAAAATTGCAAAAGATATCGGAGTCAGTAAAGCGACTGTATCCCTGATTCTCAGCGGAAAAGCCGAACAGAGCCGGATTAGTGCTGAAACAGAGGAAAAGGTAAAGAATTACTGCAGGCAAATTAATTATCTGCCCAATATTCATGCCCAGCGGATGAATCAGAAGCTGGTTAAGAATATCGGTATATTAATTGAAACCGGAGAGAATATCGGCGAAGACAGTCCGCTGTCGGAATTCAATATTGCTCAAATCATTGGAGGGATCGCAATCGCATCGGAAAAAGCCGGATACAGTTTTTCCGTGCGCATCTATCGCGACGGCATGGATGAACAGCAGATATTTAATAGTTTCCGCAACAAAGAGATAGCCGGCCTGATTTATTACGGATTCAAGATTCCGGAAGCATGGAAAAAAGTATTTGCCGCCGAAAACAGGCATGTTACAGGAATAGGGATTTATCCCGAGCCTGATATTTCCAGTGTCAATATAGATAATTTTGAAGTATCATACCGTTTAACAGAATACTTGCTCAGACAAGGGCGCCGCCGGTTCATCTATCTAGGAGGAATGGCGTCAAGTTACCCTGGCACGGAACGCTATAACGGATTCAAAGCGGCATTGCAGGATAATCAGATAGAGTTTTCTGAAAAAAATCTTTTCAGGTGCGATTTTAATGAATTCAAGGCCAATGAGATAGTCAAAAAGTTTTTCGGGAACAAGAAAAATCATGCGGATGCGGTTGTCTGCGCCAATGACGCCATGGCAATTGGCGCAACTCTCGGCCTGCGGGAGTCAGGATTCAAGGTTCCTCAGGATATTGCCGTAACCGGCGCCGACAATATCTCGCTGGGACGTTATTTCTCTCCGGCTTTGACAACTTTTGATAACCGGCCGCGTCTGCTCGGCGAGAAAGCTTTTGAAGCCTTGATGGGATCAATTAATGGAAACGGATGCGGGCATTTAATTTTAAAAAGCGAATTAATCATCAGGCAGTCTGCCTGAAAATGATTTTTTTATAACTTTGCTAAACATGTTTTGCAAAAAAAAAGGAATAAACGATGGCGAACAACAAATATCGTAAAAGTATGGCAATCGTGATCGAACGGCCGCGGCAGGTGTCATTCAGGGAAATAGAGCTTACGGAATTGCGTCCCGACAGTTACGTCGCACAGACCACCATGAGCGGAATCAGCAGCGGCACTGATATGAAGACCTGGCTGGGCTTGCAGCCGGCGGAGTCATTATACTATCCGTGCGTGCCCGGGTACGAGAATGTCGGCAGAATTGTTCATGCCGGCCCGGAAGCGAAATGTTTTGCGGTCGGCGACCGGGTGATGATCAACGAATGCCGCTACTTCGGCAATCTCTGCGCGGCCTGGGGCGGCAGCTCTGAATACGTTGTAAAAGATTCGTATACCGCGCCCTCGCCATTTGATTATATGGTAAAGATTCCGGACAATGTTTCGGATCGTGACGCCGTGCTGGCGTATCTGCCGTGCGTGGCGTTGAAAGGCATAAAGCGGTTGAATCTTAAAGATGGCGAAACTGTCGCGGTGATCGGCGCCGGGATGGTGGGAATCAGCGCTCTGCAAATCCTTAAAATTATAAAGCCGGGACTCAAAACCGTGTGCATTGAACGCTGCGAGTTCAGACGCGGGATTGCCAGAAAATACGCAGACCATGTACTGAGTCCGGAAAATGCCGAGAAAGAATTAGCGGCGATAACCGGCGGTAAAAAAGCGGATAAACTGATTGAATGTTCGGGCAACACTGAGATGGTCGGCCATTTGCACCGTTATATCAAAGATGGCGGCTGGAGCCGTGACGACGAACCGGCGCATATCCATTTGCAGGGTGATTATCCGGGAAGGATCGTCATGGATGCATATAACCACTGGTTCACTAAAAATTGCACCATCACGATGACCTGCGCGCTGGGCCCCGACTGCAAAGAGCAGATTCTGCAATGGATGAGCGAAGGCAAATTCGACACTTCCGGTTTTCCGGTGGAAGTATGGCCGGTGCGGAAATGCGCTGAAGCCTACGAGTACAAGGAGAAGCAGGGCGACAATGTATTCAAAGTAATCTTTGACTGGGAAAAAAAATAATTCAGAGAGGCGAACATGAATATTGGACTGGCTGCATGGGGGTTCCGGGAAACACATCTGCAAAAACAACTCGCAATAACCAGGTCTCTGGAGCTGGATTTACTGGAATTGAGCATTGCCGGACATCATAATGATGTCCTGCAGCTTGATGCTTCGGCAAATAAAATAGCCGAAGTCCGCAAGCTCTTTAAATGCTACGGGGTTAAATTAAGCTGCGCTTCAGCCGGCAATGACTTCACCCTGCCGGAAAAAGCCGACAATCTGAAGCAGTTGGAGTCGGTGAAACGGGTCATTGACATTGCCGCCGAAGCCGGGGCGGACCGCCTGCGGATTTTTGCCGGATTTTCGCCGCTGGCGGATGTCTCCGGCGAACGTTGGAAAGTTATGATTGACTGTCTGCGCCAAACCGCGGAGCATGCGGCGGCGAAAGGCATCATGCCGGCCATTGAAACACACGGCGGAGTAACTGTCACGGAGTCCGGCGTAAAACATTTTTACAGCACTTCATCACATCCGGAGGCACTCTCGAGAATGATGTCGGAACTGCCCGAATCAATGAAAATAACTTTTGATCCGGCCAATCTTTATGCCGTCGGGATAAAACATCCGGAGGAATTCTACCTCCAGTTCAAAGACCGCATCGTCTATGTCCATCTCAAAGATTTTGTTCCGGCAGCCGGTTCGGACAGCCTCCGTCCGGCCGCCTGCGGCGAAAGCGCCATGGACTGGCGGGCGCTGCTGGAGGCGATGGCGGATTACGACGGTCCGGCTTTGATCGAATATGAAAATGTCGGAGATGTTGAAGACGGCTGCCGGAGATCGCTGCAATTTTTACATACATTAGGTATTTAACTTAAAAGAATTAAATCCGCAGGAGGAAAAATGTCAAAACCGAAAATTGTTTTCATGCCGCATGCCAATATCCAGTATTCACAGCTCAAGCCGGAAAAACGGCAGTGGGTTATGAAGAATTCCTACGAAAAACTGTTCGACGTGGTAATTGGCGGGGACTACCGGATCGCCTTTGAGGCTTCCGGACGGACCATTGAACTGATGGCTGAGCAGGCGCCGGAAGTGCTGGCAAAACTGAAGATGCTGGTGACGGAAGGCAAAATCGAGCCGGTTTCCTCGCCGTACATTCATTTCATGCTCAGTAATATTTCGCCGGAAATCTGCCTGGATTCTTTGCGGCATGCGCTGGATATCTGGGAAAAGTACATCGGGGTGCGGCCTTCAGTCGGCTGGAACCCGGAGTGCGGCTGGGCTTCATACGTGCCGGAAGTGTATAAAGCGGCCGGTTTCGATTCGCTGGTCATGGACGCGGATTCGCTGCTGTTGTCGTTTGAAGAAATCCGCAAAGCGACAGGACTGACCTATGACGTGCAGGGACACAGCAACAAGAATCATCTGTTCAAGATTGAGCAATATATCAAGGATAAACCGGAGTTTCTGAAATATATCACTAATCCGTCCAGAGCGGCTAACGGCCTGAACATGATTTTCCGTTCCGACTGCATGGCTAATCCGATGCTGTGGTTCCTGATGGGCGCCACCGAGGGGATGCGGAACGAGCCGGTGAACGTTGATGAACTGCGCACTATACTGGAAAACTGGAAACAGCGCATTGCCGTCAGCGGCAGTTTTATCATGCCGTATGCCGAGGATGCCGAATATATCGGCACTTCAGCGTATTTCTATGTAAAGCAGTTCAATCAGGCCAGATTCTTCGAACATGAACCGGAGAGTGTCACCAGATTCAAGCAACTGCTGGATATGGCTGCCGGGTGCGGCTATGAGTTCAGCACGCCGTCGGAAGTCATCGCAGCTTCGGCAGACGTGTTTACCAATGACTATATCGACTGCATTGAAAACGGCGCGGCATGGCATGGCGGCACCGCCAAAGCCTGGACCAATACCGAATATTCCAGAATAATGGACCCTGTCTGTTTTTCCATTTTTACCGGCATAAAAGACGTGGCCGCCAGGCTGAAGCAGAAACTGGGATCGCTGGACGGCGATCTGGACGCGGCGTTTAAAGCAGTGACCAGCGCTTATGTCTCCGACTCCCGCTGGCCCCCTGCCCCGACTTCGCCGGGCAGATTCAATGTCCGGGAATCACTTGATGACATGTATGCCGCCAATGAAGCAATCCGCCGGGCGATGCTGCGGAACGGCATCGCCAATCAGCGTGCATTGTATTCACCGGAACTGATGGACAGCCAGATACGGGCAATAGAAGCAAAACTCATGTCGTTTAATTATTTCGGAGAATAGTAATATGTTACTGCCGGAGAAAAAACTGGAAATGGTCCACCTGCAACTGACGCGGAAATGCAATTTGCGCTGTTATTTCTGCGGACAATGGGGACGCAAAGGATTTTTCTCCGGCAGCGACGATGCCGGCATGCGTTTTGAAGAATGGCGCGGCGTCATTGACCGGCTGATCGAGTACCGCAAAACATCCGGGATTTCGCCGGAGATCACACTCTGGGGCGGCGAACCGCTGGTGTATCCGGAATTTAAAGCTATTGTCGAATATTTGAAAGCCAATCAGTTTCAATCGAGCTTGATTACCAATGGCGTTTTGATTGACCGCTTCGCCGATTTGATCCGGGATAATTTCAAAACCGTTTATATTTCCATTGACGGGCCCCGCGAAATACATGACCGGATTCGCGGACATGGAGTTTTCGACAAGGTTGCCGCCAATGTAAAACTGCTTAAAGGCGGAACCGCCGGAATAATCTTTATGACGGTTATTTCTCCGGATAACGTTGATGTCATGCCGGAAATCCCGCATATGCTGGAAAAGCTGGAACCGGATAAAATAATTCTGCAGACGCTGATTTATCTGTCGCCCGCTGAATGTGCGGCATACAAAAACTGGTTAAAAACAACTTTCGGCATGGATGCGGCGTCCATCGACACATGGGCTAACGACAATGTCGCGAATTATCTAAATAAACTCGATAGAAATGCTCAGATATTGCAGCTCGAAATTGATGCACGCCGTTTTTCGACAGCAGTGGAATATTTGCCGCACGGCGAGGCTGCCGCGCTGCCGTTTTGCCTGGCGCCGTTTCACCGTCTGCACGTGGCATATAACGGGGATGTTCTTTACTGCACCGATTTCTATGATTTCAAAGCCGGCAATATCCGGAATAACGATTTGATTGAAATCTTCAACAATGAACTTTCCGAAAAATTCCGCGGCGAAATCGCCGCCGGGAATTGTCCGGCCTGCAAACACTGTGCCTGGAAAAATAACAAAAACTACACTTCCGCATAATAAGAATTTAACCGGACACAGCATTTTATCCTGTAGTGATTTTTCTTGGCCCGTTTTAACCCGCCCACGAGTGGCCCGTTTCGTGCGCCCCGTGACACTTGAAAATAAGCAACAGGCCGCTATTGTCTGGATTTAATCCGGTTAAAACGTTCTGCCCTGGGTCACGGATTGCGCGGAAACAGTTTTATATCGCCAACGCTTCCTGGGTTATTGGCCATTATGAATTGTTTGACTTTATCTATCGTTTCACCAGGCAGTTTTTCCTGTAAATCAGCTTCCAGATCGCGGTCAATCGTCTGCCAGCCGTTGTTTGACGGCGCAATCCCGAGACCATGATAGATGTAATAAGGATTGCTGCCGCTTATCGTCGGCGCAGTAGTGACGGCCCAGTTGATGTAATACAAATACACCGTTTTGCCGGAAACCGTGCTTACTTTGAATCCGGTCATCACAGGGGCGGAATTAGTCCGCTTGACGCTCCAGCGGGCGTTTGTATAACCGGCATATGTCCAATCCGGCGTGGTAAATGCAATGCCGGTGCCAGTCAATTGAATAACATTCCTGCCATAAAGACTGTCATAGGCATTGGAAATATTGCCGCTGTTGTACCATTTGGTTATGCCTGTTGTGCCATCTTCCAATACTACCGGAATGGCGCGGATCATGTTCAGCACATTTTCATAGCCGGCCGTCAATAGATTCTCCTGATAAGTCATAGCATTGCCGCTGCTGGCCAGCCAGGGGCTGCCCCATGTACGGGAACCGAATGATCTGGCTTCCTTCAGCGCAGTCATCGTTGTTTCCGGAGTCTGGACGGCGGCGGCGACATACCATCCGGCGCTGCGGCTGATCGTACCGTAAACGGCATTCCACAATGGAACTTTATCTGTAGAATCTGAATAGAGATGCATCAGAAAAACATCTGTCGCATCAATATAATTTTCCGCAAACCCTTCGATCATCACGACTCCGGCAGTTTGTGACAAAATCCAATGATATGATTCCTGCCAGATGAGTGAATTGCCATTGCCGTGGGTATGGGCCGGATTATAACAAAGCCTGGGTTCGGTACTGGCAACCACATCGTAATATACGCCCGCACTCATTGTGGACGATGAATCCAGTATTTTATTCTGTCTGGCCTGAAGAATTATTTCCTTCCACGGCGCGGCGCTTGGACAGGCATAGGCCATATTTGATCCGGTATTATAATATATCAGATTGCCCGCGCTGTCTTTGCACATGTTGTTGTCGCTGTATTGATGGCTTTGGACTCCATCCGGATCCGTCATTCTGACATCCCAGAGACAGCCGTTGATATAAGGCATGGGAATTGAGCCCCGACTGTGCAATGATGACAAAAGCGTACTGAACGAGCCGCCGTAAGTTGCCGGCGTGTATCTCGGATAGTAAATATCGAATGCATCCGACCGCCATAAAGTCAGCCAGGTTGCGGTCGCCGGATTGTCAATACTGGTATTGGTTTCTTCAAATTCACTTAAGAACGGCGGCAGTTCCGTATTTCTGAGCCAGTCGAAATATGGAGATCCGCCAAGCGCAACAATCTTAACTGAATCAAATTTCGATATTTTCCGCTTAGCCCAGGACTGCTGAAACGCCCAGGTTTTGTATCTTTCCGCGGCATACAAATACGGCCGGGCCGGATCAATCGCAATCGTCTCTTTTACGATATTGGGTTCAGGAGTGCAATAAAATGATAACCGCAATGTTTTCACACCATTGACTGATAGAATTTCCCAGTCGGTTACATTGGCCGCGGAATCTTGCGTTTGCACATAGTAGCCGGTGGTGGCGCCCGCATTATAAAACAGCATGAACTGCATACTCTGTTTAATGGACGGGTAGCTGCTTTTGCGGTAAGTTGCGGTAGACACCACCCGGCCATGTCCGCACGGTATGAGAGCAAGATCATAACTGTTTATATTGATGTCTTCATAAGAAACCGCGAAAACATTTGATGCGAGCAGCGCAAAAAAAGCAAACAATACAGATGCCGATGACAGCTTGACATAATTTTTCATTTTTGCCTCCTTCTTCCGGTTTTAAAAAGTTTTCATCGTTTAGCAGACAATAGCTTCGACAAAAGGCTTTTACCCCTCCTTTCCATGTTCGTCCGGGATTGTTCAGCGGTACATTTGCAGAAAGTCTTTTTCAGCTTCAAACAGACGGTCTGTCACTTCTTTGATTTCAGCCGGGCTGCATACGGCGGCAGACAGCGGATCGAGCAGCAGTGATTTGAATGCCAGGTCTCTGGAACGGTTTACGCAGGCTTCGGCAGCCAGATCGATCATGTGCAGGTTGGAGCTGCAGAGCGCGGCGCACTGTGCCGGAAGACGCCCGAAACGGGCGGGTGTGATACCATTGCTGTCGACAATGCAGGCTGCTTCGGCCACATTGTCATACGGCAGATTGGAGACCAGTCCGTTATTCATCACCGTCGCATAGATTTTAACCGGCGAGTTGGTCTCCATTGCTTCGATGATGAAGCTCGCATACTCCCAGGAGCGGGACATATCCAGCGGCTCCTCGCCGCTGAGGTATTTACGGCGCAGATTATCGTTGTCCCTGCGCCATTGCGGCCAGCCGCTGGCGTAGAAACCGCTTTCGCCGTTATATCTGGTTCCGCAATGTTTAGTGATCAATTCCTTCCGTTTGCGGTAATACGGCAGATATTCGCTGAAATGACCGCTCGACTCGGTAACGAAATAATCGAAATATTTCATCGCGTCAAAACGCACCGGATCTTTTCCGAGAAGTTCAGCATCATTTTCAAGCCGCTGTTTCAGTACCGGATACATATCCCGGCCGCAATGGGTCAGTTCGGTGAACCATGCCATATGGTTGATTCCGGCGCAGCGCCATTTCAACTCATGATACGGCACTTCGAGATATTCCGCCAACTGGTGCGATGAATGCTGCACACTGTGGCATAGTCCGATAACTTTAGCACTGGAGGATCTCGCCGCCGCCAGACACAAAATGCTCATCGGATTGGTGTAATTCAGCACCCAGGCCTGCGGACAAATACGCTCCACATCGGCCAGCACCTCCAGCCATACCGGAGCAGTACGCAATGCCTTGAACAACCCGCCGGGACCGATGGTGTCGCCGATGCATTGATCAATGCCGTATTCCATGGGAATATCGTTGTCGAACTTGACGCAGGCGGTGCCGCTTACTTCAATGCAGTTAATGATGTAGTCAGCGCCTTCCAGTGCCGGCAGACGGTCGGTATGCAGGGAAAGCCGCCAGCCGGGTTTGCCGGCCAGACCTGTCAATTTTTCTCCGAGTTGACCGGCCAGCGCCAGCCGCGGCGCGTCTATATCCACCAGCGCCATTTCTCCTGTATCTGCTCCCGGAATATTCATGACATCGGTGAACAACGCTCTGAAGAATGCGCTGCCGGCTCCCAGAAACACTATCTTCAGCGGTCTTCCGACTTTTGCCAGAATACCAAGATTCTCGGCTTTTTTCATATGGGCGGAATGCCCGCTTTCCAGTTCAGTCGCCATTTTGCGGTAAATTCCTCAATTCAAATCTTGGTTCATGTATGTTGTGTCTTTAAGCGGCATCCAATATGAAGCCCGCAAACCGCCGGCAGCCACCAGTTTGGACCTGACATTGGATACATTGGATACATGTCCGTCAATCCAGGTTATGTTGGAGCTGAACTGCGGATGCCGGTCATCAAGCTGGCCGGTGGCGGTAGGAGTTGTATCAATTCCACACCAGGGAACGCTGGCGTTAAGCTGCCGGCTGTCGCCAAACGCCACTTTTTTGCTCGGAACTTTGACCCGGCTTACTCTGGTAGTTATCAGGCTGATGTCTCCGCCAAGCTGATTCTGATTGTAACCGTAGCTGGTATAGCAGAACTGCCATTGCAATGCCGCTTCGCTGACTTTGGCGTTGACAATAATGCTCTGCTGGCCGGTTAAATACAGCGGGTCGATAGTCTTGTATGCCATCGGGCATTGCCACACATTCAGCGAGGTCTGATATTTCCCGGCATGAAAGGTGTAAGTCCAGTAACGCGGCGGACTGGTATTATATTTCCATGGAACAAAAAAATCGGCGGAATCATTTAAATACATGCTGTTCGCGCTGCCGATCTGCTTGAGGTTGGACTGGCAGTTCGCATTTTTCGCCGTATCCCTGGCTTTGTTCAACGCCGGCAGCAGCATTGAGGCCAAAATTGCGATGATCGCGATCACCACGAGCAATTCAATGAGCGTAAAAATTCTGTTCTTTGACATGTTGCCTTCTCCTTTGTTTAATCTATTTTGGTCTGAGTTCTGTTTAATAATTTCTCGTTTACTTTTTTTCATCCAGTTCCTCCAGTTTGATGTTCTTTGCCTGTAAAGCCGCTCCGGCAGTACCCTGCCCGTAATTAGCCAGAATAATAATCCGGCATATTCTAGTCCCTTTCCACCAGGCGTCGCGCGGAGAACCGGATGCCGCTTCCGGGTTGATAACTCCGGCAAATTCCTGCCATGCCGCCGGAACTTCCGCATATTCCGCCGCGGGATAAATAAAAGTGCTGCCGGTCTGGTGCAGGCGGATTTTAGTTCCGGCGGCGGCACTGACACCGCAAGGCTTATCAAGCTCCACCTCATATGATGAACCTGCGGCTTTAAGCGCCTTAATGCCGGCTGAGGACAATGTCCGGTTGGGCAGATCGGTTCCGGCCGGATCAATATTAAAAGCGATGCAATATTTGTTGCCGGTCAGCCACATGGAGGCGTCAACCACTTTCAGCGTCTTGTCCGCCGGCTTGCAGGGCGCGGCCAGTTCAGTTTCGGTTCCGCTGACCATGCCGACCATTTCCGGCAGAATCGGTTTCTGGCTGGCGTCAAAAGGCTGGAAACCAAAGTAAAAGCGATCGGCCGGGGTTCCCGGCGCACTCCGGAACTGTCCGGACAACCGATATTTTTTAGCCGGATCGATAGTTATAAAATCCCTGGAATAAAAAATCAGTTGACCTTTGGCTTCAATTGCACCTGACTCATCCGCCTTTATCTGTGCAGACTTGGCGGGATCAAAAATCCAGCCTGAAACTTTGTCAAGATCGTTAACCGCCGCATCTCCGGCGCTCACATTTACAACACCGGCGAGTGCGGTTGCGGCGGCAATCAGAGCAGCTTTCCGTAAAATATTCATTTTTTATCTCCTGTATTATTTGCTGCGCCGATTATCAGCATCCTGACGGACAGCGGCGGCAGCGATATTTTTGTTTCAGGCGTCCATGCCATCTTTTCTTTAGTACGAATATCCTGTAATTCCGTTTGCTTCGGCAGATATTCCGAAACCAGCCCGACTGTCGCAGCCTGCGCTCCGGCATTGGTGAGCAGCAGTGCGATCTGTCCTGATTCCGGCAGTTTCCAGGCGGAACCGCTTACTGCCGGAACATTGACTTTCCGGCTGCTGTTAGCGCTTTCCCATAATGACACTTCGTGCATTGGCGAACCGGTAATTTCCGGCTCCGCCAGCTTTTCGCCGTAAATTGACTTGCTGACCCGCAGCGCTGCTTCAATTTGCTTCAGGAACGCCAGCGCACGGCTGTTTTCCGAATGCAGCAGGTCGATAATGGTCTCGATCATCACGAAAGAACCCGGTTTATGCCCGAGATGGATGGACAGAGACAGCGCATGGGCAAAATCTGAAGGATTTTTTAGCGTCTGAGGTATAATGCTCCATTCATGCTGTGAAATGTAATCCTGGTAAACCAGCGGAAACAGCGGCACAATTATGGTATTAGGGCTGTAATAGGCCGGCCAGATGGCATAGCATTCGTCAAGCGCGCCAATGTAGAATTCCTGCAGATGTTCTCCGAAAATCAACTTCCCGGGATTATCCAGCCTGGCTTTTTCCAGCATCTGCCGTCCGCCTTGAAGCAGGTAGGGCCCGAAGCCTGCCGGATGTCCGTGTGTTTTGTCCCAGCAGGGATACGGCAGTACGGCAACCTGGTCAAAATACTGTCCGTCCGCGCCGTAATGCTGCAAATTCTTGTTGACCATATCGTTGAAGTATTCCTGCCATAATTTCGACGAACGGCACATCGGATACATGAAGCGCCTGCGGGTGGTTCCGTCTGCGTTTTTGATAGCGCCCCAGCGCTCGACGTAATCCCGGCATTCCGCGCTGTCCGTTACCATGGCGTGTTCCGGCAGAGCCAGAGCGCGTCCGGAAGTGAACTTATCCACCGCCCATTTGTAGTCGCCGTCAATCAGATGCATGTTCATGTAAGGCATGAAATGGAGACGTCTGCTTTGCGCCGCAAGCATTTTCTTATATCCGGCTTCATCTTTCGGCGGAAAATATTCCGGAACATTCGTGTCAAAAGGCCAGCGCTGCCACATGGTCAGGAATACGCCGATGTCGGTAAACGGGAATGCTCCGGCAAAATCTTCCAGCATCGGCAGATTATAATGGTTGATGCATGTCGCCCACAGCGTGTTATTGGCAAACCATTTCGGCAGATCACCGCTTTTTATCCGTTCCATGATAGTACCTTTTGCACACCATGGCTGCTTGACCGCCCATTGCCGGTAACGCTTGGCCGCCGCATAGTAACTGCCGGCGAACCTGGAGGTCACCGTCGGATAAGGCGAATCCCAGGCGGCGCCTGCCTGCCCGGTTTCAGCAGGAAAATGATAAACATAAAACAGCATTGCCTTGCCGGCCGGATTGCCTTTAACTTCGCTTTCGCTGACGACAAAATCCTTGGCATAACCGGCGGGGTCCTGGGTCCACAACATGAAACTGCCCTTGCTCAGTTCGTAAATAAGCATCTGCATAGTCTGTTTCTGTCCGCCGTAAGGCCCGTACCAGATCGCATTTTTCAGTCTGGGTAATTCCCCGTCATAATAATCCTTGAGCCGTGACGGATGTTCCAGCGCACGGCCGTATTGCTGCGGCACCACCAGCCGTTCCGCCGGATCAGTGCTTTTCGGCACCGCCAGCATCGGATATTTCACATAAAAAACGCCATATTTCCCGGTCGGATTGACGGTAATCCGCCACGCGGTCTCGCCGCCGGCTACTGACTTGACGCTGACTTTCACTTTTGCCTGCGGATAAACCGCTTCGCCGTTCTTATCCAGATCGGTCCATTTCCCGGTAATCACAGCTTTGTTCCGGTAATCCCCGTTTTCCCAAAGCGCAATTTGAAACAGTTCCGGATAGCTGTCGAAAGCGAATTCCCTGCATACCGCCGCCGAAACGGCCTGCGCGTCGCGCTGTCCGTCAAACCATTCATCATTTGCGCTGTTTTCAGCGATTACTCCCAATAGCGCAAAACATGTGAGAACATATTTTAACATTGCCCAATCCTTTCAGTTTTGTTTAATTTAGTTAACATATTTCATCTCCGGACAAGACTGTCCCGCGGAATGAATTTCGCGGGAATCCTGACAACCCCCGGCATCGCGTTCTTTTCATTCAACATATTTAAAAGCTGTCCGGCCATACTTGAGCCAATGATTTTCTCATGTGCTTCAATTGTTGCCAGAAAAGGCGCTTCAGGTGTTCCAGGCCAGACAAAACAGGGATTCTGTTCAATATTGTCATAGCCGATGACGGAAATGTCCTTCCCCGGTTGAATTCCGGCCTCGCGCAGGGCGTCGCATAATCCGAAGGCGATCAGATCATTGGAGCAGACGATTAATTTATGCCGCATAATCCGGTCAATTGCGCCGGCGGCGGCGCGCCGCGCCGTATTCCAGGCCGCAATATCTCTGATGCTGCCTTCAAACTCGATGACTTCCGACTGCTCTACCCCAAAAGACGGGCCGTTTAAGTTAAGCCGCGAATTTACTCTATGGCTTTTGTTGCAAAACAACGCGTAACGGTCAAAGCCGTGAGCTTTCACCGCAGTAAACATTTCCTTGAACGCCGGCTCGTTGTCAACCGTGAAGTAACAGACATTCGGCAGTTGCTCTTCCAGAACTTTATCCGCAATATAAGTAACGACCGGAATCTGTTTTTTTCCCAGTTCACGAACGGTCTCCGACCCCATCAGCGGGGCTCCGACCATATAAGCATCAGCATTGCCGGCACGGATGTAGCGGACTACTTCCTTGTCGCTGTCGCCGCCTTCCACCGGCAATATTACCATTTGATAACCGCCGCGCATCGCCTCGCGGCAGAAACCGCTGAGCACCAGCGATAAAAACGGCGACGACAGGTCTGCTTCAATATCGTGCAGAATCACCCCGAGATTGAAGCTTTTGCCGTGCGCCAGGGAGCGGGCTGACCCTTTCGGCACATATTCATATTGTTCCGCAATCGACAGGACTTTATTCCGGATTGCATCAGAAATGGAATGTCCGCAGTCCAGATTAAATACGCGTGACACCGTCGAGGCATTCACGCCGGCCATTCCTGCAATCTGTCGAATCGTTATCTGTTTTTTCATATCAATCCTTAATTTTATGCAACCGGTTGCCGGTCAGGCTTTAAAAAAAGCACCAGTGCAACCGGTTGCCATAAAACTATTATAACAGACCAATGTAATATTGTCAATACCCGATTTTTAAAAACAAGTAAAAAAAATTGTCATTGATATCAGGCCCGCATGGTCAAAAAACTCATCCAGTAAAAATGGCGGATTTTTCGCTTTTAACAACATCCTGCCCTTGCCCTGAATATCCGGACATCAATAGTCCGGTCAACAATGTCAGTTCAATAAAACGCATAAAAAGAGCCTCTGTTTTAAAATAATACACATTCAAAAAGTTATAAAATCATTTGGTTATAAGCCTAGGAGCCTGTCGGACTGAGATTTTTATGATTCATAAAAGTAAAATTTTTTATTATTCAGCCCATAATTGCAATACATGAGCTTCAATTTGTATCATAGATATGAATACATAGACTTACT
>JBAYIO010000049.1:0-38710 GCA_041665605.1 Victivallaceae bacterium | reverse complement strand
TATAATCGTTTAAGATAAAAAATAGCTGTATGTGATAAATAATCAAGTTCATTGATGATTGAGTTTTAGATAAAAAAGATTATAATTGATAATAAGCAATTTATCAATAAAGGATTAATAATATGAGAAAGCCGGATTTTGACAACATTCTGAAAGTGTTGAACTGTGAAAAACCTGACCGCCCGACCCTGTTTGAATTTTTTCTGAACGGTCCGCTGTATGAGCGGCTTGGCGGAGTAATCAGTAACCGTTATATGGAAGCATTTCGCCGTGCCGGATACGATTATTGCACTTTTCATGCAGGATTTGGGTTTCCGCGCGGAGAAAGAAGCCATGATAAGAGCATCTCCTTGAATGAAGGGGCCTTGATTACCGACCGTGAGAGCTTCAAAAAATATGTCTGGCCGGTGGTCGGGGACTCAGACTATGATGTTCTGTCCCGCGTCGCACCGGAAATCCCCCGTGGCATGAAATTGATTGTTCCCGGTCCCGGCGGTGTGCTGGAGAATATCATTGCGATTGTCGGTTATGACAATCTCTGCATGATGCTCTACGATGACCCGGAACTGGTGCAGGAAGTAACGGACAATGTCGGGTCAAGACTTGTGCAACATTATGAAATAGTCGGCAAATATGACACCGTCGGGGCAATGATTTCCAATGATGACTGGGGATTCCGCAGTCAGCCGATGCTGAGCCCGGATGATATGAAAAAATACATCATCCCCTGGCATGTCAAAATAACTGAAGCCATTCACAGCCACGGCAAACCGGCGATTCTGCATTCCTGCGGCAACCAGGAGAGCCTGATGGATAGCATTATTGATGTCTGCAAGTATGACGGCAAGCATTCATATGAGGACACTATCGAGCCGGTGGAAGATGCATACGAACACTTGAACGGCCGGATTGCGGTATTGGGCGGGATAGATCTGGATTTCGTCTGCCGCAAGACTCCGGAAGAGGTGTATCAGCGCTCTAAAGCAATGCTTGAGCGGACCGCGAAACGCGGCGGCTATGCGCTGGGTTCCGGTAACAGCATTCCGGAATATGTGCCGCAGGAAAACTATTTTGCAATGATTTCAGCCGCCGTCGGTAAAATAGATTTATCCTAATTCCGCAGCGAAAGGAATTGATGGAATGGCGCCTGGCCGTGTCACGGTGATTGCTGCGGCGCGACAGGCGTTTTTCAAACTCTGCCCGGCGCTCAGTCCGGCAGTTCTCCCGGCAATCAGATAACCGATGAAAGTATCACCGGCGGCAGTAGTGTCAACCGCCTTAACCTTTTCCGCAGGTACAGACAGCGATTCGCCGAGGTAATAATATAGCGCACCTTTAGCACCCAGAGTAAGTACGATTTCAGTTTCCGGCAGGATTTTTGACAGTTTGAGGATTATTTTTTGCGGATCTGATTCACCGCTGAGTCCTTCCGCCTCGATCTCATTTAATATGATGATATCCAGCATTTTCAGCGGATAGCCTTTGATTTCAGGATTAAACGGAGCCGGATTAAAGCAGATTTTCAGCCCGGATTTTTTAGCTTTTTCAATCAGATAGGGAACATGGCTGATTTCATTTTGCAGAATCAGCATAGTATCATTGCCGAATTTAGCTAATACAGTGTCAATATCCGCTTTGCCGATGGCTTGATTGGTTCCAGGGAAAAGCACAATGGCATTTTCAGCCCCGCCTGTTTCCACCTGAATAATCGCCCGTCCGGTATGGATTTTCTGGTCTACCGCGACGTTTGCTACATCAATCCCCTCTGCGGCAAGAACATCCCTTAAAGCAATACCGTCACGTCCGATTTTGCCGGCATGGAATACTGCGGCTCCGGCTCTGGCGGCGGCGACTGCCTGATTGGCGCCTTTGCCGCCCGGGAATTCAGAATATTCGCAACTGGCGATGGTTTCACCGGGACGCACGATGTGAGGAACCTTGTAAACACAGTCAATATTCAGTGAACCGTAACATAGAATATTCATTTCTTTTCCTGTAATTTTATGGTATTGATAAAATCGGTCAGAGCATTCTGCCATGCGGGGCGTTTGAAGTTCAGAATCAGGTCTATTTTTGCACAATTAAATTTAGAGTTTTTGGGCCTGACCGCAGGCGTTGGAAACGCAATGCTCAAACAGGGATGCACGCTGGTTTTAAGCCCTGCCTGGCGGACAATGAACTCCGCCACCTCATAACGGGACGTAAAACAGTCTGCGGCGAAATGATATAAGCCTTCCTGTTTGTTATCGAGGAAACAAAGGATAGCCCGGACAACATCAGTGGTCGCGGTGGGGGCACCGGTCTGGTCGGAAATAACCTGAAGCGATTCCCTTTCCGCTGCCAGCGTCAATATTTTGGAGATGAAATTGTTGCCGTGTCGTCCATAAGTCCACTCAACCCTGATTACGGCATGACGGCAGCCGGACGCCGCGAGCAGTTGTTCCCCATGCAGTTTTGATCTGCCATAGACGCTCAGCGGGTTAGGCAAGTCAGTCTCGCTCTGAGGTGCGTCGGAGAGGTCGCCGAAAACAAAGTCTGTGCTGATGTGAATGATATATTTGCCGGTTGCCGCGGCAATTCGGCCAAGTTCTCCGGCTGCCAGCGCATTGACTGCTTCACATAAATCAGGTTCACTTTCGGCTTTATCGACGGCGGTATATGCCGCACAGTTCACCACACAGTCGCAGGATTCTACTGCTTTTTCAAGCTGCCGGCTATTGGTGATTTGAAAGTCCGGCAGATCGTAAATCTGAACAGTCCAGCCGGAAGCCTCAGCGCCAATTCTCAAATCGCTCCCCAGCATGCCATTGCCGCCAAGTATTGCCAGCTTTTTCATGTTGCCGAATCCTCAGTTAAATGGTTCCAGCTCTTTTAACGGCAGATTTTTCAAGTCTTTGGCGGAGAGTATCGGCTCGGTCGCTGGCCACTGGATATTGATATCCGGATCGTTCCAGATAATGCCGCGCTCATCCTGCGGCGACCAGTACTCGCTGCATTTATAGACGAATTCGGATTCGTCGCTGAGTACGCAAAAACCATGGGCAAACCCTTTAGGAATATAGATCTGCAACTTGTTCTCGGCGGAAAGAATAAATCCCTCCCATTGCCCGTATGTCGGTGAATTTCTGCGGATATCGACAACGACGTCAAAAACTTCGCCGGCAATTACCCGGACGATTTTATCCTGTCCGGGATTGATCTGGTAATGCAGGCCGCGCAATGTATTCCTGACCGATTTGGAGTGATTGTCCTGGACAAAATCATGATCCATTCCGCATTCGCTGTACTTGCGGCGGTTATAGCTTTCCAGAAAGAAGCCGCGGTTATCCTGAAACACCCGGGGGGTGATGATTTTTACTCCAGCAAGCTTGGATTCTGTAACTTTCATTGCCTGTCTGATCTCCATAATAAAAGCAAAAAAGATTAATTATCAACTTCCGGAGTTTGTTCGGAAACAGCTTTCGCCCTGGCGGCCTTTTTTGAGGACATTCTTTCATTCCAGTAGGCAATGATACCCGGCAGGATGGAGATAAAGATAATCGCCATAATTACCAGAGTGAAATTCTTCTTGACAATTGGAATGTTGCCGAAAAAATAACCGGCAAATACCAGCAGCATTACCCACAGCACGCCGCCGACAACGTTATACACGATGAATCTGGCGTAAGACATGCTGCCCATGCCGGCGACGAACGGGGCGAATGTCCGGATGATCGGCATAAACCTGGCGATAATGATTGTCTTGCCGCCGTGCCGTTCATAAAATTCATGCGTCTTGATCAGATGCTTTTTGTTCAAAAACCGGACATTATCTTTGTGAAAAACTTTTGGTCCGATATATTTGCCGATATGGTAGTTGACCGTGTCGCCGATAATCGCGGCGATGGTCAGCACAATGGCAATAGCCACAACATTAAACTGGTTGCTTGCGGACAACGCGCCGATGGCGAAAAGCAGAGAGTCCCCCGGTAGAAATGGAGTAATCACTAATCCTGTCTCGCAGAAAATTATTATAAAGAGAATAAAATAGGTCCAGAGGCCAAAGTAATTTACCAGCTCACCAAGATGTTTGTCGAGATGAAGGACCATTTCTATCAATTGCTTAATCAAATCCATTATTTACCCTTTTTAATTTTATTGTTCTGTTGCCAGATATAAATCGTTACTTTTTCAGTCTTTGAGCAGCCGGAAAAAACATTTGGAAAGCTTTCACCAGTTCCCACCACAAGGTGGCCAATGCAGCCAGTCCGATTGCGGCGGCAACTTCATTAAAACTCAGCGGCATTGTTTTTGCGACAGCATTACCGGCCGGCAGATAAACAATCAGCGCCAACGCCGCAAAAATCGCGGCATTCACTAATATAATCACTTTATCCCGCCATTTCAACAGCATAGCCATGGCAAATTGTTTATTGGACTGATTTATATATACCAGGAAAAGGTTCGAGAATACGAGTACAACCATCGCGAAAGTCCGGGCGAGTTCGACCGGTGCGCCATTTTCATACAGATATGAATATGAGCCCAGCGCGGCGGCGAAGATTGACAGGCCCTGCAGCAATGCCTTTACCATCATTGTCATGTTTACCAGCGATTCTTTCGAAGGACGGGGAGGACGGTCCATGATATCATCCTCCGCCGGCTGCCGCTCGAAAATAATCGAACAGGTGGGGTCGATGATCAGTTCAAGCAGCACGACGTGAATCGGCAGCAGCAGCAGCGGCAAATGTATGACCGGCGTCATCAATGCAATCAGGGCGATCGGGATATGAATTACAAAGACATAGCAGACCGCTTTTTTGATATTGTCGTAAATCCGGCGTCCGTCCTTTACAGTCTCGACGATGGTCGTGAAATTATCATCCAGCAGGATCATATCCGCGGCTTCCCTGGCGACGCCGGTGCCGCGCTTGCCCATGGCAATGCCGATGTCTGCGTATTTCAGGGCGGGGGCGTCGTTGACGCCGTCCCCGGTCATGGCCACGATCTCGCCGATTTCTTTGAACGCCCCTACTATCCGCATCTTGTGTTTGGGAATCACGCGGGCAAAGATATTCGCCGTTTTGATTTTTTCCTTGAGTTCCTCATCCGACATCCCGTCAATTTCTTTGCCGGTAATGACTTCGTCACTATGCGGAATGCCTATTTTGCCGGCAATGGATTTGGCCGTAATGCCGTTGTCGCCGGTGATCATCACCACGCGGACGCCCGCCTGATTGCAGACTTTGACCGCTCCGGGAACCGCTTCGCGCGGCGGGTCTTCAAGTCCCAGCAGGCCGAGCAGTTCAAGCTCATTGCTGCTCAAATCATCAGGAACAGACGGCATGTCCGTTCTTCTCGCCACTGCGATCACCCGATAACCTTTGGACGCCAGCGCAATCTGCGCCGACTCCAGTTTAGCACTGTCTTCCGGGCTCAAATGGCAAAGCGGCAGAATGCTTTCCGGCGACCCTTTTGCCGCCAGGGCGGGAGCCCCGTTGATTTCCCAGACATGGCCCATCATTTTGGTTGCGCTGTCAAAAGAATACTCCAGCAGCAGCTTGTTGCTGAACAGTTCCTGCTTATTAATGCCGTCAGATACGGCTTTCGCCAGTATCGCCTGTTCCATCGGGTCATAGGGCTCGGTCTCGCAGCCCAGCGCGGCCCAGTACAACAGATCACCCGCAG
Source organism: Victivallaceae bacterium (assembly GCA_041665605.1). Lineage (GTDB taxonomy): Bacteria > Verrucomicrobiota > Lentisphaeria > Victivallales > Victivallaceae > CAIPAT01. The sequence continues at coordinate 33,043 of JBAYIO010000049.1, read as the reverse complement.
CAATATCTTTATATGGGGATAGTTCCTGCAGCGTCATTTTGTTTTTAGTAAGCGTTCCGGTCTTGTCCACGCACAGCACTGACACGGAACCAAGAGTCTCTACCGAAGGCATCCGCCTGATGAGAGACTTTTTCTGGGCCAGACGCCATGCCCCCATGGCGAGAAATACTGTCAGGATTACTGGAAACTCTTCCGGAATCATGGCCATGGCCAGTGTGATCCCGGAAAGAATACTGCCGATTATACTGTCGGTGTGAACGTAAGTGGCCAGCGCGACCAGGATGAACAGTATCAGTCCGATGAGAGAACAGACTTTGATCAGATAGCGGGTTTGCTTCTCCAGCGGGGTCGGCTGCTGCGGGGCGGAAAGAATATCCAGCCCGATTTTGCCGTATTCGGTTTTCAGGCCGATTGCCATGACTTTAATAATTGCCGTACCCTGGGTTACAGCGGTCCCGGCATAACAATAATCGCGACGCCAGTGAGCTTCCTGATCATCCGGGCTGAGGCTGAGCTTCTTCCAGACAACGTCAGATTCGCCGGTGAGGGTTGATTCATCTACGCCAAGGTCAAACATCTCGATAATCTGACCATCGGCGGAAATCTTTTCCCCTTCCTCCAGCAGCATCATGTCGCCGACAGTCAGTTCTTTGCTGTCCAGCTTCTCGATGACACCGTTCCTGATGACCCTGACTTTGGGCGAAGATAAGTCTTTCAGCGCCTGCAGCGTCCGGTCGGTCCGCCATTCCTGGAAAACATTGATCCCGACCATGAACGCAACAAAGCCGATCATGATTGAGCCGTCTTTGGGTTCCCCCAGAATGAAATAAAGCAGTGCCGTACCGAACAGCAGCAGGAACATCGGTTCTTTTATAATCTCGAGCACTTTCCGGAAGAAAGTATCCTTCTGTTCAGGAACCAGCTCATTTTTACCGTGTTCCTGCTGGAGTTTGATTACTTCCTTAGCGGACAAGCCCGAATAATCATTTGCAAAACCGTTAATTCTAGCCATCAATTCCTTTCCGGTACCGGGCATAAAAAATACCTGTAGTACCATAATTTGTTAAAATCATAGTCCCACAGGTATTTCTTCCTGCTGCCGGAAACCCGGCCCAGCCCCACACATCAAACCGGATGTATCGCCTGCTCTATATAGTTTTTATAAGTATCACAATTTTCTGTTTAACTTACTAATATTATGATGCATATTTAAAAAAAATCAAGCAACGTCCGAAGAATTATTACAAAAAAAACTTGCCGGACCACAACATTACGTAGGGATTAGAGAATCCTCATTCGGGATACCGCACTCGCACATTCCGGACCACCGTCCGGGATGGATGTCGCTGCTAAATTATATTCCGGAGAGTTTAGAGACCGCTTGCGCATGAGCTTTTTTGTCTTTCCGGTTTGTCCGTGATCTCAGCTATAATGTACAGGGTAGGGGGGGATGGAGTCCAGGAAATATTGTCCATAGCGTTTGGAGAAAACCCGGCGGTCGAGGATGACGATGATGCCGGTATCGTGTTTGCTGCGGATCAGACGGCCCACGCCCTGGCGGAATTTCAGCACGGCTTCGGGGAGGCTGTAACCCATGAAAGCATTGGTGCCGGATGCTTCTATTTTTTCACATCTGGCTTCGATCAGCGGGTGGGACGGCACGGCGAACGGAAATTTGGTGACGATGACATTGGACAATGCTTCGCCGGGAACGTCCACGCCGGTCCAGAAGCTGTCGGTGCCGAAAATTACTGAGTTGATGTCGCTTTTGAATTCTTTGAGCATGGTGGAACGGGTCATGGATTCGCCCTGGGTGAGCAGGGTGATATTGTTGTCCTCGAAGAAGTCTTTCAGGTTTTCGGCGCAGTATTTTAACAGTTGATAACTGGTGAAAAGCACAAACGCCTTGCCGTGGGTCATCATCAGGAACTTCGGTATTTCCTGCAACAGCGCGTCTTTATAGGTCTGGTCGGTCGGTTCCGGCATGGCTCTGGAGATTAACAGTTGAACCTGGGCTGGGCTGAACGGCGAGTCGAGGCGGAGTTCCGCGCCACGTCCGTAGCCGACGCGTGAGCGGTAGTAATCGAAACTGTTCTTCACGGTGAGCGTGGCGCTGGTCAGGATCACCGGAAAGGTCTTGGAGAACAGGATGGTCTCCAGGATTGCGGCGACGTTCAGCGGAGCGGCCCGCAGCGATACCCCGACCTTGTCCTCCTCGATCCAGTAAACATGTTCGGGATAGGTCATTTGGGTGAAATCGTTGATGCCGTCAATATAGGCATCGCAGCGCATCAGTTGTGATTCCAGCTCAGTCTTAAAATCTTTATCATCCTGAGTCTTAATGAATTCGGTCAGCATATTGCGCATCCTGCCGAGCGGCTGACTGAGCAGGTCCGGAATCAGCGCCGGTTTCAGGAAACGCCGGACGCTGTCCTGTTTTTCCAGCAGGAACTGTTCGGCCATGTTGAAAAAAGCGGCGGCGTCACGCTTGATGTCGGCGATCACGGAACGCAGTTCCATGGCTTCCGGGCCGCTTTTGACCAGCAGTCCTTTGCCGTTTTCCGGATTGAACAGCCGGTTGAGGAAACTGTGCAGCCCGGCGCTGTTGACGCGGAGCCCGAGATATTCGGCGGCATTGTTTTCCAGCGTATGGGATTCGTCAATCACTACGGCGCAGTATGGCGGCAGGAGTGTGGTTTCAAGGTTTTCGTCCTGCTTCATTTTCAGATCGGTGAAAAACAGGGCGTGATTGGCGACGATGATATTGGCCTTTTCCCATTCCAGCCTGGCGCGCCAGTAGAAGCATGATTTGAAGAAGTCGCATCTGGGGCCGCCGCAGTTTCCCGCCTCGCAGCAGACGTAGCCCCAGGATGAAGGGTCGATCCTGAGGTCCATGTCGTCGCGGTTGCCGTCTTTGGTCACGTCCGCCCACTTGGCGACGCGCTGAATGTCGAGCACCAGCGAGGCGAGTGGAATGAGTTCATCCTGGTGGTCGCCGGAGGCCATGGTCAGGCGGCGCAGGCAGAGGTAGTTGCCGCGGCCTTTGGCCAGCGCGGCTTTGAATTGTATTCCGGTCAGCTTGGCCAGTATCGGGATATCTTTATCAATTAACTGTTCCTGAAGATTGATGGTTTCGGTGGAGATGAGCACCGGTTTGGACTGGGTTTGCGAGTAATAGATTAACGGCACCAGGTAGGCGAAACTTTTGCCGACGCCGGTAGGGGCTTCGACGCAAAGATTGTGACGTCCGACCAGCGCTTCCGCCGTCCGCCTGGCCATTTCCGACTGCTGAGGACGATACTCGTAAGCCCGTCCGCCGTATTTTTCAGCTTCCGCCAGCGGACTTGCCTCCAGAAAAAACTTTTCCGTGAGTTCGAGTATTGCCGCGGCGGCGGCAGCGTTGATTTCGTTGTCATGGAACTGCTCATCGCCGGCAATCCCGTCGAAGTCGTCATCCGCCGGAATTTCCGGCGACCATCTTTTTTCAATACTGTATTCAACTGGCTTTATCATAAATCCTGTCTGCGGCAAAAAATCCATATAAATATAACAAAGCTTAAATCTACACGGTAAAACGTAAAAATAAACTTGTGAATGGTTTAAAAAAGGCTGTATTTTTTCAAATTGGACTGGCAAAATCCTATTGAAACTATTATTTTACTAGCTGTGTTAAATTATTAAATCATGCAGTTATGCATAAAATATTTACAGCAACAGGAGCCCCTTTAAAAATGAGATTGAAAATGGTATCGAGATTTGTGCTTACGGCTGCCATTGGAGTACTGGCAGTGACTGTGGCAACCGCGCAGGTGAGAGTTGAAAAGACAGCCAGAGGTTTTGCCGGCAATCCGACGCTGTATTACACCGGAGTGGCCGGGAATACTCAGGTGTCGGCAGAAGTTTTATCGCTGGTCAGCGCCTGCGGATGGTTCGATATCTATACTGCTCCGAGCGCCGATTATACACTGGCCGGCAGTTCTTCCGGCAGCGATTTGAAGTTGACTCTGACCAAGCGTGAAGGCTCCTCCTATTCAGTAAGAGTCTCCGGCGCCGACCGGCGCGCGGCCAAGGCTGCAATTGACGCGCTGCTGAAGCAGACTTTCAAGATAGACGGCATCTGTGCGACACGGATGGTCTTCTGCGCGGAAACCTCGCACGGCATCAAGAATATTTATACCTGCGATATTGACGGACGCGAAGTGAAAAAGATCACCTCCTACAACACGCTGTGCGTGGAGCCGGGCTGGTTTCCGGACGGCAAATCCATTGTTTACACAATGTACGGACGGTCTGATACGGAAATAATCCAGACAACGCTTTCACCGCTGATGAGCCGCCGTCTTGCCTACTATCCCGGGCTGAATGCCGGGGCGTCGATTTCCCCGGACGGCAGAAATCTGGCGATGATTATGAGCAAGGACCGTCAGGTTGAACTTTACATCAGAGCGGTTAACGGCGAGGCCAAGTTGCGTCTGACCAACAGCATTGCGACGAAAGCTTCTCCGTGCTGGAATCCCACCGGCGGCACGATTTGTTACGTCAGCGACCAGAGCGGAGTGCCGCGTTTATACCGCGTCAGCGCCAGCGGCGGCGCATCCAGCCTGCTTGGAACAATCGGCACTGAAGCGGCCACTCCTGACTGGTCAAAGGATAATCAGATTGCATATTCCGCCCGCGTTGACGGCGAGTACACCATTGCTGTAATTGACCTGGAAGGCAAGAAACCTTCCGGACAGATATTCAAAGCCCCCGGTCATTGGGAGTCTCCGTCATGGGCTCCGGATAACCGTCAAGTGGTTTGCAGCCGGAAAAACGGACGCAGTTCCGCCTTGTATATTGTTGACACCTGGACCGGAAAATACCGCCAGTTGGTCAATCTTTCCATGAATGTAAGCATGCCTAGCTGGTCCAGATTGAATTAAGCTGATGCCGGATTTTGCAAATGCCTGCGCCTATCTGAACGGGCTCCAGAAGTTTGGGATAAAGCTGGGCCTGGAACAGGTATCGGAACTGCTTGCCGCCGCTGGTTCGCCGGAAAGCAGGCTGCGTTTTATTCATGTGGCGGGAAGCAATGGCAAAGGCTCTCTTTCCGCCATGCTCAGCGCCGCTTTGTGCGGGGCCGGATTCAAAGTTGGATTGTTCACTTCACCGCACCTGATTTCACCGCGTGAACGCATTCGTCTGAACGGGGCCGCCATATCTGAGGCGGATTTTAGCGAACTTGTCTTTCTGCTGCGTCCCTTTGCCGATAAAATGGCCTTGGCAGGCCGTTGTCCGACATATTTCGAGTTCACCACCGTGATGGCGGCCTTGTATTTCGCCCGGTATGAAGTTGACTGGGTGGTATGGGAAACCGGAATGGGTGGGCGGCTGGACTCTACCAATGTGGTCATTCCCTATTGTTCAGTAATTACCGGAATAGCTCTGGAGCACCAGAAGTATCTCGGCGACACTATTGCAAAGATAGCTTTTGAAAAGGCCGGTATCATCAAAAAAGGTCGTCCGGTTTTTTGCGGCAGGCTGCCGGATGCCGCGCTGAAAGTGATCAGTGAAAGTTGCAGGGAGGCCGGATCGCAATTGAATATTGTTCAGGATGGTGATTGTGCTGACTTGCAGTTTGATATCTCTGCCCCCGGTTACTGCCGGCAGAGCTTTGATTATGAGGGTTTCCGGATAAAACTGGGACTTGCCGGAAAGTTTCAGCGGCAGAACTTCAAGCTGGCTTTTATGCTTTTGAAACATATTGCCGGGGAATTCAGTTTCCCGCTGGAAAATGTGCTGGCCGGCTTGGAGAATGTCCGCTGGCCGGCCAGGATTCAGTTCATGCCGGACGGTTCAATTATTGATGGCGGGCACAATCCGGATGGAGCGGCGGCATTAATGGAATCCCTCTCCGAGATTTTTCCAGGACAGAAGTTCTCAATAGTTTTCGGCAACTTTGCCGATAAGGATTCTGAACAGATATTGAAGATTATGAGTGAGTATGCGGAAGAGTTCATCTTTGTGCCCCTGCAGGGCGGTGACCGGCGGAGCCGGACCGGCGCTGAATTATCGGTGATGCTGGGGAAAATATCAGGAGTTCCATGTGTCGCTGCTTCAAGCATTGAGGAAGCTATGAAATTGAATGTCTCTGCACGACGGCTTATTACCGGTTCGCTTTATCTGGCCGGAGACGCTCTGCGGATGCTATGTACGGAAGATGAGATTCTCAATATTTGATTTTTAGCATTTTCAATTCGCTTTCAGCCTTGTATATATGCTTGAACTGTGTACTATAATAAATAATTACAGAAGTGAAGTGCGGAAATATTATTTAAATTTATTTCCTGCTCACTTGCTACGCTAAAGATAAAAATAAGATGTATATATTATTATGTTCAACAGGAGGAAAATATGGCAGATAATAAAATAGGAAGCATTACCGTTAAAGGCGGCGGCATTCTCGGCAGCACGCGTAATGAAGAAAATTCTGTTCCTGTATTGTGCCTGAAAGGAATACTGGTTTTTCCTTATACCTTGACGCCCCTGGTAATCGAAGGCCAGGACAATGTCCAGATGATTACCAATGCCACCAATGAAAACCGTCTGCTTGGTATTTTCAGCGAATTACCGACCGATGAAATGCTCAGTGCGTCCGGAAATCAGCATAAGTTTGAGCCATTTGACTTTTTCGGCGCTAAGATTTCCCGTATCGGGGTAGTCGCCCGCATCGTCAAGATGCTGAATTTCCCGGATGGCACTGTCCGGGTGCTGGTGAGGGGAATCAAGCGGGTGAGCATGCTTAGAACCACGCGCGACAAGGATTCAACCAAATGCGCGATAGTGGATGATGTGGTCGAGTCTAAAGACGACAGCATGGAAACTGCGGCGATGATTAAGAACAGCATCAACCAGTTTCAGGAGATTATTTCGTATTCGCCCAATTTCCCGGAAGAGCTGAAGATTGCAATATTGAATGTCAATGACAACTCCAGAGTAGTTGACCTGATGGCGGATACTTTGAATATTTCATTCATCGAGAAACTCAGTATCCTGACCTTGCCGACCCTGCATGAAAGGCTGCAACTGCTGACTATTCTGCTCAATCGCGAAGTGGAAGTTCTGCATCTTGGCTCCGAGATACAGAGTCAGGTGCATAATGCTCTGTCGCGCTCGCAGCGCGAGTTTTTTCTACGGGAACAACTCAAAACCATCAAAAAGGAACTGGGTGAAGAGAATCGCAATCCCGATGTCATTGCAATTGAAGAGAAGCTGAAGACATTGAAACTGCCGGAAAATATTGAAAAAGTGGTGCGCAAAGAACTGGAACGGCTGGAAGTCATTCCTCAGGCCTCCGCTGAATACCATGTGGCATATAACTACATAGACTGGCTGGTTTCGGTGCCGTGGAGCATTTTCTCCGAAGACCGGCTTGACCTCAAGGAAGCTGCAAAAATACTTGATCATGACCATTACGGGTTGAAGGACATAAAGGAGCGGATACTTGAATTCCTGGCTGTGCTTAAACTGAAAAAAGACCGCAAATCACCGATACTGTGTTTTATCGGCCCGCCGGGAGTAGGTAAAACTTCGCTGGGGCAGTCTATTGCCAGGGCGATGCAGCGTCAGTTCGTCAGGATGTCGCTGGGCGGAATCAAGGACGAAGCCGAAATCCGGGGACACCGGCGGACCTATGTCGGCGCGCTTCCCGGCAGAATTATCCAGGGGCTGAAAAAAGCAGGAACTGCCAATCCGGTATTTATGCTTGACGAAATTGACAAACTTGGCAGTGACTACCGGGGCGATCCGGCTTCAGCAATGCTGGAAGTGCTGGACCCCGCGCAAAACAAATCATTTAACGATCACTTCCTGGAACTGGATTTCGATTTGAGTTCAGTGATGTTTATCGCCACGGCCAATATAACGGACACGATTCCCGGACCGCTGCTGGACAGAATGGAGATCATTCATCTGCCCGGTTATACCGGATATGAAAAGAAGCAGATTGCCCGGCATTTTCTCATTCCAAGACAGTTCAAAGAAAATGGCTTGAAGTTGCGTCAGATCAGTTTTGCCGATGACGCAGTTGACGAGATTATTAATTATTACACCCGTGAAGCCGGGGTGCGCACCCTTGAACGGATGATCGGCACTATTTGCCGCAAGCTTGCCAGAAAAATTGTCGAAGGCGAAGTGAAGGATAAGGTAAAGACGATTATTGCCCAGACGGATGTCAATTCATATCTCGGTACGCGCAAATTTCTCATGGACGAAGCTGACCGCAAACCGGAAGTCGGCACCGCTACCGGCATGGCCTGGACCAGCGCCGGCGGCACAATTCTGCCGGTTGAAGTAACCATGATGCCGGGCAAGGGTAATCTTAAACTCACCGGCAGTCTTGGCGCAGTCATGCGCGAGAGTGCTGAAGCCGCCTTCAGTTATATCCGCAGCAACAGCAGCATGTTGAAAGTAAATGACGATGTTTTCGAAAAGAACGATTTTCATCTTCATGTGCCTGACGGCGCAACTCCGAAGGACGGCCCTTCGGCAGGCGTCACCATGGCGGTGGCTCTGGCATCCTTATTGATGGCGGCGCCGTCCCGGCCTTCGCTGGCGATGACCGGAGAAATCACGCTCCGGGGAAAAGTAACCCAGGTTGGCGGCATCAAGGAAAAAGTGATTGCGGCGTTGCGTTCAGGAGTGAAAACCGTGCTTATGCCGGAGTCCAACCGCAAAGACCTTGAAGATATTCCAGCCTACATCAAAGACAAACTGGAGTTCAAATTCGTGGACAACGCCCAGGATGCGATTTCATACGCGCTGGGTGCTGGCAGAAAAAGGAAGAAATGACAAATTCATTGGTCAAAATGCTGCTGCCGCTTCTGCTTTTCACTGTCATGATTCCAGCGGTGAGTGCAGAAAACCGGCTTGATAAGCTGGATTCTAAAGCTTTTCTGCTTAAAGCCCGCAACCCGGATAACCGCACATGGTGTACCATGGACGGCAAGGTAATCCACCGTAAAAGCGGCCTGGATACGGTCAGCGCTCCATTATATCTGGGCATTGCTTTCAATCCTGACCGGATGCTGGCACAGGTGGTGATTGATAATAAAGAAGGATATACGCTCGGGCAGGCCTACAGCGGGAATGACAGCACTACGGTTATTCCTTTGAAGCCGGACGGATACAAGAAATCAATGCTGAGTGAATTCGGTTTGCGGGCGCAGGATCTTTCCATGAGCTTTCTTTACTGGAACCTTGAGCGAGAACTGGGGCGGGAAGATATCAAAGGCTCGGAATGCCGGGTATTCATCCTGCGGGAACCCCGGAGCGGTGAGATCGCCAAAGTCTACATTAACAGCCAGTACTGTTTTCCGATGAAAGTCGAATGGTTCAAAGATAAATATGTTGAAAATGAGGAACCATACCGCACGCTTGAAGCAGCTTCTTTCAAGAAGGAAAAAGATTTCTGGATAGTGAATAAATTGAAACTGTATGGTCCCGGCTGGCGAACCAATGTCGAATTTGCCAATATTGATGTCGGCGTAACGGCGGAAAATATCCCTTCAAAACTTTTCAGAGAACTGCCGGATATTGTAAAGTAACTACCGGTGATGCCTTACTTGGGATTGCCCAACTGCTGCTGAAGTTTTAAGGCTGATTCGTAATAGGCCAGTGAGGCGGCGGAGTTCTTTTGTACCGCGGCATTATCTTTCAGCAGACTTGACACCTCTTTCTGAGTATCAATGGCTTTCTGCAGCATCCCGCATTTATAATAGATCAGCGCCAGAGTATTTAAGCAGGCGGATTTCTGTTCCTCGGTACCGTTTTTTTCGACTGCATGGCATGCTTTATCGGCTGCTTTCCAGGCTATTTCCAGTGTGCCCGGCAGATACGGGAAACGGTCTGTCAGTGTCAATGCCAGGTTATTAAGCTGATCCGGATTATCCGCAAAATTGACCAGAAAAGTTTCAGCGGCAGGTAACAATTCTTTAGTGAATGCCGGGTATCTGGCGATAAAATCTATTTTGATGAAGTTGAATCTGGCTATTTTCGGGTTCTCTTTTATCATTTTTGACAGGAACTGTATTGCTTCATCTGTTTTCTCATCATTTTCGTAAGCAAACATCATAGTCCTGAAGGCAAAGCCGTCTTCTGAATCAATCTCAAGGATGCGTTGCGCAATTGATCTTACCATCTCGTTTTTCGACTGCATCATGGCAATCTGGAGTTCCTGTGTAAGTTTCGAAATTTCCCGCTGTTTCGACAGATTGAAGCGCCCAGTGTAGAATTTATCCAGTACCGTCGGCAAGTCTATAGCTTCGCCGCTCCAGATAATCTGATTGCCGTTGCCGATGATGAAGACTTTGGGGAATATCCGGCTTTCGCCCATATAAGTTAATGTGGAAATGCTCTGGTCATCCAGCACTATTCCAAAGTTCATTGTCGGATTGGACTCTATAAACTTTGTTACAGTATTTTCATCTTCACGGGTAACTGCAATGACTTTCAGACCCTGATCGCGGTATTTTTTCTGCAGATACATGAGCAGCGGGACTGCCTCGCGGCAGGGGCTGGACCAGGTTCCCCAGAATACTATGGCAAAAAGCTTTTTGTCGGCGTTCTTGTCTTTTTTATCGAATTCGATCTTGACCGGCCCGTTCATCAACCATTTGGAAAGCTTCAGGGCAGGGGCTTCGCTTTCAGATTCCAGCGCGGAAGAAGGGAATCCCGCCAATAAACAGACTGCGAGCAGCGATAATACCAGTACAGCTTTATTCATCATGCACCTCCGGCATTCAAAATTTTAGAGGCTGGGGAAAAATTCCCGAGTCGGTCGGTTCAGCTCAAATATTCTGGCTACTTTCAGCAGTTTCTCCTCCTGCATTGCCGGAGCTATAAACTGTACGCCAACCGGCAATCCGGTTTCCGGACAGATGCCGGCCGGAACGCTGATGCCGCAGTTTCCGGAAAGATTCAGTGCGATAGTGAAGATGTCCGCCATATACATCTGCAGCGGATCGGATTTCTCTCCGAACTTAAACGCTGTTGTGGGTGTTACCGGCGTAAGGATCACGTCGCATTTGGTGCCGGCGTTTTCAAAGTCCTGACGGATCAGGGTGCGTACTTTCTGGGCGCGCAGATAATATGCGTCATAATAGCCGCTGCTGAGCACATAAGTGCCGAGCAGAATGCGCCGTTTCACTTCGTCGCCGAAGCCTTTGCCGCGGGATTTGAAATAGGTCTGAATCAGGTCCGGGCTTTCCGCCCTTGCGCCATAACGGATGCCGTCAAATCTGGCCAGATTGGCGCTGGCCTCAGCGGTCGCGATAATGTAATAGGTGGCGATTGCATATTTGGCATGCGGCAGCGAAACTTCCACCGTTTCAGCCCCAAGATTCTTAACCGTTTCGACTGCCTTGTCAATGGCTTGTTTGACTGATGGCGTCAAGCCTTCTCCATTGAAATACTCTTTCGGAAGACCGATTTTTAGACCTTTCAGGGTTTCATTACCGGCTGCGCGGACGGCATCGGCAAAGCCTTGACAGGGGGCGGACAGCGATGTTGAATCTTTCGGATCGTGTCCGCCGATGGAGTCGAGTATGATTGCGGCGTCAAGCACATCATGCGCCATCGGGCCGATTTGATCTAGCGATGAGGCGAACGCGACCAGACCGTAACGGGAAACTCTGCCATAAGTGGGTTTAAGTCCGACAATTCCGCAGAATGCCGCCGGTTGACGGATAGAGCCGCCGGTGTCTGAACCGAGTGAAACCGGCACTTCAGAAGCCGCAACGGATGCGGCGGAACCGCCGCTGGAACCGCCTGGAACACAATTCAAGTCCCAGGGATTGGCGGTTTTCTGGAATGCACTGTTCTCGCAGGACGAGCCCATGGCAAATTCGTCCATGTTGAGCCGTCCGGCCGGAATAAACCCTTTGGCCTTCAGTCTGGCAACAACCGTGGAATCATATGGCGAAACAACGGGTTCAAGTATTTTTGAAGCACAACTGCAAGTCTGCCCATGGGTGACAATGCAATCTTTAATGCCGACAGGAATACCATCGTATGGACTTAACGGTCTGCCGGCAGCGCGCCGCTTATCGGATTCACCGGCGCGGGCCATAATATCGGCCTCATCTATTTTCAGGAAGGCTTTGACCTTGCCGTCAACGCTTTTGATCCGGTCCAGATATGATTGGCATAGTTCAACCGCTGTACAGGTTCCGGCGTTAAGCGCATCGGCGGCTTGAGCAACAGTCATTTTTTTGATATCAATACTCATTTTATGCCATCCCTTCGCCCGGCAGAACTTGCGGTACTTTTAACTGCTCTTCGTCAACAGTAGCGGGTGCGTTGGCCAGCATCGCCTCGCGGCTGAACGGCATTCCGGCACGGTCTTCGCGCCAGACATTGGTCATCGGGACGGCGTGAGCGGTCGGCTCAATGCCATCCACATTCAATTCGCTGAGCTGCTCGATATAGCCGATGATAGCCTCCATATCATGCTGGAGGCGTTCCTTGTCAGCCGGGTCCAGTTCAATCCTGGCGAGGCTGGCGATGTACCCGACATCAATGCTGCTGTTGGCTCCCATAACTGCTGATTCCTGTAAGACGGATTATTTGCTGTGTTCCAGAGCGAGTGTTACTGTCACCTGATCACAGACTTCAGACGGGCCGAAGTACTGGATCGGGCCGGGATAAATATATTCACTGCTGACAGCCCATTTATCGCGGTTTCTCGCGAAGAACTTGAATGGAGCCGCATCGAGTTTGACCAGCGCTTTCTGGATCACCGGCTTGTCTTCGCCGTGACGTTTTTCAATATTCATCATCATGGTAATCGGAATGCCGCCGCAAACCCATTTGGAACTGGGTTTGGTAGTGTTGCGGATTGATGCCATATATCCGGTCTTGCCGGCTCCAATCAATGCGGCGGCGGTGTAGCCCAGGCTGTAGCAATAGTCGGCGTCGTAGTTGGACGGCGCGGCGCAGCGGCCTTCATAACCCAGGAAATGACTCTGGGTGCTGAATTTGCCTTTATACTGTCCTTTGGCCGTCATTTCCTTGAGTTGCTTCTTGACCATCTCGGCCAGCATTTTTTCAGTTTCAATCAAAGAAACCTGAACATTGCCATGCGGGTCGCGGTCAAGGCAGAGCTGAAGCTGGATGCCCTGAGGCAGGGAGCTGAAAGTCTTTGACATCGTCTTGTCGAGAGATTTAGTTACGAATTTGATCTTGTCTTCATTGTCCAGTTTCTGGAAAGCTTCGGCTTCCTTCGCCAGAATATCGTTCAGTTCACTGATGAGCGTCTTGACTTCCGGGATGAATTCGATCAGGCCTTCCGGGATGATCGCCACACCGAAGTTTTCACCGTTGGCCGCACGTTTGGCGACGACATCGCAGATATCCTTGACGATACCGGCAATGGTCATTTTGCGTTCGGCGACTTCTTCGGAAATGATTGCAATATTCGCATGGGTTTGCAGTGCGCATTCAAGGCCGATGTGAGAAGCGGAGCGGCCCATTACCTTGATGAAGTGCCAGTATTTTTTGGCGGAGTTGGCGTCGCGGCAGATATTGCCGATAAGTTCGCTGTAAACCCGGCAGGCGGTGTCGAACCCGAAAGAGGCTTCGATGTGTTCGTTTTTCAGGTCGCCGTCAATGGTTTTCGGACAGCCGATGACATTGATCGGAATCTTGTTGGACTTATAATATTCCGCCAGCAGACAGGCGTTGGTATTGGAGTCGTCGCCGCCGATAACTACCAGCGCGCTGATGCCGAGGGCTTCGCAATTCTTTCTGGCGGTTTCAAAGTGCTCGACCTTTTCCAGTTTGGTTCTGCCGGAACCGATCATGTCGAAGCCGCCGGTATTGCGGTAGTCGTCAACGATCTTGGCGGTGATCTCCATGTATTCGTTCCTGACCAGGCCGTCCGGGCCTTTCTTGAAGCCGTACAGTTTGCTCTTTTTATTGAGCGACTTGATGCCGTCGAAAAGTCCGGCGATGACGTTATGGCCGCCCGGAGCCTGGCCGCCGGAAAGGATTACACCGACGTTGACCGGTTTGACCGCTGCTTTTTCAGCAAGCTTTTTGAATGTTATTTCCGGGCTGCCGTAGGTTGCCGGGAACAGCGCTTTGATTTTTTTCGCGTCGGCTACAGCAGTAGTCGGCTTGCCTTCGACCATTTTGGCATTGGCTCCGCCTTCAAGTGCGGGCGGCAGTTTGGGACAGTAGGCGGCTCTGGCTTTCTGTAAAGCGGAAATATTGCTCATGTTTCATTCCCTTTTATTTAAATTAAACGTTTGTAAAACGATATCAATCCATATAATATTGGAGCCTGTACACTACTTGTTTTTTGTGTATTTATCAAGCAGAATCGACGCAAATCGCGCCATTTTTTAATGCCGTCCCGGAAACTTCAAACTTAATAATTTAAAGTGTGAACTTCATTTCAAATGACTCAATGCCGACTGTCCCAGCGGATAAACGTTGAATCCCAGGTCGAACATTGCTTTGTGATCCAGCAGATTCCGTCCGTCGAAAATGAACGCCGGTTTTTCCATCAATTCGTAAATCTTGCGGAAATCGTATTTCAGGAAATCTTTCCAGTCCGTGAGCACTGCTATGCAATGGGCGCCTTTGACCGCTTCATAAGGGTCGGTGCAATAGCTGATGTCGCCGGTTTCATCGGCCAGCTCAAGCATGGCGTTTTCCAGCGCTTTCGGATCGTGAATTGCCAGCTTTGCGCGCTCTTCCAGCAACATTTTGCAGACATAGATCGCGGGGGACTCGCGAGTGTCTCCGGTATCCGCCTTGAACGCGAACCCGAAAACCGCAATTTTCTTGCCGGCGATGGTATTGAACATTTTATTGCAGATCTTCGCTACGAAACGTCTTTCCTGATAATCATTGATCAGCACTACCTGTTCCCAGTAGGCGGCGACTTCCGGTAAACCGTAAAATTCCGCCAGGTAAACCAGGTTAAGAATGTCTTTTTTGAAGCACGAACCGCCGAACCCGATGCTGGCCTTCAGAAACTTCGATCCGATCCTGGAATCCAGTCCCATGGCGGCGGAAACCTCCAGAATGTTGGCATCGGTTTTTTCGCAGAGCGCTGAGATGCTGTTTACTGAAGAGATGCGCTGCGCCAGCATGGCGTTTGACACCAGCTTGGACAGTTCGCTGCTCCAGATATTGGTGGTTTTAATCTTTTCCCTGGGGACCCAGTGCGTGTAAATGTCGAGCATGCGCTGCAATGCGGCCTGGCCGCCGGGAGTGCTCATGCTGCCGATCAGCACCCGGTCCGGGTGCTGCAGATCGGTGACCGCGGTTCCCTCCGCCATGAACTCGGGATTGGATATGACTTCAAAATTCAACCCTTTGGTGTTGGACTGCAATATGCGCTGCATGGCGGCGGCGGTCCTTACCGGCAGGGTGCTTTTCTCAACAACGATTTTGTCGTGACTGGAATGCTCGATGATGTCGCGGGCAGTTTTTTCCCAGTATTGCAGATCCGCCGCTTTGCCGGCCCCGGCGCCGAAGGTCTTGGTAGGAGTGTTGACGCTGACGAAAATGATGTCTGCTTCGTTGATGCCGCCGAAAATATCCGTGGAGAAGAATAGATTTCTGCCCCGGGTGCGCTTTACGACTTCATCCAGGCCGGGTTCATAGATCGGCAGAGTATCTGACTGCCATGCCTTGATGCGCGCTTCGTTTTTATCTACAACAATCACTTTGTAGTCAGGACAGTTGTCCGCAATGATGGCCATAGTAGGCCCGCCGACGTATCCCGCGCCAATGCAAAGGATGGTTTTATTCATGTCATCTCCTTAAGGTCTGTTTCAATTTCTCAAAACGCTAAATATAGCACAATTTACTAATTTTGCCAATCAGTTGGCAGAAACATTTCATCTCGAAACAATGCAGTGAAACATTGAGGCAATTGCCTTCAGGTTTGACGCAAAATGCAGATGAATATAACTGGCGCAGACATTACCTGAATTATAACCGCACGGACTCCATTCGGATTCCGGATGTGAGCCTTTAGTCAGCCATAGCGGTTCCACGACACTGTTGAATTCAACGTCCGACCAGTGAAACTCGTGGCCTTTGAATATGGTTCCGGCCGGGCCGAAGAAAGTGTCCTCGCAGGTTTTGGCTTCCCGGTAGCCGAATGAGCCGAGGCGCTCTCCCATAAAGGTACGGGCCGGAATGACTCCGCACATGGTCATTGATTTGCCTGCATTGTCGGTGAGTCTTTCCGTCAGATACATGAACCCGCCGCATTCCGCATAGATTGCGCCGCCGTTACCGGCGAAATTCTTGATTGCCTGCCGCATGCTGCTGTTTTCTTCAAGTCCGGCGGCAAAGACTTCCGGAAAGCCTCCGCCCAGATAGATCCCCTGGATATTGTCCGGGAGCAGCAGATCGTGGATCGGGGAAAAATCAACCAGCTCAAATCCGTTTTCTCTCAGAATGTCCAGATTGTCCTGATAATAGAAATGGAAAGCTTCATCCCTGGCTATTGCCAGTCTGGCTCCAGCCGGATGTGAAGTCTTTGGCTGGGTGGCTATTTTTTCCATGCGGCATAGCGCAAGTATCCAGTCTATGTCGAAATACTGTTCCGCGGCTTGACCGAGCTGCTCAAACCATTCATCCGATTTTTCATTTTCAATGAACGGTACCAGGCCCAGATGCCGTTCCGGCAGCGCCCAATGCTCATTGCGCGGCAGATACCCCAGCAGCGGCGGCAGATTCGCCAGTTCCAGCGCCCGGCGCAGAATCGCGGCGTGCGTTTCGGAGCCGGTCATGTTGGCAATGACCCCGACCACTTTTACTTTATCGCAAAACTCTGTGTAGCCTTTGACGATTGCGGCGATGCTGCCGGCCATGCCACGGCAGTTGACGGTGAGAATAACCGGTACGTCAAGCAGTGACGCGACTTCCGCCGTGCTGCCTTCCAGCGAGCCGGGCGCCGCCGAATCGAACATGCCCATTACGCCCTCGATAACTGCGCAATCAGCTTCAGTGATGCCGCCGGCAAAAGATCTCTTCACCTGTTCCGCGCCCATCATCCAGCAGTCCAGGTTGCGCGAATGACGATGCGCCGCGATGTTATGGAAGGTCGGATCAATATAATCCGGCCCGCATTTAAACGGCTGTACGTTAAGTTTGCGTTTGACTAAAGCCCGGAGCAGGGCCAGGGTTACTGTTGTCTTGCCGTCCCCGGAACTGGTTCCGGCGATGCATAGCGCGCTGAATCCGTTCATGGCTGATACCTCATCAGAATTCGATTCCTTTTTGAGCGGATATTCCCGCATTGAACGGATGCTTTATCTCCCGTATCTCTGACACTAGGTCACAGGCTTCGATTAGCGCCGGCGGTGCATTGCGTCCGGTAATGATGACATGCATCCAGGACGGCCTGCCGCGAAGCGTTGCGATTACCTGGTCCAGCGGCAGATATTTCTTGTCCAGCGCGATATTGAATTCGTCCAGCACCAGCAGGTCAACCCGCCCTTCAGTAAGATATTCTCCGGCTTTCTGCCAGGCGTTTTCCGCACACAGAGTATCTTCATTTGAATTGCCGTCTTTGCGCCAGGTAAAACCCGCGCCCATCGAACAGATTTCAAACGGCAGCCCGCTTGCTGCGGCGAATCGTCTCTCGCCGGTTTCGCTGTCGTCCTTGATAAACTGAATGACGGCAACTTTCCAGTTCCACCCCAGTGCCCGCAGACAAGTGCCAAGCGCACTGGTGGTTTTGCCTTTGCCCGGCCCGGTAATGTCGATCAGCAAGCCGCGGCGTTTTTCTCTGTCTTCCCGCTTAATCATAAAGCTCTCTATATTAGTTTAGTATTATATCGGATAATTAACAAAAATCCAACCATCATAAAGTTTACCAATGATGAAAAGATAATTCAAGTATTGGATTAAAAAAACTACCGACTATATCCATATCCTACCATTTGGGGGCGCTCTGGCAATCCCGTCATTAAAAAATGAGAGCATTGCAGTTTCATTTCACAATAATAAACTCGAAACATTAGCATTTTTTTCGAAACATTGATTTACAGTTCATGGTTTCAGTGCTAATTTTAATGTTTTGACAGATAAATTCATTTAAGGTTAATGATTGTGACGGATTACAATATTTATTGCTATGGCTTAATCATTGCTGCTGTAATTGCGGCGGTAATCGGGATATGGTGTCAGCGGATGAATCCGGCCAGTCTTGCTTTCTGGGAGAAATTTCCCAGGAACCGTACAGCCGGGACGATCATCGGTTTTCTGGCGCTGCTCTGGTGTGTGCCGCATGCCGCGCCGATAGTATGGGACTGGATGCAGGGATGGCTTTATCCGCTGGTATTCATCTGTACTGTACTGGGCTGCCTTTTTCTGGATTATCTTTTTTCGCGGGCGCTAGGTGGCATTCTCATCCTCAGCGCTATCTATTTCCTGCATGAATCATTTACTTTCCATACCCCGGCGGCATGGATTTTAGCCATAATCTGCTGGATTATCGGTATTGCCGGGCTTTTTTTGTCCGCCAAGCCGTATTTACTGCGTGATTTCATCCGCCTGATTGCCGGAAGCAGACTCTGGCGAACTGCTGCAACAGTTTTTTTTATGTTTTTTGCCGTCTATACTCTGATTGTCGGGATCTTGCACCTGACAAGGGGGTGATTCGTGCAGAATATCAATGCACATTTTGAACTGGAGCAATTTTGCAGTCAATGTCATATTGCCGCCTCCGGTGCTTTTATTGAAAAATGCTTCAGTCTATACAGTCTGCTTACTGCCGCCAATCAGGACGTTAATCTGACCAGGATCGAGGACGAACCGGCTTTCTGGGACCGGCATATTGCCGATTCAATTGCAATAGCCGGATTTTTCCCTGAACTGGCGACAGATTCATTGACATTGGCTGACATCGGCTGCGGGGCCGGTTTCCCGGCGATCCCGCTGGCCATGGCATTCCCGCAATTGAAGATAATTGCCATTGACTCCATTGCGAAAAAGACAAGATTTGTCGAACTGGCGGCTGCGAAACTGGAAATACGCAACCTGGAAGTGGTTACAGCCCGCTCCAAAGAATTGCCGCACAAGCCGGGATGGATTGAAAGATTTGATATCATTTCCGCCCGTGCAGTTTCCGATGCCAGAACGCTGTTCCGCGAGAACCGCCAGCTTCTGAAAAAGGGCGGGAAGTTTATTTTTTATAAAACCCCGGATCAGATTGCCGCAGAGATCGAAGAGGTCAGAAAAGCTTCGGTAAAATATGGATTGAACTGGCAGGCAACTCCGGTTTTCGAACTGCCAGGCGGCAGCGGACAACGCCAATTCCTGTTTGCCTGAGATTCAAAAAATGAGTCATGGTTTGCCCGCAGCTTTGAAATTATGCGCCGGTATGTTTTAACACGATTTTCAACCATTCGGCGGAACCGTCAAAAATCATTTGAACAGCAACGGCGGAGACGATCAAGCCGGTAATTCTTATGACCGGACCGGTGATGTAAAAATATTCGAGAATTTTGTTTATGCCCAGTGAAAACAGCATGAACACAAAATTGACTAGAATCGCCATCGTCAGTGCCAGTGTCGTTGATAACAGTCCGTATTCCGCGGAAAATGAGATTGCGGCAGTGATTGTTCCCGGCCCGGCGATCAGCGGCGCCGCCAACGGAACAATTGAGATGTCGTCAATTGATTCGTGCTGGTGTTCTTCGTCATTATCCTTCTGGTAAAAAACCCCTTTACGCATTGCGGTAAAACCGATGATGAACAGAACTATTCCGCCCGCAACTTTCAGCGAATAAATGGCGATATGAAAGATGTGTTCCAGCAGAAATTGACCTGCCACGCAAAAGATCAGCAGCATAATCAGCGCAATCAGGGTTGACTTGTATGAAATATGCCAGATTTGTCTGCCGGTGAATGCCGGCTTTTTGGATGCCAGAAACAGTATTTTGCTGGCAGGATTCAATAATGCCAGAAAATATAACGAAAGTTCAAGCAGTTTTATCGAGTTCATTATGCAGCATCTTTATGTTAATTGAGGACAACGCCAATTCAATATACTGTACGCATTGCAATAAGTAAACTGGAGATAATCGTATTTTGCCCGGAATTTATTGCGGCCACTCTTTGCAGAGAGCCTTGAATTCAGGGGTGTTATTAAGTTCCTTGAACGATATATCACTGGCTGGATTGGGTAACTGTACATACGGTTCCAGATTATCCCGGTATTTTAAGGCCAGTCTGAGATGATCCAGCGTTTTTGAGAAGTCACCTTGCCCGGTGTAAGCAACTGCCAGATTGTAATGAAACAGAGGATATTCATGGTCTTTCTGCAATGCGTCCTCAAGTACTTTCTGCGCATCTTTGAAGTTGTTGTTGATACAGTATGCGATCCCGAGCGAAATAATTGCCATCCGGTGTTTTGAGTCATTCATTTTGCCGCACCGGTCAAGCCGCATCCACTTTTGCAGGCATTCTATTGCTTCCTGATATGATTTGCCGCGATACAACGCCACGCCGTATTCAAGCATTTCATCAGGAGTCGAATCATTTATTGTTATAAGGTTGAGCATGGCTGAAAGCTGTCCTGCCGCCAGCGGTGAATTGACACAGTAAAGATGCACATTCATACAGATGCCGCCTTCAGCCCGGTATGCATTAATGTGCTTATATGATACATCCGGAGTGTCATTATCCCATTCGACTATCGCAAACTTTCCATATGTGCAATTTCTGATACAGGTATTGAACAGCGGATTTTTTTTATCCATCTTCCACCATTGTTCGCGGAGCAGGGCACTGTCAAGTATCTGATGGTTATACTCGGCGGTTATCGAAAAATTGATCTCGGTCCCTGGTAATTTGGCGGCAACATAATAAGTTTTACGGTTTTTCGCTGTTCTTGATTCGCCGAGTTCAAATCCGTTAAGATCAAGGTCAACGCGTTTTTCACCCAGCAGCAGCGTACCGCCATGTGATGCCGTGACAGACATGCAGAAAAATATATAAAAAAGAAACTTAGTCATAGTCATTACGCCTTAGTAATTTCATTCCGCCGGACGGGCGGTGCTGTGGCGGACAATGAGCGTGGTATTGATGATGGTTTCAACTGGAGGTAATTCGCCGCGCAGGATGATTTGCAGATTATTGCGGATGGCTTCAGCAATTTTGGGCGTATGCTGGCTGACGCTGGTCAAGTCCAGATCTTCGGCGACTGTGGTATTGCCGAATCCGCACAGCGAGCAGTCTTCCGGAACTCTAATTCCTTTTGAGGAAAGGAACCTGAAAACTCCGGCGGCGATGGTGTCATTGCCGCACAATATCGCTGTTGGCGGCTGTTTCATGGCGAGTAGTTCTTTCGCCGCATAAT
Source organism: Victivallaceae bacterium (assembly GCA_041665605.1). Lineage (GTDB taxonomy): Bacteria > Verrucomicrobiota > Lentisphaeria > Victivallales > Victivallaceae > CAIPAT01. Next base: position 11,673 of record JBAYIO010000049.1, on the reverse strand, counting down.
ATCCCCATTCGCGGGACGGTTCTTTACACTTGATATATTTTTCAGGAACTTCAATGCAGTGTTTACTGAGCACGTCAATATAGCCTTTCAGCCGCAGTTCCGATGTGTGTTCATATGTTCCGCTGATGTGCGCAATTCTGGAATGTCCGAGACTGACGAGATGCTCCGTAATCTTTTCAGCTCCTTCATAATCATCGGAAATGATGCGCGGAATGTTGAGACTGGAGATGAACAGATCAAAAAAGATTACAGGTATCTTCAATTCACGATATTTGCCGATACATTGTGAATTTGGCGCGGCAATTAATGCTTCCGCTCCGGACTCTATCATGAAATCCAGGATTTTCTCCTCTTTCTCTTTGATATTGTTGGTGATATGAACTATCGGATGCAGTCCGGCTTCACTGAGAAATTTTTCCAGTTCAGCAAAAATCTTGTAATAAAAAACTTCATCATCAGGAAAGATAAAACCGACAATACCGTTTTTCCTGGACAATAATGGTCTGGCTCCGACAAAGTTGCCGCGGCTGGGTTCCTTGTAAATCAGATTTTCCTGCTCCAGCAGTCGCAGCGCTTTGCGTAGAGTCAGGTGATTGACGCTGAACATATCGGAAAGAGTGCGTTCCGAGGGCAGGGAATCGCCTTTTTTCAGGCGCTTTTCTTTAATAAACAGCCTGATAGTCTCTGCCAGTGCGATATATTTTTCCGGTTTCCCTCGTTTCATGGACCTTTACACCTTCGTTTTATAATGTTCATTACAGCTTATTATACATCGTCTGCATGGAAAATCAATAATTGTACAACTATATTAGTCTAAATTATATCGATATATTATTATTGTAATATAAATCTTATTATGAATATAAAATATATTTATATCGATATATTAAAAATTGCATAAAAATATAAATTACATCTTGACTATATCAGTTCCGTCAGGTATCTTTATAATTAACTCGGAGATTACTTATGTCAGAACTGTTGAAAAAAAGTGATAAAAATATAGTGGAACTGAATTCCGGTTCCGGTAATTTATTTATCGCCCCCGGCTTGCAGGGGCGGGTATTTTGCAGTTTAGGGAATGAACTCATTCATAGATTTGATGAGAAACTGGCGCTCAGTCCGCATCCCGAAGAATTCAATAACATCGGCGGCAATTCACTCTGGCCCGCGCCGGAAGGCGGAGATTTTGCATTCAACTATCTTCCCGGTTCCGGATGGCTGGTTCAAAAAGGGATAAATTCAGACAGTCCAAGAGTAACCGGATCGGACAAAACCTCTGCGATAGTGGAGAAAAATATCGTTTTGAAGAACCGTAAAGGTATTTCAGCCGGTATCAAATTTGTCCGGCAGGTTAGAATTAACGACATCTCCAGGATGTTATCAGGTTATGGACTGGAGGGTATTGCATATTCTTCAGATGACTCGCTGGAACTGCTTGACCCGCTAAGTCCTTCTGACTTTATGATCGGGGCCTGGTCGCTGGAACAGTTTCCGCTTCATGACGGAGTTGTCGCTTTCGGCCGTCTGGCGTGTCCGGCCACAGGCTGTATCAATGACGATTTCTATGGAGACGCTTCTGCCAGGCTGGCTTATAATTCGAATATTTTTACGTTTAAACTTGGCGGTGCTGACCGGTTGCAGATCGGCATTAAAAGAAGTTTCAGGCCGCAATTGATCGGTTCATATGATAAATCCCGTTCGCTGCTGATTATCCGCAGGACAGTATTGCAGGACGGTATTTATTTCAATATCGCAGATAACGACCAGAAGCAAGGCCCGTTTTCCGCGGCGGATGCCTACAGCGTTTTTAACGGCGGGGCTATGGGCTTTTACGAGCTTGAAACAATTGCGCCGATGATTGTGGAAAACGGTCTGGTCAAAGGCAGCAGACTTCCTTCAGAAACGCTTATCCTGCGGGGCGATGCAAATAAACTTTCGGCTTTTTTAAACAGCGCTGAAATAATGGTCAGCGCTGAACTTATAATCAATTAAAGGTATGGACATGGATAAAATTAAAGTTGTTCTGGGATTTGACATGGAAACCGATATTGGCAGTTGGACCCCATGGTACGAGGGGGTGAAAAAAGGCACCCCGGTTATTTTGAACATCCTGAAGAAGCATGGAATTACTGGCACATTCTTTTTTACCGGCGACAGCGCGAAAAAGAATCCGAAATCGGTCAGTTCTGTTAAAGCTGCCGGACATGAGATCGGCTGTCACACGCTCTTCCACGAAACTATCGGCGAGGCGCTGTTCGAAATCCCCGGAATGATGCCGATACTGCCGGAGGAGGTGGAAAACCGCATTCGCCTGGCTACGGAATGGGTTGAACAAATTGCCGGCGTTCGTCCGGTGTCGTTCCGCTGTCCGCGTTTGTTCGGTTCTACCGCTGTTGTTAATGCGCTGGAGAATCTTGGATACAAGACCGATGCCACTTACCCGATGTATTACTTCCGGGAACAACTGGTTCCGTACCATCCGGCAAAAAAGGACTGGACCAAGAAGGGGCGGATGAAGATTGTCGAACTTCCCAATTTCGCCGATCTGTCAATGAAATCGAAGGATGAATTCGGCCGTGATATGGATCAGTGGCCGCTGTTCAGGACTGAAAGCGCCGGGAAAGTTATGGAACATATTAACGGCTATATCGCTTTCTGTAGCAAAAAGGGGGTTGAACCGTTCCTCTGCTTCTATTTCCACCCGTGGGAATTCTGGCCGATGAAGGAAGGGCTGATTCATTACGGGGAGGGCGCTGTTATGCCCGATCCGTTCATTGTCAAGAATTGCGGACAATATGCGGGAGAGCAGTTTGACCTTCTGATTGGCCGCTTGAAAGAGCTTGGCGCGGAATTTTATCAGGCGTGTCAGATTACGGCATGAAAAAGATCAAATGAACTTCGGATACCTAAAAAATATTTAACCTTAAAACAGGAGAGACAGTTATGTTCACAATCCCGAAATCAGAGTATTTGAAAAGGATCAAAGACTTCCAGAAGAACATCAAGGCCGCCGGCCTGGATGCCTGTCTGGTCCATGGCAACGAAGCGGATTTCGCCAATGTCCGCTATCTGAGTGAATACTGGCCGACTTTTGAAGCCGGCGGCGTATTTGTTCCGGCTGAAGGCAAGGCCATCTTGATTATCGGCCCGGAAAGTGAAAACTATGCCAAAGGGCGCAGTGTTATTCCCGACATCATGAAGATGGTCGAATATCGCGAATCCGCCGAGCCGAACTATCCCGGCATTGCGGTGGCGCATTATCCTGATGTGGTGAAGGCTTCCGGCTGCAAAAAACTCAAGAAACTTGGCTTGGCCGGGTATTCAGTCATGACTCTGCCGGTCTATATGTCGCTGCAGAAGGAACTGCCGGGCGTGGAGTTGATTAAAGCAGATCAGACATTGCTGCCGCTGCGTTTCATTAAAAGTGCGAACGAACTTAAATGTATGCGCCGCGCCTTTGAGATCAGTGAACTTGCAATCGATGCGATTCTGGCTGAAGTCAAGCCGGGTATGACCGAATTTCAGGTCATCGGTATTGCCCAGCGGGAAATCTACAAGCACGGCGGCGAATACGAAGGACATGCGCTTTACTGCTTCTGCGGCAACCGCACGAATAATGCCATTTGCCGTCCGACCAGCAATAAACTGATCAAGAATGAAGTCATCCAGTTGAATATCGGTGCGCGCGTCGGCGGATATTCCTCCAGTGTCGGTTTGCCGTTCTCCATCGGCAAGCTGCCTGCCCGCAAAAAACGTCTGGTCGAATTCGGCCTGGTTGCGCATGAAAAGACGATGGAATTGATGGCTGCCGGCAAACCTGCCGCCGCTGTAGTCAAGAAATACGAGGAATGGGTCAAGAAACAGGGTTTCGGCAAATATATGCTCTACGGGCCGTGCCATGCTATCGGCATGATGGAAGTCGAACAGCCCTGGATGGAGTCTGTCTCAACTTATGACTTGCAGGAAAATATGACGTTCCAGGTTGATACTTTCTTCTACGACGAAGACTTCGGTCTCCGCTGGGAAAACGGCGTCGCAGTCAAGAAAGGGGGAGTTGAAAGACTTTCCAGCAAATACATCAAGATGGTTGAACTTTAAACAAAGTTTGGAACCGGACACTGTAAAACCACGCCTGCAAGGCGTGGTTTTTTTGTGCGATTGCGCTCGAAAATGAGGCTGATTATTCGTGTAGAATGCGATGAATGAAATTGGCCGCTTCTCCGGGTGCATCCTCCAGCACCAGATGCGCGGCATCCGCCAGCTCCAGGGTCTGTGCCTGAGGGTAATATAATTTCCAGCGGTCCAGAAAACGCGAAGAGAAACACCAGTCCTGCATACCCCAGACAATTCCGACAGGGATTTCCCGGAACATCCAGAGGCCATGTTCTATTTCCAGCAAGACTTCATAGGAAATATGCTCAGGCGCCAAAGGGATATCCTGTACAAATCTCAGCACTGCAATCCGGTCATTATAATTCTGGAAAGGCAGCATATACCCCTTCTTCACCTTCGGAGGCAATGCCTTTACAGTGGTCATGTGCATCGCCGCCCTTACGAAAAGATTGGCGCCGCGAACCAGTTTGTCATCCAGCCACGGCAGACGGCAGAGGGCAATGCGGAACGGAATCCAGTCCATGGAAAAAGCTCCGGAATTCAAGATTATCAGCCTGGATATTTTTTGCGGATGACGTACGGCAAAGCCCATGCCGATAGCGCCGCCCCAGTCATGGACCACCAGCGTAATGTTCTCCAGATTGAGTGACAGCAGAAGACTTTCCAAATTATCAATATGCGTTTCCAGGCGATACTGGAAGTCCTGCGGTTTGTCTGAAAGTCCGCAGCCGAGATGGTCTGGCGCAATTACGCGATGGGTCTTGCTGAATTCTTTGATCAGATTCCTGTAATAGAAAGACCAGGTCGGATTGCCGTGAACCATGACTATCGGCTGGTCGCCTTTTCCTTCATCAACATAGTGATAATTATAATTTTTTATCTTGAAGAAGTGCGATGCAAAAGGGTACAGGTCTTTTATTTCTGAAATATTTATCACTGCCAAATTCCTTTTTTACTCAACAAGCCATTAACCCTTCATGGATTATTGTATCTGAACTTATTCACCATTTGATGCCCAGCATGGCGCAGTTGATCCCGCTGCCGATACCCATCAGCGCCATAGTCGAACCGTTGGCCACGATGCCGTTGTCTATTGCCAGCGCGGCGGTCAGCGGGCAGGACACCGATCCTGTATTGCCGAACCGGTCCAGCGTGGGATAATCACGGCCGATATCAATCTGTAATTTCTCATACAGCAGTTTCCGGTGCGCCGACCCCACCTGATGTGTACAGAAACATGCGAAATCATTTCTTTTTAGCCCTGTTTCTTCAAGGAACAGATTCCAGGTTTCCGCGGCGGCGGCAACGCCGCAGTGCATCAACTTTTCAGAATCAGTATTCATCAGTGTATCATGATTATCGCCCATGCCCTTGTCGGCGTTTCCACGGCAGAGATCATTATATTCGGTAACGGAAAGCGAGGTTGCTCCAAGCAGCCGGTGATCATGCGAACTTAGATCTTTGCGGCACAAAATTACAGCGACGGCTCCTGAGCCGATTGTCAGCGATGCAAAAAACGGTTTAATGGATTGCCGGGTGATGGTGTTGTCCCCGAGAATTGTCCGGATCGTCGTTTCCAGCAGCGGCCGGCTGTTCTCGCCGGCGACGAGCATTCCAGCCCTGATGTGTCCGGCCTCGATCATTCCGGCGACCAGAGTCATTCCGGTCAGTATTCCCAGGCAGGCGTTGGAAATATCAAATGCAATAGCGGTTTCCGGGAATCCCAGTTTGTGATGAACCACAGTGGCGGTCGCCGGTTCGAGAAAATCGCGGCAGACGGAGCAGTTGATCAGGCATCCGATATCTTTTTTTGCTATTTTCGAACGGGCCAGAGCATTGGCGCCGGCCATCGCGGCGGCATCACTGGGCATCGTTCCCGGCGCCCATAGGCGGCGCTCACGGATGCCGGTCATCAGTTCCAGACGGCCGGGCGGCAATTTCAGCCGGGCATATACGGAGGCCAGTTGCTGTTCAATTTCTTCAGAAGTTACTGCTTCCGGCGGCAATTCATAAGAAATACATTCAATATTTACATTTTTATATAGCATAATTATAACTAAGGATAACTATCGGTTGACAGTAATCTGAATTGCCTCCGATTCCACTTTAACAGCTTTTATCCGTCCGGCATAAGCCTTGAGTTTCTTATCCGAAGTCATCTGCTTGAAGAGCTCCAGTCCCTGATTTTTGAGAAAAGACGGAAAGGTTACATGCCCGAATTTAGTTGATTTCAGCTCGAATTCCGGTTTGGTGTCGCCGCTTTTATCCGGCTCTGAATCTTTCAGTTCGCCGATAAGTTCAAGGCGATAGGGGATATAATACAGCATTTTGCCGGTAAGAATCACACTGGTGCTGCGGTCTTTATTAACATCGACAACATATTTGGACGTGAATATCGGTTCCGCCTTAGGCAGGTCTTCTGATCTTCTGGTACCGGGATTGGTATGCCCTTTCCAGACCCCTGCTTCCGGCGTGGCTTCCACCGCCTGCACTGCCTGAGGTTGACTGGCTTGTGGCGGCGGCGGTGGTGGCGGTGTTATCGCCGCCAGGGTGGTGGCACGGCCGCTGCTGGATGCTCCGGCGCCAAACTTAATCAGACCGCCGCCGTGGGATTGCATCGGGGCATTGGGCGTCACTGCGGATGGCGGGGCCGATGACGGTCTTGCATAGTTTGAACCGGAACTTGATGCCGCAGAAGGTACTGGCGGCATCGGACGCTTTTCATCCAGCATGTAATTCAGTCCCCAGGACGCTCTTTCCGGCGTGAAAGTGAAGATGACTGAACCTTTACCGGTTTTTAACGCGTTGTCAATGGCTTCACAGTCTGCCCTGGCTTTTTTAATATCCTCGGCAGTTATTTCTTTTTCAACCGGCAGCCCGATAGGAACAAACAAGGCTCCCAGCAAGCCGAGCAAACATAACACAATAGCCAGATTGATGATTCTGCCTATGATTCTTTTTATGGCTTTTCCGGTGCTGAAATCCGGATGATTCTGATCAACAATCTTTAGCTTCTCGCCGCAGTTGCGGCAGAAAAGCGTTCCGAACTGATTGGAACATCTGCATTTCTGGCATACTACCACCATCATAATGTCACCTCATATTTTATTCAGTCTTTTTCTCGGCGGAACTTTTCGCGGGTTCTTTCTTTTCATGAGCATGTCCGCTTGTTTTATCTTTCTCTGAACTCTTTTTATAGCTGTCCGAACGGTAATCCGTGCAGTAAAAACCACTGCCTTTAAAAATTATTCCGGCGCCGGTACCGATCAGGCGCTTTAGAGTTTCCTTATTGCACGCGGGACAAATCTTCAGCGGCTTGTCGCTCATTTTTTGAAAAATCTCAAGCTTGTTTCCGCATGCTTTGCATTCATAATCATATGTAGGCATCTATGTCCCTCAAAAATAAAAACACTAAAATTATAACTGATTGTAATAAGATACTGCGAAAAAGCTGAAATCTCAAGTATTATTGGATTTCCTGCCTTTTGTGCTCAATCACCTTCTCCTGATTCGTTCCTGTCCGGGTTATATTGTTACTGGAACAGGAATCTCAATTCCTCGATGGACAATTTATCGCTGTATGAGGCCGGATTTTCAATCAGGTTGTCAAAAATCTCCTGCTTCTTGCCTTGAAGCGCCAGTATTTTCTCTTCAATTGAATCTTTGACCACCAGCTTGATGCTGCTGACCGTGCGGGTCTGGCCGATGCGATGGGTACGGTCAGCCGCCTGAAGTTCCACCGCCGGGTTCCACCACGGGTCATAAATAATCACCGTGTCCGCGGAAGTCAGGTTCAAACCGGTGCCGCCGGCCTTGAGGCTCAGCAGAAAAACTGTGATATTGCTGTTTTCGTTGAAATTATCCACATGCTGCTGACGGTTTTTGGTAGCGCCGTCAAGATATTCGTAATTGATCCCCTGTTCTTCAAGCCACGGCCGGATCAATGCCAGCAGCGAAGTAAACTGACTGAACAGCAGCATTTTATGTCCGCTGTCTATGTTCTGCAGAACCAGTTCCTTCATCAGTTCCAGTTTGGCTGAATAGAGGTTTTTATCGTGCAAATCCGGCAGCAATTGCGGATGGCAGCAGATCTGGCGCAGCCGGAGCAGGGTAGTGAGAATCTCGAAATTGGAGGTCTTTTTGCCGCTTTTGATCAGTTCGTCGCACTGACTGCGGCCGTACTCCAGAATTGAATCGTAGAGGCTGCGCTGATCGCTGTCCATTTCGCAGAAAAGTACCTGTTCAATTTTCGGCGGCAGTTCCTTGCAGACAATATCTTTGGTGCGGCGCTTGATGAACGGCGCCACGCGGGCGGCAAGGTCGTCCTGTAAGTCTCTGCTGGTATTGATGCCGTTGTAATAGCGTTTGAAGCTGGTGAAAGACCCCAGCAGTCCGGGATGCAGATAGTCAAATATGCTCCACAGGTCGTCAGGAGAATTTTCCAGCGGAGTACCCGTCAGCACCAGCCGGTGAGCGGATTTCACCGCCTTGCAGTTTTTGGCATTGACCGTTGAAGGATTTTTGATATGCTGTGCTTCGTCAAGAATCAGATAGCTGAAACTCAAATCCTGAATGATTTCGGCGTCGCGGCGGGCGGTGGCGTAGGAAATGATGATCAGATCATAAGCGTTGACCTTGTCCCATATTTCCTGGCGGCCTGCACCGGCCATGCCGACGGATTTGAATGACGGCACAAATTTTTCGCTTTCGCGTTTCCAGTTCTCCACCAGGCTGGCGGGGCAGATTATCAGCGCCGGGTCGGAATCTTCGTTAAGCCTGGACGCCAGCAGCGCCAGCGCCTGAATTGTCTTGCCCAGCCCCATCTCATCCGCCAGAATCACGTTGAAACCGCTGTCGGTAAGCTGGCGCATCCACTCGATGCCCTCCTCCTGGTATCCGCGCAGCGTGCCTTTGAATTTGTCCGTAACCGGCAGCGTCTGCATGTAACCGGCCATGCCGGATTTGTCCCGGGCAAAGAAATCCTGGGAATAGAACACCGCCGGCGTCGCGCCTGGAATTTTGCGGCTGATGTAAAGCCAGTAATGAATTGAACAGCGCTGCACCGACAGCTTGAAGGCGCTGTCGTCAACATGGTGAACGATATTCGCGGCGGCGTCAATGAACTCGCCGAGCTCGGTATTGATTTTAAGCAGATCGCGCGGGCCGGCCAGATGATAATGGTGATTGGCGCGTGCCAGCTTCACCACCTGATTCCAGTGAAGCTGAACCGTTCCGCCACCCATTGTATAATGCAGCGGGAAAACATCAGCGTTCGGCTCCAGCGCCTCGCATTTGAAAGTCAAGGCTGTAACGCCGCGCCCGCCGCCGCACAGCATGGCGATTTCAGTGCATAAATACAGTTCACGTTTCTGCTCCATCCACAGCGGGATTACACGGTCCAGAAAAACTCCGGCGGCTTCAATGTCAGACAATGTATATTCGCCGGGTTCCTGACCGCGGACAAAACCGAAGCGGACAAGTTCTTCGGATACGGATTTTTCATATTTTTCGTCCCGCTTCCAGAATTTTCCGCCGGTGCGCTGGGTGCGCCCCCGGTCGTCATTGAACATCTCGCCTTCATAATTGAATTTCAGGTTCAGCCGTAAAGCTTTTTCCGCAGTAAAGCCGCCGTCGATGCACAAGGCGCATTTCCTGACCTGCACTTCGCCGGGCATGGTTTCAATAATATGCAACGGCAGTTTGTCTTTGATCTCTTCAATGGCGCGGGTGTCTTTGGTGCTGATCCGCTGTTCATTGTTGCGCAGAAAATTTCTGAGCCAGGATACTTCCACGGTTCCGGGCACCCACCAGTATTCGCCTTCCATGCCGACCCAGCAGCCGCTGCGCCCGGTTATTACTTTGGCACCGACCAGCGGAAGCACCGAACCATTGATGACCACCGCCGGGGAAAGCACAAACTCCAGTCCGGTATTGGTGCAGAGCATCACCGGCTCGGCGTTTTCCCGGTGAATGATCACCCGGTTGCCGTCTTTGTAAAATCTGGGATAGTCAATCAGGCAGTGAAAAAATTCGGAAGTCTGCTCTGAATCCAGCAGCAGTTTTGAGCTCTCTGCCTCGGCGTTGACCGCCAGAAAACGGATGATCTGCCGGTCGTGCAATGAAAAGTAATTAAGTTTAAGCGAGGCCGCCAGGCTCTTGCCGAAATGCAACTGGCGGATGTTGTTGACATTGCCTATATATTCTTTAGTGTCAACGCTCATCTTTACCGACAGTACCGCGTTTTCCCATTTGCTGGGAACATGCGGAAACGCCGATTCCGCCTGGATATGCAGTTCCGCATGCTGTTCATCGGCGGCTTTCTGCACCAGTTCAATGAAGCTCTCATATTTAAGTCCGGCATAACGCGCGGGATTATCCGCTTCCTTCTTGCCTTCAGGAACGCTGCCGCTGCTGAAACGGCCCAGATACATGATTCCGGCAACCGCATGCGCGCAAAGCTTTTCCCCGCATTGGCCGCAGGAACATTTCCCGCTGCTGACCGCGCCTGTCGTTATCTCGGCGTATTCATAACGGGTCTTATCCTGAAATACTGCATTCAGCAGGCCGTTCTCTTCTCTATATGCACATACCAGTTTGGAGCCTTTAAGCAGTTGTTTTGCCTCTTTAAGTGTCTCTTCACTGGATACTTCTATTAATTTTGTCTCAAAATTTTGAACCATTATTACCCCAACCGGCGTTTAAATTCAAATCGCAAATATTTACTCTACCACACATTGACGCGATAATCAAAACAAAAAATAGAATAAAATTACGCTTTTTAACGGTTTTCTTCAACAAAGATAATATGCGGCAAAACGACGCAAAACAGTTGCAGTATTTTATGGGCGTCATGAGCCATTCGGTTTTCATCATGATGATAAACATTTTGGTCCATCTCAGTATTTTAGATCCCGCGACTGCGGGAGACACCCGTGTGCAGAATGTTCTCCGGTGCAGCGCTCCCGCCCGGTTCCGATCCCCGGTACGACACGGACGGCACTGCAACAAAACCATTTTGGACAGCCCACTCCGATACTTTGGAGTGTCGTTGAGCACAATGCTTTCAACTTCTGATAAGATTTTCAAACAACATTTTGGACATATTGGACACCGGCTCCACTCAACGGTTTTCAAAATCTGGGTCCTATGGGTCCTATGGGTCCTATGGGTCTTATGGGTCTTATGGGTTTGGACAGCCACTCCGACACTTTGGAGTGTCGTTGAGCATAACGATTTTCATTTTTCATAACTACTCCGACACTTTGGAGTGTCGTTGAGCACAACTGTTTTCGAAATCCGGGAGTTCTGGGATGTCCCAGAAACTCCCATTCATAGGCCCCATAGGCCCCATAAGCCCCATAGGCCCCATCTGTCTTTCCCCTGCAAACGCCACCCCGTCACGCCATGATCATGCGGCATGCGCCGGAGCTGCTGCTCAACTCCGTCAGCGCCCAGACCAGGGCGTCCATGCGGTCGGGGCTGGACTGGTTCATCTCCGGATTGTAACCGCACAACTGGTCTTCAAGCTGGCGGAACCTGCCGACATGATGAACTTTG
>JBAYIO010000048.1:0-38918 GCA_041665605.1 Victivallaceae bacterium | reverse complement strand
TCGCTGAGTTCATATTATTGCCTTCGCGGGTTTCGAGCAGCTTGCTTTTGGCGTCCGCCCAGACCATGATGGTGGTCTGCTTCCCGGCGGTGATGAAGCCGCCGTTGATGGTGGAGCTCAGCGTGACCGACGCTTTGGACGCCAGATTGCCGAACGGCACCATGTCCATCTTGATGTTGTTCAAATAAACTTTCGCCACCAGGTCTCCCGCCGCGACACTGGTCTTGACGGTTCCGACATTGCTGATCCGGTATTTAACCGTCAGCGGCTGCCCGGCCGCCGGTGCTTTGTCCCACCAGACCTTGTCCACGCTTAAATCGCATTTTGAATTGTTCTGCGGCATCTGCACCGGGCCGATGGTCGACGTCGGTGTATAGATTTCCGGATTGATGAGAATGCCGTCGCCGAAAGCGTAGGTGATTTCGTCTTTACATTCATCCGCGCGGGTATTGGTCAGGCTGGCGCCTTTGATGTTTTTAATGCCGTCGATCCCGCATTTCAGCGTCACCTGATAAACCATCCCGGACAGATCCCCGGTAAGCACGATTTTACGGCCGACCGCATTGTACTCCATCTTCGACAGCGTGACCGGCTTGCCCGTTTCATCCGTGATTTTCACCGTATTCGCATTGATCGTCTCCGGAATGAAACCGTCTATTTCCGGCGTCAGACCGGGACTGAACAGCGGAATTTCAATGGTCGTTTTATTAATAACCTGGGACTTCAGGTTCTCCTCATCCACCCGCGGGGCGAACGGCGCGCATTTCGGTTCAAACATCAGGAAGTGGCCGGTCCAGCCGGCACCGCCTTCCTGGGGATACTGCGACTGGGTGGCAAAACGCACTTCCCCCATATAGAATCCGTCCGTATACAGAAACATCATCGGTTCGGTCTGGGAGATCGGCGCTTGATTGGCAGTCACCGCCGTAGACGTTTTCTGCCAGTACTTAACGCCCGGAGTAACCCCGCTTATATTATTCTGCAACGCCATGTAATACATACCATTATATTGCACATAATCTTCTCCATTATATTCCATAGTACTTGAGTAAGCGCTGATACTGCTGATATCCACCTCCTGCCACACATATTGTCCCAATTCGCTTTCCGGCGCATAAGAATTATTAAACTTTTTGCTTAAAAATACCTTTCCGTTATACTTGACAAAATCATAGAATGCGTATTTGACTGTATTTGAGTATTCGTAGATATTGCCCAAATCCATCATCTTCCAGGCTGATGGAGGCGGACATTTATTGTTGTCTTGTAAGCTGACATACACCGCAACCCCGTCCGTCACGGAGTCGCCAAATTTATAGATATTGCGGTAGTCCCATATTTCAAGGTAGTTTCCATCTGTATCAGAATAGCCGGAAACCATGTCAACAGAACGCGGACCGGCCGCATATATATCGCCAGGCGTCCTCATATACTCAGACGTTTTTGGATCTCTAGCCGTCTGGCGTGACGGATTATATATCATGGTATCATGCACCATGCCGCCGCCGAAAGCATTAGCTCCGAATGCCATGAAGTCGGACAACAGATTCTGCGCAGTCTGATAACCGCGCACGGCGTAAATCGTCCTGTTGTTGATCGCCAGGTCATAAACATTTTGAAACTTTGATGAATTTGATAATTGGGCCCAGGTACGGCCTCCGTCAGTTGATTTTGCCAGCATCCACGGAGAAGCGTACGGCCAGGACAGCGCCATGTATATTTTACTGCTGTCCAGAGGATCAGCAATCATTGAGCGGACATAATAATCCGCGTCGGTAGCGATACAGTTTATCACCGGACTATTGATAACTTCAACTGTACTGGCAGTTCCGGATTTTTCGGTGGCCCGGATAAGATAATTTTTAGTTTCCGCGAGATAGGTTGTTTTGCCGTCAGCGCTGGTTCTTGCCGCAGTATAATATATTCTACAGCCGACGGTTGTCAGAACGGTATTATTCGGCCCGGTCACCAGAACATACGGCGACAGGATACGGATGGAGCTAAGATCAGCCGGGGGCGATTTTACTTCCGGAACCAGATCACTAAGGATGATTTTCTCCACTATTGCACTTTTCGCCAGGTCATACCTGATCAGCGCGATTTTTCTGAAGCCTTCGTAACGCCCTTTGGTGACCCACAGCGTGTTCGCGGACGTTTTTACCATCTGCGGCGCCAGACCGGGAACTGCGCTGTCCGTGTCAATGGTATAAGCCTTTACTGTTTTAGTGCTTTTGCTGTATTCATAAATACTGCTTGCGGCGCCGCTGAGCTGAGAGGAAACTTTCTTATAATCGCTGTCATCGTTGTAGTAGAAAGAGAAACAGACTTTGTCGCTATCAAAAGGATCAACATAGATGGAGCATCCGGCGGCAAAGTTATTTTGCAGCGTCGGAACATCATTCCATGTCTTTTTGACCAGATCGTAGTATTGAACCCCCTTGTAATGCGTCACCCACATCCATTTTGAGGCTTGATCATAAACCATCTTGACTACACGGTTATTTTTCAACGGGCTGTTTACGTCATTGGCGTTTATCCAGTTAAGGATATTGCCTGAAGCATCATAAATTGCGATGCCGCCGCCTTCATTGCGCATATGTTCCTGGTAAAACTCATTCGTCCCGCGATTATTATCGAAGCCCTCAACCACATTCATGGCAGGTTCGCCGGTACCGCACCATATCTGATTATTGACCGGATCATAGGCCACGCAGGTCTGATGGCGGAATTTAATGTCGCTGCCGTCATAAGCCTTCTGGTAGTCCGTGATTGCCGCGGTGTCGGCATTGATTGCCAGCAGTCCGCCGTTGTCCCGGTTCATCAGCCGTGACGGGTGCGAGCGGAAACAGGTGACAAAAGAACCGGGGATGAATGTCGCGCCCCGGTAAATAAACGGATACTGACTGACCATGTCACCATCTGCATAAAAAGTATTGTCGCCCGCGCCATATCCGATAGTGGCATTATTTAAAAAGGCGAACATCAAATCTTTAGCGACAGTATCCATAGTCGCGGTCAACTGTTTAGTGGTCGCATTCGCCGGAACTTGTACCACTTCAATATTCCGTTTTTTCGACTCGCTCCGCACCATTCCAGGAATTTGTTGATCCAGGGTGAGAAATTTTACTTTACCGCCGTTTTTCTTGTACGATGCATACGCCGGATATCCGGTGTCATCGATCATTTGCTTGATATTGTTCGTCCCTGCTCCGTCCAGTCGCGACACGATATAATAACCGAATTTTTTCGAAGAGAATTTCTTGTTAAGAATGTCGGGATTGTAATAGTAAAAGTATTTATTCCTGCTGAAAATATCCGGGATGCTGTAGTCTGCCGCGGACTCGGACAAACCGAACAGCACATAGATGTCAGTAACATGGAACCAGATACCGATGCCTGAAAATTCCGGGGTCGCGGCATACAGCGGAATACCGCGCGTCAAGACAATGTAGTTTATTTTGTCGGTCAGGTTGCCGGCCGCCATATGGTTTTTAATGGCGTCAAGCAATGTTTTTTTCTCACTTGGGGTTGCCTGCCCGGCTTCATTGCCGGTCCCCTGCTGGTCGGTCATGGAGACATGCACAACATTGATGTCCGGAATTTGACGGGCAGTTTTAAAATAAGTTCCGATTTCCACCGAAGCAGGCGATTTGTCATTGATTACCAGCAGGACGTCGTCGTAAGCCGGCAGCGCAAATGAACTTATTGCTGAAGCCGAAATAAATACCGCTATAACCAGTTGCCATAGTGTTTTCATCATAATCTCCCCTTTTTATAGTTTACATTATTTAGTTTTAATGTCTTAAAGTTTAAAAAATGTATATGCTTGAAATTCAGAACCGCCCTTGTGTTCCAGGGTTGATGATTTTCAATTCCTTGTTTTTTGTATAGACCGTCCTGCATCACAAATAGTTATCGCCGGTGTTCCGGCGATAACTATTTGATCTTAGCCTGAATAATCCAGATTATAGATTCTGCAAAACTACTTTATTTCACTGAGTTTCACATCATCAAACCAGGCAGCGCCATCGGCGTTGATGATGTTCAAACACAAATATGATTTTTCTTTGATATTCGAGTCCGGACCGCTGGTGAATTCCGCGCTGCATTTCTCCCACGGCATGGTGCCGGTGTACCAGCTTGTTGCCGGGAAAAAATGATTCTTGTCGCTATAGACACGGATGCATACCCCGCCGACGAGGTTATTCAGCGGCTTGATGTTTTCTGTTTTGACATAACAGCTCACCCGGTATTTGGTATTCGGCTTCATTTGCGGCAAATATTGTACAAAACCCGTTTTGCCGGGACCTTGATTGGTCAATTTCAAGCTTTGGCCGCCTTTGACGGATGTTGCTTTGTCAATGGAGAATGACTGGCCGGGCTTCATGTTTTTTGCCTCGTCGCCATACCATTCCCCCAGCATCCGGCCATGCAAAGGGGCGGAGAAATCGCCGTTGTCAAGAATTGAAGTCTCCTCCTTGATTTCGCCGAACCGCAGACTGCCGAAATTCTGCAGGTCGTGAAAACCGTTGCGCAGAAACGGGCTCCAGGTATAAAGGGTGATATAATCATTGCCTTTATCCAGTATCCGGTTACGGTTGAAATTTGCCGGGAAACCTTCCTGATTGAATCCCGGCAGTTTCTTTACCGGAATGGCAATTTCCATTGTCCAGCGTCCGTCCTCCCGGACTGTTTTGGCGATGGCGTCGCTGTTCCAGGTCCAGTCCGCCGGGCCGCTGCCGGAGCCTATTTTCTCATTCTGCAAATCGCTGATGCAGCCGGCGGCGTTAACCAGGATCTGATAATATTTTTTACGGTCGCCGGACGGATTGAGAAATATTTCCACTGAACTGTCCCGCCAGATATTGGGGTCGTCATTATCGCGTCTGCTTGCGATGATATTTTTCATTTCCGGCTCTTCGCAGTCAAAGGCGAAATAGATATAATCCTTGTCTTTCAAGCCGCGAACAGTGGTCTTTACCGGCATTTTTCCCTGATTAAAAGGCGACAGGAGCATTACCGCACTGTTTTTCCACGCCGGATCATCAAGTTTTCCGTCCAGAGTTATTTTCCCGCCGGGGGGAACGTCTTTCACATTAAAAATCAAATCCGCTATTGCGCCTTTTTTAGCATTGTATTCACGGGCCTTTTTGACTATATCATCCAGAAAATTGCTCCGGATGAATTTGACCCGTTTCAGCGCTTCCGGGTCATCGGCGGTCTGCTTCTCCGCCAGATCAAACAATGCCGTAAGCGAGGCAATTTCCTCCGGCGAATAAATTTTGTTCCACAACTCATATTCGGAAGGTCCGAGGCATGCCGGGCCGGTCGGAGTATCCACCGGCTTATCGGCAATTTTTTTCAACCATATGCCTTCAAACCGTTCATAGATTTTGTGCATGGTGTCAGCCGCCGGGCCGAACATCAGGCGATAATGTTCATTCAGCAGAGCGGCAACGTCGGTTGAATTATCCCACGCAACTTTGCTGAACACATAAAAATTCAAGTAATTGAATATATACTGGTCAACTTCCGTCTGTAATTTAGCGCCGAAAATATTCTCCTTGTGCCGTTTAAAATACGAACCGATGCAATTGGGCGTCAGGCTGGGAATACCGGGGATTCCCAGACCGCCTTCTTTATTGGCATAAGTCCAGAGCCAGACCCTGCCGCCGGTTTTCTTCACCCAGCCGGCAATCTCCCGGTCATCTTTCGCCTGAATCTCCGGCAGTGATTCATTCCACGGCCCGCGTTCGGCAACCATTACCAGCATATTGTCCGGAATTTTTACATTCGGCAGATTCAGGTACGGCGGATAAGCCATCATGGTCACATAACCCGGAATCCCGTTTTTCTTCAGACGTTCCGCGGTGTCAACCGCAAATCCCCAGATGAAATCAGAAACAGCCTGCGGCCCTTTGGAGAAATGCTTCCGGCATTCCGGACAGGTACATTCGTATAAGCTGTCATTCGGCATAATATTGAAGTATCCCGGCTGAAATCCCGACGCATCCCAGCAATAGCCGAAACGTTCAGTCTTCACGCCGCGCTGCTCGGCGGTTTTGCCGGTCAGAAACGCTTCCGCATCCTTGTAAATCTCTTCACGGACGCCGCTGGAAAAACAGAGCTGCCCCGGCATCGGCAAGGCCGGATTGTTATGCCGCTGACCGTTATCCATTAAAGCAAAATATTCCGGATGGCTTGTGCCGAAGCGGGTCAGATAACCCAGTCGCGCCAGTCCGTGACAGTTTGGAATATAATCTGTCCTGCCGCGCAAGCGGTAACTGCTCAAATTGCGTCCTGCCAAACCATCATTAGGCTGACCAGGCTCATACCATGCGCCGGAATAAATCGACAGTTCCCTGACGGTATAATCCGGATGATCGACAATATCCATCGCCGGCACAGACAGAGTCTTATGTTGCGGCACAATCGTTCCCGTTGGACCGGGGAAATAAAATCTCACTCCGGCAAACCGTTCCAGGAAATCATATACGCCGAACAATGTTCCCCGTTCATATAGCTGCCCCCAGATTTCGTCGTTAACGGTCTTGCGCGGGTCTGCTTTCAGATCATCCCGTCCGGCAATGTAAATCCGGTTGCCGGCCGCCCTGATGACAAAACTGTCGCGCGGCAGTTTTTTGACTTCAATACCGGCGGCGGCGGACAAAGTGTTGTCCCCGATGATGATTGCGATTCTGCTTCCGGCCGCCTTGTCCGTAATCGGAATTTTTGCTCCGGTGGATTGTTCCAGAAAGCTTTGCAGTTCCCGCGCCGCAAATTTACTGGTCGGGCTGGAGCCTTCCGGAACGACGATCTCGCATTCCGCGATTCCATTTGCCGCCAGCGTCAACTGCTTCTCATTGTCAAGTTTCACGCAACGGGAGCCGGTTGCTTCGCCGGCAAACGCAGTTCCAATTATCGCCGCCACGGCTGCACAGCATGCAGCTTTGGTAAAGAAGACATTCATTTCAAATCCCAATCTGTAATTATGTTAACAATCGTTTATTGTTTGTAAATATAGGTTCCGGTAGTGCCGTAAAACTTATCAATTTTTTCTTGAGATGCATGAAGATCGGCCCACAGGGTATTGGTATAATTCAGGTGGCGGAAATCCACTGCCTGGTCAGTCGCCGCCGCATATGAGAACGGGAACACGCTGTCGGCAATCTGAATCGGCCAGCCTTCTCTTCCCGCGCGCATTGCAAGTACATCTGTCATGAAAACCGTTGCTGAAGGTTTTTTCATGATTCCTTTTTTCATTTGTCTGGCTTCCGGATCATTGCAGTCTCGGCGCAAATAGTAATTTGCCCCGTAACTTGCATGCAGAAACCAGGTGGTTGAGTCAGCGGCACTGAACCGGCTTATCCGGTAGGTATCCGCCGGACAAGTGAAAACAGTCTTTTTTACCCTCAAATCAGCGTACACTAAATGACTGTACGGTTGCAAATCAGTGAAAAAAGCGCCATTTCCAATCTGCGCCGGAAAATAGCCATTCCAGTCAGTCTGATAGAAAGCAACAAACTGGCCGACCTGCTTAAGATTATTGGTGCAACCGGCGGCCTTGGCTTTATTTCTCGCTTTATTCAGCGCCGGCAGCAGCATTGCGGCCAGGATTGCTATGATCGCTATGACCACCAGGAGTTCAATGAGTGTAAAAAACTTTCTGCCGCTCTCCCTCCGGGTTAAAACCGAAGTCCGCATCCTTGTTTTTCTTTCTATTACATTCATTTCCCATTCTCCTTCTTTTGGGTTTTCAATTCTTGCCTTTTCCGTCGTTTTGTTCATTGTTATTATCTCCTTATGTTCTTTATAATTTTCAGAAAAATATTATTTAAAGGCTAAATAGTTTCGCCGAATGAAAAAGTTGCCTCCGGGGAATAATTTTTAGGCCTGGCGTGAGCTTCCTCGGAGAGGTGCCGGAGCAGCCGGTCCACCGCCATGTACCCTATTTGCTCAGGCTTTGACAATACAGAGGTCATTTCCGGTTTTTTGAAACTGCTGTAGCCGAATCCGTCAGTACACAGCACCCCGATGTCTTTGCCGGGGCGCAGATTCCGGGTCGGCAGCCAGTCAAGGCATTCCTGCCCGATTGAAGCCGGTACAACAATCAGTATCCTGCCCTGCGGTTTAAGCTGTTTTATTCCTTTTTCCAGTGATGCGAGGGTTTCCGCCAGCGGATTAAGGCTGCATCCGTCCACGATCACGATCCGGCTGTCAGGAATATTGTTTTCTGCGACAAAGCTTTTGAACGCTGCAAACCTCTCCTGGAAGTTGGTTTGAGCTGTACCCTGATTACAATAAATAAAGCTGCTGTAGCCCATTCTGGCCGCAGTATCAAGTCCTTTTGTTACGCCTTCCCGGTTTGGCGGCGTGACCGTATCCACCGGCAATTCACTGAGGCGGTTTACGATGACCATGGGCTTGCCGGTATGCCGCAGAGCCCTTTGAAGCATGTCATCAGTTATCCGTTCATCCACCAGATAGCCGTCCACCCTGTCCGTCATTTCCAGCATGGCATCAACAATATGCTCCAGCGAGGCGTCGCTTACCGGCGGACTGTTCAGCGGCAGCACGGTATGACTGGTAAGCAGGTTGATATGACGACTGCAAATTTCCGTTTGAATTCCCAGGTTTATGTCATTAAAATAATTGTCCGTATTATTATAGGCGCGCAAAGGGCGGATAAAACAACCGATATTACCGGTAAAGGCCGGGCGCTTCAGCTCTTCATTGCTGCGGACAAAATAACCGCACCCGCGTTTCTGCTGCACGTAGCGCAAATCGGACAGTTCCTTGTAAACCCGAAGCGCGGTAATATGGCTGACGCCATATTTGCCTTTTAAGGCGCTGACGGAAGGAACTTTATCGCCGGGCTTGAGAACCCCGTAGTCAATCGCCCCTCTGATATCATCAGTAATTTTCTGATACATTGAAAGCTCGGAAGCCATATCACACCACCATTAATATTAGACATATTACTAGTAACAATACTAATAGTATACATGATTTAATGAAATTTGTCAATAGCGATATTCTTTTTTTGATAAAAAAGCCGGAAAAATAATTGGCCGCCCTGGAACAATATCTTCCGCCGCTCCATTTTTAATGGTCGGGAGTATGCAAAATAATCAGTCCGGATAAAAGCCCTTTTTGACCTTCCTGCCGCCGTTTCAGTTGACAAATTTACTATATATAAAAGGACAAGAGTCAGGCGACAGGAGCCAGAAGTCAGAATGAAAACCGGGAAATCAGAAGACAAAAACCAAACGCATTATGCTCAACGGCACTCCAAAGTCTCCGGAATCGGACGGCTGTCCGTTTGGTTATGCTGGCCGCATGGGCGAAACAGTCTCTGCTCAACGGCACTCCAAAGTGTCGGAGTGGGCTGTCCAGAATGTGTAAAGTTCAGGAATTGCAGAAATGGCGCCAGTTAACGAAAATCTTAACCGGAGATTCAATTGAACGCGGAATGCGGAAATTTGAAAATGGAAAAACAAAATAACCTTAAGCTCAAACAGCTCTCCAAACTCTCCGGAATGTTGAACTGTCTCCGAACGCTTTGTGCTCCGCGGGTGTCCAAGTGTCCAAAATGCGGACGGCTGTCCGTCTGGTTATGCTGGCCGCATGGGCGAAACAGCCTCTGCTCAACATCACTCCAAAGTATCGGAGTCGGCTGTCCAAATTGTCCAGGTCCGTAGTGTCGGCAGCGTCTGTGGAAGGCTGTCCGGAACGAGGGAAGGAGATGTCCGGAATGTCCAAGTTCATAGATGCCGGCTGGCCGGCTGTCTCATTGCGACGGTGTCCGGCGGCGGAACCTCTTCTGTTTCGGTTTTGACGGGCGGCTTCAGCGGCATGCAGAACAGTCGGCAAACGAGTTCGCCGCCGGGGTTTTCGCCGTTGACCAGAGTCCTGGAATAATTGCGCTGGCGGTCTATCAGGTAGAAAATTTTGGAATCGGCGGCAATTAATTTTATATTGACGCTGCCTTCGTCGTTGAACGGGATATTGAAGGTTTCGGTTTTAACGCCTTTCTGGTAGCAGGTGAAGTTTTTCTTTTCGCCGTTGATTTCCAGTTGCGCATTGCCGATATCCTCAAAAAACAGTGTCAGTTCGAGTTCTGTAGTTTTAAATTTGCGTCCGGCGACCGGGAAAAATTTCTTTACCGCGGTGCCGGGCTGGAATTCGATTGTGGTCCAGCCGCCAAAAGAAAACGGACCGTTGTCGAGAAGCATGAGTCTGCCCGGCGCAACTTCCACGGCGACTCCGTTCGGGCGCACCTTGCGGATAATGCCGGACTCCAGGTTCTGACGGTAGTAATCATACGCGGTAAAACAGACGAAGACGCCGACGATCAGAAGAATGGCTGACAGATAGGCTTTCCTGGAATTTATCGTGCGCAGCCGCCAGAAATGGTTGAGTATTGCCGCCGCGCAGATTGCCAGCAGCGGAATGACCGGCAGCCGGAAACGGCATAAAATGTAAAAAACCGAGGTGGCCGCCCAGAACGAAAGAATAAAGTAAACCAGCAGGAAAAGTTTGACGCTTTTCCTGCGGAATGCTCTGGCTGTGAGGAAGATCAGCCCGGCCATGCCGACGGCCATTATGAGTCCGGTGGGCATAATCCCGGTAAGCATGAAAATCCGGCTCTGAGTGCCTTCGCCCAGGAAGGAGATATTGTTGGGGATTTCCTGGTAATCCCAGAACAGCAGGAGCTTCCGGAAGGTGAGCTCGGCGTATGCAAGCGGTTCGGCGGCGATCCAGGCCATTATCCTGGCGGGAATGGAAATCTGATTCGCCGTGCTCATCCAGGCATGGTAGCTGGGCGGATATTCCATCGGACCGGATGGAAGGTCCGGATTGCGCCCTCCGGGCGGCGCTTCAGGAGTGTTGCCCAGCGCCAGCACCGAACCGGCCGCCGTTGACGGACCGGTGAGTTTCCCGCTGAGCATGGTATTGCGCCAGGCAAAAGGGATTTGCGGCAGCAGCACCAGGAAAAGAAACACGGCAACCGCGGTAATTTTCAGTAGCATGAGTTTATACTTTGAACGGAAGATCCCGGATTTTCCGCCGGTGGCAATGAAAACTGCCGCCAGTAGCCCCGGCACAAAACACCAGACATTGCCCCGCGTCAGAATGGAGCAGCCGCAAACCAGCGCCGCCGGCGCCCAGTAAAACCATTTGCGGGTGGAAACCGCCAGCAGCGAAAGATACAGCAGCAGCATTATCCAGAAGACCTGCAGCGTCTCAATCAGCATGAACGGGGTGTAGAGGATGAGCGCCGCCGACAGCATGGTCAGCAGCGCGGCAATGATCCCCGCGGCGCGGTTCCACAGCAGCGCAGCACACTGGCCGGTCAGGAATACGGTCAGCGCGCCCAGGATGGATTGAATTACAATCAGCGCCCAGATGGAATCGCCCAGTGTAAGCTTGATGAACGGCAGAAAAAAGGCATAGTAGAAAGGCTGGAAGTAAAACACTTCCTTGAAGGTGCCGTTGGCGATTTTAGCGGCCAGCCCCTGGTAGACCGCCATATCCGTGGCCGGCGACGGATAAGTGACCTGGTTGAAACCGTTGTTGAAGCCGGCCAGTTCGATACTGACCGCCAGCCGGATGGCAAACGCCGCAATAGTCAGCGCCAGCAGGATGTAAGTAAAGTTTTTCTTCATCTGATAATGTTTGCCGTCCGTCCGGGGAACGTCGCGTCAGACGTTCATTAACTCTTTTTCTTTATGCACCAGATCTTTATCAATGGCGATAATATAATCGTCAGTAAGCTTCTGGATATCATCCAGCATCTGCTTCAGATCGTCTTCCGTAATCTCGCTGTTCTTCTGGGCCTTTTTCGCCAGCTCGTTGCCGTCGCGACGGATATTGCGGATCGCGACTTTCGCTTCTTCAGCGCGATGTTTGGCCTGTTTGGCGAGGGAGGCGCGGCGCTCTTCACTTAGCTCCGGTACCGGCAGACGGATGATTTTGCCGTCGTTGACCGGGGAGATGCCGAGATTGGCGGCGATCAGCGCTTTTTCCACCGCCGGCATGGCGCCGCGGTCCCAGGGCTGGACGACCAGCATCCGGGGCTCCGGCACGGTGATTCCGGCCAGCTCTTTCAGGCGGGTCGGGGTTCCATAGTAATCAACGGTGATGTTTTCAACCAGCGACGGCGAAGCCTTGCCGGTCCTGAATGCGGCAAGGTCCTTGCCCATATTTTCCTGAGTCTTCATCATGTGCTCTTCAAGAAAATCCATCAAACTGCCTATTTCAACACTCATATTATTTCTCCATGTTAAAATTGAGTATATTTTAAAGTATAATAAGAATTTAAAACAAATAAGCGGAAAATTCAAACGCCGCAAGCAAAAAAACCTCCGCTCATTAACGCCGTCCGCCGAGAATGAACAGGATTACCGCGGCGGAGATCAGCGCGGCGGCAATAATCCGCCTTGCCAGCAGTCCCGGATTAAGCCGGGTTTCAAGCGTTGAAAACCCATAGCCGGCTATGATCGCACCGATAATCACTGAAATTATTCCTCTGGAAGACTGGATGATGTTGCCGAAAACCGGCCCGATCAGCCCGAAACATGAAAACAGCAGCAGCATCGCCACAAACCAGCAGACACTGAACGGCATTGCCAGCTTCAACTGTCGGATGGAGATTCCGGGGATGATAAAAAGCATGGGAATGGAGCAGATCCCGGCAAAAGCATAGGAGACGGCCCCGGCCATCGCGGCTCCGAAAAAGACGCTTTCATACCCCAGGCAGTCTATCAGGATTTTGATGTAGGTGTCGGAAAGAGAATAGCCGCAGCAGGCGACCAGGATCAGCATTGCGCTCTTCACCGGAATGCTGCCGCCGCTCCAGTTGGACATGACCGCGCCGCCCAGACAGAGTAAAACACCAAGCCATTGCAGCCCGTTGAAAGCATTATTCAGGAAAACGATGCTTATTCCGGCCAGAAACAGTATTTTCAACCCGAGCAGCGGCGCCAGCCGGGAAGCGTCGGCCTGTTTAAGCGCCAGAAAGAAAGCACACTGCGCCAGCAGATAATAGACATTGCACAAGATCAGCGCTTTGCCAAAATTCATCAGCGGCGGCAAGGGTTTATGCATCAGCAGGAAAGGCAGCATTGCCGCCGCGAAGAGGCCCATGATAATATGCGAAACCGCCAGCAACTGGTACGAGTTTCCGGAAAAGGAGATGAAGCGTTTGGAAAACAGATAGGAGCACGACTGGGAAGTCGCCGCTCCCAGTCCGGTAATAATGCCGAGAATTATAGTTTCCATGTTAACCGGCTCAAAAAAACAAGCGGCGAAGCCTTCAGGCCCCGCCGCCGGTCTTGAATATTGAAAATCAATTATTAGGAGTAATCGGAACCTGCTGCTCCTGCGGGGTCAGTTCCTGTACGCCTTTCAAATTCATGTCTTTCGCCGTGCTCGGAGTCCTGCTGAGAAGCCGGTCCGCGGCGCCAATGGGCGTTGTGGCGGGCGCGGCTGTTGCGGGAACTGCGGTAGGCAGTGAAGGAGTCGATTCTTTCATCTGAGAGCTTTCGTCGCTGGGTGCAACATCCTGCAGAACGGCTACCGGAATCGGTTTCGGCGGCGGCGCAAGTATCTTTTCAGTAAGTTTGGTGTAAGCCGGAGAGATGATGGTCAGGAATTTTAATGTATTCGGGCTGTCATTGACCGCCGACTGCAGAGCTCCGGCCGGGATGTAAACCGCCATTCCTTCCTTCATAAGGTAATCAAGGTTATTGACTTTAAGCGTGCCGCCGCCGGCGATTACAAGCACCATTTCGCTGCTGGTCAAAGAATGCAGGGCCAGCCCTTCGCCGGGGGGAAGCTGTACCAGCGTGATGCTGTAACTGCCTTTGCCGGGGTCTGAAATATTCTCGAAGATGGTATAATACTTAGCGCCGCCCAGCTCTTTATTGATGGTCGGAGCAACTTCGTAAATGTCTTTGTACATGACTTTTTTGGGCGATTCCGCCAGGTCGCGTTTCTGGGGTTCGGGGTCGGGAGCGATGCAGCCGCTGCCAATAAAAGACAATGCGAGAACTGCGGTTGCCAGGATTATAGCGTATTTACAATTCATTACCGGTTATCCTCATGTTTATTAATAGTATAATTATATCCAAACAAGGTATGAAGAATATAATTTGCAAAATCAATAATGCAACCCCTCGCGTTAATAATTAGGCCCCTGGTCATTAAACATTCCGGACATGCCTGCCCCCTCCATCCTGATTGGACGCCGATATTTTGTCCGTGCGGCCAGTATAACATTGCGGACAACCGGACTGTTTTGGACAATTTGGACAGCCGCTGAACAGAACTGTTTTGCCTCTGTCCCGGCCGGCCGATTAAGGTTTTCATTAACAAATTACATTTTGGACATTTTGGACACTTGGACACCCGCTGAGCACAACGTTTTCGAAGACGGTCCAACATTCCGGAGAGTTTGGAGAGCTGTTTGAGCTTACGGTTATTTTGTTTTTCCATTTCCCATTCTCCGCATTCCGCGTTCAATTGAATCTCCGGTTAAGATTTTCGTTAACTGACGCCATTTCTGCAATTCCTGAACTTTACCCGTTTTGGACAGCCCACTCCGATACTTTGGAGTGCTGTTGAGCACAACCATTTTTAAACACATAGAGCGAAATCCTGTTAAATATGTTTCCATAGTTCCCTGTTTAAAATTTATATCAAAGTCTACATCTATGGTGATTTTGTCGCCTGATATTGGCTTAAATCGTTTATTTTAAGCTGGTTAACTTTAGAAAGCTGCAAGCCATATTGCAATCAGCGGTCAAGGCGTTAAGGCTGGTCGAATGGATCAGACGGGTCCGACTGGACAGGCTGGTCCGATGAAGTTTTCGCGAACACCATGATCTGCCTGATCAACCAGGCGAGCTATCTGCTCTGGAAGCAGATGCAGCGCCTTGAAGAAGATTTTCTCAAAGAGGGGGGTTTTACGGAAAAGCTGTACAACGTCCGCTCGCAAGCCCGGAGAAATCAGTAAAAAAAGGGGAATTACTTCCCCTTTTTCTTTGCCGGGGCCTTCAGACTTTTGACGAAAAGCGCTATTTTTTCCAGGGCTTTCAGAATATTTTCCGTGGAGGACGCGTAGCTGCAGCGGACATAGCCTTCGCCGCAGGCGCCGAACGCCGTGCCGGGGACTACCGCCACTTTCTGCTCCAGCAGCAGCCTGGACGCAAACTCTTTCGAGGTCAGCCCGGTCTGGGCGATCCGCGGGAAAACGTAGAACGCGCCGCGCGGTTTCAGACACGGCAGGCCGAGATCATTCAGCCCTTTAACAATAATATTCCTGCGTTCGCAGTATTTGTCGCGCATTTCCTCCATGACGTTTCTGCCGTTTCTCAGCGCTTCAACGGCGGCTTCCTGAGCCGTGATCGAGGCGCAGAGCATCGAATACTGATGAATTTTCATCATGGCGTCAATCAAATCCGCCGGGCCGCAGGCATAGCCGATGCGGGTGCCGGTCATCGCAAACGCCTTGGAAAAGCCGTGCAGAAACAGGGTTCTTTCCTTCATGCCGGGCAGCGACGCGATTGAATGCAGTCTTTTTTCGTAGGTCAGTTCGGAATATATCTCGTCGGTAATGACGATCAGGTCATTATCGATGGCGATTTTCGCGATTTTTTCCATCTGGACCTTGTTCAAAGTCGCGCCGGTCGGGTTGCACGGGAAATTCAGCAGCAGCACCTTGCTTTTCGGGGTGATTTTCCGGCGGATCGCTTCCGGATCGACCGCGAACTCATCTTTTTCACTGGTTTCGACCACCACCGGCACGCCGAACGCCATTTTGATTTCCGAGGCGTAGGAGACATAGCACGGTTCATGATAGATGACTTCATCGCCGGGATTGGTCAGCGCGCGGATGGCCAGGTCCAGCGCTTCGCTGACCCCGACGGTGATGATACATTCATTTTCCGGCTTGTACTGCACGCCGTAGTCACTGGCGACATATTTGCATACTTCCTTCCTCAGGGACAGCAGCCCGAGGTTGGAGGTATAGCTGGTATGGCCTTTTTCCAGGGAATAAATCGCGGCCTCGCGGATGTTCCACGGGGTTACGAAATCAGGTTCGCCGATGCCCAGCGAAATGACATTGTCCATCGAGCTGACCAATTCAAAGAAATCTCTGATGCCGCTCTTCGGCAGTTCCGCGATATGCTTCGCAACGCGGCATTTAGGGAGTGATTTTAAGTCTTTCATATTCTTCTTCATTATCCATGATCCTTCCGGATTCTTTATATTTTTTCAAAACAAATGTTGTGGATGTGGAAATAATTCCCTCCAGCGTGGACAGCTTGCTGGAGACAAACGATGCGATCTCGTTGAGGGAACGGCCTTTAACTTCCACCCTCAAGTCATATCCCCCGGAGACCAGATACAGATCCGTGACCTCCGGGAAACGGGCAATGCGCTTGGCGACCCGGTCGAACCCGCCTTCGCGGACGGGAGTCACCTTTACTTCAATCAGGGCGCGGACCACGGAAGCGCCGAACATCACATCATCATCCACAATCGCTTTATAGCCCTTGATGACTTTGGAGTCCTCAAGGTCCTTGATGATTTTAATAACTTTGTTTTCAGGTATGCCCAGACGGGCGCCGATTTCGGCAATGCCCATGCGGGCATTTTCAGCCAGGAGATTGATGATCTTCTTTTTCATATTGATTAAGCCTCTGTTTAGAGCGTTGTTAAACATCAAAAAATAACAGATAAAGATAAAACAGCGGGGCGTTCAGCACCAGGCTGTCGAGGAAATCGAAAAAACCGCCCATTCCCGGAATGGCGCTGCCGGAGTCCTTGACGCCGCAGGTCCGCTTCAATACCGATTCCACCAGATCGCCGGCAAAGCCGCCGAAAAAGAGGACAATGCCGATCAGCACCGAAAAATGAATGGCATGTCTGTCCGGCGACACTTCAATCAGCGACGAGTCCGGAGAATCAAACACATACCTGGCCAGAATCACGCTGAGCCAGACGGAGCAGATCAAACCGCCGATCACGCCTTCATACGATTTATTCGGGCTGATCCCGGGCACGACCTTATGATTCTTCCCGTCCAGCAGCTTGCCGGTCAGCGTGCCGGTCAGCGTGCCGGTCAGATAAGCGCCGGTATCGCCGATCTTGGTTACCGCCACCATGAACAGCAAAAGCATCGGATCAATCCGGTAAATCAGCACCATGAAGCTCAGCGGCACCGCCACCATCATGAACACGCCCATGGAATTAACAGCTTTATCAACATATTTATCGCGGTTTTCAAAGACAAACAGCATATAAACCCACATGCCGACAACTAAAAAGATTATGGCGATCAGAAACATCATGATCTGGATTTCATAAAAAATCATAATGACCACCATCAGCGACGACACCGCGGAGGTCAGCAGCTTAAATCCCGGTTTATTGATCTTTTCAATCATGGCAAAGGTTTCATAAACCACAAAAAATGCCGAAACCCCGGTAAAGACGGCAAAAAGCATCTGCGCCGCAACCCCTTTCGCCAATGTCGAAAAGAGAAACAGCGAAACCAGAACGATAAAACTGATTGATCTTAAAATGAACGTCATCCGCTACCTTCCGCCAAATCTGCGGCTGCGCATATTGTATGCCTCAACCGCTTTCATTAATTCTTCCTTATTAAAGTCCGGCCACAATGTTTCCGTTATATAAAATTCGGAATACGAGAGCTGCCACAACAGAAAATTACTGATTCTATATTCCCCGCTGGTCCTGATCATCAAATCCGGGTCAGGAATTTCCGGGTCATAAAGATAACGCGCGAAACACGTTTCATCAACATCTTTACTTTTTATTTTTCCGTCATTTGCATCTTTTACTATTTTTTTGACGGCATCGACGATCTCCGCCCGGCCGCCGTAACTCAATGCCAGGACTAAAGTTCCGCACTTGTTGTCCGCGGTTTTCCGGATCGCGGCGGCAAGATTGCGCCTGACGCCTTCCGGCAACTGCTCCGTCCTGCCGATGGTTTTCAGCCGGATTCCGTTATCCATCAGTTCATAAAGGCGGTTCGTCAGGAAATCATTTAAAATATTCATCAGCCCGCTGACTTCAAACCCCGGACGCTTCCAGTTTTCAGTGCTGAACGCATAAAGCGTAAGATATTCCAGGCCAATCTCTTTCGCTGCTTTTACTATCTCAATGACTACTTCCGAGCCTTTTTTGTGTCCCTCAATCCGCTCCAGTTTATGCTGTTCCGCCCAGCGGCCGTTGCCATCCATTATAACAGCAATATGGCGAAGCTTTCTAGCTTCTTTTCCCATAAAAATAATCCTCTATCATTAAACATAAGGTATGATAAACCGGCAAATGATACTCCTGTATCTTATATGCTTCTGTCTCAGGCATTTTCAGCGCCGTGTCAACCAGTCCGGCACATCTGCCGCCGCTTCTGCCGGTCAGCAGTATCGTTTTAACACCCATGACTGAAGCGGTGAGTATGCAGTTATAAACATTGGCCGAATTGCCGCTGGTGGATATTGCAATCAGCACATCGCCTTTCCGGCCGAGACCGAAAAGCTGCTGGGCAAAAATCAGGTCGGCATCCACGTCATTGGCGAAAGCGGTGATAAAAGCCGGATGGGAAGTCAGCGAGATCGCTCTCAGCCCGTATTGAAGCTTGTCCGCCAGTTTAAGTCCGTCCTCTCCAAATTTGTCAGAGAACTCCTTTTTCAACTCGTCCTTTACTTCTCTTTTTAATATAAAACCTTTAAGCAGCTCTCCTGCAATGTGTTCTGAATCGGAAGCGCTGCCGCCGTTGCCGCAGGTGAAAACCGTTCCGCCGTTTTTCAAAGACTCCAATATCGTTTCATAAGCCGTCCGCACATCATCTTTCAAATGAGCAATGGCGGGATAGCGCCGGATAAGATCATTTAATAAAATATCCATTTTTTACCGTTAATTTATTGATTCAGTCTTTTATAAGTATATTGTATTTTTTAAATATAGCTTCCTTTTCAGAAATTTAAAAATCTCTTTTAAGCTATTTTTTATCTTATCTATTGACAAGTGTGTTAATAAAAACATATTAATGGTGTTAATAATTCGTCAATGATGACAAGTTTTAGTTTAGTAAAGTTTTCTGAACAATCTTATTAATATGATATTTTTTTGTTTTTCGCTCAAATTTAACTTTATTAACAGAATTAACAGGGTATAATAATAAAAATAAATAGATATAGAGTATAGGTAATAAGTAATATAAATATATAGCCTGTGAATAAACCAGCTTAAGAAAGAAAGGAAGAATATGAAATTAAGTATCAGCAAAGACAAATTTTTGAAGGCAATTCAGAAGGTAATCAATATTATCGGGAACAGGTCAACGCTGCCGGTTCTGGGTAATGTGCTGCTGGAAGCAGAGGGAAATGCCTTAACCTTAACGACTACTGATCTTGAAATCAGAATAACGACCAGACTTGAAGCGGCAGTCGAAAAAAGCGGCAAGACAACAGTTCCGGCGAAAAAGCTGCATGCACTGGTCAGCAGATTCATCGGAGACAGCGTATGTATCGCCTGCAATGATAAAAACCAGGTGGAGATACAGTGCGGAACCAGTAATTTCAAACTGCTCGGACTGCCAGCGGACGATTTTCCGGTGCCGGTGGATTTTGCTTCCAAAAAGCAGATCAAGTTTAAAGAAACCGATTTCAGCAAAATGCTGGATCAGATTTCCTATGCGGTAAGTCTTGATGACACCAGAAAAGTATTGCACGGCATTCTCTGTTCCGTAAAGGAAAATACGATAACCGCGGTGGCTACCGACGGCAAGCGTCTGGCCCTGGTTGAAAAAGTTCCGGAAAGTTTTAGCGGCGATGAAGGGGACACCATTATTCCGCTGAAAACCGCTGTGGAAATCAAGCGGCTGCTGGACGGAACTGGAATAGTGACAATTGAAATTGGTGAAAAACAGGCTTCTTTCAAAACTGAAAATGTCCTGCTCACCACCAAATTGATTGAGGGGAACTATCCTAATTACCGTCAGGTTATTCCGGCTTCATTCAGCAAGGTATTTGAAGTGCCGGCGGCAATATTCCTGGCAAAACTTGAACTCGTTTCACTGGCACTGTCTGATTCCAGTTCATTCATGATAGTCAAATTTGACAATAACCGCCTGACATTTGAAGCTTCCAGCAACAATATTGGCGAAGGCAATGACTATATTGATATCGAGTACAAGGAAAACAGGATTGACATATCGTTTAATCCTTCGTTCCTGGCTGATCCGTTCAGACATTGCGACGCCGACAAGATCAAGATGAAAATCAACGACGGTTTCAGTCCGGTGGCGATTGAAGGCGGCGAAGGTTTCCTTTATGTGATTATGCCAATGAGAAACAGATAACTCTGATTCTTTAATTTGTTATTTTCTTGTAAATAAGCTATATAAAAGTCGTTTATATAGCTTATTTCTTTTATTGCTCTGGAAAGTGTTATGATTAAAAGACTTATTCTAAGAAATTTCAGAAATTACCTGGATGCGGATTTACTCATAAATTTTCCTTTGAATGTATTCACCGGCAGAAACGGCCAGGGAAAGAGCAATCTGCTGGAGGCGATATTCTTTGTCAGCATGCTGCGCTCGTTCCGCACTTCCCAAATTAAAGATTTGAAAACCATCGGCAAAGACAATTCCTATGTCGGAGCCGAAATAGACCGTCAGAAGTGGACTGAATTTCTGGAAATTAAAATTTCCGAGAGCGGCAAACGGAATCTGAGCATAGACCATGTTCCGGTATCCCGCGCCAGCGAATTCATTAAACGCATCAAGGCGGTGGCTTTCTCTCCGGACGACATCAACATCATCACCGGGGTCTCAAGTCTCAGGAGGCGCCTGCTGGACATGTTCATTTCGATGATGGAGCCGGAGTACCTTTCGTCATTGCACGATTATTCGCTGGCGCTGAAATCCAGAAATGCCGTCATCAAGTCCGACCGCAATATAAATGTGATCAAAGCGTTTGAACCGGCAATGGCCTCCACCGGCAGTTTCATCGCCGTTCAGCGTCAGAAATATTCCGATATCCTCGGCTCTGAAATTGAAAATATCATTAAAAGTTTCTTTCCTGAAAAGGTCTCCTTCAGCATTAAGTACCGCAACAGTTCCGGAACCGATGATTACAGCCGTTATCTGGAGATTTTTGAACGGGAGCGGGAGCGCGACATCCGGCGCGGCTATACCAGTTTCGGCCCGCAACTGGACGATTTCGACTTCAATTATAACCATAAACTGTTAAAGAACTACGGCTCCACCGGCCAGTGCCGCCTGATTTCGCTCTGCATGAAAATGGCTGAAGTAAACATTCTTTCCGCCGGCAAAGACAAAAGCGCAATTGTCGTGCTGGTGGACGACGTGACCGGCGAACTTGACGCCGTTACCCGGGAAATGTTTTTCAAAGTGATCAACCAGGCCGGACAGATATTTTTCACCTTCACCGGGAAACCGTCGGATGATTTTTTCAAAAACGCCGCCTTCTACGAAATCCAGGACGGCAAAGCCATTTGCAAAAATGATGCGGCGGGATAAGCTTATTAAGCGGTTTAAACAATTGAGAGAAAAATGTCAGAAAACTGTCAACAATTTGCAGATAACTTAAATATACTGGTAGTGGACGACGAGGCCAATATCCGGAAAACCATGAATATCTGCCTGGAATCATACGGCAATCAGGTTACGGCAGTCAGCAATATTCATGATGCGGAAGCGGAAGCCCGGCGACAGGTTTTCGATCTGGCGTTTGTGGATCTGCGTCTGGGAACAGACGACGGGATGGATTTGATTCCGATTCTGTTGAGTGTTTCGCCGTGGCTGAAAATTGTTGTGATCACCGCTTATGCCTCCATTGACACCGCCGTGGAAGCCATGCGCCGGGGAGCGACGGATTATCTTGAGAAACCGTTCAAACCCGAACAGTTGCTGCTGGTCGCGGCCCGTGTCGCCGACATGCGGCGCATGGAACAGCGGATCGCGATTTTACAGGAAGATATTGAACGTTCAAACCCGGCCGGGTTTTTCAGTTCCTGCCATCCGGAAATGCAGCGCACGATTGAGATTGCCCGGCAGGTCGCGGCGACCGAAGCCGTGGTAATGCTCCTGGGCCCCAGCGGCACCGGCAAGACCGTGCTGGCCAGGGCGATTCACGGCTGGAGCAGACGGGCCGGCAAACCGCTGGGCGTGATTTCCTGCCCTTCGCTAAGTTCGCAACTGCTGGAAAGTGAACTTTTCGGTCATGTCAAAGGCGCGTTCACCGGGGCGGTCCGGGACAATCCGGGGCGCATTGCCGCTTGTGAAAAAGGAACCATTTTTCTCGACGAAATCGGCGCGATTCCGCTTTCGATCCAGCCTAAACTGCTGCGCTTCATCCAGGAACGGGAATATGAACGGGTCGGCGACCACCAGACCCGCCGGGCGGATGTCCGCATCATCAGCGCCACCAATGAAAATCTGGAACAGGCGGTCAAGGAAGGGCGTTTCAGGGAGGATCTGTATTACCGGCTGAACGTGATTCAGATCAAAATTCCGCCGCTTTGCGAACGTCCGGACGATATTGAAGCCATCGCCGGCAACATGCTGGCGTTTTTCGGGGCGCAGAACCACAAAAGATTCGCCGGGTTTTCCGCTGAAGCCGTTGCGGCGCTGAAAAACTACGGCTGGCCCGGCAATATCCGCGAGTTGCGCAATGTAATCGAGCGCGCCGCGATTCTTTGTCAGGGCGAACATATCGGAACGGAGCATCTGCCGGAAGCAATGGCGCCGCGCAATGAGATGACCGAACTTGGCGCAATGGTATCGCTGGATAAAATAGAAGAAGCCCATATCCGCCGTGTGATCGCCGCGACCAAATCCCTGCAGGAGGCCGCGGACATTCTGGGAATTGACCAGGCCACCCTCTGGCGCAAACGCAAACAATACGGCATCTGAAAAGAAAACCTGCCGACACATTGCATTTTGCAATGCACAAAAAGAGCAGCCTTGCAAAAATCAAGCCAAACAGTTTTTCCGTCAACGATTCTCCCTCAGAAAAAGTTTTAACTTCTGGCATAACATCTGCTAATATTAATCCTGATCTTTTTTAAATTATAATGATTTAATATGATTTCGGGAATACGGACAAAACTTTTACTGGGATTTGGCGGCTTGTTTGCGATTGTCGCCATTCTCGGCGTGCTCACGATAGGGCATATCATCGATCTTGGGCAGTCCATCAATGTGATTCTGCGGGAAAATTATATCAGTGTCATTGCCTGCCAGAATATGCGCCGGGCGCTTGAAGGAATTGACAGCGGAACGGCATATTCGTTGCTCGGCAGTCCGGGAGAAGGACAAAAGCAGATAGATTTAAACTTGAAAAATTTTCATGATGCTTTAGCAACAGAACTGAGCAATATCACGGTGCCGGGAGAAAAAGAAAAGGCGGAAAAACTAAAAAATCTTTTCGCCCAATATGAAAAGATCATTCCGGGAACCGGCGATAAAAGCCGGCCTTTTGAATCCAGGCGGGAAACATATTTTAAAAGCCAGTTGACCTGTTCGAACGAAATCAGCGGACTGCTCCGGGAGCTTATCCAGTTAAATCAGGATAACATGCAGCAGGCAAACAAAGCGGCGAAACGCCGGGCGGAAGCGGCTTTTAATCAGATGCTGGCGACGATTCTGGCGTGCGCCGCCGCCGCGCTGCTGCTGAGTTTTTTCGTCCGCCGCTGGATATTGGCCCCCATTCATACGCTGATCGAATCCGCCGATGACATCCGCCGGGGAAACCTTGATGTCGTGCTGAAAGTAAAATCCAGAGATGAAATCGGATTGTTGTCGGAAACATTCAACGCCATGGCGGAAGGACTCCGGCAGGCCCGGACGACCGGCCGGCGCGAAGTAATGCGCAACCGGCAGGCGAATATTGAGGTTTTCAAAGCGCTGCCGGATGCCGTGGCGGTGCTTGACCTGGACGGCAGAGTGGAAGTGGCCACGGAAACCGCGGAGCGTTATTTCGGGCTGAAGCCCGGAGTTATGGTCAAGGATGTCGGGCTGGACTGGCTGTCAAAACTGGTTGACCGCGCCCTGCTGGAGTGGCGTCCGGCGGAAAATACCGGAAAAGGGAAATTTATTCAGCATTTTATCGAAAACCGGGAACATTTTTTTCAGCCGTCAGCGGTTCCGATTCCGGCCGTCAGAGACCAGGGGGAGTTGACCGGGTGTTCGATTGTAATCAAGGATGTCACCCGGAGTTATGAGCAGAATGAACTGAAAAAAGGAGTGGTCGCCACGCTTTCCCACCAGTTGAAGACCCCGCTAACTTCGCTGCGCATGTCCATTCATCTGCTGCTCGATGAAAAAATCGGCGTCATTAATGAAAAACAGACTGAACTGCTGATCGCGGCCAGGGATGACAGCGAAAGGCTGTCGGAGATTCTCGATAACCTGCTGGACATCAGCCGCATCGAATCCGGCAAAGATTCTCTGGAATTTCAGAAAATGCGGCCGTCGGCGCTTGCCCGTGACGGCGTCGAACCGTTTCTGGTCGAAGCTAAAGACAAAGGCATTCAAGTTAAATTTGCCATTGCCGGTGACCTGCCGGAAGTAAATGCCGATCCCGCCAGGATAGACCATGTTTTCAGCAATCTGATGTCCAATTCCCTGCGTTTCACCAATCCCGGCGGCTCGATTACGATTTCCGCGGAACCGGTTTCCGGCGCAGTTAAATTCACCATTAAAGATACCGGCAAAGGCATTCCCAGGCAATATCAGGACCGGATCTTCGAGCAGTTCTTCCGTATTCCCGGCCAGGAGAAGAATTCCGGGGCCGGGCTGGGACTGGCAATCGTCAAGGAGATAATTGAAGCGCATGACGGAAACGTCGGCGTGGAAAGTGATGCCGGACAAGGCGCGGCGTTCTGGTTTACGCTGCCGCTGGCAGCCGGCTTAACGGTTACTTAAAGGATCAGGGAGTTTTATTATGATCTATGTCGTCACAATTGCAACGGTGTTTTGCTTCGGCTATCTGGTATATGTCCTGATCCGGCCGGAAAAATTTTAAACAGGAGAATCTGCCATGTCCATGCTTTTCACGATTTTATTTTTAACTGCCGCAGTCGCGGTGTCCTGGCCGCTGGGGTATTTCATGTTTCGCGTCATGGAGCCGGGGCCGAAGCTTTCGCCGTTACACGGGGGGCTGGAAAAATTCATAACCCGTATTGGCGGTAAATTCATTACGCAGGGTTCGGACTGGAAGGAATATTGTATTGCCATGCTGATTTTCAACACCCTGATGTTTGCCGCCGTATTTCTGGTTTTGCTCGGACAGTCAGTTCTGCCGCTTAACCCGGACGGCAAAGGCCCGCTGGAATTGAGCCTGCTGTTTCATACGGTTGCGTCGTTTATAACCAACACCAATCAGCAGCATTATTCCGGCGAAGTCTCCTTGAGTTATTTTTCGCAGTTCGCCCTGATGTGGCTGCAATTTCTCACTCCGGCGGTTGGCCTGGCGGCGCTGGCGGCGCTCTCCCGGGCAATGGCCGGTTCAACCGATGTCGGCAACTTCTACCGGGACACGCTCCGGGCAACGCTTTTCATTATGCTGCCAATAGCGATTGTTGTCGGATTGATACTCGTATTTTCCGGAGTTCCCATGACGCTTGGCGGAACCATAAAAGCGATAACCCTGGAAGGGCCGGAGCAACTGATTTCACGGGGGCCGGTCGCGGCATTTGTCGCGATCAAACAGCTTGGCACCAACGGCGGCGGCTTTTTCGGCCCGAATTCGGCGCATCCGTTCGAAAATCCGGGTTATTTCACGAATGCGGTTGAATGTTTATGCATTATCATCATTCCGATGGCCTGCGTCTGGATGTTCGGGAGAATTACCGGCAGAATGAAACATGCAATGCTGATTTTTGTCGTCATGGGCAGCCTTATGGGGGTCAGTATCGGGCTGGCGGAATATTTTGAAAATGCTCCGTCCGGAGCGTTGACCGGGCTCGCGGTAGCCCGGAGTGGCGGCAATCTGGAAGGGAAGGAATTAAGGATCGGGACAGAAGCAAGCGCGCTGTGGAGTGTCGTTGCCACCTCCACCAGCAACGGTTCGGGGAACTGCATGTACGACAGCCTGAACCCGCTGACTTTGCTGCTGCCGCTGTTCGGCATGTGGTCAAACGTGGCGTTCGGCGGTATCGGTGTCGGTTTTATCAATATGTTCCTGTATATCATTATCGGGGTGTTCATCTGCGGCATGATGGTCGGCCGGTCGCCGGAATATCTGGCGCGGAAGGTGGAGACCGGGGAAATGAAGCTGGCGCTGCTGGCATTGCTGGTGCACCCGCTGCTGATTCTGGGTTGTACCGCCTGGTTTGCCATGACTCCATTGGGCGCCGGTACGATTGGTAATCCCGGAAGCCATGGATTTACTGAAATCCTGTATGAATTTACTTCCGCCGCCGCCAATAACGGCTCCGGGATGGGCGGGCTTAAAAACAGCACGGTTCCATGGAATGCGGCTGCCGGAATCGTCATGCTGCTGGCGCGTTTTATCCCGATAATTCTGCCGCTGGCGATTGCCGGGATGCTTGCCGCGAAAAAGCCGGTTCCGGAAACCAGCGGCACCCTGCATACCGACCGGACGCTTTTCGGATTTGTGCTGCTGGGCAGCGTAATCTTCATCGGGGCGCTGCTGTTTCTGCCGGTCGCGGTGCTCGGGCCGATTGCCGAACATTTGAGTTCATTAACCAGATAAGCAAGATTGCAAGGATTTTATAAAATGAATAATATTGAAATCAACCAGCAGATCAAACTGCAGCGCAGGCATTCCCGTAAAGCCGGGATTTTTGAGAAAAAGCTGGTAATGGAAGCTTTGCGGCAGTCGCTGATCATGCTCGATCCGCGGATAATGGTCGGCAATCCGGTCATGTTTGTCACGGAAATCGGCGCGGCGGTCACCACCATGATTATTGTCAGTGATCTCTGGAGCAAATCTCCGGATACCGGATATACTTTAGTCGTTGCCGCAGTCTTGTGGCTTACCGTCCTGTTCGGTAATTTTGCCGGAGCCCTGGCCGAAGCGCGCGGCAAAGCCCAGACCCAGTCACTGAAAATGACCCGTCGCAGCACTCCGGCCAGAAAAATTCTCAGTGACCGGCAAACTGAAGAGATCCCGTCGACCGGACTTAAAGCCGGTGACATTATTATAGTTCAGGCCGGCGAAATCATTCCCGGCGACGGCGAAATCATTGAAGGCGCCGCCAGCGTGGATGAATCGGCGGTCACCGGCGAATCCGCCCCGGTATTGCGCGAAGCCGGCGGCGACTGTTCCGGCGTCACCGGCGGCACCCGGCTGCTTTCCGACCAGTTGATTGTGCGCATTACCAACGGGGCCGGCGATTCTTTCCTGGACCGGATGATCGCGCTGGTTGAAGGCGCTTCCAGGCAGAAAACACCCAATGAAACGGCGCTGACAGTTACGCTGGCCGGGCTGACGCTGGCATTCCTGATGGTCACCGCGACGCTCCTCCCGATCGGCAAATTTTTCGGCACGGTGATTCCGGTGCCGACGCTGGTTGCGCTGCTGGTCTGCCTGATTCCGACCACGATCGGGGCGCTGCTTTCCGCCATCGGGATCGCCGGCATGGACCGGGCGCTGTCGGCGAATATCCTGGCAAAAAGCGGCAAAGCCGTGGAGCTGGCCGGCGACATCGACACGCTGCTGATAGATAAAACCGGCACCATTACCGTGGGAAACCGCCAGGCGACGGAATATTATCCGCTGACCGGGGTGGCGGCGGAGACGCTGGCAGTTGCCGTGACCATCGCTTCATTCGGCGACCAGACCCCGGAAGGACGTTCCGTGCTGACGCTTGGAGAAGAACGGCTGGGCAGCAAATTTCCCGCTGAAAACCCCGGCGCCAAACTGATTCCGTTTTCAGCGCAAACCAGGCTGAGCGGCGTGGACATCGGAGCGGCAAGTTACCGGAAAGGCTCTTTTGACGCGATCAGTAAATACATCCGGCAGCAGGGCGGAACCATTCCGGAAGAACTCCAGGGGGTGGTTGAAAAAGTCGCCGTCAAAGGCAGTACGCCGCTGGTCGTAACTGAAAACAACCGGATTCTGGGTGTGCTGGAACTGTCCGATATCCTGAAAATCGGCATCCGGGAGCGATTCGCCCGCCTCCGCGCCATGGGGTTGAGGATCGTCATGGTTACCGGCGACAACAAGCTGACCGCCGGCACCATTGCCCGTGATGCCGGAGTGGATGATTTTATCGCTGAAGCCAGGCCGGAAGACAAGCTGGAATATATCCGTCGTGAACAGAAACAGGGGCGGCTCGTCGCCATGATGGGAGACGGCACCAATGACGCTCCCGCGCTGGCGCAGGCCGATATCGGCGTCGCCATGAATTCGGGAACGCAGGCGGCAAAAGAGGCCGGCAACATGGTTGACCTGGACAGCGATCCCACCAAACTGATTGAAGTCATTGAAATCGGCAAGCAGCTGCTGATGACGCGCGGCGCTCTCACCACTTTTTCAATCGCCAACGACATGGCCAAATATTTTGCGATTGTCCCCGCCATGTTCATCCTGGCGGTTCCCCAGTTATACGTGTTGAACGTGATGAACCTGGCGACGCCGCACAGCGCGATTCTTTCAGCGCTGATCTTCAATGCCGTAATCATTCCGCTGCTGATTCCGGTTGCGATCAAAGGCGTCAAATACCGGCCGGTCGGCGCCGATTCGCTGCTCCGGCGGAATCTGCTGATCTACGGACTGGGCGGGGTCATTCTGCCGTTTGTCGGAATAAAACTTATCGACATGCTGCTGGAGCTGCTCAAGCTGGCATGATCAAACTTTCAGGAGGAAAATAAATAAAATGAAACACTTGATAATATCGCTGAAGCTGATCGTTCTGACCATCGCCGTATGCTGCATTGCCTATCCGGCGCTAATCTATGCGGCGGCGCAGATTTGCACGCCATACACCGCCGAAGGCTGGCTGCTGACCGGCAAAACCGGGAAGGTTACGGGCAGCGAGATCATCGCGCAGGCGTTTACGCAGGATAAATATTTCCAGCCGCGGCCTTCCGCCGCGGATTATAACGCATCTTCCGCCGGCGGCAGCAACCTTTCGCCGAATAATCCGGCAATCTCCGAAAGGGCAAAAACGCTGATTGCCAGATTTAAAGCCGATGAAAAGAATAAACTGCCGACAGATCTGGCGACCGCCTCCGGCAGCGGGCTGGACCCGCACATAACGCTGGAAGCGGCATTATTTCAGGGCAAGCGGGTCGCGGACGCCAGAAAAATGTCTGTCGAAAAAATTAAAGAGATCCTGAATGAAAATGCCATCCGGGCCAACCCGTTTGGCGACGAAACCAAGCTGATAAATGTGCTGATGGTCAATCGCGAACTTGATTCATTAAATGAAAAGTAACTTTATAAAGGGGTGGTTTTGACTATGGCAATCAACGAAAATAGAGCGGACAGTTTTCTGCGGATGATCCGGTTGTCGGAACGCGGCAAACTTAAAATTTACCTCGGCTATTGCGCGGGGGTGGGCAAAACATATCAGATGCTCCTGGAGGCGCACCGCCTGAAAAAAGAAGGGGTTGACATCGTCGTCGGCTTAGTTGAAACCCACCAGCGGCAGGATACCGCCGCCCTGCTGGAAGGACTGGAAATTATTCCCCGGACAAAGATTCTCTACCACGGCATTGAAGTCGAGGAAATGAATGTTGAAGCGGTTTTCAACCGCAAGCCAGCCGTGGTGCTGGTGGATGAACTGGCGCATACCAATATTCCGGGCAGCAAAAACGCCAAGCGCTACCAGGATGTCGAAGATCTGCTGCAGGCCGGAATTCATGTCATTTCCACGCTCAACGTCCAGCATCTTGAAAGTTTGTATGATACCGTGGAGAAAGATCTGAGCGTCAAAGTCAAGGAGCGCATCCCGGACAAAGTTCTGCTGGAGGCGGATCAGCTTATCAACGTGGACTTGACGGCGGAAGACCTCCGGAAACGGCTCAAGGAAGGCAAAGTCTATCCTCCGGGACGCATTGATGCGGCAATGGAGCAATTCTTTCAGCAGTCCAATCTGGAAGAGCTCCGGGAGCTGACCCTGCGTGAACTGGCTTCGCAAATTGATTCCAGGCGGCGGGATAACCAGGCGGCGGATAGTTTGACTCCGTCATCGCCGGATCAGATCATGGTCTGTTTAAGTTCGCACGGGCCGAACCGGGACATGCTGCTGCGTTATACTTCCAGGCTGGCCGGCCGGCTGAACCGTTCCTGGTATGCGTTTTACGTCCAGACCCCGGCGGAAAGCCCCGCCGCGATTGACGCCAAAACCCAGCGGATACTTTCGACCACGCTTACCCTGGCCAAACAGCTTGGCGCAATGGTTTTTACTTACAAAGGAGAAGACATCGTCAAAACCATTCTGCAATTTGCGAAAGAGTACCGGGTCGGCCATATCGTTGTCGGCTCGCCGGGCCGTAAAATCTCCATGCTGGGCAGGCTGATTGGCCAAACCAGCGTGGTCGAACGCCTGATCCGCGAAAGCAACGGCATTACCCTGACCGTGCTGGACACCAGGCAGCCGCATCAGAAAGACGAAGCCGTTATTGAAAAATCTGAAAATGAAACTCTCATAGCCAATATCCTTCCCGGTAAAGGGTTGCAGTTTGCGGAACTGATTCCGGAACCCAGAATCTGTTTCTGGGATGCTCCGCTGAATAAAAAGGATGCCGTCAACGCTCTGGTTGATCTCGCCATGCCGGCGCTTCCCGGCATCCCGCGGGATGCGGTTATCGCCGCTGTCGCCAAACGCGAGGAGCAGGGTTCAACTTTTCTCAACGAAGGTCTGGCATTTCCGCATACCCGCATCCCCGGCTTGACTGATCCGGTACTGGCAATGGGCATCGCCCGGAAAGGCATTGCCGATCTTGAAAGCGGCTTTGCCCCGTATTTCGTCTTCCTGATTCTCAGCCCGGCCGAGATGAACGCACAGCATGTCCGGATACTCAGCGGCCTCAGCCGTCTATCCATGGACAGCTTTGTCATGCCCCGCCTGAAATCCGCCATGAATCCGGAGCAGATGAATGAAATATTCAAGCAATGGGATGCGCTTTCAGCTTCAAAAGAAAATAAGAAGTCCGCAAAATAAACTCCTGCCGGCTTTATTTTGGAACCATTCTTAAGAGCACTTTTGACGTTTTCATAAATTTACTGTTGCAAAATGAGGACAATTGCTGTATAATTTACTAAAGCGATTTAGTAAAAAACTATGTGAAGGATATTGAATATGATTAACCTGAAAGAGACCATTACGCGTTATGAGCAGGAACTGCTGGAATCGGTGGCGCCGTTCTGGGAGAAAAATTGTGTTGACAGGGAATTCGGCGGTTATTTTACCTCGCTGGACCGGGACGGCTCGGTTTATGATACGGAAAAATACATGTGGATGCAATGGCGGATCGTCTACATGTTCGCCACGCTGTATATGACTGAATACCGGAAAGAGAACTGGCTGGACATTGCCCGGCAGGGATATGATTTTCTGACGAAGCACGGCAAATCGGAGGACGGCAGTTATTATTTCGCGCTGAACCGCCGCGGCGAACCGTCGATGGCGCCGTACAGCATTTTTTCCGACTGTTTTGCCGCGATGGGCGCGGCGGCGATGTACAAGGCTACCGGCGAGGAGAAATACCGCCGGGAGGCGGATTCGGCGATGCATACCTATATTTCCAGGCTGTCCAACCCGAAAGGGCGCTGGGAAAAGGGCCTGCCCGGCAAGCCGAAGCGGCTGGCGCTGGCCAGCTACATGATACTGGCGAACCTCGGCTGCGTGATGAAGGAATATCTGGGGACCGGCGCTTATGACGGCGACACTCAACTGGCAGTCGATACCGTGCTGGAAAAATTCTGGAACGAACAATACCGGGTCATCTTTGAAAA
The DNA here is from genome assembly GCA_041665605.1 of Victivallaceae bacterium. Classification (GTDB taxonomy): domain Bacteria; phylum Verrucomicrobiota; class Lentisphaeria; order Victivallales; family Victivallaceae; genus CAIPAT01. Next base: position 6,924 of record JBAYIO010000048.1, on the reverse strand, counting down.
CGTCAATCCCGACGGCACTTTCGACCTGAGTTCATGCGACGGCAGAATGATCAATCCGGGGCACGGGCTGGAATCAATGTGGTTCGTGCTGCAATACGCCGAAAGCCGGAAGGATGCGGCAATGATTGAAAAAGCCTGCAAGGCAATTTCAGGTTTATACAAATTCGGACTTGACCCGGTCAACGGGGGGATATATTATTTCATGGATGTTCTGGGCAAACCGCACGTCGAGCTGCAATGGGATATGAAACTGTGGTGGCCGCACAATGAAGCGGCAATCGCGGCACTTTTTGCATACCGGCTCAGCGGCCGGGCGGAATATATGACGATGTTCGAAGAAATTGACCAGTGGTCCTGGAGTCATTTCCGGGATACGCAGCATGGCGAATGGTATGCCTATCTGAACCGGCGCGGCGAACCGACGCATCTGCTGAAGGGCGGAAAGTGGAAAACGTTCTTCCATGTGCCCAGATCGCTGCTGATGTGCATCAGGCAAATGAAAAAAATACAGGAATGTGATGGAAAATAAAAAAAGACTGACGCTCAAGGACATTGCGGCAAAAGCCGGAGTGTCACTGACCGCCGCCTCCATGTTTTTAAACGGCAAGGCCAAAAAATATAATCTGGCGGACGCAACCTGCGAACGGATCGAGCAGACAATGCGGGACAATAATTTTGTTCCGAATTTTCATGCCCGCGCAATCGCGTCCAAGCAGACGATGCTGATCGGAGTGTTGATTTACGGCGGGATCGAGACGTCGTTCTGGCTGAATATTCTCGCCGGCATTGAGGAACAGCTTGCGGCAAAGAACTATCACATGCTTTTTTCCGTTTCCCATTCCTCGCCGGAACGCGAACTGGAATCAATCCGGTTCATGTGCACCAAAGGAGTTGACGGGCTGATTATCGCGCCGGTGAGCGGGAGCGTGAATAATTTCGATTATCTGTGCGAACTGGACAAAACAATGCCGGTGGTGACGATGAACACCCGCATTGAAGGCCTTTCCGCCGCATATAATGATAATTATGCCGGCGGCCGGACGGCTTCTGAATTCCTGATCCGGCGCGGACACCGTAAAATTGCGTTTCTGGGCGGGCTCGGCTTCAACCGGACCCGTGCTTTTTTTGACGTGATGCTGGAAAATCAGATCGAGCCGGAAGTCTTTCTCAATGTTGCCGGTTTCCTGCCGCACAGCGGCCGGTTTACCGCGGTGTTCTGCTTCAGCGACTATCAGGTGCTGGAGCTGTATAATGAAGCCGCGTCCGGCGGCGTGAAGATTCCGGAGAATCTTTCTGTAATCGGCTATGACAACATGAATTTCACCAGCCTGCTTTCGCCGCGTCCGGCGACGGTCGAGCAGTATAAAAAAGAACTGGGCGTTGCCGCCGCGGAAATCATCCTGGAACGCATTAACGGCGGCATCCGGCCCGCGGACCGGAAATTCACCCCGACGCTGCATGAAGGCGCGAGCGTTAAGAAGATTGGTTTTTTGGGCTGATGAATTTATATGTTGAAATACTCTTTGTATCTGTCATGCAGTCCTTTAGCCTGCAGATATGCCGAATTAGGGCTCATAAAGTGCGAAAATTCAAAGGTTATTGCTTTCTCGATGCCCGCCTGCTCAGCAGCTTTTAACTTCAACAACAACTTTTCCCATTTTATCGGCAGAAATTTTATCGGCATATCACGGTCAAACGTCTCACTGTTGGTCCAACTGGACATTCCGTGTTTTTGAGCCATAGTTTTGTTAATTTTAAGGAAATCTATCAGTTCGTCAAATTCAACATGACCGTCCTGGAACGCGACAACATCGACCGCCCCCTGGATTCCATCCATAATTTCGTTCCATTCCTTTTCATGCTCCGCAATGCTGATGCCCGCCGCCGCTTTATTTTCTGAAGAAAATGCGGAAACATCCTTAACTCCCGCGATATATGGAGAAATAATTACCGGCAGATTGCCGGAAATCGCTTTGCAATGCCGTCCCATTTTCGCGTATGTCGTAATGATGCCGCCGATTTTACGGCTGACCTCCTGGGATAAATACCAGCCTTTGAAAGCCGGGCTTTTGCCGTATCGAACCCATACCTCATCGAAAACTGCCAGATTTATATCCACTTCCTGATCGAATTGTCCGTTTGCCCAATATTTGCCGGAATCGTAGCCGCCGAAATAGAATCCCAAACCATATTTTTCGCTGAGGCGCAGAAACATCTCCACCAGATCCACCGGCGGCAGATATCCGCCTTCCTGTTCCTGTAGAATCTGTGACGGATAGGTCATCCAGCGTTTATGTCCGCAGCGTATCAGGATCACGGTATCAATGCCGATGGCTTTCATTGCCGCGAAATCCTTATCCCATTCCTTTTCGCCCCAGTTCTGGTGCGGGATGTCATGACTGATCTCATCCAAAAATGTTCCGGTAATTTTCATTTCTTTCCCTCAGTTAAAGGCCTGATTGTATAATCAAATTACGCTGACAAATTCAGCCCCGTCAGAGACAGAGGCGCGGCAGAATTCTATTGCATGCATAACCTCCAGCGTATCCGAGACCGGCACAAATGGCGCGATTCCTACAGCAAAGTGTTTATAGCAATAGTCATAAAACAAATTATCCTGCGTCGCGCATAAAGGATATATTTTTTCATCCCATGGCAGGTTGCTTTCCGCCGGATATTTACGCCCTTCTGCTGACAGTCCAGTCTGCATTCGCAATTCCGGCAGAAGATTTGCCGCAATAAAACGCGTGCGCCATAATCTGTTTTTACTGTCATATATGGCGGAACCTGAATTTCCGCTTACTATCCATTCGTTGGCCGGCCAGGCGGAGGCCATGTTGATCTCCATGTCGAAAATTATATTCCGCTTGTTTGTTAAAAGGGCCTTAACAACATCGTCGGCGTCGCCGGCGGTTACCTCATTGCGCAATTCGCCGCGCACGGAAACGAATTTGCCGCCGAAAACATATAGAAACTGGTCTATAAAATGCGCCCCGTAATTATTCAGCATACCGCCGCCGAATTTCAGCAAGGCCTGCCAGTCGTTGCGCCGCCTGAAGTCGGCGCAGACGCGCCTGACCATAAAAACTTGACCGAGAATTCCATCATTGAGGATTTTTTGCAAAGTCACAGTTTCCGGAGCCAGCCGGTGCGGCTGATAAACCATTATTCTGCGCCCTGTTCTTTGTGCTTCCTGCACGATGCATTGTGCTTCACGGTATGTTCCGGCCAGAGGCTTCTCACAAAATACATCCGCGCCGTGTTTAAACGCGGCAAACACCTGCTCCGCATGAAAACATGTGGGCGAGGCGATCACAGCCAAATCCGGCTTTTCTGCTTCCAGCATTTTTTCGAAAGATGCGTAACCCGCCGGAATTCCAAAATGCTCCTTAGTCTCTTCGACGCGTTCCGGCATCACATCCGCGACAGCAGTCAGTTCAAATCTGCTGTCACTTTTTATGGCAGGCAGATGATAATCCCATGCAATGCGTCCCAAGCCGCTCAATACCGTCCGTAATGTTCCTTTTTCACTCATTATCCGTTTTTCCTTAATACGTTTTCTCTCACAAACGGTCGCGGACCGCACGTTCCGAAAATATCATCTGTGAGTCCTTTGGGGGAAGGCCTGACGGGTTTTAAATCAAACGCAAGTCCGCCGCCTTTTTCTCCGCAAACCAGCGATGTATAATGCGTCTTGATTTTGGCAGGCGTTTCGAAGATTCCGGACACCCTGGCGTTATTCAGCATAAATTGCGGCTTACTCTCTTTGCCTGCGCAGAAAAGAGTGGTAAAGGTAAATTCATCTCCGTCGTTTAGACTTGCAATTGTCCGGGACAATTTTTTAACTGGCGCTTCAGCATAATTATAATTCTTATTGAACGTTTCTTCCCAGCCGCTGGTCATATATGAGCCTCTGGAAGCAGTTCCAGGGCCGCTGAATTGCATCCAAAGTTTTGCGCCGCGCTGGTCAAGTATCCACAGCCCGTCTGAAAGATTGTCTTCGCCCAATGCATTAAACTGCAACTCAATTTTTGATAATCCGGCAGCATCAGCAACCGATACCCGGTCAATAACCAGCATAAATTTATTCAGGCAGATAATGATTGAACGCAGCCACGCGGCGCCGTTGATATTTCCCAGCATACTTTCCATCAAAAAAATATTACCGTCACGCTCAAGAGACGTCACCGCGCAAAACGGCGGCGGAATTATTATTTTCTCCGCTTTATCGTAAAAGATTAACGTGTTATGATCGCGCGGCCCGACTTCCCGCGAGTTATAGGCTTTCTCCAGATTCTTCTCTCCGCACGGCTTCCCGTAGCCGTTGTCAACCAGCCACATTCTGCCGCAGTGATTATAGGAGATTATTGAATTCATGTCATAATGACAGTGGATGTCGCATGAGTAAGGCTCAAAAAGCATGTACTGGTCATCATCGTTCCAGCCGGAGCGCAAAGCAATTTTATCATAAAGATATTTTGCCGGAATTTTCGAATTGTTGCGCATTTTTACGTGTTTTTCCAGCGGGGCGATTTCCCACTCTCCGCATTCCGGCATGCCGGTGCTGCTCAATTCCGGCGCGAGAAGCGTTCCCCAGCCAGTGTTCGGCAGAAAAAGATACGGTTCATTTTTCAATGAGGCGCGGCTTCTGTATGCCAGTCCCGCCAGACTTTTAATGCCGCACAAGGCCGCGGCTGCGTCATGCAAAGGCAGTTGCCCGGAAGTCCAGGTTACCGGCTCGCAGTCGCCGTAGGGAGCGGCAAAGCCGAAATTATCCGTTGTGACGATGGATGTCATGGCGGTTTTGGCGGCAATTCCATTTTTAATAACGCCGCCGGCTCCTGCCGCGCAGTCGTAGATCAGCTTATGGCATGAAATCAGCCATTGATACAAATTAGAATTCTCAATGCCGTGAAATGAGCTGTTTATTGGTCCGGAAAAACATATTTTTGCCTTTGAGCGCCAGCGTTTCGCATCCGGAATATTGTAGCATCCCCCGAAATATCGGGCCGCCCAGAACATGGAAAGCGACGGGAATGTTTCATGGTTGAATCTGAATTGGTTTTTTTTGACCGCCCAGAATTTCTCAGCATATTTTTCGATTGTCCTGACTGATGCCAGCAAAACAGCCGTTATTAAATGCCGTTCTTCATCGGAAAAAATCTCATCGGCTTCGGCCAGTGACCAGCGGCAGATAAGATTGCCGAGATAGAAATCATAATCGGACGGATAGCTTGCCCCGCCCGGAATTTTCAGGAAGTAATCGCAAAGCCCGATCATTGTCTTTTTGAAGGCTTGCAGGAATCTCGCGTCACCCGTGTAACGGTAACAGTCATAGAGCCTGACCATATTTGGAATCGTGCAATGTCCGTTGTCACGGTTAAGTTCCCTGCCGCCGGAGTCAAAAGCTTTCACAATCGAATCAGCCATTTCCTCAATCGAGGATGCTCCGTCACCCAGCCTGGCCAGATTTTCCGCTATTGATTTTACCAGAGTATCGGGAGTTCCTGTCAGCGCGGAGGATACCGGGCCACGTTTTGTGATATCAATTCTTTGCAGTTTGCAGATTCCGTCATCATGAATTATCCCCTGCTCGAATCGCTCAATAAGCTCTTCTGCGGAACTCTCATCCGCCGCCGCTGTTATGATATTTTGATCTTTATTCAGCAGCGAATTGATGCTTTGAATATAAACCCCGCCGTTCCCAGGGACTAAACTGTTGGCATAGCATAAGTTTTTGAAAGCTAAATGCCGTGAAACAGGATTTTCATTGGAATTGCCCAGGACAATCCAGTTAAATCTTCTGAATTTCCGCATATCAAAAGTTCCCGCATCCATAACCGGCAGTTCAATTCCGGATGGCATCACGGAGAGCTTTGCTGCAATTCTTCTATAAACCGGTTTGTCCGGACATATAATCAGCGCAGCAGCACTTTTTCCTTTGCTCAAAAGCGTATCCCGGTTAATCTTGCGCGGAGCGGCAATATCCAATGCCGGAAAGGCAAATTCGCCTTTGGCGGCCAGGTGTTTACTCAAATCTTCGGCTGCCAGATCATCCGCCGTCAAGTCAACGACAACCGGCACTCGCTGCGTCCAGATAAATGTGTCAGCGATGTGTTTGCGGATATTATATATATATTTCAATAACATAACGCCGCCGGGGCTCTGACAGAGACCGCCTTGACCGCGCCTGCACGGCCATCCACAAATCCGACCATACAGTAACCTTTATGCCTGGCGGCGGCGTTTCCCCATGCCTCATATTCGTATCCCGCCAGAGCCGCCCAGGTCCAGCGATTATAATCGTAGCTATTGCCTCCGCTCTGAGCTCGAATGTCTGCAAAATACATTGTGTTTGAAGGATATTTAAGTTTGGACATGGCCTTTTTGACTTCTGACAAACCATACTGATTATAAGCATAATTATGCGTAATAAAACGGGAATCGGACGCGGGGCAGACCCATACAGAAGATTTAGGATAATAATTGAAATAAACGCCGTCATAAAGCGGGATCTTTAAATTCATATAAGGAGAAATAAGATTCTGTACAGCATATCCGGTATTCGCGGCTTGTTTATTAAGAAACCATCCGCGATTATCATCCAGATACATGTTGCCGGCCAGGGCAATTTGTTTCAAGTTATTTATGCAGGCAGACTGTTTTGCAACGAGTCTGGCTTTGTTCAGAGCAGGAAGTAACATTGAGACAAGAATCGTTATGATAGATATCACAACCAGCAATTCTATCAATGTAAACTGCTTACAACTTTTTTCCGTTTTTATTCCGACATCTCCCTTTTTTGTTTTGTCCTCCTTCAGGGCAAAACTACCACCGGCTGAGCCGGTGAGAGTCAAAAATCTTCAGATGCAAGTGATCTCCAACGTCCATTGCTATAGTAACGCATGGTTCGCCAACCACGTT
>JBAYIO010000047.1:0-39007 GCA_041665605.1 Victivallaceae bacterium | reverse complement strand
TGCACGGCTGAAATTTTAAAAATAGACGAGTAGGATTGTGGATTGGATTTTTTCGATCCGACTGATTGGCGATATGAATATCGCCTGAAAGAGGAACGGAAAAATACAGCCGCAAGACACTCGTCCCGCGTCTGCGGGATTGCGATCTTTTGAGTTTGGATTCGCACTCTTCGAGGCCTTCGATACCCCGGTATCGGCAGCCTTTCAGAATACGAACCAATTCTCAAAATCTTCGCAATCTATTGTTAAAATTTCAGCAGTGCAGAGTATAACTTATGCCACAGCGAAAACCAGCGGTTTGATCCGTGAAAAAACTTCCTGCTTTTCATGCGCAAGATGCCAAAGATCATAGTTGGCCTGAAGATTCAGCCACAACTGCGGAGTCGTTTTCGTAGCCATTGACAAACGCATCGCCATCTCCGGCGTGACGCTCTTATGTTCATTTACTATTGCAGAAATCGCCTTGCGGGATACTCCGATTCTTTCGGAAAATTCGCTGACAGTAATATTCCACTCTTTCAGATAAAGCCTTTTCAGGATGCCGCCGGGATGGCTGGGGCATCTGCTTCGCCTGGTTACATTTAATACCTTTTCACTCATGACGTCATCTCCTTTTTAATGGTAGTCCAGATAATCAACAATTTCGGCATCCCGGCCGTTCATACGGAAAGTGACGCGCCAGTTTCCGGAAACCCGTACCGAATAAATCATGTTTCTCTTAGGCTCAAGCAAATGCAGCATATATCCTGGAACGTTCATATCCGCCGCGCATTCCGCCGCATCAAGCAAGTCGAGAATATCATTCAGTTTATCCGCATGCCTGGCTTGAATCCCGCTTAAATCATTATTTTCAAAAAAACGCTTTAAACCCTTATGCTTAAAATTTTTTATCATTCCCGGCCCTTAACTGAAAAGTAAATCTCATTTATAGTAGTGTAACCCTAAGTGTTACATAATTCAAGGATGATATGAAATTTTTCAAACTTTTTTATATTGCGGCCTCGGCAAACGCCGGAAACTGCCGCTGATAAGTATAAAACGTGTCCTCGGAGATGCCCGGCAGAACTTCCATACATTTTCTCAAACGACTTTATGCGGATTGCGGCATTTTTACAATGGACTTTGCGGAAAAACGATTACAAAAATCCCGTTCCGCCGTTGGAATAATAATGGGTGCAATACATATTCTCGCACAAAGGCACGGAGACACGAAGAGAATGGCAAGTTTTACTTTTCTTTGTGTCTTTGCGCCTTTGTGAGAGATAATTGGCGGGGATTTACAGATTGAAGCCGGTATCTTAATTTTAACGCAAAGACACAAAGAAAAACAAAAAGGGAAAAGCCTTTTTAAAAATTTGGCACAGCCAAACTTTAAAAAATTCTCTGCTTCGCGTCTTCGCGTCTTTGTGTTAAATTCTTCAGTTTTTGATGCTTGATAATATTATCTATCCGGCTATATTTCAGTTTGAATGAAACGTTTTAGGGAGAAAAGAGTAAAAAAGAAGCGAAAAATCAAAAAACTATTGCATGAAAACACCAAAGCTAAATCTGCCCCCTATTGACCGGAGATGCTAACCACTGTTTAAATTATCAAATCGAGGATGATTAATGAAGATCAATAGAAGCAGAATATATTGTACGGGATTTGCATTTATATTTTGCGTATCCGCATTATGTATGGAATCAAACAAGCCCAATAGCATCTCTGCAAATTTAGATGAAGGAATGGAGTGCTATGATAATCTGAGTAAATATTCACAATTAAAGAAGAACGCAGATTTGTATTTGACTTTTAATAATATGAATAGCATTACTGTGGGAATGGACTGTAGTAAGGATAAATTAGAATTTGACATTCAGTCTCTTAAAAAATATATCCTTGAGAATGTTAAGTCCAGATATCTTGTATATATGCTTTTCTCTAAAGGTGTTTTTGCAAAATATAGTGAAGAAGAAAAAGAACATGAAATCAAGTTTTGGGAAAATTATTTTGCTGAATTTGGATTTAAAAGATTGATACTTGAATATGCTACCAGCGTCATGGGATGTTCTATCTCGGTTGATAAAATCATGACGCCTGGCACTTCCCAAGCGCAGACAAAACGACTTGCTTCCATACTGCTTTACCAGCCATCTCCTGTCGAGAAAATTAAGTCAAAAGCATTTGAACAAAATCGTAAAAACGCGGAACAAGGACTGGCGGACGCTCAGTATGCCCTTGGACTTTGTTATGCGAAAGGGGAAGGCGTAGTAATTGATATGGCTGAGGCTGTTAAATGGTATCGCAAAGCCGCAGAACAAGGTCTGGCGGTCGCTCAATGTGAGTTAGGAGACAGCGTGCAAGATAAAGCCGAAGCGGTGAAATGGTATCACAAAGCCGCAGAGCAAGGATTTACAAGAGCACAGGTCAGTTTAGGTTCTTGTTATCAATATGGCTCCGGCGTAAAATCGGATATAACTGAAGCAGAAAGATGGTATCAGGAAGCCGCGAAAAATGGTTGTGAGTGGGCCCAAAAACGTCTTAAAAAATTAAATGAACTTTTTCAACTTCGCAAGGATGCCGAAAATGGCGATAAGAAGGCACAATATGAGCTCGGGTGTTGCTATGACAATCGTGATGGCGTTGCAAGGGATGAAGCCGAGGCGGTAAAGTGGTGGCATAAAGCTGCCGAACAAGGTTATCCGGAAGCGCAGTTCGACCTTGGGTGTTATTACATGAACGATAAAAATGACGAAGCGGTAAAATGGTGGAAAAAGGCTGCGGAAAATGGACATGAAGAAGCACAGTATACACTTGGCTTACATTATTATAAAGGTGATGGAGTAATACAAGATAAGACTGAAGCAGTAAAGTGGTGGAGAAAAGCAGCGGAAAATAATCATAAGGGTGCTCAATATGAATTAGGTTCTTGCTACTATCATGGCATTAGTGTGGTTGAGGATAAGGCTGCAGCGGTAAAGTGGTGGAGAAAAGCGGCGGAAGATGGCAATACAGATGCACAGTACTGGCTCGGATTTTGTTGTGAAAACGGTATTGGCGTAATAGCTGATAAAGCAGAAGCAATGAAGTGGTACCGCAAAGCCGCACGCTGGAATCCAGAAGCTCATACTGCACTAAAAAGGCTATAGAGTTCAGATTAGCATTGATTCTGGAGCCCTGTGCAGAAATACGAATTGGCATTTGACGCAAAGAGAATAAAATCCAATATCTGCCGAACAATCCCTGCTGATGCATTGCATCAAGTGCCTAAAAACCGGAACATTTTCAAACTTACTCTGTAATTCTGGCATAAAGAGGCTATCTTTAAAGGACGTTTTTTACGATTTAAAATTTTGAACAGGATAGCTTTATATAATGTCGCAGATACCAACATTAAGACTCAAATCACAGGCCCGTGCCTGCCGTGACGCACTGACGGAAGTATTTCAGTCGGTACTCATCGAACACCGGCCGGCCGACCGCACGCTTTCCGCGTTTCTGCGCTCCAACCATAAATACGGCTCACGGGACCGGCAGTTGATCAGCGAATCAATCTTCGCGGTCTTCCGCTGGTGGGGAGTGCTCCGCAAGCTGCTTAAACCGGCCTTGCTGGAAGAATTGGAAAAAAAGCATGTGGAAGTTGAGATCCAGTCCCATAACCCGGCCTGGGATATACCGGACAAGACGTTTGCCGCCATCTTTCTCGGTGCCTGGATTCTGGAGCGCCGCGAACTGCCCGAGGCCGCCGATGTCTGGGTAAATGACCTGAATTTCGATTTCAGCAACCTGCGCCGCACCGGGCTTGACCGCTACAGCAGCCTTGACCTCCTTATTCCCGGAGTTATCGCCGCGCTCGCGCAGGCCGCCGATTTCAAAAATGTCACTCCGGCCACGATCGAACAACTGCTGCCGGAATGGGTTTATCCGTTTCTGCCGCAGGGCGTCAATAATCTTGAACTGATCAAATGGTTTCAGCAGCGTCCGCCGATGTGGCTCCGCGCTCAATGCGACGACATCGACGGTTTAATCAGGAAACTGAAAAATCAGGGCCTGAGCATTCAGCGCCATGCGAATATCCAGAAAGCCGTCTGCGTGGAAAATGCCAAAGTGAATCTGTATTCGCTGGAAGAATTCCGCGGCGGCCTGTTTGAAGTGCAGGATCTGGCCTCCCAGGTCATCGGGCTCACCTGTTCTCCGAAACCCGGCGAAAGATGGTGGGACGCCTGCGCCGGCGCCGGCGGCAAGACGCTCCAGCTCGCCGACATGATGCAGCGCAAAGGCAGTGTCGTTGCCACCGATATCCGCGAATACAAACTTGACGATCTGCGCAAACGCGCCCGCCGCGCCGGTTTCCCGAATATCATGTGCAAGGAATGGGACGGCAAGGCGCTGCGCAAGAAGCAGCAGGAGAATTTTGACGGCGTGCTGGTGGATTCGCCATGCAGTTGCTCCGGCACCTGGCGGCGCAATCCCGACGCCCGCTGGACGACTTCACAGGATGAAATCGCGGAAATGGCGGAACTCCAGCTCCGCATCCTGAACAATGCTTCATCCGGAGTGAAAAAGGGCGGAACGCTGGTTTATGCCACCTGTTCAATCTTCGCCGGCGAAAATACCGGCGTAGTCGAGCAATTTCTGGCGCAGAATCCGGAATACGCTCTCGAAAGCTTCACCAATCCGATGAACGGAGAAAAGACTGACGGCACCGTCCAGGTCTTTCCCTGGGACGGCAATTGCGACGCGATGTTCGCCGCCCGTTTCCGCCGGAAAAGCTGAGCTCTCCATGCAAATTCCGAAAGCGGAGCATATTCCCGCACGGAGACAGAAAGACACGGCGAGAACGCCAATCTGAAAACATAAAAACTTGCCATTGTTTTTTCGGCATGTTTCAAAAGTGGATGGATTAACATCCATCACTGCAACATGTTTCCAGCCTGCGGCTCTGGATCGCAATGTGTTCCGCGGGAACGACGGACGCAAGACAATCGTCCCGCGACTGCGGCATCGTCAGGAACTTTCTTCTTGAGCATATTTACGTCTTTCATCCATTTTTATGAATAATTCAGGTTATACTCTGCGCGGCTGAAAATTAAAAAATAGACGAGCAGAGTATAGATTAAACGAAAGTGGCAAGAAAAGAGTTCCCGACTTGAAATGACTATTGACCATCTTATAGTATTTCCACTGTTTACAGGCCAGTCCGGCTGAATAATATAACCGGGCAATTAATTTATTGATTTCAGGCACAATTATGAGTACAAAACATCTGACATATCTGGACTCGCTGCGCGGCCTGGCAGCTTTGACCGTGGTATTCGCACACTACACACAGCTTTTCCATTCCAGTCCATTCACACATGCCGGGCGGCTGGCGGTCTGCCTGTTCTTTATTCTGAGCGGTTTTGTCCTGAGCCAGCGCTTCCTCGGAGTTGAAGGAATGAAATGGCCATTGATCGAAGCTGTCATCAAACGTCCATTCCGGTTGCTGGGAGTAGTTTGGATTACGGTAATACTGGGATTATCAGTTAATTCATTCACTCAAGGCATACCTGTTTCCCAATATGGAAAAACATGGATACAGTTTGTCATTGATTTTTTCGTTTCGCCGTTCTCAACCGGAGAACTCTACAACGGAGTGTTGTGGACTATCCACTGGGAGCTGTGGGGATCGATGCTGGTCTTTGCCTTGCTGCTTTTCTGCAATACTTTTCCGAAGTATTTGAGGTTATTGATTTTCAGCATGATTATGATTCTTAATATTCATAATTTCTATTGCGCGTTCATGATCGGAGTGATTGTCGCAGATCTTCACCGGAACTTCTATTGGAACAAGCTGGTTAAATACCGGAATTTTTTATCGGCCCTGATGACTTTCATTTGTATCGGCACATACTTTATGTATTGTTCCACATCGTTTGACTCAAGGATAACAATATATATCAAGGATGGCCTGCGCATGGTCGGAGCAATCGAGATATTCCTCCTCGTCATGCTGAACACTTCGTTCAGTCAGTCTGTGCTGAAATGGCGGCCATTCAACTTACTGGGCAATATATCGTACAGCTTTTACGCGATTCATTTTCTCATTATGATAACGATTGCGGAAACAATCGACAGCGTGCTCAAACAATATTTACAATACGATATTGCGTTCTGGACAATGGTGCTGATCACGCTTCCGATTATCATTTTCATAGCGTGGATCATAGATAAATATATCGACAAACCGTCGATACGGCTGGCTGCAAGGATTGCAAAGCTGACGACAGGGATTATCCGTCAGGAAGTCGCGAAGCGCGGAACAAAGATTAAAACAAAATACTGCCGGCCGGATATCCGCGACGCCAATACAGGGAATACTCCACTCTCGGACTGTTTAGTGCTGGTTGAACGCACTCAAAACAGAGATAAAGCCAATCCTGACTGATCAATGAGAGTGAAATATTCCACGCCGATGAATTAAACAACTGCCGGACGGTCCAATCCGCAATCCAACCAGTCTATGCGAAATTTTCAGCTTCTACGGATTACTGGTTTTAACCAGTACCATCAGTTTGCCGCCAGCATACTTTCCGGAGTTCCTGGCGAATGTCCAATCCTTGTTCTCCGAGGCGGCATTGCCTATTCCTAAATCAGCGTCCCTGCCCGCTTTCCAATTGTTGAATGCAAACAGTGTCTGTTTTGCGGCATAGTTATGGATCTGCATCGAACCGTAATCGCCTGACAATTCCTGTTTATCGCCGAAATCAAAAGCATCAGAAGACGCGCCGGGAATATTGACGGAGTTCGACTGGCTGTAATTGGTTCCCCAGAATTCCATATTGCCGCCTTCCGCGAAGGTGCCGTTTTTAATCCCGGCGACATTCGATTTTACCAGCATGTTGGAAATTTTCTGCTGGAATTTAGCTTTTGAGTCAAGATCCGGCACCCCGATTTTGCTGATATCCTGCGTGAACTGATCCAGCGCGACAAAGACATAATCGCAGCCGCCGTCCGCTTTGCGTAACTCCAGATAGTAGGCAATCCGGCTGATTTCGCCGATGATTTCACGCCGTTTGTCCGCAGTATACACTATTTTCTGACCGGCCATTTGCGGATTGACCGGATTAAGCGCATACACCAGCTTGAAGTCCCGGGCTTCGGGGACCAGCGACAGCAGCTTGCCGGTTTCCGGCAGCTTCCCGGCCCGGAACGCGGCGGCCGGCAATCCGGCTTCATTCACCAGATTCGGTTCGGCAGTATGGTCCCAGGCAAAACGTACCACCAGCGGCTTTTCGACCCCGGCAGCCGAAAGGGTTACGGTATTCTGAGCAATAACCGCGTCGGCTTTTTTGAAGACGCCTTCTTCGCCGGCTATTTCAAACCAGTCCGGAGCTTTGCCGTCACGGGTTTTCAGTTCAACTGCGTTTTTAAAGGTAATCACGGCCTTGCCGCCGTCCAGCTTCAGATTGTCGAACAGCGGAGAGTCGCAGACGACTTCTTTCTGCCGGTAAGTTTTATTCAAGGCCTGGAGCGCCAGTCTGCGGCCGACTTCCTGTTTGTTTTTGGGATGAATGTCCTTGATGTTGCCGATGTCCATGGTGACCGCCATGCCGGTATTCGGAATCGACAGCGCGGCGACCTGTGCTTCACATATTTCGGCCAGCGCCTGCGGATTGTTGCCGTAATTGTAGGGGGCCAGTTGAACGAAATAAAAGGCCAGATCGCTGTTATTGAAAACTGTGCGCCAGCCGTTGATCAGCGCCTGCATCTTATTGAAATAGAGCATGCCTTCGCCGCGATTGGATTCGCCCTGATACCAGATTGCCCCGCGGAGCGCAAACGGCGCCAGCGGATTGATCATGGCATTATAGAGCACGGTCGGCTGCTGCACAGTCTGATACGGCAGGAGCTCCGGCGGAAAAACCGGAGGTGCGGTGAGCAACTGGTCGGCTGTAACAGATTTCTTCGTAATATCCAGCCAGGCTTCATATTTCTTGATCGACTCACCGGCCAGTTTTCTATGTGCATCCGACGCCGGATTCTTCAGATTCAACTCTGCGGCGATACTCTTCAGTTCAGGAACCGATTGAAAGCCGGCCGGCGGGGTCCAGGGTTCAATCCGGGTGCCGCCCCAGGATGAATTGATCAGGCCGACCGGAATCTTGAGCGATTTATAGATTTCACGCCCGAAAAAGTAGGCTGCCGCCGAAAAACCCGGGATTGTTTCCGGGGAGCAGACCAGCCACTTGGCATTGACATTATTCTGGGGAAGATTGTTCATGACATTAGGTATCTGGATGATGCGTATTTCCGGATACAGGGCCGCGGCAATCTCCTTTTCCGGCTCCAATGACGCCTTTACCGCCATTTGCATGTTTGACTGCCCGGAACAAAGCCAGACTTCGCCAACCATGACGTTGTCGAACGCCAGGCTGCTGGTTCCGCTGACTTCCAGTTTGAAAGGTCCGCCGGCCGGCATCGGGTCAAGCGCGGTCTGCCATTTGCCTGATTCATCGGCAGTGGCTTCCCTGGTCTGTCCGTTGAATCTGACGGTAACTTTCTCTTTTGGCTCCTCCCATCCCCATACCGGGACATTCTTTTCCCTTTGCAGTACCATGTTGCTGCCGAAGATACTGGGCATTTTGACTTCCGCCTGCGTTGAAACGGCAATTGCCATCAATGCAAGCCCGGCGAGAACCAGGTGGCAGTTCCTCATTACAAATCCCTTCCCTTTGATTAAATATGCAATTCCCTCGAATATAAGTGACCGTCTCAAATTTTGCAATCAATCAGAGCAAAAACCATTTAATTTATCTTTTCGAACGGGAGCGGATTTTGCGCCGCCGGTGATTATATCCGGGCAGATTTTTACTGCGTCTCTGCGTGCTGATATTTGATTCCGGATTTTCCGGTTCATCCGCATCGTCCTGGTCTTCATCGCCGCCATCGCCTTCAGTTACCGCGGGCTCGACCTCTTTAACCATGAATCCTGTAACCAGCAGACTCAGTTCAAAAAGGATGTAAGTCGGCACCGCCATGATCAACTGGGTCAGCATGTCCGGAGTCGGCGTAATGACCGCCGCAAGAAAAAGAATGATTATGATCATCATGGAGCGCTGTTTCCTGAACGTTTCCAGCTTGACCAGGCCGGTTTTGACCAGCAGAAAGATTGCTATGGGAAACTGAAACATTATTCCGAAACCGAGCAGCAGCAGCGTGATCAGACTGATAAAGCTCTGCAAACCGATTATCGGACGCAGATAATCACTGGCCATGCTCATGGAAAATTGCATGACCAACGGCAGAATGAAACGAAAGCAGAACAGAACTCCGACGATGAACAGTATCCAGCTTGCGAAGACCAGCCGCAGCGCAAAGTTCTTTTCATGCCTGTACAGGCCGGGGGCGACAAATCTCCATACTTCAAACGCAATATAAGGGAATGCAATGAACACGGATACCGCCATCGCGGTTTTGATTTCAACCCAGACCGGCTCCAGCGGCGAAAAGAAATTCAGGACCAGTCCCGGCGGACAGGAGGAAAGCACCATAAATTTGATCAGGCCGGAGGCAAAATACATGGAAAGCGGAAAGAGCACCGCCAGGCATATAAAGATCCGGATTAATATCTTCCGCAGATCCTCAAGATGCTCTAAAAATGTTTTATCAAAAGATTTCCCGGTAAAAGGGGATTTCATTTTTTATTTTTATCCGCGTCCTGATCTTTCGTCAAGCTTTTTTCTTCTTCCTTTTCGATTTCGTCAGTCATGTCATCTTTGGCTTTTTTGAATTCCTTTGTCGCCTTGCCTAAAGCACGGGCGATTTCCGGTATCCTTTTGGCGCCGAAAAGCAGAAGCACTACGATAATAATTAAAAACCATTCCTGCGCACCCGGCATAAACATTTTAATAATCTCCATGAATTAATTTATATATCAATTGCTATAGATTATATCCCTGATTGCCTTTTTTTCAAGAACGCAGTGCGCTTATCCACAGAAAGCAGGATGGCTATAAGTATGGACATCCTGTTTAGACATGGGCTCCAATACAGTAGATCTTATTTGATATGCGTCTATGGAATACTGATTTTCCGGACGTTTCGAAAAGATAATTTAAAATCAGCATGTTTATAATCCTGTATATAACGATGCATCATCTGCTTGGCTCAACGGAAGCAAATTATCAACATGATTCTATAGAATAACATGGATTATATCATATTTTAAAGACAAAATCAGAATAAATTCTAATTATTCTATAGATTTATGCTTTTTTATAATTGACTTTTAGCGATCTGCAAATTATAATGTAATCATACAACTTAATGGAGCAAGTGATGAAAGAGACACGTCATACCCAGGCATATGATTGGATATTGAATAAGATACTGAATGATAACTGTCCGCCCGGTACTCCGATGAAGGAGGAAAAACTGGCAGAGGAAATCGGAATCAGCGCGACACCGGTAAGGGAGGCGCTGCGTCAACTGGAGCGTGAAGGCTGGCTGGAGACTATTCCTTACCGCGGCTGCTTTATCAAGCAATATACGGCAAGTGAAATTGAAGAACTTACCATACTGCGTGAAAGCGTCGAAGTTGCCAGTGTAAAGAAGTTCATTGAACTTGCAACTCCAGAGGACTTTGAACGCTTGAACGATGTCATGCGCCGATCCGACGAAGTGGTGGCAAGGATAGAGAAAGATGAGATATCGGAACTGGAAGTTGCCAGTACCATGCGCCAGCTCGATACCGAATTTCACCACTATCTGGTGGCTGGAACGCATTGCGAACGCATCATCCAGCATGCAAAAATCTGGAACCAGCAGTTGCATCGTTATGCGCTGCAATCTTTTCTCGACGAGCATAATGCCAATAGCGAGCCGGGCAAAAAGTCCGCCAGCTTTGTAGTCAGACAGCATAAAGCGATCATATTGGCCTTGGAGATGAAATGGACCAGCGCGGCACTGGAGCTGCTCAGTGCCCACATTTCCGGAACATTCGCGATTTTACGGGCCGTGAAGCCCCAATAATGCAAAACATAAACTGGAAAAATCCAATCAACAAAAGGAGAAAGGAAATAATGAAAAACCGGAAGAAAAATTTTACACTCATCGAACTCCTCGTGGTGATCGCCATCATCGCAATTTTGGCCGCGATGCTGCTGCCGGCCTTGAACAAAGCCCGGGAAGTAGCAAGAAGTTCGCAATGTATTAATAACCAGAAACAATTGTTAATGATTTCAACAAATTATGCCAATGATTTCAAAGAAACTATTCTGGTAAGGGCGAATGCCGTACTATATGCCAATAAATCATGGGCCGGCATATTGAATGACGCAAAATATATATCAAATCCCAATATTCTTTATTGTCCTGCCGCCAACCCTTACCGCTATGACGCGTCATTCGGCACAGGCATCTGGGACCGGACTTACGCCGCGCGCCGGGTTAGCACTTTTGCGGCAGGCTACGATCCCGACAAAGCACTGGTGAATCCGCCGATCAGCGATTTATCGGGAGATCCGACCATATTGTACGTGAAAAAAATTAGAAAGTCTTCAACTTTCATTTATTTTATGGATTCATGGATAACCGGTACCGGAAATAATATTCAGTACTTTGCCATATCGGCAGCCAAGGGCGACACCACCGGAGTCAGAGCACACCATGCCGGCAATATTAATCTCGGCTTCATAGACGGGCATGTCAACAGCTTCAAGGGCAACTCACTGGCTCAGTTCGGCTTCGAAAGCTATTTCGATCAGTATAATCGTGAAATAATCATTAAGTAGTGCATTATGAGGAGATATATGAAATTATATGTCATGCTTGCGGTATTGGCAATTGGCGGAGTTATGACAGCCGCAGACAGTCAGAACACCGTCGAGATTGAAATAAAAGCCGCACGTGAAGATGCCATGGCCGGTCTCTACCCTGGACGCAAAGAATTGTTTGCCTGTCCAATCGATCTGAAAATGCTTCCGGAATCAATGTGGAAACTACCCGGGCGTTTGAATTTTGAGGTGCGTCCGGCGATGCCTGACCAGCTCAAGGCTGGCGGTTCCATTTCTGCGTGCTATAAAGCAGACGCCCCCGGTTCCGGCACTTTGTACTGGTCTGCTGTGGCGGATGACGTTCCTGTCAGTTACTGGACTGTCAGCATCAGCAAAATCAATGACTTGCCGGACCGGCTGGTATATCCTCCGCTATCAGGCTTCGGCGACAGGCTTTATATGCATCAGGCCGGCACAATCCATCGTCCATATTCGCAAAAACTTAATCTGGTTGATCTAAACGGCGACGGCAGGCTGGATCTGGTTATCGGAAACTTCAGCGACGGCGTACTGTTGATGGAGAACGTCGGAGGCAATAAACCTTCAGAAGCTCTTTTTGATAACAGCAAAATCTATAAGCTGAAAGATGATTCCGGGAAATATATCATCAATCACGGCATTGGAGTTTCTTTTTCCTCGCCGGCCGCCGGGGATCTGAACGGAGACGGGCTTATCGATCTGGTGGTGGGCTCCAAATGGAAAAAAGAAATGAAAATCTATTTGAACAGCGGGAATTTACAGGAGCCTGTTTTCACCCCTTCCGGAATAATAGAACAGAACGGGTTCCCGGAAATTGGCGACTGGAACGGGGATGGGAAAAATGATATAATTTTTTCCCCTTTGGATAAATACTTCAAAATCATGGTTTGTTTAAATCAAGGCGGCAATAACTGGGCTCCGCCAAAACAAGTATTTGCCGACGAGAGTTTGAATTGCGGCAGCAATCCGCATTTTTCTCCGGTTATAACTTATGCGGACCTGGACAAAGACGGGCTTAAAGATATTATTGTAACCACACCGGACGGCAGTTATTTCTATAAAAACACTGGCTCACGGAAAAGTCCGGCCTTTGCATCCAAGCTCAATATGAATATATGGGGAATTCCCGGCATGAATTCGTGCGGTCTGGCGGTAGTAGACTGGGATCTTGACGGAAAAAATGATTTAGTTTCCGCCTACGGGAATGTTTTTATCAATAAGAGCACAAATGACAATACTAAATTTGAGACATATACCGATGCCTTTAAAAGTATTTCTCCTGAATTTATGGATATTCCATATTTAAATCATTTTCTCTGTGACAGCAAAAACGGCAGCGGTCCCTGCGATATCGCGGAAGTCAGAAACAGTAAATTGCGAATCCTGGAATATACATCCTCCGGCTATATTCCAGGGAAAATAGTGAATCTGCCGATGGCGCAAACCGGATTGGCCGGATGTCCTGACCCGGGCGAGCATGACAGTTTATATTCTCACGCCGCATATGCAGACCTGGACGGTGACGGAATCAAGGATTTGATCATCAACGATGAAGATTCCTGGCGTTACGGTTTCATCCGGTATCTCAGAGGAAGAGGTAACTGGCAGTTTGATAATGAAGAACAATTAATTTTATGCAATTTGAACGACTGGATACATTTTGCCCCCGGATACAAAAACGAAGCGCTGCAACTCACCAATGAAACATATAAAGATTATTTGTCATATCCGGTCAAGGGCAATATCAACCCGGACGGCGGTCAGATAGAATTATATTATTCTCCTCAGAAAAATCCGGCATCGGGTGACAGCGTATTATTTTTCAGCGGCATTAATTCTCCGCAACAACAATCGCCACCGCCTTTTCTGATTGAAATACTGTCCTCCGGCATGATTGAGTTTTCATCCTCATCGTTCAAGATAACTACGCAGCAGCCGATTGATTTTAAACCGGGAGAATGGTATTTCATTAAATGTAAATGGAGTATGGATAAGATCGAAATCGAAGCATCGCACGCTGACAGCAGTAAAAAAATAACAGCAACATGCGAAGGAAAATATTCCGCTCCGGTGCTGGGTGAACGGTTCTATCTTGGTAATCGTTTTCAGCCAGGCATTCAAAAAGAGCGTGAAATCACAAACCGAAAAGCCGCCGCATATGCGGATTGCGCAACCGGGTTGCTGGATGAGTTCAAAAGTTATGATCTCACGGGTAATTTACTACTGCATTTATCATTCGATAAAACTGCGGGAGATGACCATCACCGCTTTGCCGACCGGATGCCGGTCGGTTATCGCTGCACGCCGGAAGTTGCCGACATTAATCATGACGGACTGCCGGATTTGATTTTAATGATTGCCGATGGCAAGCGCGGATTTGAGGGTGATTACGATTTCTCCGCCGACTTTGATTCCAAAGCGCTTGGCCGGGGCTGCCTTATGGTGTTTAAGAACACAGGCACAAAAGGCAAACCGGTATTTGCATCAGGCGAGAAACTGTATTTGTCTGACGGAAATCCTATCCGCTGCCACTACAGGACTCAAATCATCTATCGCGACTGGGATAAAGACGGCAAAGATGATCTCATCCTGGTATCCGAGAAAATTGCCGGACGCATAAACCAATTGAACGAATCAATTGAATTTTTCAGAAATACAGGAACTACCCGCAACGGGCTTCCCGTTTTTGAACGGCATGGACAATTATTTAAAAATTTGAAAAATAACTTCAGTCATCATCATGAGCCGGTGGTACAAATACTTGACTGGGATGGAGACGGCTGGCTTGATATGATTGTCAATAGTGATCATTGCGGCATCCAGATATTTTCCAACAGCATGATTAATCCTAAATATAGAACAGCGCAAATTATTAAATATAATTTCAAACAGTAATTAATGAATCCGGTTCGAGTCAGACATAGCTTGCAAAGCACAAGGAGATACGGACAGTGGTTGATAAACTGTTAAATAAGATCACGAATCATTCCGTCGAAAAACGCAATATGCGCTCTCTGGCGTTAAATATGATTGTCAAGTCTGCGGATATGCCGCTTTTTGCCGGTACGGAACTGCAGGCATTCCAGGTGAAACTGGGCCTGGCGACCAGTCAGATAGGCATGATCGCATCATTCGGACAGATTGTTTCAGCGGTATCATACTGTTTATTAATGGGTGTTGCCGACAGGATAAGCAACCGGGTGCGCGTGTATTCCATGCTTACCGCAGGCATGGCTTTTTATCCGGTCCTGCTGATTCTTATTTCTCTGGCGCCTGAATCGCTGCGTCGCCCGGGCGTTGTCGTGCCGGTTATGCTGTTTGGAGCAATAGTGGAATGTGCCTTAATATCTTTTATGGCGTTGACATTCTCCGCGCTTTTCGTGCGCTCGATCAGCGCCGGAATTCAAGGTAAATTCACAAGCATTATAGGCGTCGGCGGCGGATTGCTCGGGCTTGTCTGCGGATATATTTCCAGCAACGCGCTGCTTTACCTGGGTTATCCCCATGGTTTTACGGTGGCATTTGTCATGGGCGCCGGCCTGCTTATTATTGCCGGAATAATCGTAAGGAATATTAAAGAAATACCGGAATTGTCAACTGGGAAAAACTCAAATTCAATATCTCCAATAAAAGCGTTTAAAAGTGTTGTCAAAACACGGGAATTCAAGCTGTTATTGCTGCCGAATACCATGCGCGGAATGGGTGCCGGTGCCGGATATTTCGCAATGGCCATCGGCATGAAGCAGTTAGGTCTGGGCGTGGAATTTGCCGGTTATACCACTATGCTTATATTTTTAGGCGGAATGGCTGGTACTGCGGCTATCGGATTCACCGTTGACCGCTACGGAGCCGGCAAAGTTTTATTGTTTTCCAATCTCTGCACCGCAGTCTCTCTTATGGGAGTCGTGCTGGCCCCTTCCGCATGGATCTTTTTAATATTCTTCTTCACCATGAATATATCCTTTGCCTGCGAAGGGGCAACCATTCCATTAGCACACAATGCGATTGTTCCACAGCAGATAATCGGAGCCTTTAGTGCGGTAAGGCTGTTGCTCCTTAATGGTGTCTGGGCCATTGCCATTGCCGTTAACGGCTATCTGCTTGATATATTCGGGTCGGTTTTAGTATTCAGTATCAGTGCGTTTATTTACGCGGGAACAGGAATACTCTGGCTATATGCATTCAACAAAGGGCACAAACCACAGCCTGTTATAACATTGGCGCAGTCAGAATTGACGTAGAAATTATCGCAGACGCCTCCAATTATTTTTTGATTTTCCGTTGGAGCGAATGTGGAGAGAATCTTACAAGATTACAGATATTTAAACTCGCCATGTTTAATTTATTGGAGATACTTTGATAATTCTATGCACTGCGGAGAATATTCGATTCTATATTGCGCTTCCGCCGGTACAGGCGGAACATCCCGATATATGCTGACGCGATCCGGGATTATTTCACCAATCCTGATTTTCAGCATGTCGGACCAGTCAGGATGACGATGCCAGGCGGCGTAACAGGACTCAATTCTGACATATCGCGGCAGGCCGCTTTCAGGCATCAGTTCCAGGGTTAAGCCATCGGACATCCACAGCGGAATTGTCCGGAAAAACATCTGCCGCCATTCATGCCCGTTTTCGGAGAAGAATATTTTTATTCTCCAGAGATTCCATTCCGGAGCGTCTCCCCTATGAAATGCAAAAGAGAAAAATCGGCGGCCGGCAAGACTGACTGTCTCTTTACCAATATTTTTTTCAAGTTCATCCGCCAGCGCAGTCAGACATTTACGTTTGAATTGCAGCGGGTCTTCAAACCACCATTTGAAGTTTTCATCTTCATGTCGCCGGCAGCAATCCCAGGCCTGCCGCTGCAATTTTAATGCAAGTTCGATAAAGCCGGAAAATTCACGCAATTCACTCACCAGCGCTTTTAATTTATCATCGTCCGCACCGCTGCTGATTGCCTGTCCGGCTTTATTCATCAGCACCACACAGTCCGCAAGCACTATCGCCAGCGCGGCACATGCTTCAAACGCGGCATAGTCTGCCGGGTATTTCAGGCGCAGAGAATCCTGTTCTTTCAATAATTCATAGCCGCGGTGAAGTCTGGCGCTCAGCGCGACCCATTCTTCAACTTTTTCACGCTTAATATGTATCAGCGGATTATTGCAGGTCAACTCGAACGCATGATAATATCCGAATCGCGACTTAATCATGAATCCGAAAAAGTCATACCCCTCCAGTAACCCATAAATGCTGGAAATATCCGTTCCGTAAGTGAACAGCGAAGCCCGCCGCATCAGTCCGTCCGTTTGAAAGAACGGCATCCACGAATAAGCCCCGGCAATTGCCATGCCCAGTCTGGCGACGGGCAGATTCTGCGTCCGCGGTTCCCACATGCAATTAATGGTTCCCCACATTCCGGTACGGCGCAGCAGATACGGAATATTGCGGGTCAGCCGCTCAACCGTCGGCAGGAACGGCTCATCCGCCAGAATCGCCGGAGCCAGCGCCGTGTCGAAACCAGCCTTCACGAATTCCTCCGGCAGCGGCATCAGCATATCGTCCATCGGGCCGTATTTCCAGACCACCGGGATCAGGCTTTTGTCAAGACTCTTCATCAACTCCGGATATTTCTCGATCATATCGCCCCAGATAATGCCGCGCCGTCCGTGCTGCCGTAAACGTTCCGCCATATAATTGACAAACGCGGCATATTTGCGGACCGTTTCCGCTTTATCCGCGCCAAGATACGGACATTCGTCTCCGGCCAGATGAACATACCCTGATTTGAATAAAGTGCAGATTTCATCAATCATAGAGTCAATGAATTCTTTTGCCGCCGGAAGATCCGTATCCAGATGATCGCCGGTATTTCGTGCTTTCAGATGTTTATATGCCGGGTGTTTGAGCATTGACTCCATATGCCCGATGGTAGCCAGCATTGGAATAATTTCTATATGGAATTCTGCCGCCCGAAGTATTAGATAGTTGATCTCCTCATGAGACCACGCGCATGGATGCGCCAGCAGCGGATGGCTTTTGAACTGTAATTTATTCTCCAGGTACAGATATATCTGATTAAACTTGCATTCCGCCAGAAAAGGCAGCAGCGAGATGATGAATCCCGGACTTTCGACCACTCTGGCGAGGTCAATCATGATTCCCCGGTGCTCGCAGTTCGGACGGTCAAATATCTCAATAGCCGGAATCTCCGGATATTTTTCCAGCAGCCCGGAGGCAGTAATCAAAGCATAGAACAATCCTTCCGCGGTATTTGCTTCGGCCAGGATTCCGGCAGACGATACCCGCAGATAATATCCATGCCAGTCAAGATAGGGCAGTCTTTTGCACTGCGGGCTGAACTCTCCGCCAATGCAGAAATAAAATTTATCCGGACAAGAGTTATGAATGATTTTCAATCTGTTTTTTGCGGCAAATTCATGAGCTCCGGCAGTTGGCGGCGTCGCCGAGTTCCATCTGATATTGCCGTCAAGATCTTTCTGCAAAAAAGATTCTTCATTGGGGATGGAATGCAATTCCTGCGGTGGAGGCCAGATTTCCATTCCATCGTTTAAACCTGTAATTATATTCATCTTGTCTAAATATTCCTTAAAGTTTTATCCAACAAGCATACATCGTTAGTACATGTATGCTTTAATATAACTCCGCATACTCGCTTTGTAAAGATGAGTTTTTGCTAAAAACAATGGAATATGCAGAAAAATAATTAAAAATGATGCTAGTTGCATTAATCTACTATTGACAATCATGTAAATACATGTTAGAATATTATCAACACGATGCTTTTGGTTGTATTAAATATTGAACAGGCAGTTATGAGAACATTTAAATATCAGATGGTAATAGATTATATAAAACGGGAATTCATCGACAATCCCGCCGCGTCGGGGGAAATTCCTTCCGAACCGGTACTGGCGCAGCAGTTGGCGATCAGCCGTTTTCCGATCAATCAGGCGGTCAGTCGGCTGGTGGAAGACGGACTGCTCACGAGAATAGACGGAATCGGAACTTTTATCCGGGGACGGGAACCTGAACATCTCAAGGGACGCAACTCCAGTTCTCAAATCCTGCTGGCTTTCGTATCCCAGGCCGGGACAGTGGAACCGGAATTGCTGCATGGCTTCCAAGATTATATTTTCAGCCGGAACGTGGTGCTCACCAATGTATTTCAGGAAGCCACCACCACCTCTTACGAATTCATCATTAATAAAGTAAAGACCTCGAACATCAAAGGGATACTGCTGTCACCCTGCATTCACTTCGGCAGCAGCAAATCTCAGAGTCTGGTTTTCGCGCAGCGTTTATCCGAAAATGGTATTCCGGTAGTTGTCGTGGACCGGCCGCTGCCAGGTTTTTACGGGCCGCAGGTTGTCACCGACAATTCCGGCGGAGTGGTAAAAACCGTACAGGAACTTGCCGGCCGCGGGTTCGATAAAATCGCCTATTTCGGCAAAGATGACTATATTGTCGGCAAAGAGCGGCTGATGGGTTACCGGCTCGGTCTGGAATATTGCGGACTGCCGGCTGATGATTCGCTGTTAGTGCTTGATCACAGCGGACCGGATTTTTTCCAGACGATCGAGGATTTGATCGACAAAGGCGTCAACAGAGTTTTTTCCCGCCATCCGGACTGCCGTTGTTTTATTGCCTTCAACATTACCTTTGCATATTTATTATACCGCAAACTGCGGAAGTCAGGGATGTTTTCCAGTGACATGGTCATTGCCGGTTTTGACCCTGCCCGGCATTATGATTATGAGTTTATGAAACATTATCTGGTCATAAAGCGCCCGTTAAGAGAAATCGGGCAGGCCGCAGCGGAATTGATGCTGAATCAGCTTAACAGCAACAAGACGGCGACTGAAATCCGGCGGCTGATGCCTGACCTGATTTTGCCGGACGAGCTGCACACGGGACAGGGACAAGTACGCCAGGAGGCAATGCTGGTTTGAACTTGAGAATTTATCGATTTTTAATAGAAACATAAACAACAAACCTCTAAAGGAGGAAAAATGAAAAAGAATTTCACACTTATCGAGCTCCTGGTTGTGATTGCCATCATCGCAATCCTCGCTGCAATGCTGCTGCCGGCATTGAACAAAGCCCGTGAAAAATCGCGGGCCGCCAGTTGCGGCGGCAATCTCAGGCAGGTTTCGCAGATGTCGCAGATGTATGCGATGGATTTCAACGACTATGTCTGCTATCAGGAACGTAACGCCGCCAATACCGCCTATATCAACTGGCGCGACACCATGTTTGCCTCTGTCGGCGGCGACAAATTCAAAGCGCTGTACTGTCCGAGCACCAAGATACAGACCGGCTACAATGCCACTTACGCGATGTTCCGCAGCGGCAACTTCGGGGCAGGCTCGATTGCGGCTAATGAAGTCGAACCTTATACGGTTTTCATCCAGGTCGCCGGAGTTGACCGCAAGATATTTTACCGCCTCACCAGGTTCAAATATCCTTCCAGGTTCGTTCTCTTCGCCGATTCAATCAACATGAAAGGGACCTATCCCGCCGGCGATTCGAATCCCATGCTGTACGGCTGCGACACTTATTACCGGACCGGCGCGGGGCCGACCGGCACCGATGTACTCGGCATTTACGAGCGGCATCTTGGACGGGCCAACCTGACGTTCGTTGACGGTCACGTCGCAGACAGCACCGGTGACCGTTTGAACCAGTATGACAGAACCGATTTCACATCCAACCAGTATATTAAAGCTTATGTCTCGGCCAAAGGGTACAAGATGCTGAATAACTCGCCCGGCAATTAAAAATGCCCGGCATGTGATAGCGACAAGACATATGGAATCTGCAATTTTGAAAGAATAGATCATGAAATTTTCTAAAAAGAACATTTATTCAGCGTTATGCGCCCTGGCGTTCACGGGAATCGGCAATGGCGTCCTGGCCGGGAATTCCGCGGCGGAAATGGCGGCATTCGGACTGACGCCGCAACCTAAGTATTTCAGTATCGGCACTCAAGCAATCGTCATCAAACCGCCGTTTCAAATTCTCAATGACCGCCCGTCGGAGAACGGTTATGTTAACTGGCTGAAATCTGACCTGAAACGGCTGTTCGGCTGGAACGCAGCGGAAAACGGTACGCCGGGAGTAACTATTGAATTCAAACATCAGGATTTGAAACATGGCGATGAAGCATATAAACTTGAGTTCATGCCTGAACGGATTATCATAACGGTTTCAGGCAGCGACGGCGGATATCGTGCAGCCGGGCGGCTGCTGGCCATCTTCGACAGCAGCTTCGTCAAAATGAACCCGGACGGTTCGCTGAGCTGCCGGGAATTAAAAATCACCGACTGGCCGGATATCCCGCGGCGCGGCATGATGCTGCAAATGGCATTTTCCGCCGGGCTTGATGCCGCAGTAAGGCAGGAGATTATACGCCGCTCACTTGACACGATGGCCCGGCTCGGCTACAACTTCGTGGTAATGGAGCTTGGCGGCTGTTTTGAATCAAAGGAATTTGCTTCCCCGCCGAAGGCTTGGAGCAAGCAGGAATTGCGCGAGTTAATTAATTATGCCAGGGCTCGCGGTTTGAAAGTTTATCCGGCAATCAACAGTGTCGGACACGTGGGACGAGCTCCGCAGTTATTTGTGATTAAAGACGCCAAAGGGCGCGGCGTGGCAATGGATATTACCAGACCGGAATTTTATCCAAAATATTTTGCCGTGCTGGACGAATTATCCGAACTTTTCGATAAACCGGAATATATTCACATCGGCACTGACGAATCTAATGCGGCATTTGCCAAACTTGCCGACCAGAGCGGGCGCAAGCCGGCGGAACTCTATGCCGAATTCCTGAACAAAACATCCGAATATTTCGCATCACGCAAAATACGCCCGGTAATCTGGCACGATATGCTGCTGGCTCCGTCGGATGCCAGTCCGGGCGAGCCGGCTAACGGCAAAGATACAGCCGCTGTCCGCAACAGCGTGAACAAGAATTTTGTGGTCAACTATTGGTGTTATGATCCGGTTGATTCCTATCGCGGACTGGAAGCATTGATCAATGCAGGCAATGAAATATGGGTCAGTCCGTGGAATTCGCATCCCGGAACCCGGCAATTGATTCAGGCCTCGAACAAATTAAAGATCGGAACGGTTTTGGGTACTACCTGGGACGGACCGGCGCAAACCGCAACCGGTTTTGTGCATACCGCCGAATACGCCTGGAATGCCGCGCATGAAGATTTTACCGCCGGCTATCAGGCCGCAGCCGTTTTCAACCGGCATTTCAATAACCGGCCGGACCGCATTCCGGCGACAACCCGGGAAATTGAATTTACCGGAGTCGCCGGCAACACCGGCGAATCGAAAACCGGAGCGCCTCTGCCGGCAGGCGGATTGCTCTTCCCCGGAAACAAACCAATTGCCGCCGGACAATGCGACCTGAACATCCTGAATGCTCCGGCAGACGTCCGCAAAGCTGCCGCCGAAGCCGGAACCGCGGTTTATATACTGGACCCGCAGAATCAGGCGGCCGGGGTAAAACTCGACGGCGTTGACATGCCGCGCGGCACCAGGCAGGTTATTCTGTACACCCCGAATTACGGAACATCCTCACGGACTAATTCAATCGGCCTGGAATGGGTTTTCCGCAATGGCAGGATTGAAAAATTTGCTCATGGCACCCATCACGGCGGCAATCAGCCGATATCACCTGACGGCGGCGTGATCTCCGTTCACGACTTCAGCGGTCCTAAAAGCATCTATTTGCGGGCCGAATTCAGTATTGGCTCCCAGGTGAAATTTGCGGCGCTCAAGGAAACAGCCGTTAACACGCCGGTTGAACTGAAGGCGGATATCCCGTCCGGCGCCAACGGGGTGGCGGTGCTGGTCAGCGCCCGCTTCATCAAAATCAGCGACACCGAATCTCCGGGCAAATTCATTGTGCGTTATGCTGACAATTCCAATTATACGCTTCAGCTTAATGGCGACTTCCTGCAGCAGTTCAATCCGCTTCCAGACGGCCATTTCCGCCGCTGGTTAGCCAGCCAGGATTTCGCATTGCCCGCGGCATACAATCCGATGGTGGTTTACGAATGGCGTAAAACTCCGGAAAAAAATTGTCCGACCTCGCTCGTGCTGACAGTCTCGCCCGCAGGACAGAAAAGCGGATTTACCGTAATCTCCGCGGTAAGCTGGTAGCAAAAACGGAATTCACGTCACGGAGGCTTGACTTTTAAACAGCAGCACTTAAAGTGGCCATGAAATAAATACACAGGAAAATTATGACCGACTCAACACGAACCATCAAAACCGGAATACTGGGTGCGGGACAGCCGAATATCGCCACCAACCATCAGCTCCCAGCCACCTTGAAATCGAAACTGGTGGAAGCGGTCGCGCTTTGCGACCTGAATCCCGGCGTTTTTGAATACGCGCAGAAATACCGTTTGAAGGCGTATATTGATTACAACGCCATGCTGGCTGATCCGGAAATTGAAATGATCCAGATCGCCACGCCGGACTGGTGTCATTTCCGGCATGCCGAAATGGCGCTGCTGGCTGGCAAGCATGTCCTGCTCCAGAAGCCGCCATGCCTGAACCGCGATGAACTGCTCAAGCTGGCTGCCGCGGCGAAACAATCCGCCGGTTCTCTTAAAGTATTGCTTAACTGCCGTGAAACCCGTCTCTGCCGTTCCATAAAAAGATATATTGACGACGGCGCCATCGGACGGCTGCGGGAAATCATCATCAACTACCGTGGACGGCGCTTCCCCATCGGCGATCCGCAAAGCAAATACCTGAAAGCGGAATGCGGCGGCGTCTGGCTGCATAACTCCATGCACTGGCTGGACGAAGCCTTTTTATATTCCGGATCACTGCCGGATACTGTTCAATTGTTCGCCGCTAAAAATGATTGCGGTGAACCGCGTTTCCTGGGCGAAGGTCCGAATTACTGGTCAGCAATTTTCCCCATGAAAAATCATGTGACTTTTAACTTCGAATACAACACCATGCTGCTGCGCGACGGACTGCCGGGCGGCATGCAGCGGTCCATCATCGGCACGGAAGGTGAAATCAGGCAGGTTTACGGCAGTTCCGAGCTTATTTTATACCGGGCGGGGCAGCCGCCGGAACCGTTAAAAATGGTCAGTATCGCATTGTCTCCGGAAGAGGACGTCATCGAATCTTTCCGGCTGGCAATAGACGCCTATGCGATGCAAATCATCACCGGCGTCGAACAATCACCGCGCATCAATGAATCGCTGGCGCTGATGAACGCACTGCTCAGAGGCAGCGAAAGCGGAGAAACCGAACAAGCTGTCGGACTGGAGAATTTCAATGCAATCTTATAATATCGGAGTCATCGGGGTCGGGGTCTACGGCTGTCACAGTCTGGAACAGGCGCTGCTGACTGCAAACGGACCGACAAAAGTCACAGCCGTCTGCAGCAGCGATGAATTAGGCGCCGGCTGTTACGGCGGCAAACTTGAAGAAGAAGCCGGAAAATATGCAGCCAAATTTAATGCGGTGCTCCATGCCGACTGGCACAATGTGGTCAACGATCCGGCAATCGAGATTATTTCGGTAATGGTTTGTCCGGCGAAAAAAGCGGAGATTATCTGCGCCGCGCTGCGGGCCGGCAAACATGTGGTCACGGATAAGCCGCTGGCGATGAATCAGGAGCAGGCGCGGGAGATATGCCGGGCCGAAAAAGAGAGCGGCAAACGCGGATTTATGCTTGCCGGTTATCATACGCGTCCGCTGGTCAAAACACTGATCGAAGCCATCAATCACGGGGAACTGGGCGAACTCAAAGCCGTTTCCATGCGACTTTGCTTCATGGGCGGCATTTTCCCCGGCTTCGTGCCGTCGGCCAGCTGGAGGAATGAAAACCCGTCCGCCGAAATGCTGACTATCGGCTCCCATGCCATCATTACACTGATGAAACTCACCGGCGGTTCCATACGGAAAATATATGCCGTCCGCAAACATGATTTCTACGAAGCTTATCACGAGGCCGGCGCGGAAGACTGGGCGACGCTGAACTGCGTTTTAAATTCCGGGGTTGTCGCCAATATTAAAGTCGGACGCATTCCGCACCGCGTTCCCGGCGAAGATATTGCAATAGAGGTGACCGGCACCGGAGGCTATGCTCAGATCGCTGGGGACTGCCTGAAATTTTACCCGTCCGGAAAAATTATTCAAATTCCGGTCAACGGCGGTCAGGTGCTGAATGACACTTTTGCCGAATATTATTCATGCCTGGCCGACGGCAGGCCAATGCCGACAACATTTCAGGATGGACTTGAACTGCAAAACGTTCTCGCAGCCGCAATCAAATCCGCAGACAGCGGCCACGTGGAAACATCCATTTAATAAATAGAGGTATCTGATGATATTGAATAAGATTTCATTGTGTATTATGGCCTTGAGTCTTTCATCCGGTTT
This sequence comes from Victivallaceae bacterium, assembly GCA_041665605.1. Classification (GTDB taxonomy): domain Bacteria; phylum Verrucomicrobiota; class Lentisphaeria; order Victivallales; family Victivallaceae; genus CAIPAT01. The sequence continues at coordinate 13,778 of JBAYIO010000047.1, read as the reverse complement.
TATAATTTGTGCTGACAGCAGCAGTGACAAACCTGTAAGTAATCAGTTTCCGGTGGTATTACTCGTTGGCGACTCCATAAGAATGGGGTATGCGCCCCTGGTAAAACAAAAACTCGCGAATAAGGCGATTGTAAAATGGCCTGAAGAAAATTGCGAAGACAGCGGCAAGATCCTGAATAATATCGGGAAGTATATTGAAGCCAATAAGCCGGATCTGATTTATATCAACTGCGGCCTGCATGATATAAAGTCGGAACGGGGAACTGACAGAAAAAAAATTCCGCTCGAAACCTACGAAAGCAATCTCAATAAAATCATCTCGCTTATAAAAAGCAAAAACATAAAAATATTATGGGCTTCAACAACCCCGGTAATGGAGGAAGCGCACAATAAAATTCAGAGTTTTGACCGGCTCAATAAAGACATAAAACAGTATAATGAAACCGCCAATAAAGTAATGCTGGCACAGGGAATCAGAGTCATTGACCATTATCAGGTCATCGAAAAAGCCGACAAACAAACTGTCTTCAAAAAAGACGGCGTTCATTATACCGGTCAAGGGTCAGAAATACTTTCAGCGGCAGTATCTCAGGAAATCATTAAATCGCTGACAGACTTCAAACGGAATTAACTTGCCTGATTTACTTCCTCATGCCGCAGTTTACAGGTTGACCTTTGCCGGTTATATGTTACTTTACTGTGCAAAGGGAGTTCTAAATGAAATTGAGCTTAGCGACCAAGTTAGCGACCAAGTCAGCGACCAAGTCAGGAAGCTATTACAGATTTTTGACAGGAATCCTCTTTCCGCATCAGAACTTATGCAAAAACTGGATTTGTCGCATCGTCCAACATTCAGAAAAAACTACCTTCATCCGGCGATAGCCGCAGGTCTTATCAAAATGACAATTCCGGATAAGCCGAACAGTCGTCTGCAGAAATATAAAATCACGCCGCAAGGCAAAGACAGGCGCTAGAATTTTTCCAACCACTACTCGGACTGTGCCGCCTGCTTCTCATAGGGAGCGGAAAACTTGCCGTCAATGATCATATCTCCGGCGTTTTCCTGTTTCACGGCTTCAGGCAGGGGGACGAGCTTGCCGGCTTCGCATTTGAACGGGACAGGACGCTGCGGCCTGCCATGAGCCTGGATACCGGTAAACAGCGCGCTGGCTTTTTCTTCGATGGTCAGTCTGATCCAGTTGTATTGAAAGTCCTCAAGGGCGACTTCGACAAAACCGCTGTTCTCAAGCTCTTTGTCTTTGATTCCCGCCGGACGGAATTTATCCATGCCGGTCAGTCGGATCACCCCGCCCTGCCCCGGCATGGTATACAGCAAAGCTTTGTCAATATTCAGAGTGTCGTTGTTCCTGACGACCGGAATCGAACCGCTTAATGCGCCGGCGGCTTCGATCCGGTCGAAACCGCAGAAACGCAGCATTTCCGGAAGCTGGATGCCGCGGGCGGAAAAGGCTATCGGGCCGGGACCTTGATCAGCTCCCAGCCGGAACGCGTCATCGCTGCTGACCAAACCGCCCAGCCATTTGAAACGGCAATTTTCGATCAGCAACTCTGAAGGCGATTCGAACTGGAGCCTGGCCAGGCCGTCACCGAGTTCATAGCGTCCATATTTAAGCCCTTTAAAATTAATGACCTGATGCGGTGAACTCCGGAGATTGAACAGGTCGTCAAAGGCGCATTCAAAATTAACTCCTTTGAGCGTTCCCCCCGGAAACCGCAGTTGCGCGTCCCTGGCTTTGACCACGGCGGAACCTTGAACCGCGCCGCCTTCCACTTTCACCGTGCCTTTGCCGCTCAACAATCCTTGAAAGTCAAATCCGGAAAATATCGGGAACAGAGCTTCGAGATCAACTTCAGGGACCATCTTAAATTCCGGCACGGAGTATTCCAGTTCCAGTTTAACCGGGTCCAGCGGGAAAGCGATCCGCCCCATATATGCCAGATGGGCTCCCGGCAGCGGCCGGCAGGAGTAACTGCCCTGGAACGCCACTTCCGCATCGCCAAACTCAATCCCGGCAGCCGCCGAGCCGTAATCGCGCTCCCGCCAGACGCAGGAGTTTACTTTCAACTCTCCGGGTGACGCCGCTTTCATATCCGGCAGGGAAACAGGTATTCTGATGTCAATGCCCTTCAGCGCAATCTGGCGGTCAGGAAAATCGACGGAAGCTCCGGTCAAACCGGCTTTCCCGGCAAAAGTCTCGCCATCATACTGTCCGGTCAGCGCAATGGCCGGGCAGTCGGCGGTAAATTCATCGCCCCTGATCTTCAAGCCATTTACTTTAAATACCGGCCGCACGGCAAAAACCCCATATTCATCTCTTCTGCTTTCCCAGTTCAGAATAACTGACTCCAGTTCAAAATCCGAGTCGAAGGCAGTTCCCGACAGATCTTTTACAGACAGTCTGCCCGAAAATGTCCGCGGCATAAAGCCGGAAGCGGCGCCGTCGCGGCTGAATTCAGTTTTAGCGGTAAGTCCCGGCGCTTCAAACTTCATGTTCCCTGACTGCCCCTGCAAACCGGAGACATCAATATCGCTGTCCAGCCGGACAAATGCCGACGGCCAGCTCAATCTCTGGTCAAAGATGAATTTGCCGACCATTTTAAGCTCGTCGGCTTTAGTTTCAACCTCTCTGACATTCAGCGTAATTGTGCTCAGATCCAGCCGGCTATCGAGCGCTTCCGGAACCAGCCTTGAGTTTTTGACCAATCCTTCAAGCGTCAGCCGGGCAGAGGTGGAAGCGATATTAAAGGACTTATTGCTGAAACTGACTTTATCAAAAGTAAGTTGTTCCTTCAAATTCTTCCTGGTCCTGACCGATGCCGGGCTGCGGTCGAACAAGCCGTCCAGAATACCGTTCCAAGCCTCAAATCCGGCATCTCCGGAAACAATATTGAGATGCGCAAGTCTGCCGGACAGCTTCTTATAGTTAAGACTGTAGCCGTCGCCGAATTCCAGCTCGCAGGCATTCTCAAACTTGTCCGCAGCCAGCTTGATATTCTTGTCCGTGAAGTCAATTTTCTCCATAACCACGCGCCCGTTGCAACTGCCGAGTTCCCATGTGCGGTTTTTCCGCTGCTCAAGCTTTAAAATACTTTTCAAGCTGCCATTCAGGAGATTGAGTTTGCGGTCATCCGCGACGATATCGAACCGGGCAAATGCCAGTTCGCCGCCGCCGGAATACTGCCAGGGGCCTTTGGTATTCTGAATATCTGCCGCCGCGCTGAATTTTGCAAAGTCCAGTTTACAGCCGTCAACCACGCCGGCAAGCCTGCCGCAAGACAAACTGCCCCATATTTTAGCGGGCAGGCTCCCGCTGCCTGCAAGCCCCAGGTTGCAGTTTACAGCCAAATCGTTCAAGCTGAAATCCCAGCCTTTTCCGGCAAAAATTGCGGACGGCACCCGCACCCCGAAACTCACATCGGAAGTCTTCGGCGCCACATCGCGGTCAGAACATTGCAGTTTCATTTTAGATTCAAAAAGCGCGGAGCCGGCGGAAACCGTCCTGCCCTCTCCCGATATATTAATTTCGGAGAGAGTACAGCCCAGGCCTACCTCGCCGGAAAAACCTCTGCCTTCGCCTTCAATACTGATTTTGCCGGCGGAAGCAAAGATAAACATCTGTTCATATTTCATAAAGAATTCACAAGTGTCGGACGATATCAGGCCTTCCGCAGGCAGCATTTGACTGCTAAGTTTCCATTCGCCTGTTTTGCCGGACAGCGATACATTGAAACTCCGCGCCATCACCGGCTCCGTCATCGGCTTGATTTTATATTTCAGCGCCGCCAGTATTTTAGCCGGTTCCAGCAGCATTTTGCCATTGAATTCAATCATCTCATCGGGAGAGGCAAACTCGCACTTCGTTTCGCGAAAACTGACCGGCAGCGGAAAACTGCTCCGGAAATCCGAGACCGACAACAGATATTTCAGAGAATCCTTGCTGAACTTGAAGTTTAACGGACGGCTGGAACCATCCGGGCGCGACTCATTGCAGAAAACCAGGCGGTCAATTTTCATAGTGCAGTCGTCCGAGTTTCCGTCAAAAGCAAACGACACCACACGGAACGGGTTGAACTCAAACACAAAGCGTCCTTTGATGGCGGCATCGCCGTCCAGTCCAAAATTTCCCGGCAGTTTGATTATTTTCAGATACTCAAACAGTTCCGCGGCGCGGACCAGCGCGACATTCGCCGAAAACTCGGCATCAGCAGTCTTCCCGGCCAGATTCAGCATGGCTGCGGCGGCTATTTCCCGTCCGCGCCACGACACTTTCAGGGCAACCTTCAATAACGACCAGTCGGCGGCACGAGGTTCAAGCATCAGTTCAAAAGGCAGCAGATACTTTTTCCCTTGCAGATTCATTTCCAGCACCGCATCAGAAATGACAATTTTCTCAATACTCAGCTTCCTGACAGTTCCATCCGCATTAAACATGCGCTCCTTGAGCATGGCGGTGAATTTTTCCAGATCAATATCATTGATTATCAGTTTGTCTCCGGCAATCGAACAGCGGAGATAAACCCCGTTCAGATCAATTTCCTGCAACTTTGCCGGAAAATTCGGCAGAAAACTGGTTATGGAATAATGCACTTTTACCGACTGGCACTTCAGTGCGGGCGCGGATGCCTCGCCGATGGTCAGTGAACCGAGGTCGGCGCTGAACATGCCGACATTCCTGACCGTGCCGGAAAACCCGCTGATGCCGGCATCCCGCAGCAATCCGGGCAGTATCCGGGTCTGAAAGTAATCCGGCAGATAGCTGTTGGCCAGGGTGAAATAGATGCCGGTGACAGCAGTCAGCAGCAGAACGGCAATCAAGCTCGACAATATAATGGAACGTCTTGCAGACATGATAAAATTCTTTCAATAAACGTGATGTGTGTTGTCCGGGTTCAGATAATCAGCTTCCTGCCGGACGGTGAATACTCGATGGTACGGATTCGAATCCAGCGGCCGTCTTCATTATAGCAAAGACAACCTTCCGGATCATGACCGAATCTGCCTGAAGCAAAATCAGCAACTACTGGCGGAAAAACGACCCAGTCGCCCCGCGACTTCAGCCTTTCCTGATTGTGCAGCGCGATAGCTTCCAGCAGATCCTTGTAACCGCCGGACGGCTTCCGCGAAGGTCTGGCGGCGGCGGTTTCGCGCAGTCTGCCGACATCCGCCCCCATCATATCAATCTCGCATGACGGAGAAACGCCCAGCACCGGGCCGGAGTCCATTTCCCCGCCCGCGCCGGTATAAGGCTGGGCCAGAATAACGCTGCTGCGCAAAGTGGTCAACCCGCGCAATATGGCATTTTCGATGGGAATGGCGTGCAGTCCGGCCAGCACCCGCCTGCCGTCCTCTTCCAGAGTAAGATCACCCGGATGGACATTCAAGCAGGGGAAGTCGCCGGTTATATTCGACAGCGAGACAAATCCTGCAAGGATGCCGAACGCAATATCATATTGCGCCAGTTGCTTCCGCAGTTCGCCGGTCCATAACTCCCGGATACGCCGTCCCGCTTCCGTAAACAGCGTTATACTTTTTTCTCCGTGCTGCAAATAAAACTCTTTTATGCTCAAAGCAGCCAGCGGCAGATCAAACCGCCGGGCGATTTCCGCCGCGCGGCTCTTCTCCGGAAAGTCGGTAACTATAACCGAAGGAACCCACGTTCCGCCCAGTTTCTCCCGTGTTTCCAGCAGGCATTCAGCATTGCTGCCGCTGCCGCTGACGAAAATAGCGGCATCCGGCCGACGTTCAGTTTTATCAACCTTATATGGACTCAGCAAATTATTAATCACTTAAAAACTCCCGATAAACAAATCATGAATCAAATCAAATGAAACAGTAATCTGCTGCTTTTTTCCAAATCTGCAAGTATTTTGCATAAAAATTTAAAAGACTTGTTATTTTGGATTTGCGCCGGAAGAGAAATAATCTATATTGTATGAGAGAAGCTTTATTATAATTTGAGATTCTTTTTAAATATTAACTAAAAGTATGAGGACTTGGAAATGATTAAGTCGGTATTATCGAGAAAGTTCATTTTGGCGGCCATGGCAGTAGTATTAACATCCAGCGCTTTCGCATTCAATGTGCGTGAGATGGCAACTCCGTATCAGGGACCGGAAAGAGACGTGATCACATTGATCATCACCTCCAACTACAAGAAATCCCGGCTGCTGGCCGAACTGATTCAGCGCGAAACCAAACAGCCGATTCTGCTTCTGCCCGCCGGAGATCAGAAAGGCATATATTTCATGCCGTCGTCAGTCAAGAAACCGGCGCTGGAAATTAAAGAGGAAAATATCGGCAAGTTCGTCGCGCTGATCAACCCGCAGCAGATACTGGTTCTGGGCGACCGCGGTTTTGTTCATCAGAACTATATTGATATGATTGACAAAAAGATGCCTGTGTTCGTTGTCAACGGCAGAGACTGGGTTATCAACGCTAAAAGCGTTGCCAAGCTGCTCGACCTGAATAATCTGGCGTCTGACTACGCCCGTCTCTATAATCAAGTGGAAGGCGGCAAACTGTATAAACCGTCAGAAACAGCTCCGGCAGACACTGCGGCGAAGACTGAAGATACCGCCAGGCCTGAAGTCAAACCGGAAGACACCAAGGCGAAAGATGCAAAAGACGTCAAGGAAGAAACCAAAGACGTCACCGCCAAAGAAGATGTCAAAGAACCCGAAGCAAAAGCAAAGAAGTAATTTTCTTAGTCGATATAACTCGGAGAACAAATGTTCAACCTGTTTCAGTTGACCAGAAATACCTTTAGAGAATGTATTCGTGAGCCGATCTTTTTCATCCTGTTAATAACAGCGCTGGCCCTGATCGGCCATTTTCCTTCGGTGACTCTGTTTGTTTTCTCTGAACAGTTAAAACTGGTGGTCGACAGTTCAATGGCCACCAGTCTGGTGTTCGGACTGTTTGCGGCGGTGCTTTGCGCCAGCCACACAGTCTCGCGTGAAATGCGCAACGGCACAGTTCTGTTATTGCTTTCCAAGCCGGTTTACCGCTGGACTTTTATCGTCGCTAAAATCCTCGGCATTATTTCGGCAGTAACGGTCTTCGTATTCATCTGCAACGTAGCGACGATTATTTCCGTGTACATTGCCAAAGATCAGTTCCGGCTGGACATGATGGCATATTATATTTTCTTCAGTATCCTGCTTATTGCGTCAACCATCGGCTGTCTGAGCAATTTCCTTTACGGCAAATCGTTTTCCGCCACCGCAATATGGATGATCTCGGTATTGCTTCCACTTTACTGTATCTGCCTGGTTATTTTTCAGCCGCACCCGGAGGAAATCATATTAAAAGACCTGATTGTTGCGCTGTCGCTTCTGTTTTTCTCGGTTGCGACCATGGCGACGATTACCGTAGTCTTCTCAACCCGGCTGGAAATGGTGGCAAACCTGACGGTATGCTGCGTAATTTTCTTCCTGGGACTGGTTTCAAACTACCTGTTTCAGACGCCTGACGGCACAGGTTCCGCATTACTCGATTTCGTTTGCGGATTCTTCTACGCATTGCTTCCCAACTGGCAGTTTTTCTGGATGGCAGACGCTTTGGCCACCAGACAGGCAATCCCGTTATCGTATCTGATATGGTCTGGAGTTTATGTAATTCTATATATAATCTTCTGCAGCATGTGGGCAGTAGGGGTTTTCCAGTCGCGCGAAATAGCCAAAGATTCCCGCTGAGCTTTCTTCAGTTTTCTACCGGCTCCAGCGAATCGGCATCCACTTCCACAGACGCGGACTGGCCTAATATCTCAACATTCACAGTTATAATCGTCTTGTTCTTGCGGTATTCAATTATCCCGGTGATTCCCTTAAACGGGCCGGTACTGATCTCAACAGCTTTTCCGGCAACGAGTTCCGGCTTGACTACGATATCTTCGTTTAAAATCAGTTCCTCAAACGCCCTGATCGCGGCAAGTTCTTTCAACAGGGTAACTTCACTTTTATCATCTATATTAATTTTGTAAAGTACGGCATTGGACAAAACAATCGTCCGGAAAACATCTTCGGACAGCAGACAGAAAACATAGCCTGGAAACATCGGCAGCATGAATTCCATGGTCCGTTTGCCATAGTGGTGAAGCTTCCTGAGCAATGGCAGATAACATTCAATACCATGCGCGGCACAATACTCTTTCAGCTTTTTTTCCTGACGCGGTTTGGTTCTGACCGGCATCCAGCAAAGGCCCGGACAATGTTCAAAGCTCATTTTTCGCAGGTCTCCGGTTATTTCTCATCCGGAGCTCTGCCACCCGGAACAAATTTGATATCATCACAAAAATCATCTCCGATAATTTTTTTTATCTTCATGATAAGCTGCTTTTTCACCGGTCCGTTAAGTTCGCGCAACCACGCGCTATGAGAAACCTCGACATAAGCAACCTTGTTCTTAACGTTAAGCGGCGAAGACACCGCCGCAATCTGCCGGCCCGATATAAGCTCCCATTTTTCGCGCAGCTTCATTATCTGCAAAACATCTTCAGAGAGTATCCTGCCTAAAATCTTTTCAGCAGTCTCCCCGACGGACACCGGACGCGGACAATATGCAACAATTTCCGTATCGGCACGGGATTTACCATACCAGTCGCACAATACTTCATAAGTATTATAAAAGCTCTTTTTCATTTTACCCATATATTTTCTCCAGGGCAAGAACAAAGTGTCAAGACACAATCATCCCCGCCTAAAATCCGCAGAATCGCACCGGCAGCATGACCGTATGGAAGGCCAGTTTAAACGGTGCCACAACCCCCAGCACGACATTGCGCAGACCGTCTTTAAAGAAGCCGAACGGAGCACCCAGCGTAGCTTGGAGAACGCCAAGCGGCAGCCGGAATACATCTATCAAATCCATCCCCATGTCCTTAAATCCTTTCAGGCCGCCTTGAAGTCCGCGCACAAGATAAGGCTGCGCTTTCTGTGCGGCAGCTATCGCCACCGGTGTCAGCAGCGCAATAGTTATCGGATCCATGGCTTTGGCCTGCGGTGCAGGAAAGAACATGAACGCCAGCCCGATTAAAATTATCAGCACTAGAGCTTTTCTCATCAGACATTCCATCATTTACATAATAAAACAACGATGAATATAAACCGGAAAACCATAAAAACAATAAGACTTTTTAAGCCTTTAAATTAAAATTACCCAATCACACCCGCCATTACGCGGACAGATGCATAAAACAACATAATTTTATTGATTTCTCTTGGCTTCCTGCCAAAGCATCTCCATCTCTTCCAGCGAAGCACCGGGGAGTGTTTTCCCTGCTGCTTTAAGCTCTTTTTCAATATACTGGAATCTGGTTTTAAATTTCCGCGTCGCCGCATTGAGCAAGTCCTCGGGGGTGGCACGGTCACGGAACCGGATCAGATTAACCATCGAAAACAGCACATCGCCGATTTCTTCATCCACATGCTCCTGATTGCCGGAAGTCATCGCGGCTTTAAGCTCCGCCAGTTCTTCGTCAATCTTTTCCATGATTTGCGCTTCCGAACTCCAGTCAAAGCCATATTTGGCGGCTTTCCGTTGCGCCGCGCGCGCGGTCAGCAGCGCAGACAGGCTGCGCGGAATACCGTCCAGCACCGACTCCGCCACGGCGCGATGCTGTTTCTCGCGCTGCTTGATTTTCTCCCAGACGATTACCACATCATCAGCCGATTCAGCTTTAGCATCGCCGAAAACATGCGGATGACGGCGGATCATCTTGCTGATTATTCCCGCAAGCACGTCATTAAAGTGGAAATGTCCTTTTTCATTGGCAATTACACAATTGAACACAATATTCATCAGGACGTCCCCCAGTTCTTCACAAATCCCGTCCTGGTCATCATTGTCTATCGCATCAATCAGTTCTGCGCATTCCTCCGCCAGATACAGCTTCAATGTTTCATGCGTCTGCTGCCTGTCCCACGGACAGCCCTCCGGCGAACGCAGTTTTTCCATTACTTTCAGCAGCGCCTCCGCGGAAACATCCGCCTGATCTTCTTTCTTATCCATAACTTTCCCTTATTTAAGTATAAATGATGGTAACGCCGTCGCCGCCTGGAATATTCCAGTCTTCTCCCAGTTCAAATCCTTTGATTGATTCGTTAGTTGCCAGATAATCTCTTATCGCCTTGCGCAATTTCCCGTCGCCTTTGCCGTGAATGATCATCACACTCCTGCCGTGGCGGCCGCAGCAAATTGCCCTGACTTTACGCATGGCATCTTCGACTTTATAGCCATGCAAGTCAAGTTGAATATCATAGTTAAACTTCATTTGGTTCCGATCCGTTTTGTCAATTTTATAATATTAAAAACATTCTTCGAAGTTCAAGCAGGATTAGCAAATAACCGACTTAAAATCGGCAAAATGATTTTTTTTCTGCTTTTTTAAATTTTATGCGGTTTCACGACTTGCAAAAAGGGCGTTTTGAATTACATTTTGTACCGCTAAATAAAAGTGGGGGAGTAGCTCAATTGGTTAGAGTACCACCCTGTCACGGTGGATGTTGCGGGTTCGAGTCCCGTCTCTCTCGCCACTTATTTTTAGCATGGTACCGCTTATAATAGCGGGGGAGTAGCTCAATTGGTTAGAGTACCACCCTGTCACGGTGGATGTTGCGGGTTCGAGTCCCGTCTCTCTCGCCATTTTTCTGCCTGCGAAACACACTTGGTCCATGTCATTCCCGGCATAGATAATTCACAACCGGCTATGCCGGTTGTGTTATATTTACTATAAGTAATGATCCTTAAACTCTTTAACGAAGTGCATATTCTGCGTTTCGGTTTTATCCCCGACTGTTTCGTTGAACTTAAGCGCCCTGGCGTGACCGTCGACAAACAGATAGTTGGACATGTCTTTATGACGGAGCTTGGACATGCAACTCTCCCAGCCGGAGACCGGCGCATAACCGTCATAACCCTGATGACTGAGCGCCTCATCTCTTTCCGTGCCGACAGGCAGGTCTTCGCCGCCGCGTTCACTGACAATGATATTCCGCGAAGTAGTTTTAAGCTGGCTGCTCTTTCTATCATACCCGTACATGCAGTTGAACATATAGCTTTGACGCTTGTCAACATCGGCGTCAAAACCGGAACGCACAGCCGGATCGCCGGGACACAGCAGAAAATTACGTTTCATGCCGAAAGGATATAGGTATTCAAACCATTTAACTGGATTCGTTTCTCCGGAAATACCTTCCTCGCCCCAGGTTGCGCCATGATGAATCGGCGGAAAGAATGACTGCCAGTCATTGGCGTAACCGGCAAAGGCCAGGCCGCATTGTTTAAGATTATTCATGCACTGCGCGGCCCTGGCTTTTTCACGGGAGCTGTTCAGCGCCGGCAGCAGCATTCCTGCGAGGATGGCGATGATCGCGATCACCACGAGGAGTTCGATGAGTGTAAAACTTGTTCTTCTTTTCATATGTTTCTCCTGAATATAAATGGTAAACATAAACCGGTTCCACGAAAAATGCTGGAACCATTACAGACACTAATTGAGTAATCACAGAAAATAAATCAGGAGAAGACAGGCGGGGCCCGAGGGAGAATGGTAAGGTTAGTTTCAATAAAAATAAAATCAGGCGGCAGCAGGATCACGATGTCCTGCCGGTTGCATATAACAATGGCAGACGAAACATTGGCGCAGTATTTCAAAAACATTGATGAACATATTAAGCAGGCATGTCCGGCATGCGTAAACTCGAAGTCGCCCTGTGCTAAACCTGTAGTACCGCCAGTAAGGGATCGACTGCAAGTAGCATGATTATGAAAAGCCGGATGCAAAAATTCCGCAAACAGCAGCAAGCCCATGGCGAGCGCCAATGCTGAATTTCTGATTGTAGTTAAATTTATCATCCCGTCTCCAGTAATACAAAGTATTACTATATCCATAATGCACAGATTTGTCAACAGGTGAAACTGCAAAAGTCTCAGACTGGAGACATTTTGACTTGGGATATATCATCGGCATCGGTAAATATCATGATCAGACGGTCTATGCCAAGGGCACAGCCTGACGATTCCGGCATCCCCGCATTGATGGCCTGGAGAAATTCTGCCGGCGGCGGGTATGGACGGTAACCGCCGCGCACGCGGGCGGATGCCGCTTCTTCGAACCTGGCGGCCTGTTCCGCCGGGTCAATCAGCTCGCTGTAAGCATTGGCGATCTCAATCCCCGACAGATACAGTTCCCAGCGTTCCGCCACGGAATGATCACTTGCCTTGAGTCTGGCCAGCGCCGACCTGGCGGCCGGGTAATCAGTCAGAAATGTCGGACGCCCCCGCCCCAGCACCGGTTCAATCTTAGTTACCATTAATTCGTCAAACCGGTCCGCTTCCATGGCGGCTTCCGGCGTTACCCCCGTAAAGCGCAGAAAAGCATCTTTAACCGTAATGATTTCCGGTTCGGCGGAGAAGTCAATCACACTTCCCTGATAGGAGACAGAGGAGGAGCCGGCGGTAAAGACCGCCAGATGGCGCAGCATGCCGGCGGTAAACTTGAGAAGGTCATTATAATCCGCGCCGGCGTCATACCATTCCAGCATGGTAAATTCCGGACGGTGCTTCCGGCCGAATTCCCCTTCCCTGAAACAAGCCCCGATCTGGTATATTTTTTTAAAGCCGGCGGCCAGCATCAATTTCATCTGCAATTCCGGGCTGGCGCGGAGAAACATCTCCCCGGCCTGCGGAGCTTCAATAAACTCCTCCGGCGCCGGGGCTTTGATCATCACCGGGGTTTCCACTTCAGCAAAACCCGCGGCATCGAAGTATTGGCGGATAGAAGAAATAAGCCCGGCGCGAAGCAGCAGCCGGGCTTTGATCTGTTCAAGCTGATAAACGCAATCAGGCTTTGGAGACGCGTTCTGCATAGAGTCCGGTCCTGGTGTCAATCTTGACAAGGTCACCGGTATTGATGAACAGCGGCACTTGAATCTCATAGCCGTTGTCAATCTTGGCGGACTTCAACACATTGGTGGCGGTATCGCCTCTGGCGCCCGGTTCAGTGTCTGTGATCACTTTTTCAATGAACGTCGGCAGCGTGATTTCAATCGGCAGGCCGTTAAACAGCAGCATCTTGCACTGGCTGTTCTCAATCAGAAAGTATTTATCGCGGCCCAGCATTTTGGCGCTGACATGCATTTCTTCAAAAGTTTCGGCGTCGCTGAATACATAAAAATCGCCTTCAGCGTAAGAATAGTACATTTCCTTTTCTTCAAGGTCGGGCTTGTCCAGCTTGTCGGTCGGACGGTAAGTACGGTCAATGGTGCTGCCGGTGATCATGTTTTTCAGTTTGCAGCGGTAGAGTGAGGTGCCTTTGCCGGGTTTGCAGAATTCGAATTCGGTTATGGCCCATGGTTCTCCGTCAACTTGAACCTTCAAGCCCTTTTTCAAATCAGAAGCGCTGAACATCGGAATATCTCCATTATTTATTGTTAAAAAAATTAATGCCTTGTAATATATACCGTTATGCCATTTTTTCAAGCACATAAATTGTTTCGGCGATTCACCATCACAAAATCCATATCCTGGTCACAGGCATCCGATTTTGCAATAAAATCAAAACCACCAGTTGAACTGGTGGTATGCACCAGCCCTAGAAGGGCATAATACAGACAAGTCCCATTATCAGGTGCGATACATCTGTCATTTTAACCTCATGTGTTAGTTGATAACGTGGTTGGCGAACCATGCGTTACTATAGCAATGGACGTTGGAGATCACTTGCATCTGAAGATTTTTGACTCTCACCGGCTCAGCC
>JBAYIO010000046.1:0-39361 GCA_041665605.1 Victivallaceae bacterium | reverse complement strand
CCATTCGGAGTCTGGTTTTGACTAAAGCAAGGTGGCAGCAGTTTTGGAATAAAATTTCCTCATGCGGGTGTCAAAAACATCATAAATCTAATTCTATCTGACATTATATTATAGGCGCACCCTAATAAAGAGGAATATTGCAAGCGACAAAGCTCCGTTCGCTCGATTTCGCCATCTTATTTTTCGCTCTGATTTTTAATATTGCTCGTAACTGCAACCGGACATTTTAGACAATCCCGGAGCCGTAAGCGCCGGAATAGCCAAGGCTTTTACCGAAAGTGAATTTGAAAAATATCGAATTATCCGGGATACCAGCCTGGAATCAGATTTTGATCGCCATGTAAATAATCTGCTCAAAGAAAAACCTGCTTCCTGATGTGAGAAAATAGATTTCATGTAATTTTCCGGCACAATAACTTTCCCGTAACGTATTATACTTTCCATTTACTGAACTTCCCGCAGCTTGCAATTTTACATCACTCCAATATATTAGGTGTCTTTATAGTACAAGGAGTAGCATTGAGAGAAGGCTTAAACATTTACAGTGTCATCACTAAGGAAAACTCTGGCGGACTGGACAAAACCGCGATAGTATATCGTGGCGTCAGAACAACTTACGGGGCACTCTTAAAGCAGGTTGAGGAAACAGGACGTACACTCGCAGCCTGCGGCATACAAGCGGATGACCGCGTCGCGCTGCGCTGCCCCGACTCCGCCGCCCATATCGTACTGGCGCTGGCGCTGCTGAAAACCGGTGCGGTACAGATACCGGTGTCATTCACCCTGCCGGGAGCGGAAGTCAGGAATATCTGCGAACAGGTCAGCGCGGATGCTTTAATCTCGGCGGCGGCACTGCCGGACGGATGGCAGGCTCCACCGGAAATGCAGCGGTTCACTTGCGCCGGCGATGAAATCTGTCTGCAAAAATTCCTGGTACAGTCCCGCATCGCTCCCGGCCTGTCAGAACTTAATCCGGCATTCATCAGGTTCACCTCTGGAACCACTTCCAGTTCAAAAGGAGTGATAATATCGCACGAGTCGGTTCTCGCCCGCACAGATTCCGCCAATGCGGGTCTCAAGATCAGCAGCGATGACACGGTGCTCTGGGTGCTGGCGATGGCATATCACTTTGTCGTCACCATTCTGCTTTTTTTGCGCAAAGGCGCGGCCATTGCCATCTGCGAGTCCCCCGCCGCGCTTTCAATGCCGCAACTGCTTGCCTCGGAGAAAATAACGTTGCTCTATATGTCGCCGTTCCACTACCATTTGATGTCCGAATCTTCCGCCTTTAACGCCGCAATGCTGGAGCACACCCGCCTGGCTGTTACCACCGCAATGCCGATGGACCGCGGCCTGGCGGAGAAGTTCCACGCTAAATTTAACATCCGCCCCCGGCAGGCCTACGGCATTATCGAAGCAGGCCTGCCATGCATCGACATGGATGAGAATGATTTTAAGCCGGGAGTTGTCGGCAGTCCGTTGCCATCCTGTGAGCTGCGGATCAAGGAGCCGGACGAGAATGGCGTCGGCACCGTCATGTTGCGCACCCCCGGCATGTTTGACGGCTACCTGTGTCCATTCCGCAGCCGGGCGGACATCTGCGAAAACGGTTTTTTCAATACCGGCGATCTCGGCATTATTGACGAATCCGGACAACTGGTGATCGTCGGAAGATCAAAGAACATAATAAACTTCGCCGGGATGAAAATATTTCCGTATGAAGTTGAAGAAGTTTTGCGCACTTCTCCGGCGGTTGAGAACGTCAGCATCTATCCGGTTAAAGACGAGCTTTACGGGGAAAAGCCGCAAGCTGATATTGTTTTCAAGGCTGATGCAGGAAACCATGACGAATTGCTTAATGAACTGAGAAAATTCTGTTACTCGAACCTGGCGTCTTACAAGGTGCCAAAAAGTTTCAACATTTGCGATAAGCTTGAGCATACTGTCAGCGGCAAGATTTTACGGAGAAATTGACCATGACACACCGGCGTTTCAAGGAAATGCATGATTATGACTGGTTCCCCGACGTCTGGAGGCGGGGAATGACGGATTTTCTTTCCTGCTTTGCGACCTGTTTTTTCCAATATGAGCCGGCATTTCCCCTGATTGCCGGGATGATGCGAAAAAGCGGGCTGCGCAAACTGTGCGATCTTTGTTCCGGCGGATCAGGATATCTGCTGTCTCTGCTCGGCTATCTGCGGAAGAACGGCATCGCCGTCAGCGGGATGGAACTCACCGATAAATATCCTAATCTGGTTGCGTTTGAACGGATCTCCCGGCGTTCCGGCGGCGCTGTCAGCTATATATCCTCCTCCGTCGATGCGCTGAATCCTCCGTTCGACGAGCAGGAGATAAGGCTGATATTTTCCGCTATGCATCATTTTTCGCCGGACGAACTGAAGTCTATAATAAACCGCGCCCGCAAAGACAACTGTGCTATCGGCCTGTTTGATTACTGCTGCCGGGCCCCGGTTCGCGCCATACCGCAGTTGATCCTGCTGGTGCCGCATATATTCATCATTATGCCGTTTGCGGGACCTTTTTCATGGAAAAAAATGTTCTGGACCTATATTCTTCCCGCAATTCCGCTGGCGCTGCTGACAGACTCGATAATTTCGCGCTGGAACGGTTATTCTCCAAGTGAACTCAAAGCGATAATTGACAAGTTGCCGGACAATACTTATGAATGGGAATGCGGTTCAAAATTGAACTTTTTACGAACCGGCAAAGTAGTATATTTAACAGGCTGTCCCAGGCCGCAAGGGGATTAACAATTTACAGTCGGACCGGTCACATTACAAGCTGATTAACAGAGGGTTTCTTATGCGCAGGGTGGTAATAACAGGATACGGGATCAACAGCAGTTTCGGATTTGGCGCCGGCTCGCTGCAAAAAGGATTGGAACAGAACAGCTCCGGCATCAGCCGGGTGGACGAACTGCTGGCATGCAACGGACTGCAATGCAAGATTGCGGCCTGCGTCGGGGAGTACAACATCAATGTCATTCCCCGCCTGCACCGCCGCTCCATGGGCAGGGTTGCCCATCTGGGAGCTCTTGCCGCGCTTGAAGCGGTTGAGCACTGCGGAGCAACACCGGCAATGATCACGGCGCCGCGCACCGGCTGCATAATGAGTTCCACGATGGGCAGCGCCAGCGAACTTTATGCCACTTTTGATACAATCTTTACCGAAAAAACCATGAGTTCAGTTTCCGGCATGCAATTTTTCAAATGCGCCTCCCATACCGTGGCAATGAACGTAGCGCAGATGCTTGGCATTCGCGGCGAAGTGCTCAGTCCGTCGGCAGCGTGCGCTTCCTCGATGCAGGCCATCGGCCTCGGCTTCCAACTGATCAGGGGCGGCATCCTCGACATGGCATTCTGCGGCGGCGCCGAGGAGGTCAATTCCATGGTAGTAGGTTCTTTCGAATCCATATTCGCGGCAGCCCCCCCGGCCCGCAACGACAACCCGGAGACCGCCTCGCGCCCGTTCGATGCCCGGCGCGACGGGCTTGTATGCGGCGAAGGCGCCGGAGTGATCGTTCTTGAATCGCTGGACAGCGCTCTGGCGCGCAGCGCCGTCATCTTCGGCGAGGTTATCGGCTACAATACATCCGCCAGCGGGAGTCATATCAGCCAATCCGACTCAACCGCGATCCGCGATTGCATTGATGCCGCGCTGCGCGACGCCAATATTTCTCCCCGGGAAATCGACTATGTAAGCGCCCATGCGACCGGAACAGTTCAGGGTGACGCTTCCGAAGCCGACGCTCTGCGCCAGGTTTTTGGCGGCAAGGTCCCGGTGAGCAGTCTCAAAGGGGGGCTTGGACATACGATGGGTGCATCGGGAGCCATTGAACTGGCGGCTTGTTTGATGATGATGCGCGACAGCGTCATCTACCCGACCAGAAACCTGGAACAACCGGCGGAAGACTGTTCAGGCCTGAACCACATCCGGCAGCAAACCTCAGCGGCAATCAACTGTTTCATCAAAAACTGTTTTGCTTTCGGCGGAATCAACGCCGTGCTCGTTTGCAGAAGATTTAACGCTTAGATCAAGGTTGATTTTTCAGCTTTCGATAATATATTAACCCCATTATATATAATGAGTTCTTGATGAGATAATAATGAGGTAGCAACTAAATGACCGATAACGATATCAGAAACAAGATCAAAGAAGTTTTTGTTAAAAATTTTGAACTGGACGAAAATATCATCCAGGATGATAAGCTGCTGTTTGACGACCTCGGGCTGGACAGTCTGGACATTGTCGACCTGATTGTCGGGTTGCAGCGTGTGTTTAAAATTGACTTGCGCAAATACTCGGAAATCAAAAGCATTCGCACATTCGGCGATGTATGCAATGTAATGAATAAAATAATCAACGAACATAAACCGGATGAAATGAATAAAATAAGCGACGGACATAAATAGAGGAAACGGTTATAAATGGGTTCATCTCCGGGATTACGATTATTCAGTTTCCTCTTCTATGTGCGATTTACATTTGCAACGGTAATATACTGTCTGTTTGCCGGCATCCCGAAAATAATTACAATGCCGTTTATCTCTTCAGCAGCGCGGCATAAAGTGTGGCGGAATTTGATAAGATTCTACGGCAAGTTTGTAATAAAGGCATCCAGCTATCCGTTTATCAAAGTTGAATATTACGATCTGGCTCCGAATGAAAAATCTGCCGGTGTCGTTGTTGCCAATCACCGTTCAGGCTCGGATGCGTTCATGTTCGGCATGTGGCCGGGCGATCTGGTGCAGATAGCAGGGGAATGGCCGTTTAAACTGCCGTTTTTCGGAGTCCTTGCCAAGTGCGGCGGTTATTACAACATAAGCAAAATCGCGTTTGATGACTTTATAAGCCGGGCTTCGGATGATATCCTGAAGAACAATGTGTCGGTGGTGGGATTTCCGGAAGGCACCAGATCCGTCAACCGCGAGATGGGACAGTTCCACGGCGCTTTGTTCAGGCTGGCAGTCAAGATTAACTGTCCGGTATATCCGTTTCTAATACTGGGAACGGAAAAAGTGGTGAACCGCCAATTTATGGTTAGTCCCGGCTTCATCAGATTATATAAGCTGCCGGCCGTAAGTCCGGAGCGGTTTGCCGGCTGGACTCCGTTTCAACTGAAAGTTTACGTCAAAAACCACATGACCGAAAAAATTGCTGAACTGGAAAAAGCGAGTAATGAATGAGACAGTTTAAATATGACCGCCAACGGGAATTTCTCAGCCTCGACGCAATTCGTGAGGAACAGGCACAACTGTTGGCGGAGCACATTGAGTATTGCCGGGGAAAATCGCCATATTACGCAAAGATGTACGCCGATGTTCCCGCCGCTGCGGCAGCAAACAGTTTTGATATTCTCTCATCTATGCCGTTCACCAGCAAAGACGATCTGTCCGGAAATATCAATTCCTTTGTCGCCGCGCCGGAGTGCGACATTCGTGACATCGCTTTTTCTTCAGGAACCACCGGCGCGCCGCTTCCAATCGTCTACACCGAAAATGATCTGCGGCGTCTGGCCTACAACGAACAAAAAGCCTTCATGGCCTGCGGGATGACTCCTCATGACAAGATATTGCTGACCTGTACCATGGATCGCTGTTTTATTGCCGGCCTTGCCTATCGCGAGGGCGCCCGGGCTGTCGGAGCCTCTGTTATCCGCAATGGGCTGAACTCGCTTGAGAGCCATGCCGGAATTATCGCAAGCATGAAGCCAAGTATAATTATCGGGGTGCCGTCATTCCTGAAAAAGCTGATTAAATTTCTGACTGCTGAAAACATCAATCCCGACTTTGTCAAAAAGCTCATTTGCATTGGCGAACCGGTACGGGATAATAACTGTCAATTGAGTTTAGCGGGGAGTCTGCTGGAAGAGCTCTGGGGCGCCAAAGTCTATTCAACCTATGCGTCATCGGAGACAATTACGTCGTTCTGCGATTGCGAAGCCGGCTGCGGCGGACATTTGCACCATGACCTTGCCATCCTTGAAATAATTGACAACAACGGCAACCAGTGCGGCCCCGGTGAACAGGGCGAAGTTGTCCTTACCCCGTTGCAAATGGAAGGAATGCCGTTACTGCGCTTTAAGACCGGAGACATCAGCCGGTACTTCAACGAAAAATGTGCCTGCGGCCGCTCCACACCCCGCCTCGGCCCTGTCGCCGGGAGAAAACAGCAGATGATGAAAATCAATGGAACGACAGTCTATCCGGAAACGGTATTTTCCTGTCTTGAAGCCATGCCGGGAATTATTGACTACTACATCGTCGCGCAATCGTGTGACGGCCACCTGACACAGGCGGAAGTAACTGTCTCCATCGGCAGCGACAATGCGCTGACCATGGAGACGATCAGCAACCGGATTGCGGCAACTGCGCGAGTGCGTCTGCCGGTAGCCATTAAACCGTACGATAAAGTGTACCAGCAAATATTTGCCGGCACGTCACGCAAACCGGTACGTTTTTTCATCGTTGACGACAAAGAGATTGCAACATGAGCACTCAGGAGATAATTGATAATGGATGAAAATGTAAACAGCCGCAGCAATCCGTCCGCAGAGGGAGCGTTCCCTTCATTTTCTCCGTCATATTCCCTGGAGGTGATCCGGGAGGCGGCCGCAAACAACCGCCTGTTAAGCATAGAAATAGAACCCACTTTAAAGTGCAATTACCGCTGTCCGTACTGCTATGCCGGCAGCAATGACGCGCCGGCCGGCGAGCTTAGCTACCATGAGATTGCCGATGTGGTAAAGCAGGCCGGAGAACTCGGTGCTGAACGAGTAGTTATCCTGGGCGGCGAACCGTTGATCTACCCAAAAATTTTTGAACTGATAGCCTACATCTCATCGCTCGGCATGTCCGTCGAACTGTTCTCCAACGGCTCATTGCTGACTGCTGAAACAGCCGGCAAACTCTTTAAATCCAATGTCAGACTGGTACTTAAGCTCAACTCTTTCAAAGAGGATGTGCAGACAATGCTTACCGGCAAAGCCGACGGTCTGAAAAAGGCCATGCAGGCGCTGGAAAATGCCACGGCGGCCGGTTATGCCAGCGGCAATGAACTATTGGCAGTCAGCACCATCATTTGCCGTGCCAATCTAGGCGAAATGGAGGAATTGTGGCGCTATCTGCGCGACCGCCATATCATACCATATTTCGAGGTTATTACCCCGCAGGGAAAGGCTGTTGAAAACGCCTGGCTGCAACTGTCTTCCGACGAGATTCGCTGTGTCTTTGAAAAGTTGTCGGCGCTGGACCGCGAATACGGCTATAACTGGGAACCGCGTCCGCCTCTGGTCGGAGACCGCTGCCTGCGGCATCAGTATTCCTGCCTGGTCACCAGTACCGGGAACGTTTTTCCCTGTGTCGGCATTGACGTACCGGTGGGCAACATTCGCGAGATGCCGCTGCAGGAGATAATCTGCGGCAGCGAAATCATTCAGGACCTTCGCAATCATCTGAACACCATCAAAGCACCATGCGGAGCGTGCGAACTGGCTGACGAGTGTTACGGATGCCGAGGAACAGCGTATCAGATGACCGGCGACTGGCTCGCCTCCGATCCGCTCTGCTGGCGTGGCGACAGCAATAAACACCAAATCCAGGCATTGCCGATAGCTGCCGCCGGACTTATCCCGCATAAAGCTCCGATGCAGTTGATAGACTCTCTCGATGAAGTCGGAGAGAAAACCTTCGTCTCCTCAGTTAAAATAACGCCGGACAACCAGTTTCTCTCTTCCGACGGCGAGATAATTGAATCAGCCTATATTGAAATGATCGCCCAGACTCTGGCTGCCGGGAACAATTTTCGCGGGCAGTCAAATACCGGAGGAATGCTTGTCGGGGTGAAAGACTTTCTGGTGCATGGTTCATGCCGGGCCGGGGACAAACTTAAAATCATCTGCACCAAGAAAATCAAATTTGATAACTGGAGTATTATTTACGGCCATGTATGCCGCGAAAACAAACTTATTGCCGAAGGCGAACTGAAAATATGGACAACTTCATGAAATATCGACAGACAATCATCATCGCCGCTGTCACCCTGTGCAGTATCGTGCTCAATGCCGGAACCGATGCCCGGACGAAGGCCGTCGATGACGCTTTCGCCCAAATCAATCAATCAACGCGGGAGATGTCAACCTTCAGCGCAAAATTCAAGCAGATTAAAAAGTTCCGCATCCTTACCTCGCAGATGGTGCTGGAGGGTTCGATTTACATCAACCGCGCCCCGTTTAAACTGGCCTGGCATATCGAGAAGCCGATCGGCTATACGGCAATCATCAGCGAAGACCGGCTGCTGCAATGGGACAGAGAAACAGACCGCACCAAAGAGTACAAATTCAGCGACAACCCGATACTGGGGATGGTCGCAAAAATATACCATGACATTCTACTTGGAGATTTTGCCGGAATCACCCGGGATTGTGATGTTTCCGTTGATAAGCCTGCGTATACCATCAATGTCACGCCGCAGGCAAAGAGCACTATGAGCAAAGCCGTTTCTAAAATCATTTTTGTCTTCAACAAGGACTTCCTCAACCTGATATCAGTCTCAATTGACGAATCCGGCGGCAACAGCACAACCATTGATTTCAATGATATAAAAGTTAACGGGACCATTCCGGAAAAAGCATGGAAGACTGGAAATGATTCTTGATTTGAGACGTTACCGCAAGGTTATTATCGTTATCCTTTTTGCCATTGTCGGCATCTGTCTGTTACTGCTTTCCGGTAAAAAATACAGCAGTGACATCACGGACATGCTGCCGGAGGGTTCCGTCGCCGCAAAAATGCTGAAATACCTTCACGAAGAAAACGTCGCCGGCAGAATAACCGTTGAACTTCGCCTGAAAGACAACTGCAACAACCTTAAACTGCTCCCGCAGACCGTAACGCAGCTTGAGGAAACTCTTAAGCACCCAGAAATCGTCTCCATCTTTACCGGCTTTGCCATGCCCGATGCGGAAACACTGGCCGAGACATACACCGCGCTGCCGCAACTGATCAACAAAGAGGATATGGACAGGGTCGCTGAAATGACCAGTATGGATGAAATTGACAAATCCATGCGCGGTAATTACATCCGGCTTGCGTCTCCGGGCGGTGCGGCGCTTTACAGTTTTATTGAGAAAGATCCGCTTGGCCTCAACCGCATAGTCCTGAAAAAACTCGGGCTCTTCTCTGATATCGTCTCCTACCGGACGGCTCCGGGCTCCACAATGCTGATCGGGCCGGACCAGCGGCGCGCATTGTTGATCATCGAAACCGCCATTCCCGTATCTGACGGCAGGAGAGCCGCCGGTTTTCTCGCCTTTCTGGACGGTGCGTTTAAAAAACTGCCTGAACAGATTACAGCATCCGTGCTGTGCGGGCACAAGCATACGATTGGAAACGAAAAAGTCATTGCCGCCGATATTCCCAAAGTATCAATCGCCTCATTGATCATCTTCGCCCTCCTCTTTGCGGTAATCTACCGCAAAAGGCCGCAATCATTCCTGATTGTCCTGATGCCGATGGTCGCGGTGCTGATCACGGTGGCAGTCATGGGGTTAATGATTGACCGGATATCGGCCTTTGTAATCGGATTCGGCGGCGTAATGGCCGGGATTTCCGTAGACTACGGTATCTGCGTTTATGAATTATGCGGCAGGACCGCCGGCAACAGGCTACATGAAGTCAGCAAAATTGTCCGGCCGCTTTGTGCGGGAGCTCTGACGACGATAGGCATCTTTGTCGCCTTTCTCTTTTCCGGCACCGGCGCATACACCCAGCTTGGAATCTTCGCGATTCTCAGCGTTTCACTCTCACTGGCAATGGCAGTATACATTTTACCCAATCTGCTGCCGGACAACGTAAAGAGTTCGATTATTCAGTTAAACACCCCTGTCTTCAAATACCGCAGTTCACTCTTCATTGTCATCGTCTGGGGGATTGTCATCGCCGCATCAACAGCGCTTGCGCTCTCATTCTCTTTCTTTGACAGCAGTGTCACCTCGCTCGACGGGGCGGGCAAAGACGTCATTAACGCCGAAGCGGAATTCAACGCTTACTGGAGCAAACGCGAAATGCCGGCAATCCTGGCGGTAAAAGGCAAAGATCGCGAGCAGGTGCTGCAAACCGGGGAATCGCTTGCCGCAATAGCCGATGAATCCGGCATTAAAGGTTTTGTATCTCCGGTCATGCTTACTCCGAGCGCCAGAACCGCACAGCACAATCAAAGCGTCTGGCGCGAATTCTGGACCGTGGACAAAATCAATAAGACGCAGGATCAAATCGTCTCATCCGGCAGCAAAAGCGGTTTCAGGGAAGACGCGTTCAATGCATTCAACGCGTGGCTGGCTGCAAGCCGCGACAGCGGCAGCAAATGTGCGCTGCTTGCCACTATTCAGGATAAACTGCTTAAACGCAACGGCGAGGAATGGACTCTCACGTCGTTCATGATCGATTCCCCGGAAAATTACAAATTGCTTGAGAAAGTTCAGAAACAACTTCCCGGCCTTCGGGTAATCTCTCCGCGCGTACTGCGCTCTTCTATCGGAGAGGAAGAAATTAACCGCCTGCTGGGAATCGGCATTGCCAGTTTTGTCATTGTTCTGCTGCTGAGTATTTTCGCCACCGGCGGCTTTGTAACCGGCGCCGCCGCCCTGCTGCCGGTAGTGGCGGCAGTAACAGTCATATGCGGGTTCTCCGCCGCCTTGAATCTGCCGCTGACCATCCCGTCATGCGTGGCCATGATTATTATTATCGGACTTTCCAGCGACTATGGTATCTTTATGGTTTTCCGCTGTTTCAAATCTCTTGAGAACGATATCATGACGGCTGTGACCCTGTGTGCCCTGGCCACCGCCGCAGGTGCCTTAACCCTGCTGTTCGCCTCTCATCCGGTAATGTTTAAACTAGGAATTACCTTGTTTGCCGGGATTGTCATATCATATGCGGCGGCAGTGACGCTGCTCCCTGCGCTGGCGGGACTCATCAAAGGTAAACCTAAAACCGGGATTCAGTTGCTAATGCTTTTTGTTGCTCTGGCAGGCTGCGCCGGATGTTCGTCGCTGCCGGAGCCCGGTCCGCTGCTCAGTTCTCCGGTTCCGCAGGCATATAATCCGCCGGATAAACAGTGGAGCACCGTCTCTTCGCTGACCTTCTCCGTGTCCGGCCATATGCAGGACAGCCTGCTGTGCGCGGCCGAGTTCGACGCGGTCAGCCGCGGCGGCTCAATTGTCTGCATGCAGCCGGCCGGCATCAAAATACTTGAGACTTCGTTCCGCGGAGATAAAATCACGCACCGGTTTGTCATCCCTGAGCTGGAAAAGCGCGGACTCAAGGTTGATGACGTGGTTCGGGACCTCCAGCGCATCAGCTTTGACACCAGGGCGGCTGATCTGCCTGGCATCGCTTATGAGTTCGATAATAACACCGGAATGCTCAGTACAAAGAAATTTATTAAGAATGGCCGCTGTATCTGGACAATATCATACCGGCAGTATAAGTTAAGCGGCGGTTATTCCGTTCCTTTCGAGATAAGACTGGACAGCAGCGAACCGGAATATTCACTGCTGATAAGAATCAAGGAATTTTCAGAAATACCATTAAAACGTGTGCAGTAGAATGTCGTATAGCGAATTAATCAGTGAAGGCGTCAAGTCCTGTTCGCAAAATGAGCAGGGCGATATTGTTGCGACCTTCAATTTCCCGTCTGGAAGCAGGATATTTGACGGACATTTTCCCGGAAATCCAATTCTTCCCGGCATATGTCAGCTTGAAGCGGTAAAATATATGCTTGAACGAACCCGCGGCTGCAAGTGCCGTTTGCAGCAGGCATCCGGCATCAAATTTTTCCAGCCGATCCTGCCCGGTCAGGAATTTACCCTGGTCATCAACTGCACAGATAATGGCGACGGCCTGCTTGACGTCAGATGTAAAGGTACAACCGCCCCCGACAACACCAGAAGCACAGATATAAAAGCAAGGTATATGCTGGATGACGCGACGCAAAAAAGATGATTATTTTAATGTGCCGGACAATGCGCCGGAGCCTGTCAGCGCGTCCATAGCGAGACGCTGCCAGTTCAGCGAAGTTGACGCGCTGGCGATTGTGTGGCATGGCCGCTACGTCTCATTTTTTGAAGAGGCTGCAACCGAACTCGGCCATAAATGCGGCTTGACCTATGAAACCATGCAGGAAGCAGGCGTCACGGCGCCAGTTGCACAGTTGCATATTGATTATTACCGTCCGCTGCGGCTCAATGAGCGTTTTACGGTACTGGCCTCGGTTATCTGGTGCGAAGGTGCCAGACTCAACACTCAATTCGTAATCACCGGCGGGGACGGCTCCTGCGCCTGCACCGGATATACGGTGCAGATGTTTGTCGAAACTGAGACCGGGAATGTTTGTATTTTCCCGCCGCCGCTGCTGACGGCATTTCACGATAAATGGCTGGCCGGCGCATTTTATGATTAAACTGACATCAAACGCTAAAGCTGTAATTACCCTGGCGGAAGTTGTAAGCGCCTACGGCGATGGAAGCGCCGCACTCTTCGACGGGCTTTACTCATCCGTATCCGCAGTCACCTTGCAATCCGGCAAACCGGTACCGCTGTACCAGATGTATCCTGTCGGCGCCATCACGGGAATAGCAGACGATGACGCCAGACTGTTCAATATCCTGCGCCGGCTTGCCGGCATCACCGGCAAACTGCCCGGCGAAGCTCCGCTTTACCTGGCGGTCACCATTGGCGCAATAGACCTGCTGGAGCAGCAAATACTCAGCGGATCGACCGGCGAACCTCATCTCAAAGCGCTGACAAAAATAGTCAAGCAATTGTTCGGAGAACGCCGGGTTATCATTGTTTCAGGAGCATGTGCGGCATCAGCATGCGCTGTCGCCAGAGCCGCCGCCGATATTGATGCCGGAAGAACTGACTGCGCAATTGTGCTGTCCTGTGACGCATTGAGTGAATTTATCTTTTCCGGCTTTGCATCGCTTGGCGCGCTGGACCAGCAACCGGCACGTCCTTTTGACAGGAACCGGGCCGGTTTGAATTTGGGGGAAGCCGCCGCCATAATGGTTTTGCAATCTCCGCGTCTGCCCGGTAACGAAAAGAATCTCGGCAGTATTGCCGGATGGGCGCTGTCCTCCGACGCCATCCATGTCACCTCCCCTGATCCGGAAGGTTGCGGACTGGCGCGGGCCATTCGCTCCGCGATTGCGGCGGCGAAAATAACGCCATCGGATATTTCATTTATCGCCGCCCACGGAACAGGAACTCAATATAACGATACCATGGAGCTTGCGGCGTTTCATCAAGTCTTTGAGCAACCGCGACCAGTATTTTCAGTCAAGTGGGGTACCGGACATACTATTGCCGCCGCCGGCATGGTGCAACTGATAGTCGCCTGCAATGCGAAAAAAATCGCCCAAATCCCTCCCAACGCGCTGACGCTATTGCCTGAAGACAATGCAACTGGCTGGGTCTCATCTTCCGCAACCGCCGTTTCAGACGGCTGTATGCTATCAGTCAACTCCGGCTTCGGCGGCATCAACTCCGCCCTGGTATTATTTTAATTTTTCGGCAAAGCGGTACCTGCGGATGGTGAAAGCGGATAAATATTGGAAATATCAATTTTCAAATTTTTCACCCATGTATTATAATGAGAGCTGATGGTATGTTCCGCCGGATTATATTTAAGACCGCTACTGTCTTTGTATATTATGGAGAAATGTTCCGTGGTATATTTAATATCCATGACTGCTCTGACATCGCGTTTGGCGTAAACCGCTTCAATGTGTCCCGGAGCAATAACATTCATGCTGAACTTTCTTCGATGGCCGACTTCAAGAATTTTCTGAGTTACCTGATTCAGGTCGGCATTTTTCGAGGCCGCGAAAAACGGTTCATCCTTTACCTCGGCGACAGTGACAGACCGGCAGCCGCCGATAGCAATCAACACGAACATTAAAGACAGCAGAACATAGCGTTTCATTTGAAAAATAGTATGGCACATAGTTGTATCCTTGTTATTTGCTGAAGTTGAAAAATACCATGAACGGCATGGATGATTTCTCGTTGATATTGATCAGACCAAGCTGAAAACTGCTTCTTTCAGCATAATTAACCAGACCGATCTGGGGACCGATGCTTCTGGTCACCACATTGACAATGCCCGCCTGAAAGCCCTTGAGCTGTCCGACAATATTGACCAGGCTGACCTGAGCGCCGTTGGCACTATCGCTTAAATTTGTCCCGCCGACCTGCCACCCCTTGGATTTGTCAGCTTTGTTGAAAAGCGATACTTGAGCGCCGTCAGACTCTACTTTACTCAAGCATGTAAATACAGAGGCTTGCAAGCCGTGACTTCTGACAGAAGAATTGCAGAAGCCCATACTGATCTGGGCACCGTTAATACCGGCACAGTCAGAACCGAAAAGCGATAAATCCAGACCGCTTACATGAGAAGTGCCGGAAAACGGGAAACCGAATCTGAAGCCGTTAACCCTGACTCTTTCCGTATTTCCTGGAACATCAAACCAGAAACCGATTTGAACCGGCGCCGACTCATCAACTTTCCGGGGTTCCGCGGATGCTGTCTCCTTGGAATTTTTTACCTGATTTTTAGCCTGTTCCGGAGCCGCCGGCGAAGTTTGAGCAGAGGTTTGAAATGCCAGGCAACCGATAGCCAGCAGATACGCTAACGTCATTTTCTTTAACATGATTTTCTTCCTTTTTGTAAGAATATTTATGTAAAAACGTTAATTGTTCGTTTGCCTGCGCTGAGACAGATATGCAGCCGCGCCTGAAGCCAGTCATGGGGCCGACCCAAAATCTGACACCGCAGCCATATGAATTTGTTTATCAACCCCTCCATCTTCGAATCCATAACAGGATTAAAACATTCAAGATTAAAAAATATAAACATAGACCCAATATAAATCAAGACTTTTTTAAGTTATCTTTAAAATTATATGTTATAAGTGAACATATATAAAAACCGCAATATGATTTACAGTTTTTTAACATTTCCAGGGGTCGGGCTTGCTTTATTTACACGTTTCCCCGCCGGTATGGAAAAAAGCTTGTTTTTTGGGGCATTGGGTTTTAAAGGCTCCGCATTGTTAAGTTTTATTTCCTGATCCGCCTGTTTGTGTTCGGAAATGTCGAAACAATGCCCGATGAAACCAATGAATTCTCCCTTGCTGTTATAATTGGGTGCGCCCTTGTCCAGCAGCCACCGGTATTCTCCGCTTGCATGGCGCATCCGGTATTCCAGTTCAAATGCTTCACGTTTATCGAAAGCAGTCACAAAAGTGTCAAGGCAGCGGTCAAAATCATCGGGATGAATTCCTTCCATCCAGCCATTGCCCATCTCCTGTTCAAGGGAACGTCCGGTAAACTTTAACCAAGGCTCATTTACATAGCTGCATAATCTATCAGTGCCGGTTGCCCAGAGCAGCACCATTCCAGAGTTGGCAAGGTTGCGGAATTGCTCCTCCCTTCCGCGCAGTTCAGATTCCGCCCGTTTGCGCGCGGTGATATCCTGCCCCTGGGCGATGGTGGCAACCGGGGTCTGACCGTCCGCGGCAAACAGTGTTGCCGAGTTCCACAGCACTGTTCTTGTCGATCCGTCACGATGCAGAATTTCAATCTCAACGGATTCCCAGCGCTCACCGGTCAAGGTCATGCGAATCAGCTCCATCGAATACGTCGCCGCGACAGGAAACAGAATTTCCAGCGACTGGCCGAGCACTTCCGCCTCACTGCGTCCGGTCAGGAATTCAAAGGCGTGATTAAAGCGCGTAATGCGGAACAGCGGATCCCAGATAATAATTGGCGCATTCGCGTAATTGATCAAGTTTTCAAGATAAGCATTGGACTCCAGCAGCGCCGTCTCCGTTTGCTTCTGTCCGGTGATGTCCTGAACTGTTCCAATCATCGAAATGACACAGTCTTCTGCGACAAAATTGACTTTACCCATGTCTTTTACCCATCTGACCGCTCCATCGGACTTGCGGATAATTCTGTATTCCTTACTAAAAGGCTTACGCTTGGCGATAACCTCTTCCAGAAAGAGTTGTTCCATCATCTCACGGTCATCCGGATGCACGATGTCCAGCCATCCCTGAACTGTTCTGTTATAGTTTTTGTCAATGCCGAAAATCTGATCGAGAACTTCGGATGATTCCCATAATCCGGAGAGGAGATCATTCTTATAAGAGCCAATTGATGCCGCCTGCTGCGACTCCCTGAAAAAGAGTTCTCTTTCCCGCAACTCTTCATCCGCCCGCGTCCGCTCGGTAATGTCATTAATTAACGAGTACACGGATACCAGTCCGCCGCCTGAATCGGTCAAGGCGGAATTGTACCACTCACAGGTAATGACTGAACCGTCTTTGCGGTAATTGCGGTTTACATTGAAGTTGCCGGGTTTATTCCTGTTAAGCATATCAGCGCTGATAACAGCTATTGTTTCCCTGTCTTCTTCGTAGACCCACTTAAATTCCTGAATTCTTTTGCCCAAAACCTCATCAGCACTCCAGCCGAACATCTTTTCCGCCTTGTCCGACCATTTCGTAATCTGATACTTATTGTTGAATTGCACCACTGCCAGCGGGGTGTTTTCGACGTGAAAATTCAGTTGCTGCAATGCTTCATGCAGTTTATCTTCCATCCGCTTGCGATCGGTGATGTCGCGGGCAAGCGTCATGACAGACAGGACGTTTCCGTCAGCGGCCCGTTCAGGAACCAGCCGGGTATGAAAGTAATGTAAGCCGTCCCGGGCAGGAAACGAATCCACTACATCAAGCAGTTCACCGGAATCAAAGACTTTCTGAATGCGTTCATCCCATATTGACCTTACAGATTCCGGAATCCCGACGTCAGCCATGTTTTTGCCGATATACTCATCCGGCGGCAGCGAGCCCAGCGACGCGGCGGCCGAGTTAACATATATATGCCGCAATTGTTTATCGAACCGGGCGATCAAATCAGGCGAGTTTTCAGCCAGTGTCCGATATTCCTCCTCTTTCAGGAGCAATGCCGCATGCGCCAGTTTGCTTTCTGTGATATCAGAGGAAATCCCTGCAACGCCATAAAGAACATTTTGATTGTCGATCAAAGGAATTTTTGACGTAATGTAAAAATGTTTTCCATCCTGCTGTAAATTTTCCTCTTCGAACAAAATTGATCTTCGGGCATTGATTACTTCAAGGTCGTTTAAATGATGCAATTTTGCTATTTCTTCAGGGATGAAAGACTCCCGCGTTTTGCCGATTATTTCATTCTTCGATTTCCCGAACAGCTTTTCAACCTCGTGATTAACTGACACAAACCTGCCTTCTATATCGAAAATGTAAATAAGTGATGAACTGTTATCAATCATGTCCTGCAACAGTTTATTATTATCTGCAATCTTTTTTTCCGCCAGTCTACGCTCAGTAATATCTTTAAAGAAGCCTAATAATCCTTCAATATTTCCTTCGCTGTCATAAATGGGAATTTTTGAAAAAATGCTCCATCTGGTTTTTCTGGTACCGGGAATGTAACCTTCCTTGTCCAGAATGCTTTTCCCGCAGGCAAGCACTTCCTTGTCCATTTCCGCGTTGATTTTTGCTTCATTCTCAGGGAAAAAATCGTAATCTGTTTTTCCAGCAACATCAAAATTTTTACTCAAAGACTGGCTTTTCAAAAATGTTTCACTGGCGGTCATATATTTGAGATCCGACCCTTTAATATAGAAAATAGAGGGCAGCGAAGAAATCATCGCGCCGATAATCAGCTTGGCGTTAGACAGTTCCTTAAGGAGACCCATCATCCCTGAAACCAGATTTTTGTGTCGATTGATATCCTTGTCTTTCCCGCCGTTTACAATTGAATTAATACTTGACCCCAAAACCGTAAGGTTGACTTTTGAAATTGTTTTGTCTGGATCCAAATCTGAAATCTCATTAACCGGAATATCCAGAACGTTAGCCAGCATTCGTATTTTGGCCTCAGACGGGATTCTTTTGGCATTCTCCCAGGCGCTGAGAGTTACTCTGGATATGCCTGCTTTCTGAGCTAATTCATCAGATGATATTTTTTTTTGCTTGCGAATAGTTTTAAGTTTTTCTATATATAGTACCATAATAAATAAAACCCTATTAAAAGCAGATAAAAAAAATACGCGATTTAACATAAAGTGTTAAACTATGACATATAAAATGTCATTTTGCAACATATATAATGCAATTTGAAAGTTTTTTTTAATATTTACTATATAATTGTAACTCATAGGGTGGGGGAAATTAATTATCTAAAATAATTTAAATAATTCATAAACATGCTGAATCTTTATTTCGATATTAATAATCAACCTGTATAAGAGGATGAGAAAATGCAAAGTTCCAAAAAAAATTCAAAAGCATCCGGAACCAGTCGCAACCTGACAATTAAAACTACAGCTCCAAAAACGAAATCACCGAAGGCAAAGAAGCCGGACGTCAAAGCGGCGAAAAGCGCGGCGGCTGTAAAAGAAGAGCAGATTGCAAAACATAAGTATGTGACATTCCAGGTCCAGTCCAGGCCGGGCAGCAAAGTGTATCTGGCCGGCGATTTCAACAACTGGAATCATCTGGATCAGGAATTGTGCGACTATGACGGCAACGGCATTTATCAAGCCGTTGTGGCGCTGGAACGAGGCTCTTACGAATATAAATTCCATATCAATGACGTTTGGTGCGCGGATCCCGGAAACCCGAATTTCAGGCCGAATCCCATGGGAACGTTAAACAGCATTATTATCGTGGAATAAGCATCGCGCTCCGGATGTGGTTGTTATTGACAAAATTTTACAGAAAGTGTTAAATTCTGAAATGTAAAATGTAATTTTGTAAAATATATAATGCAATTTGAAAGTTTTTTTTATCATGTGTGGTAAAATTTCCAATATAGGTTTTCGTATCTTTTATTTTTAGATGCGCGTTTTAGAATACCAATAATATTTTAAGTGGATAAGCAGAAATGGCATTCATCAAAAACATATCTTCAGGACAGCGGGCGGCCAGGCTGCCATCAATACCGATTTCTGCTGATTCTATATTATACACTATAAAAGATTTACATAGTTCATGCAAGCATAGATGAACTAACAGGAGGAGGAGTGACGATGAAGAACAGACGGCATCCATGGTGTTTGAAGAATCAGGAACTTACAGTTCCATTCTTCATTTCCGGCATTAAAGTTCACTTAACTCCCATTAATTCAGCCGGCATTGGTCCGCCTCCGTAAGATGGCGTTTTATCGAATTAATTGGGATTAACATAGTTATTGCAATTTAATAGAAAAAATCAAAGGGGAGAACTAACCATGAACAGTAAACTGCATATTCTGAAGAAGCTGGCACTGGCCGCTTTATTAACAGCAGGCATCAGCCCCGGTTTTGCACAAACCATAAAAACAACACCGGGCAATACTGCGATGCCGACGCCGCTTGAGAGGATGACAAAAAAATTTACCCAGGCTGATCGTGAAGCCGCCGCGGCCCGCGCGGCCGCCGCGAAAAAGCAAGCTGCACAGACCGCGGCCCCCGGAGTAACTGGAAAAGTGCTGACAACTGCCGCCCCGTTAACCGGGAAAGCTGCCGTAAAACCGCTGATGGGCGCAATGAATCCCGGCGGTGTTCCGGATTATTTCGGCGTTGCGAACTGGGCCAACAGTCCGCCAAAAATTACAAAATTTACTGATACGCTGCCCGGCGTCGGCGCCGCCAACGCCAATACTTTCGGGCAGTTTATCCCTGTCGCCATCGCCGACCAGACGACCTATCCCGGATGTGACTATTACCAGATCGGCCTGGTTGACTACACTCAAAAGATGCATTCCACCCTGCTGCCGACCAAACTGCGCGGTTATATCGACCTCGCGCCCGGCGCTGACGGGAAAGCTCACTATATGGGACCTTTAATTGTCGCAAAACGGGACCGTCCGGTACGCATCCTGTTCACCAACAAGCTTGCTAACGGCACCTCCGGCAACCTCTTTCTGCCGGTCGATACCACGGTCATGGGCGCCGGCATGGGACCGATGATGATGATGGGCAATCCGATGGAATATACTCAGAACCGCGCGGTTATCCATCTGCACGGCGGCGCCACTCCCTGGATCAGCGACGGTACGCCGCATCAGTGGATTACTCCCGCCGGAGAGCTTCCTGGCAACTGGGACTATACCAGGGGCGTAAGCGCAACGAATGTGCCGGATATGCCGGTACCTCCAGCAGGCTCCGCCACCTATTATTATACCAACCAGCAGAGCAACCGGCTGATGTTCTATCATGACCACACTTACGGTATGACCCGCCTCAACGTCTATGCCGGCGAAGCCGCGGGCTATCTGCTGACCGACCCCGTCGAAGACAATCTGATTGCTGCCGGCTTGCTCCCTGGAAAGGGGGATGGCAATTACGAACATGGCATCCCGCTGATTATTCAGGACAAGACTTTCGTCGATCCGGTCACGATTCCAAATACTGACCCGACCTGGAACTGGGGATCAACTCCCGGAACCCCGCAGGAAGGCGATCTCTGGATGCCGCATGTCTATATGCCCAATCAGAACCCCTATGATCTCAGCGGCGCAAATCCTTTTGGCAGATGGGACTACGGTCCATGGTTCTGGCCGCCGGTCACTGCCGCCGCCGGTTTGATACACGGCCCGATTCCGGATCCCACAGATCCCACAGGACAACGCCAGATCCCCGGCACACCAAATCCATCAATGGCGATGGAATCCTTTTTAGACACCCCGGTGGTCAACGGCTGTGCCTATCCCAGGCTTACGGTCCAGCACCGGCCATACCGTTTCCGGATACTTAACGCCTGCAATGAACGCGTCCTTAATCTCCAGTTGTACTATGTAGACCCGCTTAATCCCACTGAAGTCAAAATGGTACCCGCGGTTGCGACTGCGGGATATCCGGCGAACTGGCCGACCGACGGCAGAGACGGCGGAGTACCTGATCCCGCGACCGCAGGCCCGCAGATGATCCAGATCGGCACTGAAGGCGGTTTCCTGCCGGCGCCGGTCGTGCTGCCCAATCAGCCGGTCAATTATAACTATAACCGCAGAGACATAGTAGTGTTGAATGTCACAACTCACACGCTGCTGCTGGGACCTGCGGAACGGGCGGACGTCATTATCGACTTCTCCCTGGTTCCGGCCAACGCCCAGATTATGCTCTATAACGACGCCCCGGCGCCGATGCCGGCCTTTGACCCGCGTTTTGACTACTATACCGGAGCTCCGGATATGACTTCAACCGGCGGCGCCCCGACTCCGCAGATCGGCTTCGGCCCCAATACCCGGACAATCATACGGTTCGACGTAGCCGGATCTCCTGCCGGAACAGCATTCGATCTCGCGGCATTGCAGACCGCGTGGACTCCTGCTTACGAGGCTTCACAGCCTCCGGCGATTGTTCCGCAGACTACTTATCCCGGACCAAAATCTCACGCCGCTACAGATTCCTATGTGAGAATCCAGGATAATATTCTTTCTTATACGCCGGTCGGCAGTGCGGCTCCGGTTACCACTCCGTTAGGCCCCAAAGCCATCCAGGAACTGTTTGAACTGGATTATGGCCGCATGAATGCCACCCTGGGAGTGGAACTGCCATTGACCAATTTCAATACCCAGACCACAATTCCATTGGGTTATGTTGATCCTATAACGGAATTATTGACGAATAACGGAGTTCAACTCTGGAAAGTCACTCATAACGGCGTTGACACCCATGCCGTTCACTTCCACCTGTTCAACGTGCAGTTGATCAACCGGGTTGGCTGGGACGGTGCGATCAGACCTCCGGAGCCCAATGAACTGGGCTGGAAAGAAACCATCAGAATGAATCCGCTGGAAGACGCGATTGTCGCACTGCAGCCGGCCGCGCCTCAGCTTCCATTCCAGGTTCCCGATAGCTGGAGGCCGTTAGACCCGACAATGGCGGTAGATGCGCCGATTACTGTCACAGACCCGGCAACTGGAAACAAGATTACGGTTCCCAATGCCAACACCAACTTCGGCTGGGAATATGTATGGCATTGCCACATGCTCGGCCATGAAGAAATGGATTTCATGCGTCCAATGGGGTTGATGGGAATCGTGCCGTCCGATTATTTAAAATCATTGCCGGCGCCAGTCCTGAGCTTCACAGTGGTTGGCGGCACCCCCGCGGCAGTCATCCTTAACTGGCTTTCCACTGCTCCCGCAGGATCAGTGTACAGAGTGGAACGGGCTCCGTTAGGCGGCAGTTTCACGCCGATCGCCAATCTTGGAGATGTGCTGACCTACACTGATAACACTGCATCCGGAATTTACCTCTACAGGGTGGTTGCCTATAGTTATACTCCGCCGGCCGAATCTCTGCCGTCGAATATAGTAACGGTTTCAACGGGTGCTCCGGCCGCGCCAAGTAATCTGGTTGCGACTGCCGCCGCGCTCAGCTCAAATCCGCCGTCGGTGAACTTGACCTGGGTCAACACCGCGGTTAACGAAACCGGATTATATTTGCAGCGCTCAACCAGCGCCGCGTTCCCGCCGGCGTCGACGACAACGATCACGCTTCCGGCTGGTTCGACGGCTTATGCCGATACCGCGTTAACCAGACTGACCACATATAACTACCGGATATGCACCTTCAACGCAGCCGGCAGTTCTGCCTACAGCAACACCGCGACCGCAACAACGGCCGGACAGTTGCCGGCAGCGCCGAGTAATCTGGTTGCAACCACCTCCGTGCCCAGTGTAAATCCGCCAACAGTCAGTTTGACCTGGGTTAACACCGCGGTTAACGAAACCGGATTATATTTGCAGCGCTCAACCAGCGCCGCGTTCCCGCCAGCGTCGACAACAACGATTACGCTCCCGGCAAATGCGACGACTTATACCGATGCCGCGGTTGCCGGTCTAACCGCATATAACTACCGGATATGTACCTTCAACGCAGACGGCAGTTCGCCTTACAGCAACACCGCGACCGTAACAACGTCCGGACAGTTGCCGATCGCGCCGCGTAATCTGGCTGCGACTGCCTCCGTGCTCAGTTCAAATCCACCATCGGTGAGTTTGACTTGGGTCAACGCCGCAGTTAACGAGACCGGATTATATTTGCAGCGCTCAACCAGCGCATCGTTCCCGCCGGCGTCGACGACAACAATTACGCTTCCGGCAAATACGACGGCTTATACCGACTCCGGGCTAGCCAGTCGCACCACTTATCGCTACCGGATATGCACATTCAACGGTATCGGCAGCTCTGCCTACAGTAACACCGCGACTGTTACTACGGCCGGTCAGCTCCCGCTCCCGCCGACGGCATTGACGGTAACTGGAACGACCCAGACGACAGTCTCGCTCTCATGGACACCGGCGGCCAATTCGACCTACACCCTTGTTCAGAGAAGCACTGTCGGCATCAATGGTCCGTGGACTACGGTAGTATTGCTTCCGCAAACCACGACCACCTATAAAAACATAAACCTTACCAGAAACAAAACATACTGGTACAGCCTTAAGGCCTATAGCGCTTATGGCTATTCAGCAGCAACCGCGGGGGTTCCCGCCACAACCATGCCGTAATCAGCAGGCAGCCATAAAACAGGGGAGGAGTATTCCTCCCCTGTTTTTTTTGCGGAATTGATGTCTCAAAATTACATAAAAATAAGCATTATGAATCGTTCATTATTAAGATATTTCCGCGCGGCCTAACTAAGAAAAAACACGTCTGCTCTGACCAGTAACAATAAACAGATATCAACAAAAAATTGAGAATAAGGAAAACAGCAATCTGCAAAAAATCTCGCTATTGCAAAAATAGCTCAAACCGGTATATTCTAAATTAAGAATTTATTTGCGTTGAACTGCTGCAATAATTGAGTTTGACAAACGAAGGACATTAATAGTGCGGAGTTACGGGATAATTGAAGCAGGAACAGGCGAGGTCCGGGGACTGCGGTTGCGTTGCGGCGCTGCCCGGTGGAGCCTGGAACACTTCGCATCTGCGAATATCAGCAGCGAAATTCCTTTGTCCGAATCCCTGACAACGGTTTATACAGAACTGGATGCCGGGCGTTGCGATTTTATCGCGGTGACCGGCAACCTGACTGGAGCCGGATGTTTTGAACTATATATGCCGCGTTTGAAAATACCGGAACTGGCGGCGGCACTTGAGTTTGAGCTGCCGAGGTATCTGCCGGGCGGCGCCGATGGCGTGCTGTGGTGTTACCGGGTGCTGAATTTTACAGATAAAGCGGCGGCAAAGTTAAGGGTGCGGGTGTTTTTCACGCGGCAGGCGGAGTGGGAGCGCTTTGCGAACGAACTGGAACGCAGCGGGATTAAGGCGGATGCGTTTATCTATCCGTTCATGGCAGTTGATCCGGAACTGGCGGAATTGCCGGTATATCTGCCGGAAACTGACGCGAAGTTTTATTTCTCCGCGCGCGGACAGGATGGTTTACGATATATGGAGCCGGTGGCTTCATGCGCTGACCCCGCGGCAATGTCAGAGGCTTTAAGCAAAACATTAGGATGTCCGTCGGATATGGAGCCGAAATCGGCGGAAAGCTGTCTGGCCGGTCTGCTGACGGCGAAATATGTGTCGGGCAGCCATTACCGTGGCCGCGGCAACCGCAGCCAGCCGCCATTGCCGGCGGCAATGTATCCACAGCGCTGCCGGCTGCTGAAAGGACTGACCTTGATCAGCGGCATTGCCGCGCTGGTCGGCATTGGACTGTGGCTGGGCGCGGAATGGCGCGATCTGCATGGACGCTGCAGCGCTTTGCAATTGGAGATTACCGCAGCGAAACATCAATTAGATTCGGAAAAAAACTTTCTGCAGCAAAATGCGGCGAAGAGCAAGGCGGTGAGCAAGGTTCTGGCCTCGCTGCCCAACCGTGCCGCAGTGCTGCAACTGCTGTGTTATCTGGCGCCGAGACTGCCGAAAGATATCGCCATGAGCAGTTATAATATGCAGGGCAACCGGGCATTTCTGACGATGAAATGTGCGTCGGACCCGGAGAATGCGCTGGCGCAAATCGGCGATTCAGCGCGTTACACCGTGGAAAATCTGCGAAAGAACCGCAATCAGGACGGCAGCTATTACATTTATCTGGTGTTGAATATCAATGATTAAACGCATAAAACTTAAACTGAAGAAATGGAAGATTCCGCGTTCCGTCGGATATTCGGCGTTATGCGGACTGCTGGCTGTTTCATGTCTTGGCGTATGGTGGGGTGTTGACGACTGGGATGAAGTGTTTCCGACGGAGGAAACGCTGGCGCAGCAGCAGCGCCTTTTGAAAAAACTGCGTCAGGAAATGGAAACAGAGACTCAAAAGCGGCGGACGATGGAGTCAGACTGGACGCGGCTGCACCGGGAAAGCGCATATTTCTATTTTTCCGGCGACAACCGGCGGGCGGATGCGTTCATGCGGCAGAAACTTGAAGAACTGGCAAAGCACTCGGGACTGGTTGTCAAGTCGTTGAGTGACATCCGCAAACAAAGTATCGTAAAAGGAATTTGCAGTTGGGACGCCGATGTAATGGTGGAAGGTGATTTGAAGCAAATGGCCGAGTTTCTGGCGAGCCTGGCAGCATCGAAGCCGGCGTTCTACTGGCAGCAATGCAACTTGCGCCCGGCCGGGCCTAATGCCGGCAATATTCTGGTTTCAAACGGTACCCTGAAACTGCTCGGCAGTGACAGCGGAGAACTGGGGGAACTGGCGGAGGTGTTAAAGCAATGAAACTGGTGTATATTATATTGATTCTGATATTCGGCTTGACCGCGAGTTACGGGCTGGAGAAGTTTTTTACCGAGCGGCGGGAGAGGCTGTCCGCGGCTCAGGAAACTGACAAGCAGCGGGAAAACAAAAAAAAACAAGACCAGTCCAAACGTGGCGAGGCCAAAGCAGTGCCGTCAGAACCGGATTGCGACGTGCAGGCGTTGTTATCCAATAATTTTTTTGATTTGAGCAGGAATATCGCGCAGGGCAGGAATGAAAATATGCCGGCGGAATTAAAACTGGATAATCTTTATCAGTTGCTGGGAGTATTGGAAATTGGTGACTGCAAGGCGGCAGTAATCGTAAACCGGAACCAGCCGCAGCGCGCCCCCGCCGTCAAAGGCAAAACAGCGGATAAACGTATTTATCTGCTGGGGGACACGCTTGGAAGCGGCTTTAAATTATCTGAAATTGAACAAAAAAAGGTGAAATTTACAAGGGACGGACGCGAACATGAACTGGTGATGTTTCAAGACCGGAAAGGGACGGCTCAAGCCGGTCCCGGAAACATACAGGGATTGCCGCTGCCGGATCCAAACATGTCGCGGCCGCCGCGAAATATCAGGAGCAGATGATGATAAGACAACATAGAGTTAAAGGTTATTTGTGGTCTATGATACTGGCGTGTGCGCTGCTGTCGAGTTCCTGCAACAGTCCCAAGGTGGATGAGAAGAAAGATAAGGATAAGGCGGCAGAAAAGTCCAGAACGCCGGACAAGATAAAGTTTCCCGGTGATTTGAAACCGAAATCGGACAATCAGACCCCGGACGAAGAAGTAGCAATGCCGCAGAGCACCCAGACTGCCGGGGGAAATTCCGCAACGGCAAAAGAGTCCGGATCTGAAGTTGCGGCGGGAACGGCGCCGGAGACGGCACAGCCATCATTTTATGAGAAATTCATCCGGAACAAGAAAACCGACGCAAATGCGAAACCGATGAAAGTTGCGCTGAATTTCGACAATGTGGACATTACGGACGTGATTTCGGCATTTGCCTCTTCGCTGAAGTTCAGTTATATGACGGACCCGGAAGTCAAGGGTTCAGTCACGATGTTTTTAGACATGCCGATGACGGAACCGGAGCTGTGGGCGATGTTCGAGCAATGCCTGCGGCTGTGCGGATCATACTGTGTGATGAACAACGGCGTGGTGCAGATTATGCCGTTTTCCAAGCTGCCGCAGCAGCAGCAACTGACTCTTGGTTATAAGCCGGCAGGAAATGCGGAAGTGCTGTTTTACAAACTGAAGGCAGCCCCGGCGGCGGATGTCGCCAAGGAGTTGAAACCGTTTATGACCGCAGGAGCGACACTGGTCGAAATTCCCCGGCGCAACGCGCTGCTGGTTGTGGATGCGATGTCCAATATGCCGAAATTGATTGAACTACTGAAGTTTCTGGACGAGCGCCCGGGTGCCGGGATGCGCAGAGCAGTGCTGCACTGTCACAATATCGCGGCTTCGCGGTTGATGAACGAGTTAAGCGAAGTGCTGCCGGTACTGGGCTTCCCGGTGACCGCAGTGCAGCGGACTGAGGGCCAGGCTGCGCAGAAACCGGAAGACCATAAATCCGATTCCGGCGTGATTTCGCTGACC
This sequence comes from Victivallaceae bacterium, assembly GCA_041665605.1. GTDB lineage: Bacteria > Verrucomicrobiota > Lentisphaeria > Victivallales > Victivallaceae > CAIPAT01. The sequence goes on along the minus strand of JBAYIO010000046.1, from coordinate 11,941 downwards.
TGCATGGACCGGCTGCAACTGATCGTGGCTGCGGCCGTAACACAGGAAGCGCTCGACGAACTCAAGAAGTGGGTGGAGATACTGGACCGCACCGACACCGGAGAACAGGAACGGGTATACATTTACCGCGTAATCAACAGCAAAGCGCCGGAACTGGTGCAGGCATTATCGGTGGTATTCAAAGTGGAAAGTACGACACTTAGCGCAAGCAGTTCCTCCGGTCAGAAGGGAGGCGCGAAGAGCACTGGCGGCGACACCGCCCCCTCTTCCTTAAACTCAAGCACATCCAGCTCCAGCGGCAAAAATTCATCCAAGAAGGATATCGGACCGGCCAGCGTATTTGAAGTGCCGGTGAGCATTTTTGCGGACGCGGTCAACAACCGCCTGGTGATCAAAACGACGCCGCGGACATATGCGATGCTGCAGGCGCTGTTGAAGCGTCTGGACACGGTGCCGGACCAGGTGCTGCTGCAAGTGCTGGTGGCCGAAGTCACGCTGTCCGACTCACAGAGTTTCGGCATGACTTATTCGCTTAATGAAAACAACGGCAGCACGATCAACTCGATTCAGACCAATTATGCCGACGTGAACGGCAAGACTGCCCCGGCCGACGGCCTGGCCTACATGATCCAGAGCAGCAACGACAAGAATAAGAATGCGCAGTTGAAAGCGCTGGCCGGCCGGTCGCAGGTGAAAGTTATTTCCAGCCCGCAGATTCTGGTGACCAGCCACAGCAATGCAAAAATTTCGGTGGGGGACAAGGTGCCGACGATCACATCCGAAATCACCAATACACAGTCGTCCACGCCGGACAACACAGCGCTCAATCGTTCGTTCCAGTACCAGGAAACCGGGATTATCCTGGAAATCACGCCGCATGTCACGAAAGGCAAACTGGTGGAGATCGAACTGGAGCAGACGGTATCCGAAGCGGTGAGGACCACCGTCGAAGCAAATATCGACACACCGACAATCCAGGAACGGGTGCTGAAAACATCGATGTCGCTGCGCAGCGGCAAAACTGTGATCATCGGCGGTATGATCAAAGAGCAGTACGAAGATACTTTGGATTCGGTGCCGATGATGATTGACATCCCGTTCATCAGCCATCTGCTGGGCAGTTCAACCCGGACCAAGAAGCGGACTGAAATGCTGGTCTTCATCACGGCGAACATCATTGAAGAGGACACCGAACTGGAAAAACTGATCGGCCGTTTCCGGGAGTCAATCGACGTGCTGAAAAAGATTCAACCGGAATTGAAGGAAAGAGACGAGTCCGGCGAGATCGGTTCCTGGATCTGGTAGATTTAATCAGGAGGATTGCCTAATGAAAGAAGTCATTCTCAATGACAGTGTCTGGCGCTCGATTGAGGAGCGGCTTTCACAGCGCGATCCGTCGTACCTGGAAAAAATCAAGACGACTGACCGGCGGCGGTATGACTGGAGTTTATGCGAGAGCGGCACGCTGTCCGAGGCTGAACTGCTGGAGATATATCTGACGGCGACACAACTTGGAACAATTGAGGAGGAGGAACTGCCGGAACCGGCGGCAATCCCGTATCTTTCACCGGAATATCTCTCGGCCAATTGCTGTCTGGGGCTTGAAGAGGAAAATAACGTATTGAAGCTGCTGGTCTGCGACCCCTATTCCATCAACCGCCACCGCTACTTCATCGAAAAACTGCATGGACGGGAAGTGCATTTCCGCCTGATCCGGCGCAGCCTGCTGGAACGGCTTATCGCCAAACTTAACTCAGCGCAGAATCGGGACGGCGGCCAGGACGGAGTATTCTCCGATACAGAGAATGAAGAAATGCTGAAGTCACTGGCCAGCGAGGCCAAGATCGTCAGGCTGGTCAACGAAATCTTTTCCCGTGCGGTCGAACAGCGGGCCAGCGACATCCATATCGAGCCGCGGGAAACAGAACTGGCAATACGTTTCCGGATAGACGGCGTTCTGCACACTTACCTTTCGTGCCCACTGTCACAGTATCCGGCAGTGGCTTCGCGGATCAAACTCATCGGCGGACTGAATATCGCGGAGCGGCGGCTGCCGCAGGACGGACGCACTAATTTTTTACTTGGCGGGAAGGAGCTGGACATCCGTATCAGCACGATCCCGACCATCTGCGGTGAAAGTATCGTGCTCCGAATATTGCGCAAGGACACGCTGGCATTCGAATTGTCCCATGTCGGAATGACAGAGAATTTGCAGAAGAAGTTCGAGAAGCTTATCAAACTGCCGCACGGCATGGTGCTGGTGGTGGGGCCGACCGGCAGCGGCAAGACCACCACATTGTACAGCGTGATTGATAAGCTGAACGACGGCAAACACAAGATCATCACCATTGAAGACCCGGTTGAATACAAATTTCCTGGCATCAGCCAGATGCAGGCAAACGCCGAAATCGGGCTGACATTCGCCAGCGGCCTGCGCCATATCGTGCGGCAGGATCCTGACATCATTCTGGTCGGCGAAATCCGCGACCGGGAAACCGCCGCCATTGCCATCAACGCGGCGCTGACCGGGCATCTGGTGTTCAGCACGCTGCACACCAACGATTCAGCCGGGGCGGTCAGCCGCCTGCTGGACATGGGGGTGGAGGGATTTCTGGTTTCGTCATCTCTGGCGGGTGTGCTTTCCCAGCGGCTGGTGCGGACTATCTGCCCGGAATGCGGCGGTTCCGGCATCAACTTCAATTTTACCGGCAACCGCTGCAAAAACTGCTCCGGCACCGGCTTCCGCGGCCGTACCGGCATCTTTGAACTGCTGCTCGTGGACGACGACATCCGTGCGGCAATACTGCGCAACGCCACCAGCATGGATATCTCATCCATCGCAGTGAAAAAAGGCATGATGCCGCTGAATGAATACGGGATGCTGAAAGTCAAGGACGGCGTCACCACCGCGGAGGAGGTGTTGATGGCAACCATCGACAACGAATAAATCCATGGCACTGCATAAATACAAGATCGCCGCAGAAGGCGGCATGACCAAAGACATGGTCATCGAAGCGGAAAGCCGCGAAGAATCGCTGGCCCGGCTCCGCGCGAAAGACCTGGTCCCGGTCAAATACTGCGGAACGGAAGTTTCCGGCAAAAATCTGCCGTCCCTCCGGTCATTCCGCGACCGGTTCAACGTTTACGAATTTACGGACCGCCTGGCGCCGCTTTTAAAGTCGCATATCCCCATTGAACACGCATTGCGGATTATTGCTGAAAGCATGACTAACGAGGAAAACCGCCAGATCGTCATTGACTTGCGGCGCGGTCTGCATGAAGGCAAAAATTTTTCCGAGCTGGTCCGCAACCACGGTCCGCGCTTTCCAAAACTTTATGCCAACCTGCTGGAAGCCGGCGAAAAAACCGGCTGCATTCCGGAAGTCGTCGCTGAACTTCAGAAATTTCTGAACAGCGGCCGCGAAACCCGGGACTTCCTGATTACCTGCTCCATTTACCCGGTAATCGTCCTGGCGGTAACCGGGGTGGTCATCCTGCTGCTGTTTACGGTGTTCATCCCCCGTTTCGCCACCGTCTTCCAGGATATGGGCAGAGAACTGCCGCTGCCCACCAGAATGATGATGTTTGTCAGCAACATGCTTACCGGATTCTGGTGGTTGTGGCTGATATTGCTGGCGCTGGCAACCGCCGGGATTGCGCAACTCTTTCAACGTCCGGCCGGAAAATATTGGGTGGCTGCAAAAGTTCTCAAACTGCCGCTCATCGGCCCGCTGGTCCGCGCCGTCGAAATGAACCGGTTCGTCCGCACTATCGCCATTCTGCTGAAAAATCATGTGCCGCTGCTTGAAACGATCGAGGTTGGCCGCAAGGTCATCCAGAACCCGTTAATCAGCGAAAGTTTCGCCAATGTCAGCCACGAACTCCGCAGCGGAGCCAAACTGTCCGACGCATTGCGCAAAAGCCCGTATCTGCCGATGGACACCATCCAGCTGCTTAAAGTCGGCGAAGAATCCGGCAAGCTGGGCGATGTTCTGTCCCAGGCCGCTGATGAACATGAGAATAAACTGAAAGTCCGTATCAAACGGCTGCTGGCGATGTTCGAACCGGTGGTTATTCTGATCCTCGCCTCCGTTATCCTGATGGTGGTAATCTCCATTTTCCTGGCTATTTTCGAAATGAATGAAATATAACTAACCCGAAGGACCAATATCATGAACACATCAATCCAGTATCAAAAAAGCGGAAAAACCGCGCCCGGCAGAAAATTCCGTTTAAAGCGGTTCACTCTCATTGAAGTGGTGGTGGTGATCGTAATCCTGGCGCTGCTGGCGGGGCTGGCGACGCCGCTTTATTTCCGCCACGTCAAAAAAGCCAAAATCGGCACGGCCAAGGCCCAGATCGGTCTTTTCGAGCAGGCAATTTTCGATTTCAGGGTGGACTTGGATCGCCTGCCGGACAGCTCTGTCGGGTTGCGGGCGCTGATTGAAAATAGCAACGGCGAAGAAAAATGGAAAGGCCCCTATATAAAGAAATTGCCGAAAGATCCGTGGGGCCATGATTATGTTTATGTCTGTCCCGGCCAGCATGGCGATTTTGACATCATTTCCTATGGGGCCGACGGCCAGCCAGGCGGCACCGGCGACGCCGCCGACATTGGCAGTTGGGAATAAGATTTTCGCTTCGCGGAACATCGGGCTTGCATCAGATAAAAAGGAACTGGCTTTTATGCGGCGGAATTTTACCTTGCTTGAACTGGCAGTGGTGTTCAGTATTCTCATGCTGGTCATCGGGCTGACGCTGCCCCGGCTCGGCAGGATGCCGATTGGCATTTCTCTAAGAAACAATGTTGACAAGGTGCGCAAATTGTTCCTGACGGGACAGCTCCGGGCAGTTGCCACCGGCAGCGAACAGTCTATCCGGTATTCCCGGAATGCCTTTACTCTGCAAGGGTCAACAGATGCGCCGCTGCTGCTTCCCGACTCCGTCAAGATTACATTTTCCGCCGCCGCTTCCGGCGACGATGATACTGTGGATTTCAGGGTGATGCCAGGCGGCGAAGTCCGCGGCGCCGGCAGAATAGTTTTCAGCATGGAAAAACACGCATGGGTAATGATGTTTTCCGCACTTACCGGCGATATTGCCATCGCGGAACAGGACTCGAACAGAAAATGAACAAGATAAAATTAAATTTCACGCTGGTCGAAGTCGCCATCGCCATTGGTATCCTGGCCCTGGGCATTGGCACCGTCATGGGCATCATCGGCGCCGCCAAGCAGCGCATGAGCAGAGCCGAGTCACAGTGGAAGTGCCAGCACGCGCTGACCCAGGCCGCCGAATACCTGATGCTGGCACCGCCGGACACCATGGTGCCCCGGACGATATTTGAATATCCGGAATTCAATTTGACCACCAGCTATTCAGTTCCGGAAAGCCTGCCGGAGAATGTCCCGGCCAACCTCACAGGGTGGCGGCTTGCCGCGCTCCATATCAATCTCACCGGCAAAGACGGCAGACTGGCGGACTCCATCGTCATCGACCGCATGCTGCAAGGAGGCAACTGATGAAGCGCACTTGCCGCCGCGGACATTTCACCTTGATTGAACTCGTCGCCGCCGCCGCTATCATGGCGATGATCACTGCCACCATCGGACTGGCGCTGAACACGGTTTACCGCTCCTGGCGACGGGCTGACGCCGTCCATGACCGCTTGAGTGAAAGACTGCGGATTGACGCCATCGCCGACACCGCATTCAAAAACGCCGTGCCGTTCAACTGGAAAACTCCCGACCTGAAGAACTCTTTAATTTTCAGCGGCGCGTCCGACCATCTGCTGGTAACCTGCCTGCACCGCGTCACTCCCGGCGAAAATGCCGGCATCCGTTTTCTGAAACTCTATCGCGAAGGCGACAAACTCCTTGCTTCCTATCAAAGTACGCCGATCATGAACTGGGACGAGGCCCCCGGCGACAACCTCCGCACGGAAGTCATCGCCGGCAAAATCGCGAATATCAGTTTTCTCTATGCTGACCTCGACCAGATGAACGGCTCAGTCCAACTGTTCAGTCAGTGGGACGATTCCAAAAATTATATACCTAAAGGCATACAACTTACTATCGAGTGGAAAAATGGCGAAAAAGAATCATGGTTCAGGCGGACCGCCGGCAACGGTTACCTCCAGACCTTCAGTCTGCCTCCCGGCAACTGAAACGGCTGACGGCGCCAGCCGCAGCGGCGGACGCAACGAACGCGGGGTCGTACTCGTGGCCGTACTCGGCCTGCTGCTGCTCGTTTCATTGCTCGCGGCCTCCATTGTCACGCTGTCGCAACTCAGCGCCGCCAAAACCGACACGCTTTGCCAACTGGAGCGCTCCATGCTGCTGGCTGAAAGCAGCGCCGCACGCGCCTGCTGGCTGATTTTCAACGATAAACAAGCTTACAAAAGCAGGGAATTCGTATTCGCCGATGACGCGGGAATCCCCCGTTTTATGGCTGACGGCTCGGAACACGTCTACAAAGCATACGATACCAAATATACCTTCAGCATCGACGACATGAACACCGGATTCGATGTCTCCGGCACGGCTCCGGACAAAAACTTCAATATCCTTGAGAAATACAGCTTAACGGAAAAAAAGGCGCCGGATGAATTGGATGAATTTAAAAACCGGCTGCTGGACTATGTCGATCAGGACTCGCTGGTACGAATCGGCGGCATGGAAGCTTCGGAATACAAGGCCATCGGAATGGCGCCCCTGCCCCGTAACGGCCAACTGCAGTATAACCGGGAAGTATTCTACATCCCCGGCGCCGAAAACTTCTTCAACGTAAACGACAAAGGCCGCCCTAATCTGCGCCCCGTCGCCCCGAAAATCCAGGCCGGCGCCTGCAGCATCTTCAACGCGACTAAAACCCAGTTGATCGGCAAACTCGGCTGCACCGCCGATGAAGCCGACAACATCCTCAACGCCGTCAACCTCTGGAAAACCCAGAAAATCCCGCTGGTGCAAAACCTGCCGCCACCCCTTATCGCCAACCTGAAGAACAACTTCGGATTCGGCGAATCCGGCAGCTACACTATCACCGTCAACGCCTCGCCGCGTTCCAATATCAACGGACGAACCTTGATTTTCTCCGTCAAGCTCGACAACGCCATCCCCGCCACTGGTCTCTCATACGTGGAATGGTCATTCTACTGATTAACAGAACCGTGCGCTGCCGAGGAATAGCCAATATCCAGCAAGGGATATCCAACTGAAGAAAGAAAGGTAAAAAGAAAATGGCGGAGAGGGAGGGATTCGAACCCTCGGTAGAGTTACCCCTACACAGCATTTCCAATGCTGCGCCTTCGACCACTCGACCACCTCTCCGCTTAGACGGAATTCAAAGGCAAAAATATAGTCGTAATTGCGGAATAAGCAAGTTTGTAAACGGAATATTTTACTTCTTTCCTGAACCGGTTAAAGATTCAGCGCTTCGAAGCGGACGTCACCCGTAAACGAACTCAGCTCTTTTTCGCAGTTGCCGGACGCTGATTCAGGTAGAGATTGCGGTGGCGGATGAAATACCCCATCCCTGACATGATGGTCACAATGACGATACCCCACAGGAAGATAATCCATATCGTCCAAAGCTTGATTCCGAAAAACACGTCATGGCGCAGATCAAAAAGATCTATCCACGATGCGCCGGCCAGCGCCAGCATCAGCATCTGCAGCGCGGTTTTAAGCTTGCCCCAGCGGTCGGCGGAAATCACTTCGCCTTTTTGAATGGCCAGCATCCGCAGACCGGTCACCAGGAATTCGCGGGTGATGACGACTACCGCGATCCAGGCCGGCATCAGTTTGAATTCAACCATCATCAGCATCGCCGCGGTGACGAAAACCTTGTCCGCCAGCGGGTCCATCAACGCGCCGAAATCGGTCACCTGATTGTATTTTCTGGCAATGTAGCCGTCAAGCAGGTCGGTGATCCCGGCAATGATCGCCAGAATATAAGCGATCACCCGGATGATATAAACCGCATTGGCGGAAATGCAGAGACTTTCGCTGATGTTGGCCAGCAGCAGGAATATGAATACAATCACAATCCTGCCGACAGTCAATGAATTTGGAACGTTCATAATCATAAATGCTGCTCTTCCGCTATCTCGCCTTCAAGCTCATGCACATCGGCGCCGGTAATGGTGATGCGGGAAAACTCCCCGGCCTCAATGTCCCGGTCCACGGCAATGATCACTTCGTTATCTATTTCCGGCGCATCCATATAAGTGCGCCCGACGGCATAATCGCCATTCACACTATCAACAATAACATCAAAAGTCTTTCCGGCAAGCGCTTTATTGCGTTTTAATGAAATTTTAGCTTGCAGGTCCATAATCTGCCCGGCGCGCTTTTCGGCGACTTCTTCGGATACCCGGTCCGCCATGTCCGCCGCCGGGGTGCCCGGCTCGGGATAATAAGCGAAGACTCCGACACGGTGGAACTTCTGCTCCCTGACAAACTCTTCGAGCTCCCTGAATTCGGTGTCGCCCTCACCCGGCAGACCGGTGATGAACGTCGTCCGGATGGCGATTCCGGGGATTTTTGACCGCAGCTTGTCGAGCAGCGCGCGGATTTGCGCGGCGGTGACTTTTCTGCCCATGCGGCGGAGAATCCCGTCGCTGATGTGCTGGAGCGGCATATCAATATACGGCAGCACGTGTTTCGCGGCGGCGACAGCGTCAATCAGTTCGTCGGAAAAGTGCGCCGGATGGGTATACAGCAGCCGGATCCAGTATTTGCCCTCGAAACCGTCCAGTTCGCGGATCAGCCCGGCAAGCGTTTCGCCGGAGGCTTTGCGGTCGTGGCCGAACGCGGTCACGTCCTGGCCGATCAGAATGAGTTCCTTCGTGCCAGCGGGCAGCAGATCGGCGACTTCCTTTTTAATCGAAGCAATGGTGCGGCTGTGCAGTCCGCCGCGGATTGACGGAATGCTGCAATACGCGCAGCGGTTGTCGCAGCCTTCGGAGATTTTCACGTAGGCAATATGGTTCAGCGTCAGCTTCAGACGCGGAGTCTGTTCGTTATAAATGTACTTCGGAACATCGGTCCGCAGGAAGTTGCTTTCCCCGCCGGGCTGCTTCTCATACAGGCTGTTCAGCCGGGCGCCGACATTCGGGATCTGGTCAATGCCGGACCACAGGTCAACTTCCGGAAAATCGGCTTTGAACGTTTCATTCTTGTCCCACTGGATCAGACAGCCGCAGACCAGTATCCGCCGTTTTTTAGGATCGGCCTTTTTCCATTCCACCGCTTCGCTGATAACCTCCCTCGCCTCGTCGCGGGCGGGAGGAATAAACGCGCAGGTATTGATCATGAACACATCGGCTTCATCCGGTTCCATGGTGATGCCCCAGCCGGAGACGAGCAGACCTCCGGCCAGCACTTCAGTGTCAACAAAATTCTTCGGGCAGCCGAGACTCACGATGTGGACGTTGCGGCTGATTACGGGAGCGCTTTTCCTGTTTTTTTTCATTAATTTATTCCGGCATTGTCATATGGTTATAAATATAGTTGATTGTTGCTTCATCGGGGGCGATCACCGCATGCCCGTTCAAGTACCAGCAGCGCCGGTCATCCAGGTCAAGATTGAAACAGCCGTTGCGGATGTCCGGGGCAATGTGCAGCCCTTTGCTGTTTACCGCGGCATAGCCGCCGCGCGCCATGATCGGAATCGCGCCGGCGACGTCCCAGATTTTAGCCCCGAGCACATACGCCGCCAGCCGGCCGGTAAAAAGATTCTGAAACGACGCGACGCAGCCGCTCCAGGCGAACAACTGATTGGGCAGATCGAATTTTCCCGCTTTCGCCGCTTTCTGGGAAATGCTGATCACCCCGCTGGCGTCGAACGGGCGCTTATTAAACTGCATCTCCTGTAAATCGAAACTCTCCGGCAGGCCTTTCGCGCAATATACTTTCGGGCCGTCAGTAATGGTCAGCTCGTTCGTCGCCGGCATGTACAGCAAACCTTCTTCAATAATACCGTTCCGCATGCAGCCGATGGAAACGCCCCAGGTCGGCAGATGGATCGAATAAGGCGCGGTGCCGTCAATCGGATCAACGATCCAGCAGGTTTCCCGCAGCGCGGCCTCCTGATACTGGCGGCTGCGGGTGGCGATAGTTTCCTCGCCGATCAGATAAACGCCTTCAGCCGGGCGGTCGAACTCTTTTGCCAGCAGCGCTTCGATCGCTTTGTCGGCAACGGTCACGACCGTGTTATCCGCCTTCAGTTCATACGGCGGATTGTCGTAATATTTCATAGCAATCTGTCCGCACTCCTTGAGCAGCGGCAGCAGTTGTTGTATGTTCCAGTCTTTCATTAATCAAACCTTAAATAATCCAGTTATTTTACAGGGATATGCAGGATGAACAGGATTTTTTATTATAATTCATTTTTATCTTGTCTATCTCGCTTTTCTCGCTTTTCCCGCTTTTCCCGCTTTTCCCGCTTTTCCCGCTTTTCCCGCTTTCAACTTTCGCGCTTCAGCACTTCCATGAGTAATTTGTATGCCTGGTCATAGCTGCCCGGACGGGTGCTTTCCCTGGGACCCGCGACATTCAGCACCCGGATATCATTGGCCTTCAGCCATTTTCTGATGATGCCGGTACTGCCTGAATCCGCCGGATTCGCCACCAGCACCGGCTTCAAATGCCTGTCCGCGAATACTTTCGTCAAGGCGGTTCCGCCGTGCAGCGCTTTGCCCGCCAGAATCAGCGTGCCGTCGCTGTCCGCAACATTTAACCGCGTCCGCTCCTGGTATAACCGTGAAGCGGTTTCCCGCAACGGGTATTTCGGGGAGATAACGCCGTCTTCCGCGAGCCGTCCTTTCGGACACCAGCCCCCGGCGGGAATGCCGGCCGCCAGCGCCGCATCCAGCGCGGCCCGGTCAACTCCGGTCTGTCCGCCGGAAACGATTTTCAGCAAGTGTAACTCTCTATTTTTCAACAGCATCCCGTCTCTTTACAAAATACCACATCATAATATAGCCGTTCCCGCCGGATAAACAAGGCGGAATTTCTGAGAGCAGAGCCGCTTGACGGACCCAACGGACGCCGCGGACCCAACGGACGGGCCGCGGACTCCGATGCTTTGGAGTGTGTTTGAGCATCGGGGTTATCATTTTAGCGTTTCCCTTCTATTTTTCAACAACCGCTGACGTTCTTTTCTCGACATTTTAGAAAACTGCCGGGCTGCGGCTTTGCCGGACTGGTAGTACGCCGCCCCCGACTCCGACACTTTGGAGTGCTCTTGAGCGGAGGCTGTTTCGCCCATGCGGCCAGCATTAACAGACGGGCAACCGCCCGACTCCGACGCTTTGGAGTGCTCTTGAGCAGAGGCTGTTTCGCCCATGCGGCCAGCATTAACAGACGGGCAACCGCCCGACTCCGACGCTTTGGAGTGCTCTTGAGCGGAGGCTGTTTCGCCCATGCGGCCAGCATTAACAGACGGGCAACCGTCCGACTCCGACACTTTGGAGTGCTCTTGAGCGGAGGCTCGCCCATGCGGCCACAACCGCCCGCTGACTCCTTGTCTTCAAGGCTTCTTCCCCTGTTCCCATTCTGATTCCTTGTCTTCAAGTCTTCCGCCCCTGTTCCCATTCTGACTCCTGACTCCTGACTTCTGACTTCTCTATTGGCTCCCGTCAGCCAATATTTAATCGCTTTCAGGTTGGGCGGAAGCTGGCGTTCGGTGCTTTTGCGGAAATCGCCGTCGCGACAGGTTTCGGTGGTTACGGTGCACTTGCCCAATGCCAGCGCCAGCAGTTGACCGCGCAGTCTGCCGTAACACTCCCTTCTGCCGCTGTCCAGCGCGGCGGCGAAATCCGGAAACTGCTTTTTATAATTATAGAATGATGAAAGTGCAATCCCCAGCCGCCAGGCAATCTGCAAATCGGTGTAGCCTTCGGCGGCATGGCGTTCGACGTCTTCCAGAAAACTTTCAT
>JBAYIO010000045.1:0-39459 GCA_041665605.1 Victivallaceae bacterium | reverse complement strand
TTATGCGTGGAATTTTACTCTTATGGCAATTTCACCGAACCTGGTCAAGAACAACATCTTGAAAAAACCAAGCAGAAGCGGATTGTTCTGGGACGGCGGCGGCCTTAATGGCGCCATGGGTCTTGTCGGCAATCCCACAAATCAATATATGGCGAACGGTACCTGGAGTATCAGGCCGGTGGACGCGCCAGCATCCAATACAATCGGGTTCAACCACAATAAAACCGCAAATGTGCTTTATGTTGACAAGCATGCAAAAACGTCTGTTAAACCGCAGGATTGCCCGAATCCGGCCACCAGCAGCAGCGGGGCTTTTGCCGCAGGCGGTCCCGGAGTTTACAGCAGCTCCTATCTATGGCTATAATGTAAGTAACGGACTTGCGCGCGGCGGGAAAGCCTGCCGTTTTTTGTAACATTACAAGGTTTTTAATTTTTTCAGGGAGGAATTATGAGGTTGCTAAAGATTTTTTTCGCGGTCATTGTTTTTGCGCTGGCAGGCATGACAGTTGCCGGAGAGATCAGTACTTTCAACGGCAAACCGGGTGCGGATGAAATAGCTCAGGGCTGGCAGAAAAATAAGTTCTTGGGTCAGGGGCAAACTGAATTGGTGTCTGACGATAAAGGTGGACTGTCATTAAAATTGACCAATGACATGAACGTTACTAAAAAAGTGATGCAGGTGTATGCTTGCACCAATTCCCCGGTCGCCGCCGGGGAAAAATTAAAAGTGTCTCTGCGGATGAAAGGCAAAGGCGGCTATACTGCCGGGCTGTATTGTTACACTAAAAAATCAGGGCCTTATATCGGCTGCCAGGTTAAAGAATTGTTCCCGGGATATCTGACCATAGACTCTGCGGACTGGGAGAGCCATTCTTTTGAATTTACTGTTCCTGCTGAGACGTTTGCCGGTCTGGATATAGATATGGTCAGGATATTTTTCTCCATCGGTTCTGGTGAAATAACTATTGATGATGTGGAATTTACGAGAATCAAACCGGAAATAAAGCCTGATCTTGTTTTGAAAAATGATAATACGGAAATCGCATTTGCTTCGGACAAAGAGGGTTTTTCCTGTCTGAAGATAGCCGATGTTAAAAGCAAAACCAGATTTGTCTTCCCTGAACTTTCCGCACAAAGCAGCGGCTTGTGGAGACTAAACTTCGTGAAGTCCGGCCAGCCGGATAAGACTGTCCTGACCAATCTGTCTCCCGCGACTGCCGCCGGTTCCAGTCAGAAACTTGCTGACGGCGCGGAGCAACTGACGCTGACCTGGAAGAATATGGCGCTGGCTGAAGAGAAAAATGCGGTGGATGTCACCGCTACAGTTTTGCTGAAACCTGATGGTGAAAGTGAATGGCGGATTGATGTTCAGAATAAAAGCTCCCGGTACGGTTTACGGGATGTTGAATTTCCGGTGTTTTTGACAATTGCCGCGCCAGGTACGGCGGATGTGGTTTTTCCCGGCGGCGTACTGGGTGGTATCTTGAGAGAAAAAAACCGCAATTCCGGCTTCTTCGTTTATCCTACCGAAAGCTGGGCGCTGCATTTCATGTCGTTTGTGACCGGCAATAAAGGCCTTTATATCGGATTACATGATCCGCGGCAGCGGCCGAGCGAAGCTAATCTGTCTGACGGGCAGGATTTGGCGTTCAGGCAATTCCCGGATAATATGGCACAGCCTGAGACAGGCTATAAATCTGATTTTCCGGTTGTCGTGAAACTGCATGACGGGGACTGGTGGAAAGCTGTGAAAATTTACCGTCAATGGGTGACAACCCTGCCGCGCTGGTACAATAAACCGCTGTCCGAAAGAAATCTGCCGACGGCATTTATGGACGCAGGCATCTGGATGTGCATGTGGCAGTCGCCTAAAGCTGTTGCTGAAATCGTGGTTAATGCCGAGAAATATTTCCAGGTTCCCGCCGGAATTTTCTGGTGTGAATGGGGACAGCATAAATTTGACCGCAATCTTCCGGAATTCTTCCCGTTCCGCCCGAATATGGCTGAATCCGTAAAAAAGATGGAAGACAACGGCACGGCGGTGATGCCGTACACCAACGCATTGTGCTGGGCGAAAGATAATAAGGAGTTCACTTCGGAGGCGGTGCAGAACGGTCTGGTCAGGGATTACAGCGGAAAACCTAAAATTCAAAACTATGGCGCAGGTATTGGAGTTATGTGTCCCGCTTATCCGATGTGGAGAGAGAAAATACTTGAAATCAACCGTAAACTGATCGGCGAAGCCGGGATCAATACTGTTTACTGGGACCAGGTAGGCGCGGCAACCCCGCTGCATTGCTTTGCCAAAAACCACGCTCATCCCGCCGGATGGAGCCATTGGGTGGCTGATTATAATTCCCTGCTGGCGCAGACCAGGAAAGATATTATCGGCAATAAGCAGGTTGCATTGACTACCGAAAGCGGGCCGGACGCCTATGATTTTGACGGCATGCTGAACTGCTGGTGGAATAACTCTTATAATTCGCAGAATGCCATCCCGCTGACGGCGGCGGCACTGTGCGACCGGGTGCGTTATTTGGCGATTACGCCTGATAAAATCCAGACTTTTCAGGCGTATGTAATGATTCAAGGGCGGTTCTTTCTCTGGGGCATGCCTTCACCGGTACACCACCGGGAATTTGAGCAGAACAATTTCCCTTGCTCGGATGTGGAAAGAAGCAAGGCGCATGAAACACTCAAGCAGATGGTGCGCTGCCGCTTGGCCGCTAAGAAATTTATGGTTTACGGCGAACTCATGGGCGAACTTAAACCGTCCAACGTCCAGCCTTCAGTTTCCGCCGTATTTGACTGCATAACGGTAAAGGATACAGTGACTTTTCCGGCGGTGCGCGCTTCGATCTGGAAACATGCCGACGGTGACCTGGGAATTGGCATCATCAATTTCTCCGGTTCCGCGCAGACTTTCAGCTTCAAACTGGATACCGCGCAGTATTCTGAACAGAAAACAACGAAATGGCAGATTGTGGAATTGTGTGCTGATGGAGAAAAATCCATCGGCGAAAGCGGCAGCGAAGTTTCCCGCTCGGAACAGATAGAACCGTACAGCGCAAAATTTCTGGCATTACGTCAGATAAAATAATCATAACAGGAAATAACGAATTATGACTGTTCAAAACAACAATATGCGACTGATCAGCGGAACATTTATACAGCTTGACCACTGGAGTGACGCCGAGGGCGTCAGATTCCAGCAGGAACTGCGCATGCTGACAGAAGATCACTGGCGGCTGATGCTGCATGATATGGCGGATATCGGCATTGACACGCTGGTTTTTCAACAATGCGTTGACAATCGTACTGGCTGGGAGAATACCCGCGCCTATTACAACAGCAAGGCATGGAAAAAACTGGAATGGATTAAAGGGGACCCGTTCGGCGCAGTCGTGGACGAAGCTGACCGGCTGGGCATGAAAATCATTTACGGAATCGGCACGATGTATACTAAAGATCCGTATCTCTTTGCTGACGAAGTGATTGAACAGTCCAGGGTTACCGCTTCCGAATTGCTGGAGCTTTATGGAGAGCGGCCATCATTCGGCGGCTGGTATTGGACGTATGAATACCCGCCGGCCTCGATCTCCGGACGCGACAGTTTGCGTAAAATCGTTCCGGCAATCCGTACACTGGCGGACTGTCCGTTCATGATCGCGCCCAACGCCGACCGGATGATGTGCGCCACATTGCTGCAGGATATTGATGTGGATATCGTCGCTTATCAGGATTGTGTCGGCCTGGCGGTGGAGCCTGACCCGTTTGGACGCTACCAGATGGCTGACCGGCATCAAAGCCTGCATCGCCTGCCGTTTCTTTATCAGCGGTTAAAATTCGCCCATGACGGCTGGAATGACCGGAATGCCGAAAGGATCGGTTATTGGAACTGCTATTTCCGCGAGCGCGGCCGCACCGCCATCTGGAACGACTTGGAAATATGGGAAATGGACCACCGGCTGAGCCTGATTCCGACCGAGATTTCACGCGTGGCCGCGCAGCTTGACCTGACCGCGCCATTTGTCGAAAAGCAGATTATTTACCAGTATCCCGGCCTGATGCAGCATCCGGACCACCCGGTAAAAGTCGGTGGCGACCGCGCCATTACGCTTTATGAAGATTACGCCAATTATCGTAACGCCGTTCTCGCCGGCAGGAGGTAACCGGAGAGTTTTTATCAATCAGCGCCAAGTGGGCGAAAGGGAGAGTGGGAATGGCGGCAAAACGACGGACCGGAGTCGAATATCAGACTCCGGGCCGATAGATAGTTCAAGAAACAGGAACCATTTAATTAAGGAATAATATATGTTTAACGGATTATTTGGAATATCCAATCTCGTAAATGCTCAGACCCGTTCCATAACGGCGGAAAACGTCTATGGAGAAAAAGGCCGGGGCGGCATGGCTGAAGTAAGCGCAGAGCCCCAGGCGGAGGTTGTTAAGATCGGGCAGAAGTGGGACGGCCCCAATCTTGTCGCTCGCGATCTCGGCAGAACTTGGAAGGTACGGCCCTGCATCACGCTGCTTAAGGGGTCGGTGAACACGCTGATGGACGTGGCTGGTCCGGGGACAATCCAGCATATCTGGATAACCGTTGACCTAAAAAGGCACCGCGATCTGATTCTGCGTATGTATTGGGATGATGAAAAAGAGCCGAGCGTTGAGTCTCCGCTGGGCGACTTCTTCTGCAACAGTTGGAAGAGTCGCGCCAACATCGTCTCATTGCCAATCAATGTCAACCCGACGAACGGCTTAAACTGCTACTTCCCGATGCCGTTCCGGGAGAGGGCAAAAATCACTGTTGAAAACCTTGCCGCGGAGGATCAGGACGGTTTTTTCTACACTATTAACTATGCCCTCGGTCCGGTAGGCGACACGGAAGCGTACTTTCATGCCCAGTTCAGGCGGGTCAATCCCTTGCCTCACAAAGAGGATTATGTGATTCTTGACGGCGTAAAGGGCAATGGCCACTATGTCGGAACCTTTATGGCCTGGCAGCAAAATGTTGACGGCTGGTGGGGTGAAGGCGAATTCAAAGCGTTTATCGATGGCGACAAAGATTTTCCGACAATTTGCGGAACCGGCACAGAGGACTATTTCGGCGGTGCATGGTGCTTCGGTTCGAACTACAATGCGCCATTTCTCGGCTATCAGCACATTACTCAGGATCAGGCCGCTCAGGAGAAACGATGCGGCAACCGGTATATCATGTATCGCTTCCACATTTTTGATCCGATCCGTTTTCAGCAGGACCTGAAAATTACCATGCAGGCGCTTGGGTGGAGAACCGAAGGTTATTTGCCGTTGCAGGACGACATCGCGTCAGTTGCCTACTGGTATCAGGCTGAGCCGCATGTTACTTTCCCCAGGATAGGCAATTACGATCTATTGAAAATAATTTAGGGGATTAAATTTTACAGTTTCACAGCGCGCATAATGCGCGCTGGCCCGCTAACAAGTTCAACCTTTCCGGCACTGTTCGATAACCCGCATTACTTCGTGAGTTTCGGCAATGGGAACGAATGGCTGACAGTCTCCCGCATAATAATCGTAACATTTGGCATGAAAATCCAGCGGCGGAAAGTCGGACCGGCGGTAAAAGTTCGATATTGCATGCTTTGATCATGCATGTCTTGGCAGGCCGCCGCCAGCATCCATTTGACCGCGGCGGCGGGGAGGCTGGTAAACCATCAGCTTGCGGCCGGACTTATTCATTGCCGCAATAATCTCATCTGTGTCCCGGCGCGGAAGCGCCAGCGGCTTGTCGCAGAAAACATCACATTCATGCTCAAACGCTTCCGGTATCCGGGATTTATGAAAGCCGGTACTGCCGTCTTTAATATTTGTTTTCCCGTGTGATTTTCTGCTCATGGTTCCCGGCGGCAGCGGAAATGAATGCGATATGCCGCCGGGGTATTGCCGGTGTTCCGGCGAAAAACCATGCCGAAATAACTTTGATTCTGGAATCCGCAGCGGAACGCGACATCGCCGATCTTCATTTCCGTGCCGGTCAGCAGCAGTTTGGCCTCCTCCATGCGCCGCCGCAGCAGGTATTCGCTGAATCCGATCTTGAATTTCTCTTTAAAAAGATGGATAAAGCGCGACGTGCTCAAATGACAGGCCGCCGCCGCGGAAGACGCTGTCAGCGGCTGGCGGAAGTGACGGTCCATATACTCTAAAGCCGGGCGCAAGCGCTGACATGATTCATCTTCAAGCGATTGCCGGATAGCCAGCGTCTGCCGGTATTGTCCGGCGGCAAACTCCAGCAGGCGTAAAATTCTACCAGCCGCCGCAACTTGCGCCGGGCGATATTCCGGCAAACCGGCAAATTCATTTTTACATGAAGGATAAGCGCAAATCGCGTTCCGCCGCCGGAACGGTCCCAGAAAAAACGCTCCGGTATAAACACCATCAAAGAAAATCGGCGTAATCAATTCATCGGCCCCGGCATGACAGCGATGAATAAACGGTCTTCGCCGGAATGTCGCAAGACTTTCGATCGTCACCGTGTCATTTATTGAACAGCGCCGTATCCGCTCCGCCGCCGCCTTGACCCTGGCGCAAAACGGATTGCAATGCAGGCACTGCTTCCGCGGCAATGAAGGTTCCGCACTGCCGCCGGCATCTTTCCAGATCACCTGCAATCCGGTGAGAGTCGTAACGGCCGTCATCAGTTCGCTGACAGCGAGGGTGTATTTATTATCCATTTTATAATAATAGTGTTATTTCAGCATTATATTTATAAAACAATAGCATATATGCCACTATACGTCCAGCCGGAAATGCGTTATAATATAAATTGATGAAATGAGAGACATGAATCTTAAAATTACCATGGAGTTCACATTATGCCTGAAGTAATGATACCGTCGCGGAAGGTTCCAGTTATCGGCAAAACCGGTATTTGCGTCATTGGCGGCAGTTGCACCGGCGTGTTTGCGGCAGTCCGTGCGGCGCGCCTGGGAGCTGAAGTGATGATCCTGGAAAAGCAGAACCGTTTTGGCGGAGTGGCGGTTTCTGGAATGGTAAGCATCTGGCACAGCCTTCATGACACCACGTTCAAAAACAGGATCATTGCCGGGTTGACTCAGGAAATAATCGAGCGGCTGCAACGCAGGCGGGCCGTGGATTCGCAGGACAAGCCGTATCAGGATTATATTTTGAATACTGAAGAACTGGCGATCGAGCTGGACCGGATAATCATTGAAGCCGGAGTCAAACCGTTATTGCATACCGCTTTCACTGCACCATATTACGAGAACGGCAGACTGGTCGGAGTTGTGGTGGAAAACAAATCAGGATGCGGCGTAATCATGGCGGATTACCTGATAGATGCCTCCGGCGATGCCGATCTCTGCTCCAGGGCGGGTTATTCGCTCCGTCAGCCGGAAGCTCCGCAGCCGTCAACCACCTGCGCCCGTTTCAGCGGCTGGAAATTTCCGGAGGGATTTGACCTTGGCTGCGCCCTGCGGAAATATGGCGCTGAATATAATCTTCCGCAAGGCTTTATCTGGGGGGTGAATGTTCCCGGCAGCGAGATTCATATGCTGGCCGGAACCCGTATTTTCAATTGCGATTGCGCCGATGCCGCCGGTCTTACCGCCGCCGAAATCGAAGGGCGCCGCCAGGTCCGGGCCATTACGGATATTCTCCGCGAAAAATATGATATCTCCGGGCTTACGCTGCAAGCGCTGCCGTCAATGACCGGCATTCGCGAAACCCGCCATATCCGGGCGCTTTACACTCTGACCGGCAGCGACTTGCTCAATGGAGTCCGTTTTGACGATGCCATTGCCAACGGCACCTACCGTGTGGATATTCATCAGCCCGGCCGCCCCGGCATCATCTTCCGCTACCTGGACGGCCGGGAGGTTTATGCATGCCCCGGGCTGCCGCACGAAGAAAGCCGCTGGCGCGGACCCGTGGACAAGTATCCGGCCTTTTATCAAATTCCGCTCCGCTGCCTGATTCCGGAGGGGGCGGAAAATGTCATCACTGCAGGACGGATGCTCGATGCCGATCAGGAAGCCTTTGGCGGAGCGCGGGTAATGGTCAATATGAATCAGACCGGTGAAGCCGCCGGAGTTGCGGCAGCGCTTGCCCTGGAAACAGGGAAGACGATTCCGGAAATTCCCGCGGAAAAAATCCGGCGGACACTCGCCAAGGGCGGTTCCAGCATTATCTAAAATCAGATGAATTCTGGCAAATAAAGCAATCCAATCGCTTGCATTTTATGGAGACGGGCTGTATAATCTTTAAAATACAAACGTTTGGATTAACGTATTTAAGCATAAGGAATAGAAAAAAATGCGCAGAGAAAGTTTTAAGATATATCAGAATCGAATCACACGTTTTCTAAGTGATGTTAACCGGGACCTGTTTGATGGAACCATTCCGCTGGAAGCGGAATTTTTCAGTTCTCATGATCACGTTCCGTTTGCGGAACGCCTGAAATATCCGTTAAAGAAAATCTCCGAAGGAGAGGTATGGGGCGAAAAATGGAGCAGCGCCTGGTTCAAACTTAGCGGTAAGATTCCGGAAGCGTGGAGCGGTAAGAAAATTGTCGCGCGAATTAATATCAGCGGCGAAGGCCTGATTTTTTCCGATGACGGCGTTCCGCTTCAGGGAATTACTGCCCAATCAATATTTGTCAGTACTTATTGCAGGGAAATATATCCTGTCTGCGAACAGGCAAAAGGCGGCGAAACATTTGAATTATGGTGCGAAGGCGCCGCCAATGATATCTTCGGTGTCAGAAAAAATGACCGTCCCGCCCTGGATGAAGTCAATCAGCACGGCACATTTGATGCACGGGTGTCCATTCTGCGTTTCTGTGCCTGGAATGAAGAAATGTGGCAATTATCGCTCGACATAAATTTCATTTTAAGTCTGCTGGAGGAAATTCCGGAAAACAATTACCGCCGCCGCCAGATCGTTTCAATTGTAAATGACGCGATCAATGTTTACGCCGGCAACCGCGACAACGCCGCAGAATGCCGTGCGGTTCTGAAAAAGTTTTTTTCCGCGCCGGCGAATGCTTCCACGTTGAAAGTTACCGCTGTCGGGCATGCGCATATTGATACCGGCTGGCTGTGGCCGGTCAAGGAAACGATCCGCAAATGCGGTAGAACCTTTTCCAATCAGATCGGCCTGATCGAAAGATATCCCGATTACGTCTTCGGGGCGTCCCAGCCGCAGCATTATGCCTTCACCAAAGAGCGCTATCCGGCACTTTATGAAAAAATTAAAAAATATGTCAAGGAAGGACGCTGGGAGCCGCAAGGCGGAATGTGGGTTGAGGCCGACTGCAACATCATCAGCGGCGAGTCAATGATCCGCCAGTTTATTCACGGCAAAAATTTCTTTATGGATGAGTTCGGGTTTGAGGTAAAAAATCTATGGATTCCGGATGTGTTCGGTTACTCCGCCGCCATGCCGCAAATCATCCGCAAATGCCGCTGCGATTATTTCCTGACGCAGAAAATTTCCTGGAACCAGATCAATAAATTCCCGCATAACACTTTCATCTGGCGCGGCGTGGACGGCTCGGATGTGCTGACCCATTTCCCGCCGGAAGACAATTACAATTCCTTCCTTTTGCCGAAAACTCTGATCGAGGCACAGAATAATTTTATTGAAAATGACTTTGTTGACGAGTTCATTTCGCTGTTCGGCGTGGGTGACGGCGGCGGCGGCCCGAAAGACGAAAATATCGAGAACGGCTTGAGACAGAAAAATCTGGAAGGCTGTCCGAAGCTGAGTTTCGGACGCGCTGACGACTTTTTCAAACGGCTGGAAAAATTCCGCGACAAACTTGAATTATGGAATGGCGAACTTTATCTCGAATCGCATCGCGGCACGCTGACCACGCAGGCCAGAGTGAAAAAGGCCAACCGCCTGCTGGAATACCGGTTGAAATCGCTGGAGTTTTTGTACTCCTGCCTGCCGATGGCAAAATATCCGGTTCAGGAGGTGGACAAGATTTGGAAAGTTCTGCTGATCAATCAATTTCATGACATCATTCCCGGTTCTTCAATCACCGAAGTCTACCAGAATACGCTCGAAGAGTACCGCATGGCATTTTCCGCGTGTGACAAGCTGACGGCCGCCGCCGCCGAAATGCTGTTCGAAAAAGATCCGGCGGCGCTGACTTTGCAGAACAATCTCGGCGGAGCTTATTCCGGCGCGGTTGAACTGCCGGACGCCTGGACCGGCTGCAGCGTTCAAACCGAAGAAGGCAAGTGCGTGCCGGTTCAAACCGAAAAAGGCAGAACCTGGGCGGAGGTGCAGATTCCCGAATACGGGTTCCTGACGCTCAAGCGCGGCAGCGAGAAAATCCCGGCTTCCGCTGAAGTTGAAGCTGCCGGCGCGCTGGTATTGGAGAATGATCTGGTCCGCTATGAATTCAACCGGAACGGCGAACTGATATCCGGTTACGACAAGGAGGCCGGACGCCAGATACTGAAAGCCGAAGATAAAGGCAATGTGTTCTCGCTGTATGTGGATGAACCCAATAACTACGACGCCTGGGACGTGGATATTTTCTATGAAAAACAACTAATTGAAAATGCCGCCGGAACCGGAAGCGTTCAGCAGATTGACGGTCCGGTCCGGAAAAAGTTGAATTTTGAGCTTAAAATCGGCAATTCATCTATCCGTCAGCAGATTGTTCTGGGCAAATCGAAACGCCTTGATTTCAATACCGCGGTGGAATGGAAAGAGGCGCATAAAATGCTGCGGACGGCATTTACGGTTGAAGTCCAGACAACAGAGGCTTCTTTCGACATCCAGTATGCTTATGTGAAGCGCCCGGCCACCCGGAATACCAGTTGGGAACTGGCTAAGTTCGAAGTCGCCGCGCACCGCTATGCGGATCTTTCCGATCTGCAATACGGCGCCGCGCTGCTGAACAATTGTAAATACGGCTATAAAGTACATGGCACAACGCTTGATCTGAATTTGCTGCGTTCGCCCAAATACCCGGATTTCAATGCGGATATCGGGCATCATGAATTCACTTACAGTTTCCTCCCGCATCAAGGGCAGCTTACAGAGTCAAGCGTCATCGCCGAAGCCGCCGCGCTAAACAGCATTCCGCTCCTTTTCAACGGCTGCAAACGCGGTCCGGTTGAACTGCCGTGCCGCCTGAGTTCCGCCGGAATTTCATTGGAAGTGCTGAAAAAGGCAGAAAAAGAGGACTGCCTGGTCATCCGCCTGGTTGAAGCCCAGGGTAAAACATCTTCCGGGATTCTCTATTTCGCCGGAAACATTAAACACATTGCGGAGACCGATATGCTGGAATGGGAAAATCTCAGCAAGGTTGAAGTGTCAGGCAGCATGGGCATCGAATTGAAGCCGTTTGAAATCAGAACCTATAAACTGTTGAACAAATAATGACAATACGCTTAAGCGATATTGCCCGGGCCTGCGGGGTGGATATTTCCACAGTTTCGCGGGCGCTGCGCAGCGATCCCCGGGTGCGCGAAGACACCCGGGAGCTTATCCGCCGGACTGCGGATAAAATGTGCTACGCCCCGAACCTGGCGGCAAGAAACCTGGTTGCCGGAACGACGAAAACGCTCTGGCTGCTGCTGCCTGATTTGAAAAGCCCGATCCAGCAGGAGCCGGCCCAGTTTCTGAGTGAGAGATTGAGCCGCGATGGTTACGATCTGATGATTGTGCTGTATCACAGTGAACCGGAACCTTTCCGGCGCCTGCTGATGCGGCTGACCCAGAATGTTGCCGACGGCGCGTTTATTATCCCGGGCGGAATCGCTTATGACGCGCCGGAATATATTTCCCTGATAAAAAATAAATATCCGCTGGTGTTTATTGACCGGAGCGTGGAACTGAAAAGCGGCGTGACAGTTACTACCGACAATGGCGCCGCGGCGGCGGAATTGTCCGACAGATGCATTCAAGGCGGCGCGGACAGATTTGTAATCATGTTCGAAGAAAGCAACTCGGCCGGTTATGAGCGCCTGCAAGGCGCGGAAAAAGCATTATCCCGTAAGAAAGTCCCCTATCTGGTATTCAATAATCCGGAAAAAGCGGATGCGGCGTTCCTGAAAAGCGGACGCACTGCAATATTGTCCTCATCCAGCTACACCGCCTATGCATTTTACGAGCATAATAAACGATCCTTTTCCGCCAATCCGCCGGTTGCGGGAGTGTTCGACCAGTGGGTCGACCGCACGGAATATTTTGCCGGAATCTATCTCTGCCGCCAGGACTTTCACGGCATCGCCGAAAAGGCCGCCGATATTATGCTGGAAAGACTGAAAGGAAACAAAACGGAATCCGGATTACATCACATTCCGGCGCTGAATTTTATATCGCTCAAACAACCGTGACGACTATGCGGCGGACGGAGTTGAAGTATTATCCATGGCTTCATACTTTTCATCAACCGTAACGGAAAATCCGCGTTCAATTCTGCACATCAGGTACACGGTGCAGATCAGCAGGAAGTTGGTAAGCCCGTTCGCAATGCCGAATACAATCGCGCCGCCTTCCATGTTCAGGAATACGGTTGACAGCACCTGACATACCCATATGCAGAGGGCAAGCAGAAATTTGCTGCCGAGAATAATCAGCATGCCGTGATGAGGGATGCCGTTGCGCAACGGGGAACCTGATTTCGACGCGGCGATATCCCGGCGGATCTTCTGCTTCAGCACCATCCAGCACAGCCATCCGATGATACATAGCGGCAGTACTGCCAGCCCGTACCACTTGAATGCAAACATTTGATGCTTGATATACATCCACCACATCAAAACTGGAATGCTCAGCACCGACAACCCCATGATTCCGTCGAAAAACAGGAACGAGATATTCAGCCATTTGGTCTGCGGCACGACAATCGGCACAATCGGCATTTCCTCTATACCGCTGGGATTCCATGGCGCCGGCGGGTGGAAATGCTTATCGCCGCCCAGCCGGTTCCATTCAATATATACCTTTACCAGGAATATGGTGCTGATCACGCCGAAGACGACCATCCACACAAAAATGAAACGGTAGGAATAGTCCGAACCGTTGCATAAATATTTGACCAGGTCCATAAACGCTCCGGCCAGAACTCCGGCAAACACCGTGAAAGTCGACCGGAGCATGGCCTGCGCCGAACAGAACTGCCCGAATCTGGATTGCGGGAATATCCGCATCTCGCTGGGCAGCCCGGCAGTTCCGACCAGTGCCAGCAGAAATGCGCCGATTACGGCATTTCCGATGTTAAGCCAGAAGAAGTAATCGCCCGGCAGCGTCACGAAAATCCAAACCAGCGACATAAAATTACCGAGCACTCCGAATACCGCACCGTAGACGCAGATGCGCAGCGGATGCCAGCGGTCAACAAAAATCGCCATGAAATACATTGCCGCCATCATCGCAATGGAGCTGATAGCGCTGATCTTGCCGATCTGGTCCAGCGACAACCCCATTTCCTGGTTGAAGAAAATACCGAACGTGCCGATAGCCCCGGCGACAGCGGCAAAAGACGTATACAGAAACCGCAGCACATAAAACCGGTGCGAAAACGATTCCCGGAAAAACGTTTTAAGTCCGGCCAGGCCTCTGCCCGCTTTAGCGGATTCCGCATCCGGCTCCGGGTATTTGCCTTCCTTGATCATCAGGCAGGCCATCCCGAATCCGACCAGATACAGCACTGCCGCCCAGACAAAAATCTCCCGCATATGCGATCCGGCATATTTGAAAATGAAAAAGTTATACAGCGCCCCCGCCCCCGTCCCGACAATCCGGAACAACCCCATAAAACGCGCCAGAAACTGCGCTGGAACCACGTCGTTGAACAGATACCAGAACACTGAACCTACAAACATATTGAAGAACTGGAACATGATTAGAAACACCGCAACCAGAACTATGGTGATAGTGGCCGGGGTAAAGGTCCTTAGAAACTCTGAATTTCTTTGCAGCAGGCCGCAGATGTCGTCGCTCAAACCAATTAACGCGAGACTGGCACAGAGAAACGGCATGGTCCAGATGATGAAAGGGATGCGCCGCCCCCAGCGGCTGCGGTAGCGGTCGCTTTTGAAGCTGACATACGGGCAGACTGTCATGTTCAGTACTCCCGGAGCGGCGGTCATAATCACCGCCATCAGCGTATTGGAGCACCCCAGCGCTTTCAATTTCAGCGGCAGAATAGTCGGCACCACCGCCTCCATCATGGTAAAACAGAAATCCCCCCACAGCAGCCAGGCGAAAAGCACGAACAAGCCCATTTTGGTATAAGTCAAAGTTCCGCAGTGATAAGTGTTACTGCCCGGCGTAACCGGGACAGCGTTTTGCGAAACAGGTTGTGGCGAAGCATGCATTTGTCGTAATTCTTCCGTATTTAATCGTTATGCCGCAATGGCCTGTATATATATTCTCTTTTTTCTCAAAACTACATACAATAAGTTATTGTCAGAAATTATTCAAATGACTTTTTTACGGCAGACGATAATAAATCAGTTTTTCAGCCTTTAACAACCCAAAACACGGAATTCATTTGCATTGTTTATTGATTTTATATCAGAAGTCCGGTTATGCGGCGGCGGCATTTGCCGGTGCCGGTTCAAACTCAGCCTCCGGTTTTTCGTCCACCGTAACCGAGTTGCCGCGTTCAATCCTGCACAGCAGATAAATGGTTCCGATCAGCAGGAAATTGGTAATGGCGTTCGCCAGACTGAATACAATGGTGCCGTACTCCATGTCGAGCATAACGCAAACAATCACCTGACATACCCAGATTCCGATGGCAAGCAGAAATTTTGAGGCGAAGATAATCAGCATGCCATGATGCGGAATACCATTTTTCAAAGGCAGTCCGTTTTGTGCGGCATGAATATCCCGCCGCATTGAGGATTTCAAAATCAGCCAGAGGATCCAGGCCAGGATCTCAAGCGGCAGGATTAGCAGGCCATGCCATTTGAATGCCAGCATTTTATGCTGCGCGTACATCCACCACATCAACACCGGCACCCCGGCTGTGGACAATATCATGATCCCGTCGAAAAGCAGAAAAAAGACATTCATCCACTTCGTCTGCGGCCCGACAATAGGCACTACCGCCATTTCCTCCATACCGCACGGGTTCCACGGCGCGGGAGGATGAAAATGCTTATCTCCGCCCAGCCGGTACCATTCACGGTAAGCATATACCATGAATGCCGCGCTGATTCCGGTAAATACCGCCAGCCAAATGAAAATAAACCGGTAAGCGAAGTCGGATCCGTAGAATATTTTGACAGCATCTATATACAGGCCGGCCATAACTCCGGCCACGACCGTGAAGCTGCTGCGCAGCATCGCCTGCGCCGAACAGAACTGGCCGAACCTCGATTTCGGAAAAATCCGCATTTCGCAGGGCAGGCTGGCGACTCCGACCAGTGCGTACATAAAAGCGCCGATGAAAGCATTGCCCATGTTCAGCCAGAAAAAATAAGTGCCGGGAATAGTTACAAAAATCCATACCATGCTGATGATATAGGCCAGCACGCCGAAAACCGCGCCGTAGGTGCAGATGCGGATCGGATGCCAGCGGTCAACAAAGATCGCCATGAAATACATTGCCGCCATCTGGACAACAGAAGACAATGCGCCGATATAGCCGATCTGCGCCAGCGACATCCCCATTTCCTGATTGAAGAAAATAGTGAACGTGCCGATGGCATAGCCGAAAGCGCCGAATGAGGTGTGAAAGAACCGGAACCAGTAGAACTTATGGGAAAACGACTCTTTGAAAAATGTTACGAATCCGCGCAGCCCTCTCGAGGCTTTGCGCTCTGCCTCATTCGGCGGCGGATACTGCCCTTCCTTGATCATCAGGCACGCCATGCCGAATCCGATCAGATACAGCAAGGCGGCGCCGACCAGGATTTCCCGCATGTGAGTTCCGGCATATTTAAAGACAAAACAGTTATACAGCGCGCCGGCGCCCGTGCCGACAATCCGGAACGCGCCCATGAACCTGGACAGGAACTGCACCGGAACGACGTCATTGAACAAATACCAGAAAACCGAGTTGACGAACATATCAAAAATTTTAAACATAACCAGGAAAAAAGCAACCAGCGCAATCGTAATCGTCGCGGGGGTATAATTTTGCAGAAATGCAGAATTTTTTTGCAATAATATGCACAGATCATCGCTGAAGCCGAGCAGCGCAAGGCAGATGCAAAGGAAAGGCATCGACCAGATAATAAACGGAATGCGTCTGCCCCACCGGCTCCGGTACCGGTCGCTTTTAAAGCTTACATAAGGTCCGACCGTCATGCTTATTGCGCTCGGCGCCGCAGTCAGGATCAGCCCCATCAGCCAGTTCGGGCAGCCGAGAGCTTTCATCTTCAGCGGCATGATGCTCGGTACGACCGCCTCCATCATGGTAAAGCAGAAATCACCCCACAACAGCCAGGCGAAAAGGATAAACAGTCCAGCTTTAGTATAGGTCAGAGTCCCGCAGTGATAAGTTTTACTGCCTGGCGGAGCAATGGCAGCATTTTGCGTACCAGAAGGCGAAGTATGCATCTTGCGTAAATCTTTCGTATTTGATCGTTATGCTGCAAAGGGTCTGTAAATAGCTGTCGGATTTGCCCTGTCGATATACAATAAGTTATTGACATAAATTAATCAAACGACTTCTTCTGCGGCAGACAGTATTTAATAGTTTTTCAGCGCTAAAGGCGGGAAAAAGACTATTATTCCGTTCCGATCCGGGATGATCGTTAAATTCCGCAATTCCATTTTACGATTCAAATACGATCATGGCATAGCCTTTGAAAACTGGAACATCCGCGCTGATATAATTACTTTTCATTGTAAACGGCAACTCCTTGCCTTCCGGAGCGAGATAAGCTTTTACAGGAAGCGCCCGATCAATCCTGAGCGCTATTTTCGCATTCAGTATTGGTATCGGCTCTTCAATCATCTCGGTTTTTTCGCCGCGCAGTTCCGGCACATAGGCAAGGATGTGGACTATCCTGCGTCCTGGTTGTTCTGTTACAAACGCCCTGGCGAATGACGGCAGGTTTTCGGTTTTCAGCAGCGGCTCCGGCAGGAATTTTTCCAGCACATTCGCGAACAGCCGTCTTAGTTCAACCGGTGCCTGCAAGTTGTAACCGGAAAAAATGCGGTGGCTGAAATGAGCTACTTTGCCGCAAATGGTCAGCGCCGGTTTATCAGTAATCTTATCCGGCGGATTATAGAAGAAGGCATGCTCGCCGTCCCAATGCCGGTTGTAGTACGGTTTTATCAAATATGCTTCCACGCGGGTATCCTGCTGCGCTTCAACTTCAATTCCTGAAGAATATAAAGATAATGGCATGTCCGGCAGACCTTGATTGAAGTTTTTGCCGACGGCGAAATATGCCGGATCGAAATCGCATTCCCGGTTATATTTTATCCCCCATTCCTGTTCCAGCACAAACTGCGTTTTCCCCGGATTCATGCCGGATATGCCGCTGGAGATAACCGCTTTCCCGGCGGCAATGTGTGTTTTGACGCGCCGTGCGGTTTCCGCGCTGAACGCAACGTCATCGGGAATCACCAGTACCTGATATTTGCTCCAGTCGGAAAATTCAGTTACAATGTCAAACTGCTGCTTAAGTTCGCTCAGCATTCTGACCGCGCCGGATACTGCCTTGCTGTACCGGATTTCATTAATGGTTTTCGGATATACGATGGCGACTTCAGTAAAGTTTTTCGCCTGATCGAACCACGGCTCCATG
Organism: Victivallaceae bacterium; assembly: GCA_041665605.1. Lineage (GTDB taxonomy): Bacteria > Verrucomicrobiota > Lentisphaeria > Victivallales > Victivallaceae > CAIPAT01. The sequence goes on along the minus strand of JBAYIO010000045.1, from coordinate 21,718 downwards.
GTCTGAAATTCTTTGTATATTTTCCCGATCCGGTCCAATACCGCAGTTTCCAGATCACCGCGCGGATGAAAATGCCCGCCGATGTTCGGGCGCATGCCGTTGGCCAGGCCGTACAGCAACTCGGACTTGATCGCCGCTTCCGGACGCAGTCCGCCGAAATCGCCCCAGTTGTAGAAACGCCCGGTCATGTTAAGTACCGGTTTGTCGCCAAGCGTCCGCATGTAGTGCGAGAATGTCGGCAGAAATTCATACCCCCAGCCGCCGGTGGGCAGACATTCGCATTCCAGATACGTCCCGATTTCCGCCTGTTCCTCAAAGGACGGGCCGTTGAAATACAGCAGATATTCCGGATTGATTGCCTTTGCGGCTTGCGCAATGTCGCGGGACAGCCGGAGCGCGGAAAACTCGGAAAATTTTACTACTTCCGATTCAACTTTCCAGTCAATGCCGCGCTCTTTCATTTCCTTGACGCAAGCCGGGCATACGCACGGATAAGCCGCCAGGCAGTCAATGAAGAAACCGGCAACCGGATAGCTGCGGGCGATTTCCCCGACCATCGCGATCAGGTGGTCACGGTAAGGCGAATTGTAGCACATCGTCCGGACATAGGGCGTCAGCCGGGGCTCGCGATATTCCCGCCCGTCGAACAGCAAAGTCGTCCATTCGCGATGTCGCAACCCTTCCTCATTGCTGATACCGCCATTCAAGTAAGCGGTCAGTGCAATATCTTTACGCTGACATGCTTCCGCCAGTCTGCCGAACATGTCATATTTCAAGGACGGATGTTTGATGCCGATTTTAGTGTCGTAATAAGCCATGCCCATGTTGCATCTGGCATGGAACGTCAGGTAATCCACGCCGCAGGCCTTGATCCGGTCGGTGAATAATTCCGCATCGAAATTCTCGCCCACATCCGGACATGCCGGCATCGTGTGATTATCATAAAATAAACAGTACTTAGGTTCGTGCATTTTGTTTTTCATCTCGTTTTAATACCAAAATTCGTTTCTATAATTAATTGAGTCTTCAATTCATCGCTTTTGAGTCGAGTAAATGAGCAAAAATTTAGTATTTCAAAGTTTCATGACACCCCTTGTTGATGTTAATTAAAAAACTATGTTCCTAATGTTATATCAAAAACAACTATAATAATATATTCTTTCTGTGTTTACGTCGTGGTGCATTCTGGTTCAATATAAAAATCACCATTCATGCACAGAATATATATGCAAGCATTGCCTCAAACAACCGTCTTCGACATAACCGGGCTGATATCCTCTGTAATTGAATCGTTTTATATATTAATTGCTTATTTGTATATCATCGATTTTGCCGGCAAAGAAGCCGTGTACTCCTTTTCCAATAAACAGTGAATCCAGCGATTTGCGCGGCAGCCTGTTCAATTCATCAGGATATGTGACAGTGGCGATGAGGTTGTCATTATAGAAACACTTTACCGTTCTGGTAGCAGCATCTCTCGTGATTGTTATATGTTGCCACTGGTTAAGTTGAATTGTATTGGCAGGAAGTATATGGTTCCCGCCATTCCAATAATATCCAGCCTGCAAGCTGGTGCCGTGATAGAAGGAAAGTCCTCCATCAGGCTCCTGGACCACACAAAATTCGCCGCCGGCATTCTTATCCAGCGGGTTCTGCCGTCCTTTTGCTATATTGGTCGGGTACATCCAGAATGACAGCGTAAGATTGCCGTTCAACTGCAGAGAAGGGTTACTCCCGCATTTGACGCAGCGGCAAATAATGACGGCACAGTACACGGCGCCGTCACTATGCCCTGATGCAGTCCAGGTTGCGCCGCCGTGTACTGTGCCGTCATTATTTGCCGCTGCGTCAAATGCGGTATAGCCGCTGGTTTCATTTAATAACCAGGAACTGGCGACTTTGGAATTATTTATCCAGGAACTGCTGATGCGTACATCGTCGATTCTGCCGGCAAAGTAATAGGGAAACCAAGTACCAAAGCTGTCGTTCAATTCACCAATGTATACCGGTTCCGTCGATTTGGTTGGCTGCTTATTGACGTCACTTGGATATGTGACTGTGGTGATAAGGCTGTCATTATAGAAACACCTTACCGTTCTGGCGGTTGCGTCTCTGGCAATGATTATATGTTGCCACTGATTATTCTGAATCGTGCCGGAAGGAAGTATATTGCCCTGCCAGTAATATCCGGACTGCCGTGCCGTGCCGTGATAGAAGGACAGTCCGCCAGCGGGCTCCATTATTACGGAAAATTCGCCGCCATAATTCTTGTCTATCAAGGTTTGCCTTCCTTTTGTTATATTGGTCGGGTACATCCAGAATGACAGCGCAAGATCGCCATCCAACTGCAAAGAAGACTTATTCCCGCAGTCAACATAGCCGGTTGAACCATCAAAACTCAAGGCGCCGCCGATATATCCTGATGCAGTCCAGGCCGTACCGCCGTGCAGCATGCCATCATTTATATTGGCAGCCGAGTCAAATGCGTAATAGGAATAACCGGTGACTTCGTCTAATGGCCAATAACCCGCGAGATTTGAATCCGTGCAGGAGCTGCCGAGAAGTACATCATCAATTTTGCCGGCGAAGAAACCGGCGAAACCTTTGCCGATATATACCGGCGCCGTCGATTTGCCTGGCAGCTTATTTACTTCATCGGGATATGTGACTGAGGCGATAAGGCTGTAATTATAAAAACATTTTACCGCCCTGTTAACTGCGTCTCTTGTGATGGTTATGTGCTGCCACTGGTCAGATTGAACCGTTCCGGGTGGAAGTATATTCCCTTGCCAATAATATCCTCCGTTCCCGTGATAAAAGGTCAACGCTCCATCCGGCTCCAGTACCAGGCTAAATTCGCCGCCATAACTCTTGTCCAGCAGGTTCTGCCTTCCCTTTGTGATATTGGTCGGGTACATCCAGAACGACAACGTCAAGTCGCCGCTCAACTGCAAAGAAGACTTATTCCCGCAGTTAACATAACCGGTTGAACCATCAAAGCTCAAGGCGCCGCCGGTATATCCGGCAGCCCATGTCGCGCCGCCGCACACCGTGCCATTATTTCTATTGGCCGTTGAATCAAACGCGGAAGAACCACCGGGTTCGTCCAATTGCCAATATCCCCTTAAAGAATTGCGGTTGATAAATATTTTCGCGGTAAACGGCTGTAGCGTAACAGCGCTTCCGGCAGCATAGCTGTTGCCGTATAAATCCAAATAGTCATAGTCGGGATACACCGTCCTGGAATTAACCGCATCGTCATTCAAATAAATCACGGATTTTAATCCGTCTAAATCAAAATAACTATACAAATCTACTGAATTCGGATCGTTCCCTGACACATTCTGCCATGCAGGAAGGGACAAATTAGAAGTATTGGCATTGTTGCCTTTTACATACTTATGCCCATAATAATTATTGTCCCCGGTGAAGAAGTTGTTTGGAGATGTTCCGTCCAGACCGTTATATGTCGTTATGCAGTCTTTTGCATTGGGAGAAGGGAAAAAGATATTACTGTTAACCACATTGTTTGTGAGATCATTATAATTGTACGCATTTAATTCCATGGCGCACTCTCTAGTCATATAAACTGTATTATTGCTGATAGTTGCATAAGAAGGGTTATTGGAAAAAATACCACAATCCGCATTTATGACAATGTTGTTTGACACTGTTGCATGATTCGAGTGATAGTCCAGATAAATTCCATAAGCCTGATGTATGCTCGGATCAGAATGACTGCCAATTATATCTTTAACGATATTATTGCTGATTGTGGTATTTGTTGCGAATTGAGTATAAATGCCTCCGCCGTCATCCAATGTCAGGCAACAGCGTTCCACATAGTTATAAGATATTGTATTGCTGGAAGCAAGATTAGTATCTCCAAGCCCTGGCACTGATATGCCATTAAAACCTATATCATTTATTCTGTTATATGTAAAATCGCTGTTTTGGGCACGTACGGCAAGAATGCCGTAAAGCGAGCAGGACAGCGTATTCCCGGTCACATGCAGATAGCTCCCGTACGGCAGATACACCGCCGCGCCGTAGTTCAGACACGGTTTTGTGCCAATCTGGGTTATGGTATTATTGAGGACTGTAATATTCGAGACGGCTTGACTTGGGTTTTGGGTACTTATTCCGTAACTGGAAAAATTACAAATATATAAGTTTTCTATCTGGATATATCCAGCGTTATTGCTGATTACGATACCGCTTGCATCCGATGCCGATATCTCTGCGGCTCCGTTGTTAAGGTCAGACAGAGTTACTCCTGCCGGCAACCATAAGTATAGATAATCAGTCGTGGAGTTATAATACCACTCCTCCGGAGAATCCAGCAGATCCAGGCAGCCCGGAGAAGTGCCTGGCAGGTTTTCAATATAACACGGGATTCCGGTTAATGTGGAATTAACTGAACTGTTAAGAATAATTTGCTGTACACTTTGCGTGTAGTCTGTTATCGTTTTTTCCTCTGCATACCAGGGCCAGGAACGAGTAAATACAGTTGCGCCATTCCAGTAGTCATCCCCGACCGTTAACGCCTGCTTAATTATCCAATGCTGCGCGTCTCCGTTTTTAACTAAATTAAAAAATCCGGTATTAGGGCTTCTGGCAGGTATTTGTCTTTTACCGTTCACGAATAATTGTGTTACCGGATTGTTTACTGTGGCGCGACAGATGCTTCCGTTGTAAGCTGTCCAGCCTGTTATTGGAGAAGACCCGGTGATTACCGGCTTTGCGCCTGTTCCATATGCTCCAAAGATTATGGGTTGATTAACATTGCCGGAGTTATGGATAAGCAGGGTGTCTCTCCATATCCCATCCCGCTGGAACAGTATTTGATCGCCAGGATTAAAGTTATAGTTATTAATTTGAGAAATGGAGTTCCAGGGTCCCGCGTTCCCGCCTTGATAAGTTGACGCCTGACCGTTCCACGCATCGTTTCCCGTGTTACTGACATAGTAAATCATGCCGGAAGCATCACTAATTGTCCAAAACATAAGAAAACTAATGTGAAGCATGACATTGAACAGCAATTTATGCGACATAATATCCTCCTTTAAACAATTAGCGATCTTTTATATTTTTCTGAAAATTATGTGTCCGGCAACCCGCGCTTAATAAGTTAAAAACACTGAATATAAATTTTCCAGATTTCGGTTTTTCACATCCTCCTCTTTAAGCTTGTCTTCTACAGTTTGGCGTAAAAAAGGCGTTGCCCTGTATGGGTGCATACAGGGCGAAAAGATTATTCCTTTACTTCTTCCAATTTTATGTCATCAAAATATACAAGACCTCCATTTAACGACAGAATGATAAGACGAACATATTTAGTGCCGCGCCAAAACTTATCGCCCGGGGATGTTGTTTTCGACATCCCTGTAATGGTTCCGGATAATTCTTTCCAGAACTCCGAGTTGAACTTTGGGCTGCATACAACATAAGGATAGGAATAATTTGGTACGCAATGCTGGCGAACTGTTGTCCCGGCCGGAAACGTTTTGCCGCATGGCTTCGACAGGAAAACTTCCCAGATTTCTCCTGCCTGATTGATGCTTTTTATGCCCATGCCAGTAATATTTCTATTGGGCAGGTCATTATAATTACCCGAATCGTCCGCGGCAAACGCGACGCTATAAATATCTCCTTCCTTCCATTTGCTTGCATCGGTCACTTTGATTGTAGTATCGTCAGGCAGGCAGTCTTGCGCGAGCTTCGTTTCCGTATTCAAAACCACGGACACATCCATGGGGCGTATGAGCCGTTTTTCGGCATCATAGGACATCAATCCCAGTAATATCAGCGCTGGCTTGGCATTCGCACTTTTAAACCAGCCGGACAACCGATATTTTTTCTCAGGGTCAACTGGAATAAGTTCGGTACTTTGCGCAGTGCTGTCCACCATCTTGAATGCGGCTTGGCCAGAATGATGATTGTCCGTGCTTAACTCAAGAGTGTTTGACCAGTTCTCAAGTTCAGATTCGGCATCACCATTCTTTAAAAGGTTATCGGCGTTTACAGTTAACGAAATCATCGAGACCGTTATTAACATTGACATTGTTTTTTTCATGTTTAACTCTGTTTTAAAATGGTTTTGACCTGTTATTGTGCATTATCCGTATTAACTACTTTTACATCATCAATCCACACCGGCTGATCTGCCGTATTTTTAAAATTAAGAACACATTCTGAACGATCAGTAGGTGTGGAGAATTGGAACACATGCTGCTGCCAGTTCCTGTTTCCTTTTTGTGGCGACACCTTCTGTGTTGGGAATAAATCGGGGTTTGATTTGTCCCCGCCATAGACTGTGCTGGTAATTTCAATCACGGCAGCATCTGCGGCCGTCCTGAACTTGAACGACACCTGGTAACGTGTCCCCGGTTTCAAAAGCAGCAATTGTCCCGTATTGAAGCACCAAGGTCTAGTGTCCGCCAATTTAAGACGTTCCTCTCTCCGTTCCTTAGCCCACATGTACTGCCGCTCACCGCCCCAATAGTAAGGAATCGGTACCTTGCCGTCAAGACGCAAGGACAATTTCCCTTCCGCCGGATCCTGCGGATCCAGCACGCCGTCCGCGTGATTCAGATCAAAGGGCAATGACAGGTTTTGGATCAGATGTATATGCCAGAAGGCCCCGAGAGTCCGCCAGGCATCCGGAGTACCCTTGCCTGATGAATCCGCCTCGAAACCGCCGTTATATAAAACCGGTCTGAGCATTGTGCTACACATTGTTGATGCCACGCCGGCATTAACAACAACCTTTGCCTCTGCCATTCCGGACATGGCTTCGATACCGGCGGCCTGTATCTCCATCCGGCTCACATCGAAAGCATCGATCCGGATACTGGCCGGCGGATCTTTCAATGTAATTCCCTTCGGCATGATATAGGCCAGTGACAAAGTCTGCGGGTGTTTGCTCAGATTGGCGATCATCAGCACCAGCTTGTTGGCTCCGGCAGTCTGCGGCCAGGTCAGATACGCCCGAATCGCCTCTTTATCTGGAAACTTTACTGGAATCAGAATGCTTGAAGCTTTGGCTTTCGGGATGGCAATCTTCAGGCCGTCTTTTTCCTGCGCACACACCACCTTGATCACCTCGTCCTCGTCCAGCAGGTACGCAAGCGCAAACTTTACATCCTTGACCAGCGGCGAGCGCAGGGTGACCGTGGCTCCCTCAGCAAACTCGTTCTGAATATTGATCAGTGCTCCAGAGTGTTCAACATCCTCGCGCTGAAACCATTTGGTGATGATCCCCGGCCGACTCGCTGTCAGCCCGCAATCGTCCATGAATTTACATCCATACATCCAGTCCCTGATCCGTTTTCGATGCGCAAAGAATTGACGGTCGTTCCTGCTTCCGGGCGTATATATCATGCGGTTGGCCCTCAAATAGAGATGATTAAACCGCGTGTTTTCTTCCCGCGTGCCGGCGGGTAACATATGTGGCCCCAGCATCTTGATCTCGGGGAAGGTGTAGAGCTCCAATAGACCAAAGTAACCTAATGCGAAATCCACATACTGGAGCAATTGATCAGGAGCTCCTTCACAAGCCAACACCACATCCGGATTCCGTTTCCTGGCTATATCCAGACTTTCCTTGTAACTGTCCTGAAGCCCCTTGTTCCACAATCCATATTGTTTGCCATGATTGTGGGTTGTGTCATAACATGCTGTATCGCCGCACGCTTCGTCCGAATACACGCCCTGGGCGCCTGCCAAAAGGCTGTAGTTTGTCGCTATCCCGTCAACAAGAAATTCATGTCCGCCTTGCGAAGCCGGACAGATATTCACGCAGCGCGTGGGTATATTATAGCCACAGCTTGCGGAGCCTGCTGGGTTTTTCGCCCCCCACTTGGCCCCGAAACTCGGGGGAAACATTTTGATTTCAGGCGGCAATAATTCGCGGGGGGTTGTTCCGATGGCATCATTGGCCGCATGCAGATCGCTAAATATCCGTGAAGGCGTATAATACGTGTGATACACTCCCTGCTTCGCCGATTCCGCGTGCGCTTTCCGGAACTCAGCCAAGGTTCCATATTTGGGATTAAGCGCAAATAGGGTGGCCGAGGAATTGGTGCCATCGATACAGTTGGAAAAATGCTGAAGATAACTGGCACCCAGCCACTTCATTTCCGGCACCAGGTGGGTGAGATATCGTGTGGCCATCCAGCCGGACACAAAATGCCATCCCGACACCCATCCGTCCGCGTCTTTGGCCCAATTTTTATTCACATACGAAAAGTTCATCCAGGAATGCGCCCATTGACTGTAGAAATCCGCGGACTGATGCCAATCCCCCCCATGGAAACCCAGTGCGTAATGGCTTTCATTCTCCTCCCCGGGGCCAATCGTCAGCAAACGGTCAAATTTAATCTGCGACGACATGATGTTGGCATCCGGCTCCAGGCCGATTTCGGTCACAACCCTGTCTGTGTCCCGAACCTGTGCGGTAAAAGCTCCCAGATCGCTATAGACAGAAAACCAGCCCATGTAGCAATGTCCGGGATATGGCTTGGAAAACATATTATTGGGAATCAACAACGGCATCCCTGGAACAGCAAAGTCCGGCGCATAAAATGTCGATGCAACCCCAGAGTTTTTCTCCGGATCATTACCTACGCGAATTCCGGTGATCAGGGGAAATTTAATGCTCTTGAGATCCCGGGGCGACTGGTTGATCAGTTTCAGACTCCATTGCGCCAGTCCCGTGGGCGGCAGATCAATCTGCACTAATGCATCAACCATATCATTGACCATTGCATACTTAAGCAACAGTGTCTTGACGCCATTGACTGTACTCGTCTGAATATCCACCAGTTCCGCGCTGGCCTGCGTCACAAGGCTGAACCCGCTTACCGAGTCGCCCATTAAAAAATTAAAATATGGCTGTGCATAGCCTTGCGGCACAATCCAGCCAGCCTTTTGCGTCCACCACCCGGTCAACATGCCGGAGCGTCCGTCAAACAGGATCCGCTGTTCCGCATTGGAAAGCTCTACTCCGGTTTGACCTGTACTGCCAAGTTCAGCCACGAACCGGTTTATATGGAGCCGGTCGCTGTTTTCCCCTGCTTTGATCACCGCTTTGATAATAAATCCGTTCTGCGGCCTGCCTGCTTTATTCTGTGCTGCATCGGCCAAAGGTTTAAATGTTCGACCTTGATCCATTGAAACGGAATATGTGATCGTGCATCCCGCCAACTCGCCGTCGGCTTTAATTAAAGCAATGTCCTTGACAGACGCTGTATTCACAGCATGAAAGACCATCTCGCCTTCTTTGGCTAACACTCGAGGGGAATCCGCACCTTTGCCGACCGGTGGATGATTGTCTCCGCATACCAACGCGATCCGATCCAGCAAAACATACTCCAACCCCTTCCGTATACGGAACACATGCGGACCCGCCTCCAGCGATACCGGCTTTCCAGGTATCCAGACCCATTCCTGTTTCTGAAACGCCGCCGCAGAAAAGGCATCATTCTTCAAGAGAGCTAATTCTTTTCCGAAGGGATGATCCTTGTCCGCCACTCTAGAGTCGGTCGTAACCAGCTCGTTCCGGTCAAATTGATACCCAACACTGGGAATATATTGGGACGTCGCGCCCAGATCTTCCATTTTCCGCACATCGCTCTTGAACAGTTTGATGCGAAACCATGGACGGCACTTGACGGTGCTGGACATCGAGATATCGAAGCTGAGCAGATTGAAATTCGCATGTCCCCCCTGATAAACTGCTTTTCCGGAAAACGCGTCTTTGTCGTCCTGAATCCACGATGCCTGGGGGGGCGCAAAAATCGTTTTATCCGCCTCCGCCGCATCCAGCCAGATCACACCTTTCTCATCCGGCAGACGCGCCTGAACAAACTTCCACCCCGCTTCATCCGGACGAACCCCTCTCCAGCCGGAAGGGGTCAGACTGATGGATTTCTCATTGAAAAGTATATCCTTGCTAACTTTGGCCAGCGGCGACACGCCGGAAGTCGCGACCGCCGTAAGCGAACCCGGCATCACCAGTGGCGAGGAGTGATTTTCAGCAGCATGCAGAATATACTTGATCAACAGTTGTTTCTCGTCCGCGAACACAAACCCACTCAAATCTCCGCTTGCCGGAATGAGGGACCAGTTTTTCCCCTGGTCGGCTGAAAGATACATCTCCACTCTCCCCCCCGCCGCGTCCACTTTCGTGCTTAATTGACGAAGCTTCTGGTCGGCACGCAACTTGACTGGGATGGTCTGCACTGCGCCCTTGTCCGCTATGTTTCCATACGTGGCGGCAAAGACTTCGCCTTCTTTCGGAATCTCACCTTCCGGCAAAAATGCCAGTTGATCCAGCCGAGCGCCACCCTGCCAGTCCAGAAAAAAAATGTGACTGCCTGCGCTAAAATCGTAGACCCCCCCTTTTTTCCACAGCCATTGCTTCAGGTTCGGAGCGCTGGCATCCTTGTCCCAATGGTCAGTAACATTCAGTTCGTTACCGTTATCCAGCCGTTCCGTATGCATCCATTGACCGATCCCCGGGAAATAGGCATGATACCAGAGTCGGAGTTTGACGGGTTTGGAAATCTCCACGGCATATTGCGCCTGCTTTAAATACGCGATGTAGCGGTCGGCACTGGCCTTGGTGTCCCGCCCAAACCCATTCAGCGGATCACTTTCATCGCCAATAACAAAACGGGTGGGTTCTTCTGCTTCAATGATGAGCTCCCCGCGTTCCCCCTGAATGTAACGTCGCGGGATACACACCAGCCCGCTCGTAGAAATCGCATCCTCTGTTTTATCCAGAAATAGTTTTTTAGACACGATCTTATTGGATATTGATCTTTCTTCGTCCGGCTTTAGTCCAGAATTGCACAGCAGATTCATTGATAAAAAACATAATATAGCTGTAACCGCAAAACGCATTTTTTTACTCCCCAAATTTTTTTGATTTTTTATTGCTCCGTATCACATAAATCTATTTAATGGTCCACAATTTATCTTTATTCGTTAAAAAATCTTTCAACGATACAGTTTTGGCTTGTCCTCCCACAAAAAGGCAGTTTATGGTTTTGCTGTGACGTGGCGAAGCCCGGTTATAAATTTTAGCTGAAGCCGGATAATCTTTAACTCCGTCGCCATCTGCATCTGTTATGAACGGGCTGGAATATATCGAATCAATCTGCATATGCACAGAATCGGCGATTATAAATGCAGATGATTTTACGCTGTCAATTTTCAGCGCTGGATATGTTGGGTATACTCGCATAAGTCCGCAATCATAGGTTGGCGGAGAATAAATTCCAGAATGGGCTCCGTAATGGGCAATGGTTTTATCCGTTTCAGACGGGCATGTCATATAATCTATACCAAATCTTGGACGTGCAGAGATGACTCCTGAAGTTTTTTTGGACAGATATGGCGAAAAAGCTTGCTGCCATGATGGGTAATACGGAACAGAATAATACAATATCGGCAGATAGCCTGTATTGTCGATGGCATATTGCCCGATGCCTGTCCCTGCCTGCTTGAGGTTATTAACGCAGGAAATTCTCTTGGCGCTTTCTCTGGCTTTGTTCAGCGCCGGCAGCAGCATTGAGGCCAAAATTGCTATGATGGCGATAACCACGAGCAGTTCAATGAGTGTGAAATCGTTTATTTTCCGGATTGCATTTTGACGATTCTTGCTTTTCCCTTTCATCTGTCTGTCTCCTTTTTGATTTATCGTTTAAAATTAGTGGAATTTCTGGTTATCAGTTCAACATTCAAGGTTTCAGAATATTCTTCGTTCAATTCAATTATGTTGCCGGATTTTATTTTCTCCAGCAGAACATTTACCGTCCGGCTGCCGATTTGCGACAAATGTTCTTCAATACTGGTAATTGCCGGTCTGGAAAAATTGCAGAGCGAAAGATTGCCATAGCCGGCAACCGCAACATCTTCCGGCACTTTCAGTCCGGCCAGTTGCAGCGTATTTATTGCCGTCAGCGCCGAATAATCCGACATGCAGAAAAGCGCGGTTGCTCCGGTTTCGGCAACCCACTTCTTCAATTCATTCTGCTCAAATAAAATCATTTCATCCGCACGGTGAACATTAGCTTCGGGAATGGTAATTCCCGCTTCTGCTGCTGCCGCGACAAATCCGGCGGTACGTTTAGCTGCCCATTCCGATTTACAATATCCCGCGGCGATTATAAATGAACGATGACCTTGATCATAAAGGTGTTTGAATGCCAGTCTGCCGCCCTGGGCATGATTGGACAATACCCTTATGCATTTATCGAAAGTAGAGCAATTGCCGGCGGCGATTGCCAGCGGTATTTCATGTTTCGCAATCTGCTGTTGCAGTTTTGAAAAGAAATTTTCATCTGACAGTCCGTAGGCTATTAATCCAGCCAGCCGTTGACCAATGCAAATTCTTGAAATATCCTGTGCGCTGCAACCCGGTTCCGTATAAATAACTTTGATGAAATAATCATTTTCGTATGCGCCGCGCATTATGCCGTCCAGCAGACGGGCACAATGTTCACTGGAAGTGTCCGGCACCAGAAAGCCGATGACATTAGTTTTGCCGGTAACTACAGACCGGGCGATCTCGTTGCGCTGATAGCCGAGCTGATCGGCGGCGGCTTTGACGCGTTCGCTGGCAACGTCGCTGATCCTGAGCTGTTTCGCCTTGCCGTTCAAAACGCATGAAACGGTGGCATGGCTTACTCCGGCCTCTCTGGCAATGTCTTTGATCGTAACCATAAAATCCTTCTAAAATCCTAATTAAAATCTTGGATACACGTTTTAGCTATTACTAGAATACACGTTTTAGCAAATTCTGTCAATACCCCTTTTTGAAAAAAAAGGAAAATATTTGGATATTGCTGTTTCCGGAAGTATTTTTCCGTCAATTTACTGTCATATCATGTTATTTATAAATACCTTCCACCTTGCCTGCACCGTTTCAGTTGACAAAATCACTATATATGTAAAGAGAATTGCTAAAATTCTAAAGGTTTAAAATTTAAGCGGGAAAACAATTGAAAAGGAAAAATTATAAAACCGGAGTTAAAAGCATTATGCTCGACATGTCTCTAAACTCTCCGGAATGGGGAAGCCCGCGAATGCGGGAGTGGAAAGCGAGAAAAGTTGAAAGCGAGAAAAGTTATGAAACCGTTATGCTCAACGATACTCCAAAGTCTCCGGAATGGGGATTTGTTGTAGCGCCGTCCGTGCCGGACGGGGATCGGAACCTCTCGCAGAGCGAGAGCTCTACACCGGAAAACCTTCTGCACAATGGGGTCCAGAATGTCTAGAATGTTGATATGGCATGTGCTCAACGATACTCCAAAGTCTCCGGAATGTTGTGCAGACATGGTGTCCATAATGTCCATAATGTTGATATGGTATGTGCTCAACGACACTCCAAATCCTCGGAGTGTTGTGTCCGGAATGGGGGTAAAATTGAAAAGCATTGTGCTCAACGACGCTCCAATTACTCGGAGTCGGGTGTCCAAAATCGGACTGGCGGCCGTTATGTCATGCCGGCCGCACGGGCAAAACTGGTGTTCAATGGTGAAGGTTGTTTATTGCCGGAACAGGAGATCGCGCAACATGCGGAAGGCGGCAGCGACGGCCCTTCCGCGGACAGTTTCCCGGGAACCGCGGAAGTTGAACTTTTTGACTTCCATGGATTCTTTTACTCTGACGCCGATAAAGACCAGGCCTGCCGGTTTCTCCGGAGTCCCGCCGCCGGGACCGGCGATGCCGGAAACCGCAATCCCGGTGTCGGTGTCGAATCCGGCGCAGATATTGTCAACCATGGCGGCAACACATTCTTCGCTGACCGCACCATGCGTCTTCAGTATTTCAGCCGGAACACCGAGTATCTTTTCCTTGACTTCATTGCTGTACGCGACGACTGAACCCTTGAAGATATCGGATGATCCGGCCAGATCGGTGATTGCCGCCGCGATCATGCCGCCGGTGCAGGATTCCGCCGTGGACAGGGTGAAATGACGGCTCCGCAACTGAAACGAAACTTCCTCCGCCAGTGACAGCGAGTCATTTGCCAGCACCGCATTGCCGAAAGCGGTTTTCAACTCTGCGGCTTTAGCCTTTAGCAGCAGCCGGTCCGTTCCGGTAAGAAAAACCCGGACGCCTTCGGCGGAAGCGCAGTATGCCAATTCCACCGGCAGATCTCCGATTACGGCTTCAACCTGCTTCTGAATCATCAGTTCGGCGGCGCCGGCAACCATAAAGCGCTCAGTGAATGTCCTGTCGGCGGCAATCGCCTCAAGCTTCGGCAGCGCCTCTTCCATGAACATCGGCTCCAGTTCTGAAGGCGGACCGGGCAGCAGGATAATGATCTTCGGGCAGCCGTCTTTTTGCGTGTTGAGCCAGAGACCGGGGGCGGTGCCGTTGCGGTTTTCCAGCACAACCGCGTTTTCCGGCACCTGGGCCTGGGAGAAAAGCGCCTCCGGGGCATGGCCGCGTTTGAGGCATTGCCAGTGCGCTTCAAGTTTTTTACGGAGTTCCGGGTCTTCTTTAAGCTTCAGTCCGAAGAATTCGCAGACTACCTGTCTGGTGATATCGTCGCTGGTGGGGCCGAGCCCGCCGGTTGTAATGATGATGTCGGATACCGGAACCAGGTCCGCCAGCGCTTCCGTCATTGATCTGCCGGAGTCCGGAACAATCGCCCCGCGTCCCGGCGTTAACCCCGCCGCCGTCAGGGCCTGACCAAGGAATGCCAGATTGGTATTGACCGTCGTGCCCTTCAGCAATTCGCTGCCGGTGCTGATGATTGATACTTTCATTACAGATTTTCTCCGTCTGATGGCTTGTTTACTTTGGAAACGAAAATACATTACTACAATCTGGATATTTTTAAATAAGGCAAAGAAACTTTTAATACGGTTTAAATATGGATATCAGAGTAAGGAAGTCACAGGTTAAAGGGGTCATCTCAGTGCCCGGCTCAAAATCGCATACGATCCGGGCAGTCGCGGTCGCGACGATGGCGGAGGGCGTTTCCGTAATTCATTCGCCGCTGGAGTCGGAAGACACCAGGTCGTGCCTGAAAGCCGCCGTGCTGTTCGGCGCAAAGGTGGAGGAGACGCCGGAATGCTGGCGCATCACTGGCACCGGCGGCAGATTCAAAGATCCCGGCCACACGATTGACATGGGCAATTCCGGCACCAGTCTGCGAATCTTTTCCGGCCTTTCCGCGCTGGCCGGGTTCAATGTGACATTTGACGGCGACGATTCGCTGCGCACCCGCCCGATGGGGCCGCTGCTGGACGCGCTGGCGCAGCTTGGCGTCAAAACGGAGTCTCGTGACGGCAAGTGTCCGGTCTCCATCCAGGGGCCGCTGCCGGGCGGTAAAACCGGCGTCAACGGCAAGAGTTCGCAATTCCTCACGTCGCTGCTGTTCGCCGCGCCGCTTGCCGGGCAGGATACCGAAATCACGGTGTTCAACCTGAATGAAAGACCTTATGTCGAAATTACCCTGGGCTGGCTTGACCGGCTGGGGATTAAGTACGAACGCAACGCTGATATGTCATGGTTTAAAATTCACGGCGGACAGCATTATCCGCATTTCGAGTGGACGATTCCGGCGGATTTTTCCACCGCGGCCTTCCCGCTCGGAGCCGCGGCGCTGGCTGGCGGCGAAGTGGAGATCAGAAACCTGGATTTCAGCGATCTGCAGGGCGATAAAGCCGTATTCGACTTCTTCGACCGGATGGGCACCGAGGTGGAACGGGGCGAACTTTCCACCATTGTCCGGCCCGGCAAAGAACTGAAGGGGATTGATGTTGATCTCAACGCCACCCCGGACGCGCTGCCGCTGATGTCGGCAGTCGCCGCCTGCGCCGGCGGGACAACCCGGCTGTTGAATGTACCGCAGGCCAGGATCAAAGAAACCGACCGTATTGCCTGCATGACCCGCGAACTGCGCAAAATGGGCGCGAAGATCACGGAGCTTGAGGACGGCATGGTAATCGAGGGAACAAAGCTGCATGGCGCGGTTGTTGACGGTTACGGCGATCACCGCATTGTCATGGCCATGGCCATCGCGGGACTGGCGGCTGAAGGCGAAACCGTCGTCAAAGGCGCGGAGGCCGCTGCCGTGACCTATCCCGATTTCATAAAGGATTTTATTCGTTTAGGTGCCGATTTTAAAATAATTTGACCATGTAAAATGGCCAGGAGGATGAATTGAGAAACAGGCCGGAAAGCAGGGTAAGGCTGGAGATCAGCCTGAATAAACTGAAACAGAACTTCCAGAACATCTGTAAAAACGTAGCGCCGTGCTCCGTACTGGCAATACTTAAAGCCAATGCCTACGGTTTGGGCGTCATGGATATCGCCTGCGCGCTGAAAGCCGCCGGCGCTGCCGGATTCGGCGTTGCCGAAATCAATGAAGCGCTGCAACTGAAGGACATGGGGCTGCCGGTGCAGATTCTCGGCAATATTCTGCCGGATGAGATTCCGGTCGCGGTAAGCAACGGCATTATCTGCCCAATCAACGATTTCAGGACGGCGCAGGCGATCAGCCGCGAAGCCGTCAAACAGCAGAAAACCGTGGAATGTCATTTCAAGATTGATACCGGAATGGGGCGCCTCGGGATGCTGGTGCATGACGCATATGAGCAGATCCTCGAAACCGTCAAGCTGCCAAACCTGAAATTTGAAGGCATTTATTCTCATTTCCCCATGGCTTACCAGGGCGGCGACGACTATACCCGCAACCAGATAAACTCCTTTACGGCGTTGCTGAAAAAGCTTGATGCCGCCGGGGTTAAATTCAATAAGATCCACATGGCCAACAGCGACGCGATCAACAATTTCCCGGAAACCTGTACGGCACCGTTCACTCACGTCCGCACCGGCATCAATCTTTACGGGTTGTTTGACAGTCAGGGTCGGCGTTCCATGAACCTGGAGCCGGTTTTGGAAATAAAAACCCGCCTCGCGGCAATCCGCAAGCTTCCGGCCGGTTCGACTATCGGCTACGGCAGGACTTACCGCCTGATGAAAGATACGCTGATCGGCACCATTGCCGCAGGCTACGCCGACGGGCTGCCGCTGGCGCTTTCCAACCGGGGATATGTGCTTATCCGCGGACATCTTTGTCCGGTGCTCGGCAGAATTTCCATGGATTACACGACCGTCTCGCTGGAGTCTGTTCCCGATGCGCAGTGCGGCGACGAAGTCGTCTGCATCGGTCGCCAGGGTGAAAGCGCGATTCCCGCGGAACACTGGTCGCAGCTCAAAGGGACACACGTTTACGAGCTGCTTTGTTCGGTCGGCTCCCGTGTCGAAAGAGTCTACCTGGAAGGATGAAAGCTGCCCGTTACCGGCAGGATTCTGCCGGCAGCTCCCGGCGTTTCAGCAATTTTTCGAATTCAGCCGCTTTGACCGGGTCATAACCGTATTTTTCGGCCAACTGCGGCGGTATTGCCCGGTATTCCACTCTGCAGCGCTGGTTTCCGTTCACAAAATTGATACCGACAGGCGCGGTTTTACATATTTTAATGCCGCCGCAGACGCTTCCGTCTGCCAGTACCAGGTTTGCATCTGAAAGCGCAGACCACAAAACAGCCATATATTGCGTGTTAAGCATGTCCTCGGCAAGCACGCTTGCCCCCAGCATGGCAATTAAAAATATGGTTACATAGCCTTTTTTCATAATTTCGAGCATATAAAAGTCACCTTCGCCGGAGGTTTTACGCGGTCCGGCATCTTTCTTTGGATAATAAAACGGGCAATCCGTTCTCTTTATTGTAGTCGTCTGGAAAAATTATTTGGTTACAGTCTAAAGCAGAAAAATCCATTAAGTTTCCGGATTTTACTAAATTTAAAATTTTTCCGCTTTCGGATTTTGCCTGCGTTTTTTACGGATTATATTATTATGCCAACGTTAGCGTAACTATAAAACTGGAGATCTTAAATGAGTTTTCTTGGAGACAGCTATCTGATCGGTAATGATGCCGGGATGAAAATTTATGCGGGAATAAAATCCCTGCCTATTCTTGATCCGCACAATCATGCGAATGTCAAGGAAATCGCCGCAAACTGCAATTACCCCAATGCCTGGCAGCTATTTGCCGCCACGGACCATTATGTCTGGGAAGTGCTGAGAAAATGCGGAATCGCGGAGGAATATTTGACCGGCTCCAGGTCGCCGGAAGAGAAATGGCTGAAAATGGCGTCGGTTTTTCCGGATGTGGCCGGCAACCCGGTCTATGAATGGATTCATCTGGATCTGCGCCGTTATCTTGGAATCAATACGCTGCTGGGACCGGATACCGGCAAGGCATTATGGGAACAGATAAACGGCGTGCTGGCCCGTCCCGACAAACGCCCCCTGCAGCTTCTTCAGCAGATTGGCGTTGAAGCCATGTGTTCGACCGATGATCCGGTCGATATGCTGGAGGAGCACGGCACGGTGAACCGCGCCGCAGGAAAAACTCTCATCCGCCCGACCTGGCGCCCGGATAAGGCCATGAAAATATTTGCTCCCGGCTGGCGGGAATATATCGGCAGAGTGGGCGAACGTTTCGGCATCGGCATCAAGTCGGTGAAAGACCTGATTGCGGCGCTGCAGCTTTCCCATGACTATTTTGCACTCCGCGGCTGCGTTGCCAGCGATCACGGCATTGAAGTGCCGCCGTCGGCTGACGCCGCTTTCGAGGATGCTGATGCCGTATTCCGCAAGGCGATGAACGGCGAAACCGTATCCTGCGCTGAAACCGGGGTATATATGGGCTATTTCCTGGGTGAAGTCGCCGAAATGAACGCGGCCAAAGACTGGGTCTGTCAACTGCACATGGGCGCGGTAAGAGACGTCCGCGATGTGTTGTTCAGGAGCATCGGGCCGGATTGCGGCGGCGACATCAGCAACCATTTTCAGGACCACATGCCGGCGCTGATCAAATTCCTCAACCGCTTCAACGACCGGCTGAAAGTGGTGCTGTACTGCCTGGATGCCGGACATCAGGCGACGCTGGCGACAATCTCCCGCGCTTTCGGCGAAAAAGTCCGCCTCGGCTCCGCCTGGTGGCTGTGCGACACTCCGGTCGGCATGAAACGTCAGCTCGAGTATATCGGCTCGGTGGATCTGCTGTCAAATTTTGCCGGCATGGTGTCCGATTCCCGCAAACTGCTTTCCTACGGCTCGCGCTTTGAAATGTTCCGGCGCGTCCTGTCCGGCGTGCTTGGCCGGATGGTCGAAGACGGTCAGATGCCACAGGAAATAGCCGAAACTCTGGCCGCAAAAATGGCCTACAGCGAACCCAAAAAGTTCTTCGGCCTCTGATTCATTAGCAATTTGTACTTTCGTAAATCAGCGGCGGGCAAAACAGCCCGCCGATTTTTTGCCGATTTTCAGCCGGGAAACTTTCTTTTTCACAAAAAATGTGTATTGTTTGTGAGGAGTATGAACGCGAGGGCACAATTTTTGATCTTAAAGAAACTGAACTGGAGAAGCCGACATGAATGAATTCGATATTATCAAATCCGAAGATATTCAAAAACGGATCTACACTGTTCGAGGCGTTCAGGTTATGCTGGATAATGACATTGCAGAATTTTATGGAGTTGAAACCAGGCGGCTGAATGAGCAGGTTAAACGAAATATCGGACGTTTCCCGGAAGCATTCATGTTTCAGCTATCAGAAACAGAATTTAATGTCTTGAGGCCGCAATTCGCACCTTCAAATGGAAAATCTTTAAGATCGCAAATTGCGACCTTAAAGAAACAAGCTGACAATCTAAGAGGTCAACATAGAAAATACCTGCCTTACGCCTTTACCGAACAGGGCGTAGCCATGCTGTCCGCCGTGCTCCGCAGTGAAACTGCGGTTAAAGTGAGTGTTCAGATCATGAACGCCTTTGTCGCCATGAGAAGGTTCATGCTGTCAAACGCGCAAGTCTTCCAGCGGCTGGGAACCCTTGAGTTAAAGCAGCTCGAAACCGACCGGAAACTGGATAAGGTGCTGACGGCCATTGAAAGCAGAGGAATTCAGCCAAGGCAGGGCATCTTTTTTGACGGTCAGGTTTTTGATGCCTATCAGTTCGTTTCCGATCTGTTCAGAACCGCCGCAAAATCAATCATTATTATAGACAACTACATCGATGACACCGTTTTAACCCATCTCGGTAAAAGAAGAAAAAATGTTAAAGTAACCATCTTTACCAAGGCCGTTTCTAAACAACTGGCCTTGGATATTAAAAAGTTCAACGAACAGTATCAGCCGGTTGAGGTAAGAGAGTTTAACAACTCGCACGACCGGTTTTTAATCATTGACGATAAAACCGTTTATCACTTTGGCGCTTCATTAAAAGATTTAGGCAAAAAATGGTTCGCGTTTTCAATGTTTGACAAGGAAGCCATCAGTATCTTGAGCAAACTGCCCGGAGGCAATATATGAATCTGCCGTTGTTTCTGCCGGGAATGCAGACAATCATTGTGGTCTTTTTTGCCGTTTTTGCCGGCGCTGCTGTAACCTTTTATTTGCTAAGATACAAGTTCAAGCACTCCGTCATCAGAAAGTGCCTGACGATTTTTGTTCTGACTATTGCCGGACTGGCCTTGGCCTATATTCTATTTTACACCATCTCCAACGCTATCGGACGGGCTAAAGTTGAGTCCAGGCTGGCGGAAATGCGGACACAGGGAATTCCGCTGGATAAAGATGCCATTCTTCCGAAGATGCCGGAAAAAAACGCTGACAACGGCGCTTTTTTCTATAAAGCGGCGTTTGGTTTTATGAAAGTTTCTTCACCATATAAAACGCTTCTTGATATTCAAGAGAACCAACCAGCATTTGATATTGCCCTGTGGCATGGGCAAGCCAGAAGCACAGTTGAGCAAATTCTTAAAACCCAAGATATCGAGCTTATTTTAAAGCTATTCAAACAGGGAGCGGACAAACCGAATGCGGTTTATAATCGTGATTATCAGGGTTTTGAGACCCTGTTGCCGGAATTGAATTCACAACGGGCCCTTTTCAGGCTAATCAGTCTGAAAAGCAGTTCCTTCGGACTGAACGGCAAGCCGGAGGCTGGCTACAGTCTTATTTGCGACGGATTCAAGACCATAAAGCAATTTGAATCCGAGCCATTTGTTATCTCGCAATTGGTGAATATTGCCTGTGCGTCAATAAATATAGAAACCATGAATTCGCTGATTTACAGTTGCGGAATCAGCAGCCGGACTGCTTTGCTGCTTATGGCTGGATTAGATAAGCTAGATTTTAATGCGGCGATGATTCATGCTACAGACGGTGAAATCATGAACGGCAGGGATGTTTTTGAAAAGATAATTTCCCGGAAGAAGACCTTAAATGAATGCTTTGGCGGCAATTCCAGCTTAATTGAAAAATATGGACTTTGGCCGTTTATCTATAATGATTATATCTGGTACTTGACATATATGGCCAAAGTCAGAGCGCTTTTTTTAAAGTCGTACTGGCTTGATGAGAAGCAAATAGATGCGCTCAATAATGAATTGAGCAGAAATAATCTTTTGAGCCATTACTGCCTGATTTCAGCAGCAATAGCAATGTCGCCCAATCTTAGAATAAAAACCGCCAGGATAGAGTCGGAAATTGATGCGGCGAAACTTACGCTGGCACTGCATATTTACAAAAATCAGAACGGTACGTTTCCTGATTCACTGGAGCAACTCGCGCCCGGTATTCTGAAAGCAATTCCGGTAGATCCGGTCAGCGGCAAGCCGTTT
>JBAYIO010000044.1:0-39576 GCA_041665605.1 Victivallaceae bacterium | reverse complement strand
CTTTAATTTTTCAACCTCAGTTTCTGTAAATTTTATCGTTATCATGTCAACTCCATATAATTAGTTTTACACATGATAAAAATATACATTAATATGTTTAATTTTCAAACTAATATAGTATACCAATACTACAAACATCATAGTTATCAAAAAAAACGGTACTTTTTGTAATAAAAAATGTAATGGGAGAGTCATGCAACAAATAATAACAATTAAAAATAGTTGAAAAGAATAATTTAGAGGTGATCGGCCTCCCCAGTCTATGAATGAAATCAATAGTTTATTCATTGTGGGAAATACTGCGGTCATAAATATTACGACAAATAGTAGTGGAGTAAAAAGAGTAGCCATAGCGGCATGACAGCGGTCTTGAAGTACAGGTTTTGCGCGGCTTTTTTTCAATGCAATCTCAGTTGCAACACCGTCGCTTTCTCTGCCAATCAATAATCCTATTAAAATATTTAACATATTCTCTCACCATTCAATTTGATGCGCTATCCACTGAAAGTACACATTACATAATTACGCCCTCTAATTTACCCCGTGAAAGCGAGGAATCAACACAGGTACGGACAACTGCCGCTTTACAGCTTGCGGTTTTAGCTTTTTCGCGTGTTCAGCAGCAAAACACAAAGCATTATTTTCACTTATAATATGCTGAATGCAAGCCATTTGCGCCCATTTCGCGTGACAAATTTACTATAAGTATAGAATGTCACGTTATGAAGACAGCACAAAAATCAAGCAAAGAAATTAGGACCCGGATATTATGACTGAATCAAAGTAAGGCAAAGTTCAAAAATTCGGGAGTGCAAAAATTATGCAGACACCAGTTCGGATGGCAATATCCCATTATTCCCGGCGCGCCCGGTATTCCCATACGAGCATCAAGCTTCGTGCAGGGATGTTGTCCGGAATGTCCAAAATGATTGCAAAATCGAAAATAGTTGTGCTCAATGACACTCCAATGTCTCGGAATGCGGAAGCCCGCGAATGCGGGAGTGTGCCCCGCTTGCGGGTCCCGCGAATGCGGGAGAGAAAAGCAAGAAAAGTTGTGAACGCTGGAAATGCAGAACGAGGGGCCGGAATGTCCAAAATGATTGTAAAACCGAAAAGGGTTATGCTCAACGGCACTCTAATGTCTCGGAATGCGGAAGCCCGCGAATGCGGAAGTGTGCCCCGCTTGCGGGTCCCGCGAATGCGGGAGTGAAAAGCAAGAAAAGTTGTGAACGCTGAAAATGCAGAACGAGGGGCCGGAATGTCCAAAATGATTGTAAAACCGAAAAGGGTTATGCTCAATGGCACTCCAATGTCTCGGAATGCGGAAGCCCGCGAATGCGGGAGTGTGCCCCGCTTGCGGGTCCCGCGAATGCGGGAGAGAAAAGCAAGAAAAGTTGTGAACGCTGGAAATGCAGAACGAAGGGCCGGAATGTCCGGAATGATTGTAAAACCGAAAACAGTTGTGCTCAATAGCACTCCAATGTCTCGGAATGCGATGTCCAAAATGATAATGGAAACCAGAATGATTGTAAAACCGAACAGGGTTGTGCTCAATGGCACTCCAATGTCTCGGAATGCGATGTCCAAAATGTTTCCACAGGCCCCATACATAACGTCGCATTGGCCGGGATGCCCAGGAAGCCGGAAGTTCCCGGTCTCTATTCTTTAATAGATTTAACCAAAAATGAATTAAATAACTGGCAAGGACGTGATTTTGTGTTATCTTTATGATTTTATTAATATTTTAGAAGCGGCTGAAAAATGCGGCCGGTAAATCAGAAGCATTAGCTTATTATGCAAGGAGTCAAAAATGAGTGTACCATTTAAAGTTGATCTTAAGGACAAAGTCGCGGTAGTTACCGGCGGCGGCGGCATTCTCTGCGGCGTCATGGCCAAAGCCCTGGCCGAATGCGGCGCGAAAGTTGCCGTGCTCGACCTGCGCGAAGAAAATGCGAATAAAGTAGCCGATATGATTAAAGCGGAAGGCTTCACCGCCATCGGCGTGGCAGCCAACGTTCTGGAATACGACAGCCTGCTCGCGGCGGAAAAGATCGTCTGCGAAAAGCTCGGCCCCTGCGATATCCTGATTAACGGAGCAGGCGGCAATCATCCCAAAGGCACCACCTCCAAAGAGTATCTGTTCAAGGAAGACCTGGAACTGGCCGGCAAAGAGCTGACCACGTTCTTCGATCTCGATCCGGCCGGCGTCGGTTTCGTCTTCAATCTTAACTTCCTCGGAACCCTGCTTCCGACCCAGGTGTTCTGCCGCAAAATGGCGGAAACCCACGGCGGCGTGGTAATCAATATTTCCTCGATGAACTCGTTTACTCCGCTGACCAAGATCCCGGCATACAGCGGCGCGAAAGCGGCCGTGAGCAACTTCACCCGCTGGCTGGCGGTCCACATGTCCAAGGTGAACATCAGAGTAAACGCGATCGCGCCCGGATTCTTCCTGACCGATCAGAACCGCGCCCTCCTGACCAATGCGGACGGTTCGCTGACCGCGCGCGGCAAAACCATCATCGCCCACACTCCGATGGGCAAATTCGGCGATCCGGAAGATCTCGTCGGCGCACTGCTCTGGCTGGCGGACAACAAAGGCGCCGGTTTTGTCAATGGCACAGTAATTCCGGTTGACGGAGCCTTCTCCGCCTTCTCCGGAGTATAACGTTTATTTACCCCAGACCCGGGGCGTCCGTATGGCCGCTCCCGGGTTATTCAGAGATTAAAGAAATGATTGCCCTGATCGATTACAATATGGGAAATCTGCTGAGTGTCTCCAAAGCGCTCGAATACATCGGCGGCGACATCAGAATCATTGATACGCCCGCCGATATTGCCAAAGCGGACTCGGTAATCCTGCCGGGAGTCGGCAATTTCGGCGACGGCATGGAGCATCTGCGCGCCAGAGGCTTCGAGCAGCCGGTGATTGACGCGGTAAACAGCGGCAAGCCGTTCCTGGGCATCTGCCTGGGCATGCAGATGCTGCTCGATGCCAGCGAAGAAGCTCCGGGCGTCAAAGGTCTCGGCATCATTAAAGGCAAAGTAGTGCGCTTCCCGGAAAACATTGAAAAGGTTCCGCACATGGGCTGGAACAGCGTCAGGATCGACCGTCCATGCAATATACTTGACGGCGTTGCGGACGAAAGCTATTTTTATTTTGTGCATTCCTATTATGCGTGTCCGGAATCCGCGGATGCCGTCATCGGCAGTTGCGAGTATATCAAACGCTTTGCGGCGATTATTGGCGGAAAAAATATTTTTGCGACGCAATTCCATCCGGAAAAAAGTCAGAATGCCGGATTGCAGATTCTAAGAAACTTTGTAAAGTATTCATAATAGTGATATAATGAATGGAATTATCATTCTAAATAATAATGGAAGCAGGAGTCATACGCGATGAATGAGAAATTAAAAAATAATCCGGTGGTACTTGATATCCTTGCTTATTTGAAAGAAAGCTTTGAGATTGAAGGGAAATCGGCGGAAGAACTGGTTGTGAGTTTTATCGAATCAGTGGCCGAACACATCACCGAAGCAGATACCTTTCTAAGTTCAGCAAGCTGGACCGACCTGTCCAGGGTCGGGCATACATTGAAGGGTTCAGGAGCAAATGTCGGTGCCAATGCGTTATCCGAAGTCGGCAAAGCGCTTGAATTTGCGGCCAAAGCCGAAGATGCCGCCGCCTGCTCGGCAAGCATCGCCAGGTTGAAAGAAATGTATTCAGAGCTGAAATGACCGGGAAAATATCCGCCGCCAGACGGAAAGAGTTATTGTCTGAAATAAACCGTCTGCTTTATCAGAAATACGGCAGACTGCGTTGCAGGCTCAATTACAGGAATCCTTTCGAACTGCTGGTCGCCACGATCCTTTCCGCGCAATGCACCGACGAGCGGGTCAATCAGGTGACGGCAGCGCTGTTCAATAAGTTCCCTGACGCCGCCGCGTTTGCCGGTGCGGAGTCTGCGGATGTTGAAAATGCCATCAGAACGGCCGGGCTTTTCCGCGGCAAAGCGAAAAGCATCATGGCGGCAAGCCGCATAATAATCGGGAGTTACAACGGGGCAGTTCCCGCTGATATGGCGGCGCTGACCAGTCTGCCGGGCGTAGGCAGAAAAACCGCCAATGTGGTGCTGGGCGATGCTTTCGGAATACCGGGTTTTCCCGTGGACACCCATGTCAAAAGAGTGCTCAACCGGCTGGGAGCAACTGTTTCAGACGATCCGGAGAAGATTGAAGCGGAAGTGAATGCCGCCATTGCGCCGGAGCACTGGACCAGTCTTTCGCACTTGCTGATTATGCATGGGCGGGAGACCTGCCGGGCAGGAAATCCGGCATGCGGGGTCTGCCTGCTCCGCAAAATATGTAAATATTACAATAACAAAAAGAAAATTTAAGCATCATGAGTAAACTGAAGAAAAAGTTCCGCCAAATCCAGAAACTGCCCGACTGGCTGTTCATTCCCCCCGCCCTCCTGATTAAGTTTCTTAAAACCTTCATCATGCGCACTGAGGTGATTGATCCGCTGAACCTGATAGAGAATGCCCGCGGTCATGTGACTGTAACCTGGCATAACCGCCTGATGTTCTTTCCCGCCATGTTCCCCCCGGCTACCAGAAAGCGCACCGTCGCGGTGGTCAGCCCTTCGCGGGACGGGCAGTATATTACAGACCTGATTTCACATTTCGGACTGAAAAGCCTGCGTGGTTCCTCCAATAAAAAAGGCGCGGTGGTGCAGCGCGAAGCCATTAAAGCGATCAATGACGGCTTTCACGTAAGCTTTACGCCCGACGGCCCGCGCGGCCCCAAATACCGGATGAGCCGCGGTCCGATTCACCTGGCCAGCGTCACCGGCACACCGGTCATTCCGATCAGCATCAACGCCTCCAGTTACTGGCAGATCAAGAGTTGGGATAACTTCCAGATACCGAAGCCTTTCGCCAAACTGACCATGATTTTATCTGAACCGATCAAAATCCCCCCCAACCTGACGGATGATGAACTGGAATATTGGCGGACAACCGTTGAAGCGGCGCTGATGAAAATAACCGAAGACCGCAGCCGGTAACGTTCTCAGACGAATTCAACATTTTCTGGTTGAAAGTGCTGAAAGTCAAGCTATAATTAAGCATAAACGGCATAACCGGAGACTACCGGATGGAAATAGAGCAGCTTAATATTGATGACAAGTTGACCTGTCTGGCGCTTGCCGGAAGCCTTGATATGGGCAGTGTCATGGAAGTAAAAGCAGAATTTGCCAGGCTTGCTTCAAGCGGCAAACCGGTGCTTCTGGATATGTCGGATCTGACTTTCATCGCGTCCTGCGGCATGCAGATGGTACTGGCGGCTTTGAAGCGGATTAACCCCTCCGGATTAAAAATGGCGGTGCTAAATCCGCAGCCGATGGTTAAAACCGCCTGGGAAATTGCCGGTATGGCAATTATCGTTCCGGTCTTCACCAATCAGGCAGCGGCATTCGAATATCTGAAGATTAAACCAGGCGGTTCTGATCTTGCGGAAACTGCCAAGCCGGGAAAAAACATTTCCTTGAAAATAGGCAATGACCTTAACGAACTGGCCGGACTCTGCCATGAAGTTCACGGTTTTCTGGAAGATGAGAAGATGTCTGCAGCTTCAATTTATAAAATTGACCTCTCCCTGGAGGAAATGCTGACCAATGTCATCAAATACAGCTATGACGATGATGACCGCCACGAGATTAGCGTCTCCCTGCAGATAGACGCGGACCGGATATTGCTGGAAATGCGCGACGACGGACACGAATTCAATCCGCTGGAAGCCCCGCTTGCAAACTTGTCCGATGAAATAACCGACCGCCAGGTCGGCGGCATGGGAATTCATCTGACGCGCACTATGGTCGATGCCATTTCCTATTCACGGGAAGGCAGCACCAACGTGGTCACGGTTTCTGTTAATATAAATTAAAAACGGCTGGTAAGAGTTTTTAAAATTGATTTTTTATTTTAATGCATTATTGTTAACAAATATGCTTAATTACAGTTAATTATTGAGTATTTGTTAAATAACCAAAAAAGAGAGCGAGAAAATGAAGATTACACAGCAAGCTCAGGATGGGATAATCAATCTGGCTATTGCTGGACGCCTCGATGCGGTTTCCGCAATAGAAGCAGATAAGGAATTTGCCAAAGTCCTGGATGCCGGCAATGACAGACTGCTTATCGAATTGTCTCAACTGGAATATATCAGCAGTGCGGGACTCAGAGTTCTGCTCGTGGTCGCCAAGCGTATCCAGCAGAAAGGCGGCAAAGTCGTACTCTGCGCTTTGGTTCCGAATGTCAAGGAAGTATTCGAAATCAGCGGGTTCTCATCTATTTTCAAGATTTTTGACAGTGTCGGAGATGCTGCGGCATTTCTCAAAGGCTGAATTTAAATTATACTGTTTTATAAACCCGGCTCTGGCCGGGTTTATTTTTTAATAACCCCAGGCAGCCGGATCAAGCAGATAAAAGTCTTTTAGCTCCAGATATAGCGCCGGATGTTTCTGCTGCATAAGCTTCGGGCAGGAAAAGAACGCTTCGGTGGCCACCGCGAAAAACTCCGCCCGGTTGGTTGCCCCGTAATCGCCAATTACATCTTCAATGCCGTTTTCCGCTTCATCACATAACTCATTGAATTCCTCTTCCATAATCTTATTCCAGCGTTCATATTCCTCGCGGCTGTGTAAAATAGGTATTCCGTCGGCCGCGCCGTTCGCCTGATCAAGCTGATGCGCGAATTCATGCAGCACCACATTATTGCCGATTCCCAGCTTGCGGCTTTCGTATTTAACCGAGTCCCAGGTCAAAACTACATTGCCATATTCCCATGATTCGCCGTCCAGGGCATTTTCACCGCCTTGAATCACCTGACTGCCAAGCCGGCGGGCTCCGCGGGCAATATAAGCGGAAGGATATACCAGCACAGAATTCAGCGTAGGATAACATTCCAGCTTCTTGTTAAGCAGCAGAATACATGCATTCGCCGCAATCGTGACTTTGATCTCGTCGGAGATCGCCAACTCGCCGCAGCCTTCGAATTCCTTCTCGTCAATGAAGATATTTATCCGGCCCTGCAGCTCGTTTTTAAGATCTTCCGGCAGAAACCTGTAAAGCGCAACATTCCGCTTCAAAATACCCAGCCATTCCTCCGGCAGCTCGCGATTCATCAAATTCTTTTCACGGTTGCTGCGGAAAACAGCGCCGATAATAATTCCGATGACGATAGCCGCTCCCAATGCGGCAAGCATGATGATTTCAATCGTTTCCAAAACTGTTTTCCTCTCAGATTTCCAATAAAATAGATGTTCTTAACGCCTATTCAAGCAGAGCGGCAAAATATCGTGGATAATCGGCAGTCGTGATTAATTATTGCAGGGTCATTGAACTGAATCTGCCGGAATCAAGATCAGGCAGACCGGTGGGAACATCAAGCGGCGGCTGGCGGTCAACGCTGCCCCAGCGCCTGGAAAACGGCCAGAAAATAACGCTGGCTCTGCCGACAATATTTTTGCGGGGCACAGGCCCCCAGAAACGGCTGTCGTAACTGAACATGGTATTGTCGCCCATCATGAAATAACTGTCCGCCGGCACCTGATAGACCGAATCACCGGCCAGGAACGGATCTTCGCTGCGATGCCCCTGATAGCCGCCCTTGCCGCTGTATATCTTGTCAAATTTAGGCGAGAAATCGGTAACCGGCCGGAACTCATTCTCGCCGGAAGGTTTCACATAAAGCTTTTTATCGACAATTTTCATGGAATCTCCCGGCAGGCCGACCAGACGTTTAATGTAATAATACCCTTTATCCGCAAGCTTGTTTCTTCGTACCGGATCTTCGATGCCCTCGGTATTGAAGACCACAATATCTCCCCTGTCCAAACCAGTGATATGGTGAGAATAGCGGTCCACAAACAAATGGTCCCCCTGCGAATACCAGCCCTTGTTGAGATGATTGCCCTGGGGGTCAGTCTTCCCTGCGGAAAAGAGCGGATAACGGAGAAACGCGGGAAATTTTGAAATCGTGTCATTACTGGAAATGTAATGAATGCCGTACAAAGTTGGCTGCATGGAACTGGTGGGAATCTTGAACGGCTGGAAGAAAATGCCGCGGATGCCGAAAGCGACGACCACCGCCACCGCGAGGATATCCAGATATTCGGTAATGGTGGAATATCTTCTGTGCCGGAGAAGTTTTACCAGCCGCTGCTGGCCTTCGTTCAGGACTTGCTTTATTTCATCAACACTGCCCGGTTTGACAGCGGCGACATCCGCCGCCAGGGCCTGCAGGCCGGTCTTCTGGGCGCTGTTCAAAATATCGTCGTCAACATGCAGGACATGATTGACATGATGTTTGAAATGCCTGAGCTGCTTTTTCAGACTGCGGCGTTGAAAGAAATTCATAAACAGGCCCTTATTATTATTCCTCGTCGTTGGTTTTCAGAACTTCCACGAACGCTTCCTGCGGGATATTGACCTGTCCTATCTGCTTCATGCGCTTTTTGCCTTCCTTCTGTTTTTCCAGAAGTTTGCGTTTACGCGTGATATCGCCGCCGTAGCACTTGGCGATAACGTTTTTGCGCAGGGCCTTGATGGTTTCACGGGCAACGATCTTGCCGCCGACCGCAGCCTGAACCGCAATCGTGAACATGTGCTGGGGAATGACCTCGCGCAGCCGTTTTGCCAGCGATTTGCCGCGGGAATGAGCATGGTCGATATGCACGATGGAAGCGAAAGCGTCAATCGGTTCGCCGTTGACCATGATATCCATTTTCACCAGCTTGTCGGTGCGGTATCCGGCCGGTTCGTAATCCAGGCTGCCGTAGCCGCGGGTGATGGATTTCAGTTTGTCATGAAAATCAATCAGGATTTCCAGCATCGGCAGTTCAGCCGTAATAATCACATGATGCCCGTCAACCGAATTGGTGGCGGTACAGATGCCGCGTTTGTTCATAATCAGGTTCATGATATCGCCGATGTAAATGTTCGGCGACATGACTCTCGCCTTGATCAAAGGCTCTTCAATATGGTCAATGCCGGCCGGGTCCGGCAGATGCACCGGGTTGTCAACCTCGACCATCGTGCCGTCTTTCAGGAAAACATGATAAATCACGCTGGGATAGGTGGCGATGATGTCCATATCGTATTCGCGGCGCAGGCGCTCCTGAATGATCTCCATGTGCAGCAGTCCCAGGAAGCCGCAGCGGAAACCGAAACCGAGCGCGGCGGAAGATTCCGCCTGGTAAATAAACGCGGCGTCATTCAACTGAAGTTTGCTCATGCTCAACTTCAACTGCTCGTAATCCGCCGTATCAATCGGATAAATGCCGCTGAACACCATCGGCGTCACGGTCTTGAAGCCCGGCAGCGGAACCGTACATGCATTCTTTACGTCGGTAATGGTATCGCCGATCTTGGTATCCGCGGGACTTTTAATATTCGGGATGACATAGCCCACCGAACCGGTCGTCAGCTTGTCACATGGCTTCATGTTGGGGCCGAAAGTTCCGACCTCCTTGATTTCGCTTTCCAGGCCGGTGCTCAGCAGACGCATCCGGGTACCCCGGCTGAATTCGCCGCTGAATACGCGGATATAAGTAACCACGCCGCGATACGCATCGTAGTTGGAATCGAAAATCAGGGCGCTGGCCCCGGGGAAATTCATCACTTTCGGCTGCGGCACCCGTTTTACGATAGCCTCCAGCACTTCCGGAACACCGGAGCCGTCTTTGGCGCTGATCAGCAAAGCTTCCTCGCGGGGGATTGCCAGCACTTCCTCCATCTGCTGATAACAGAGTTCGACATCCGCCGACGGCATGTCGATCTTGTTGATCAGCGGAATCACCACCAGATGCTGGCGGAACGCCAGAGTGACATTGGCCACCGTCTGGGCCTGAACCCCCTGCGTGGCGTCAATCAGCAGCAGCGCGCCTTCGCAGGCCGACAACGCGCGGCTGACTTCATAAGTGAAATCAACGTGTCCGGGAGTGTCAATCAGATTGAGTTCATACTCCTGACCGTCCAGGGCATTGTATTTCATCCGCACCGGATGGGATTTAATGGTAATACCGCGCTCCCGCTCCAGGTCCATATCATCCAGTACCTGTTCCTGCAAGTCGCGCTTGCTGATCGTGTTGGTGATTTCCAGCAGACGGTCCGCCAGCGTTGACTTCCCATGATCTATATGGGCAATAATCGAAAAGTTTCTAATTGATTTTAATTCAGCCATATCCAATCCAAGCAAAAATGCGTTTTTATTGTGTCAATTCCAAAAAACAAAGACTTAATTTAATCCGGAATTCCATTTTTAGCAATCCGCGATAGCGAAAATACGCCGATTTTATCCGGCAATAAATGGAACAGCCCGGAATGGCTGTCACAAACTCCCGGACAACCGTCCGGCATTCGGGATACCACATTCCGGAGACATTAGAGTCCATTGCGCACAACCTTTTTCGGTTTTACAAACATTTTGGATCCCCCGACTTTAGCAAATAGTTTATATACAACGTGTTCAAGCCAAGCTTGCGGCTCAGTCCAACAGGGCCGGACAAAATGCAATGAATGGCTTCAAGAGGGAATACCTGATGCGCACTTGAAGCATTCTGCAATAAATTCGGAAAATCCGGAACACATATAAAGATATTTTTAACCACAATAAAATGAAGATTGTGACGTTTAATTTATCGTATGCCGGTTGATTCCGGTGTTTTAGTGAAGTAAATTAGTAGGAATTTATAATTGTATAAGAGGAATACTTTCGAGGATAAGCGGGCGATCCGGGACTGTTGCGGAACTATGCAGGCAACACAGGAATCAAACGAATATCATCGAATACAAAATTGTGCGATATGAAAAAAATAGTTGAGTGGCTGAAACGAAACTGGTGCAATACGTGCTATATCCTGACAGGGATTATTTTTTTAAGCGTCATCTGGTGGTGGTTTTATCTTGAAACGATTATGTACCGCAGCCTGCTGCTGACCGCGTTTTTGATCGTTTACTTTTTCGGCGGCAAGGTACTGCGGGTTATAATGGTTTTCCTGATCATGGCGATGGTTTTGTTCGAGTGCCATTTCATTCTTCATTACCGCTCGGTATTCTGGCAGATTGGTGATCAAATCCTGATTGTCTCCACCCTGGCGGTCGCAGACAACACAGATGAGATTCTCAACTACTTCAAGGTAATTACACTGCTGGAGTACGCGGCCATCGCCGGAATGCTCTGCGCAACAATTGTTTTTTCCATTTTCATGAAGCCAAGCCGCCGGAGCCTCTGGGTGCTTGCGGCAATCCCGTTTATTTCAGCATACTGCTGGTTTTCCTACGGCACGGCGCTTGCGCGGTATTACGACTACAAAGATACTTCAATCAGCATGCGCAAAAAGGCTAAAGCCCATTCGTTCTCCGCCACCGACACCGTCAAACCGGAGAAAAGCCTGCTGTTGATAGTGCTTGGCGAATCTCAGCGCCAGGATCATTATTCATATCTGATCAACCCCAAGTACACCCCGCTGCTCTGGAATGCCGAACGCGACGGCAACATGATTTCATATACTGACATGGCGACGAATGCCACGAAAACCCTTGAAGCCGCGGTTGCGCTGCTTACCCGCTCATCAAACGAGAACAATGCGAAAAGTTTTTATGAAAAATCGCTGATTTCGGCATACAAGGAAGCCGGATACTTCACCTACTACATAACCTACCAGCCTGCGATTGCCGCCCAAAGCGACGGTATCAACGTAATTGTGTCAGAGGCGGATAAATTTATTAATCACGCGATCGAGAACCGGGCGACCAAAGAGTTTGATACCGGGATGTGGCCGTTTGTGGACAATATTATCAAAGAGAATAAAGGCAAGACCCTGATTGTAGTGAAGATGATCGGGGTCCATCTGCCGTTTTACATCCGTTTCCCCAAAGAGTTTGCGTTGTTCACGCCGACGACCAGCAATGAAAACGATGTAAAGTACAAAGAGATGGTCAGAAACAGCTACCGTAACGGCATGGTATTCTCGGGGTATTTCCTGGAACGCCTGGCAACCTATGTCAGCAAGACCGATTACCCGGCGGCGATGGTGTTCATCTCCGATCACGGCGCCGGCCTGTTTGATGACGGGCGGAATGACTATTACGGCTATTGCAAAGGCAACTATCACATTCCGTTTTTCATCTACGGGACTGATACTTTCTGGAAGTGGACCGGCCGGCAAACCAAAGATATGCTGAACCGCAACCGGAAAAAATCTTTGATCACCAGTTATTTCTTCGAAACCATGCTGGACTTGATGCACATCACTTATCCCGGCTTTCGTACTCAATACGACTTATGCAGCCAGGAAGTGAAAGATGTGAAAAAACGTAAAGTCTATTACTGGAATGATCATGTTGAATATGATTCGCTGGCGAATGACGACGAGAATTCCAAGCCGGTGCCGGCACTTTTAAAATAGTGCAAGCCCAGCAGAACAGTATATTAAAACCGCATTTTCTTATGGGAAAATCTATAAATCGCATTTCTCTTTAAAATATTAAAGAAATATTTGTTGAAAAATGAAACTCGACCAGTAGATTATTACAAGATATACGCAATTTAATTTATGGCAGCCATGTGCTATACAATACACGCCTGGAGGCAATGATGAAAAACA
Organism: Victivallaceae bacterium; assembly: GCA_041665605.1. GTDB lineage: Bacteria > Verrucomicrobiota > Lentisphaeria > Victivallales > Victivallaceae > CAIPAT01. The sequence continues at coordinate 26,906 of JBAYIO010000044.1, read as the reverse complement.
GCTTTACGAAGTATGTCGACAAGGACACTATTCTCGTTCTTGACGGCAAAACCAAATTTGATGTCTTGGATAGATTAATCACCTGCGCCGCGGACAAATCCAAAGTTGACCGCGACATTATCATGCGCGCCACCTGGAAACGCGAGAAAATGATGACCACCGGCGTCGGCTTCGGCCTCGCCCTGCCGCATATCCGCCTGACGGGGATACCTGAGCCGGTGGTACTGGTCGGTCTGTGCAAAGAACCCATCGTTGACTATCAGAGCCAGGATGACCAGCCGATTCGCGTACTCGTCTTTATCGTCGCCCCCGAAGGCAATCAGGAAGATTATCTTCAGCTTCTCGGCAGCATTTCCAGAAAGCTGCGCAACGCGGAAATGATCGGAGAAATCGTTGATAATATTGCCCGTCCGTCCCAGGTGCTCCGCATTCTCAAACGCAGAAGCAAAGAAGAGGGAGAATCTGAAGAATAGCTTCTGAGTCTGAGTCCGTGAAAATAATCATCCATCATAGCCATGATTGTTAACCTGCCGGGTATAAAAAATGTCAAACACCATTGTAGTAGTAAGCGATAGAAATTATATATGGGGCGTCTGGCTGCTCATCGTGTCCATGCGCAAAAACTCCATGAACGAGCCGGTACTGGTGCAGGGCGAGGGATATGAGGAATCTGACATTGCGGTATTGAAGCAGTTTGCTGATGTAACAGTACTGAACAGGCAGAATAATTCAGGACGGAATCTCTGCTGCAGCAAACCGGACGCGATGCTTCTGCCGGAAACGGATTATGTCACCTGGGTCGACAGCGACTCGATTTTTTACGGCAATTGCAGCCGTTACCTGACAGCCGATCCTGACCATATTCATGTCGAGGTGCGGGGGCTGAAAGAGAACAACGCAGTATTCTCCAAATGCTACGAGGCGAATGATCCATACGGCAGCATTCCGGCGAAGGTTCTGGATACCTGGCGTAAAGATATAGGCGAAAATACCGAACCGGCGCTGCGTACATGCTGTTCCACCTGTTTTATTTCTCTTCACACGAGCCATCGGGCGCTTCTGGAGAAATGGCGTGACCAGATACATAAGATATTGCCGACGGATAATGTCGGCGTTTATGACACGCGCAGTTTTGCTTATTTCCAGACCGACGAATCAGTGCTGAACTCGATCCTGTGTTTTTCCAAAGTCGCCGTTCCGCCGACCGGTAATTTTTTGCTGGACAAGGACCCGCATGCCTTTCACATACACTTTGCGTACCGGCCCAAACCGTGGCAGATGTGGAATATGTACAGCATCAAACATTTTGACAAAACGGTCGAACTGGTTGAATGGGCTGTCGCCAATGGCTACAATACGCCGGGGCCTGTCCCGATTTCTCTGCATCGCAAATATCGTACACTCAACCATATTCTCGCCCGCTTCGGCAAAAATTGGACCAGGGCGAAAAAAGTGTTGCGCCGTTTAGGTATCAAAATCCGGTAACGTCTGTGCGGATGACGGCAGATTATACTCCGCATCAGGCCGTTTTAAATCTAAAAAAGTCATGGGAAAGACTCTATCAGTCTGTTCTTTTTTTTGCCATGAAACGCACCAATGAACAGCCGTTGCAATTTACAGTTTGAAAAATATTTTTTACGGTATAATGTTTAACATCGCAAGTAATTATCAGGCAACATTCAACCCGGGAGAAGATCATGAAGAAATTAACACTCGCAATCATCCTGTCCGCCGTTTGCTGTATCAGCACTTTCGCTCAGGACGCAAAAGGTACCGCCCAGGTAACACCGGAGAGATGGGATGCGTTCCTTGCCGGATTCTGGTTTGGAGTGCCGGCCTCGATTGAAACCGCTAATGTCTGCGGTTTGAAATGGGGTTTGCCGGTTTCATCCGGCAGCGGCAAAGTCGTTGGTTTTGAATGGTCGTTTATCTGCTGTGCGACCGATACGGTTAAAGGGTTCCAGTGGGCAATGGTCGGGCCGAATATTTCTCAGGATTTTACCGGCATGCAGATGGCCCTGGTAAACGTGGTTGAGAAAAAGATCAGCGGACTTCAGTTCGGCATCGTCAATAAATGCGACAAGGAAGGTGTGCAGATCGGCATCGTCAATGCCGCCGACAACGCCAATTATCAGTTCGGGATTGTAAATCTGAACAAAAACGGATGGATGCCGTTCATGGTAGGCTACAACCACGGCAAGTAACTAATCACGCTTTATTTGAATTGTTCGTCCCGGCCGCTTCCGTATGGAATGCGGCCGGACTTTTTTATCGAGGCAGGAACATCGCCGAATATTGCTGAAATCGGCCGCGCCGGCATTGACATTGGCGCTTTATAGTGTACATTTTTGAAGACAGGGGATTCCTCTAAAAACTATCTAATAACGGAGCAGGTTATTTGTCGCCGTTGCCAGCTATGACTAGAAATGAATTATTGAATGTCAAGGAAAAGATGTTGTCATACCTGCGTTTTTGCGGAAGCGGAAACAGCAGGAAGGTGCTTATTCTCTCGGCATCAGGCAATGCCCACGGCTTATCTTTCCCCTTTCATTTCTACCGGCGGGAACTGGCGGCCAAATTCAACTTTCATTTTGAAGAGCAAATCAGTGACAGTTTAGAGGAAAAGTTAAATCAAATAAGAGCTTTCGACGGGGATATAATCTTTATCAGCATGCCGCTCCGCATAAATGGAAAAATTTTATCCCGGCATACTGTCCTTGAATTCTTTCGGTCAATAGACCGCGCCCGGCGTTTCAAGCTGATATTCTTTGATATTTCCGATAATGCGGTCTCGCCATATTTTGACATACTGCCTTATGTGGACCTGTTTCTGATGCCGTTTGTATTCCGCGATCAGAATAATTATGAACAGCCGTTTAAAGGCGGAAACATTATGGCGGATTATCTTGCCGACAGGTTTCAACTGGAAACAACCGAGGCAAACGGATTTCATGACGGGCTTTTCCTGTCGCACCCCGGAACAGATCAACTGCCCAAGATAATGCCATCCTGGAACTGGATGCTGTGGCGCAGCATGATAAGAACCTTCAAGGCGCAGGGTTATCACTGCATTCTGAACGGTCAGAGAACCATTGATATAACCTGTCGGTTCGCCCAATATGAAGGCTGGTGCCGGTTCCACCGGCTGCATGTCGGTAAACGGCTGTCAGCGCTTTCGCCCAAATACGCCATTATCGCCACCAAAGACAAAGTCGATCTCCAGAGTTATTACCGTGAGCTGGAATCGAGCAGGATATCATTTTCTCCGTTCGGCTACGGCGAAATCTGTCCAAAAGATTTTGAAGCGATGATAAAAGGCTGTCTGCTGTTCAAGCCGTCAGTCGAACACTTGACCACTTATCCGCAAATTCATATTGCAGATGAAACCTATGTGCCGGTGGCATGGGACTTGTCGGACCTGGATGAAAAAGTCGCCTATTATCTGGACCGCCCGGAAGAGCAGCGGCGAATCACCGCCAATGCGGCAAGGGAATACGAAAAGTTTTTCGCGGAATGCGGCTTCCTCGCCAAGATCGGGGAAATACTCGGACGCCTGGACGCATAACTCATCTGCTCATTGAGATCTTGCGGCATTGGCGGCGGCCGTCTCAACCTGCCGCATTTCCTCTTCGCTCAGAGTATTTTCCATCTGCTTCCGCAAGTCACGTTCTTTTGCGTCTTTGCGTCTTTCCACGGCAAATTCTCTCTGGTAGATAGTCTTCATCGCAGCAATAATGGCGAAACAGAACATCAACTGATAATAGTTAGGAGCTTGTTTCAACACCCATTCCAGCGAAGACTGCAGATATATCGACCCCAGTCCGCCGGCAAGGCCGACCGCGAAATATTGATACTCCGTATTGACAAACCGGAAAATATTAATAAAATTCATAATGTAGTAATATAAGAGGAATACTGCGAAAACCACCAGGTTGAGCCAGCCGGTTTCGGCGGCAATCATCAGATAAACAGTTTCAACCAGCCCTTCTTTAAACTTTTTATCACCTTTGTCCAGATGCTTGCTGTAAGGCCACGGCTTATTTACTTTCACGCCGAAATTATTCAAACCAATGCCCAGGAATTTATCATCAGCCATATTAACAGCCGAAATAGCCAGATTGTACCGGGTGATTTTCGACGTAACAGGCGCGTTCTCAAAACGCTGCAGGACAGTATTAATCATGGCGGCCACGGCAACGATCGCCCCGAATCCGATCAGCCCGGTAATAATAAATTTCTTCATCTCGAAACCGGAAGCGTAGGACAGCAGCAACACTACCAGGCATCCGCCGATATAACAGACCATTCCGGCGCGCGACAGGGTGAAAAACACCAGCAGCGACCCCATGCTGAACATCAGGAAAATGAAAGCGGACTTGATGAATGAAGCGTTCTTCTCATTCATCAGTTGAGAGAACATGATGGTACTCAGGATCGTCATATACATGCAAAGCGAATTCTGATGCGGCAGGGGACCGCGGATCTGATAAATCCCGATCCGGTATTTCTGATCAAGAGCGACAATGAAAATATAAATAATGATGACCGGAATAAAATGAATAGCCAGGGCAATACGTTCATAACTGTTGAAATAATTATATAGCACCCAGAAATAAAAATACATCCGGATCATTTTCAAAACTTCAAAATAGGAATAGAGCGGTTCATAAGAATTAGTAATTGAAGCCAGGCTGAACGCGAAGTAAATGAAATACAGATATGAACCGGGCGGCAGCAGTTTGATTTTAAAATCTTTGCCCCGGCGGACGATGATCACTAAAAATAAGACCAGCGCCACCAGGTCAACCAGTCCTATTTCAAATCCGCGGGATGTTCCGCGATAAAATTCGCGGGATACGAAGTGAATACTCTCAGCCATGCGGCAGGTGAAGAAAATCATCAGGAAAAGCATGACCTTCTCGAAAAACTTCGATGAGGAGGCCAGAAAAACCCCAACCGGCACAAGACAGATCAAGGTAAAGAAAAAAATGAAGTATTTATATTCCGAAAGACCCATGCTTTACCTTGAGTGAATATTCCTGATACGGAATTTATTTGACCAAATTGGTCGCCGGCCCGGCAATCAAGTTAATCGCTTCCAGGGTGGGCAGTATCTTCTTCACGACTACGTTATACTGTGAAAGACCATCCTTGGGAACGAAAACTACGTCATTGGGTTCAAGATGAAAATCAAGCGCCCTGCCCCGCATAACCTTGTCAATGTCAACTTTGTAGACTTTCGGGTGAACCATGCCGCCGCGAATAATCCATGCGTCAGATGATGCAGTGTCAAGCACCCCGCGCGACCAGGCGATAGCCTGCATTAAAGTCATTTTGTCTTTATACCCCAGGTAACCCGGTACCCCGACTTCGCCAACCACATAGACAGTTTCATTCATTGAGGAAGCAATGAAGATGTAATCGCCGTCACGCAGCGGAACATTATTCAAACGGTCGCCGCCGCGAACAGCTTTGGTAAAATCAACCGGCAATATTTTCCCTTCGCGGGTGATATAAGAGTTTTTCAGATCCGCCATTTCGACTGAATCGCCCTGAAACAGGCCGTCGGCAAATCCTCTGGCCATTGCTATCGCATCGGTCAGTCGCGGCTCATTCCGGAGCGGGAATCTGCCGGGAACGTTAACTTTGCCCGAAATCGTGAATGTTCCGCTTTGTATCCTGATCGGCACAAGAGAAACTTTCGGGAAGCGGATATATTCTGCAAATTTAGTTTCAATGAATTTAGTGGCTTCCGGCACAGTCATGCCGCCGATCTTTATCGGACCGATAAGACTTAGCGAAATGTACCCGTCAGGTGTGACAATCAGCCCCTGGGAATTAAGGTCTTCATTGTCGTATACTTTAAAGTCGAATTTGTCCCCGGCGGCAATATGGTACGGCTGAGGTTTGGTATCCTGAAGGGCCTCAAGCTCTTTTTGAATTTCCAGCGGATCCTGTCTGATAACTTTGATCTCTTCATAATGCTGTTCCTTGGTAGGCGCCAGCGGGATTTCCGCTTTTTCCGCGCAACCGCACAGAAAACACATTATAAGAAGAGCACCAGGCACTCCGATAACTTTAACACTTCCGGATATCGACATCGCAAACCACTTTTTCTGTTCAAACATAATTAATATTCCCTGTAATAATTAAGATATTACGTACTCCGGACAAAATAGCTTTTTTCGACATTGTTCAGGATTCCGCCCAATTTTTTGCAATCATGTTCTTTAAGGAAGTTTACGCATTTAACCAGCTTGAATTTATTTGAACGCTTGAACATGGTGACAATCACGGAAAGATCCGCCGCCTGGCAAATGGTGGCAAACAACTGCTCGTTCTTGTTAAATTCAAAGAGTTCCCAGAAAATATAATCATAATGTCCGTTCAATTTAGCCACGAATTTATCAATCATGGCCTTGTCGGCCGGCGCGATGTAGGTATAATCGTCCATCACAAAATAAAGCCGGTGGGCATTTTCCAGCGGCATGTTCGGATTGATTATTTCATCTTTATAAATATAGTCATTCACCGCGAATTTAGTCATATTCCGGGCCAGTTCATTAACAGTGGAAATATAAAGTATCTTCTTATCCTGAGGGCCGAACAGATCAATGCATTTCTTGATAAAGAATGTTTTGCCGGACTTGGCTTCCACATCCCCGAAAGTGATTAATGTAACACCGGACGGTTTATCGGCATATTCAGCAATTCTTTTATAAACAACCTGTATTGCGGAGTAAAAAGACTGCAGCGTAACCTGGTTGATCATCGGCAGACTGCCCAGCATCTTTATTTTCAGCACGTTTTCAATATCGAACCTGGATTTAACTGTAAAGTCCATCAGTTCCATTATCAGGATACCCCCGAGCGCCAGCAGAAAACCTGCAAGCCCGCCGGCAAAAACGATAAATCTCCGTTTTTTGACTGACGGCGAAGACGGCGGTTCCGCCCGTTCCAGAATTGTAATATCACTGACATTGGTGTTAAGCGCGAATTTCATCATTGAAACCGTGCCGTCTATCTTCTTCAGCAAATCGCGATTTAAATCGAGCTGCCGCTTGATCTCCAGGAAGTCACTCTCCATTCTGGAAAGCTGGGTCAATTCGCCTTTCAGCTTAATGATCGTAGCTTCCAACTGCCCGATGTTCTGGGTTACGCCTTTCAATTCAGCCTGGGCCTTGAACTGCTGCTCCTGGATGGCCTGGCGAACAATATTGCCGCCGTAAGTAACCGTGCTGGGGGCGCGTTTCTCTTCTTTAACCACCTTGCCCAGTTTATCTTTCAGGTATTCGATTTCAGCCAGTTGCTTCTGAACTTTCGGATTATCGTCCGTGTAGCGCTGGCGCAGTTTATAAAGCGCGCCCTGCATTACTTCCATTTCAGAATTATCGGTGGATGTTACGGTATAATTAAGCTGGATATCCTCTTTCATATCTCTGATATTATTATCAAGATTGGCAATACTGGTGCGCAGTGCGGATTCCTGCATCTTAGCCTTAACCAGGTTCAGTTCAAGTTCATTCATCAGCTTGAATTTGCCTTCAGTCTCAGTAGAGATTGAAATGACGTTGAACCGCTTCAGATACTCTTCCTGCTGAGCTTCAAGCGCTTTGATCTTCTGAGACAGATTGATTTTGCTCTCAGTATAATATTTATAAATTTTATGCACGGAAGTGTTCTGATTTTCCACATAATCTTCAATAAAGACGTCAGCGAGCATATTGGCGATAGCCGCAGCTTCGCGCGGCGTGTCGGAAGTGGCAACAATGCTTATGATGTTCTCATTGTCTTCCTGTGTTTCCACGGCTGTTTTAGCATAGAGAGAAACCAGCGACATTTTCAGTTTCAACCGGGTAAGCACCTCCCGCATGTTTTTGCGGATACGGATCATTTCAGTAATGACTTTAGTTTCGACCGGTTTGTAGAGGTTCGGCATATCGCTTTGCAGGCGCTCAATGTTGGTATGCCTGAAGAGCAGGCATCTGGCGCTCCATGCTTTCGGCTGGAAGACCGCGACATAGCTGAAGGTAAGAAATCCGGCAACCAGGGGTATAATCAGGAGAAGATAAAATCGCTTCCAGACAGCAAGCAGCAATATTTGCAAGTCATACTTAAAAAGATTGGCATCAACTCCACCCAGAACCGATTCGTTGTCTTCGCGTATTTCCATAGACCCTCAAATTGTATTGGCTAATTAAATCTATTCCATAACTTGAGATAACTTTTTAGAATTTCATCTCCTGATCCGGAGATTGAAATTCCCGGCAATAGTAGAATATAGTCGCGAATCGCCTCATTATCAAATAATATTGCAGGCAAAACGATGAAAAGTCGGGTACGGGGATATTTAAAGAACAAATCCATGTTAAATTCAGCCGGTCCAACTTCCAGCATATTGATAATAAAGTTCTTAAGCATATGCCGGATGGTATCATTTCTGGCGAACGGCGGGTGCTGGTAAAAGGCCTTTTGAATTTGTGCGAAACTCATCCCCTCCGTACCGAGACAGACATTAAACACGTAGAGATAAAACCTGGCAAAGAATTTTCGGGCTTGATTCAACATTGCCGGCAATTCGTCTCCGGCCGGCATAACCGGCTTCAGTTTGAATTCTATGGATGCTTTATACCACGGGTAAAAATCGGATATTTCCGGGACATCCTTATACGCGTCAAACAATTCAGATCTTCGTTTATACGAGTAAGAGTATGTATGGTGCATCGCCAGATATGAATCCCCGCATGCCATTACGGCTTTCCAGATATTCCGGGCTGTAAAATCAATATCATCGTCATCCAGACGGCTTTTTCCCAGGCGCTGTCCGGCAAGCAGCAGGCCGGTTGCCCGGTTCAGCATAAGCTTGGCAAGTTCTTCGTGCGGCATATTATTCAAATCAAACGCAGGCAGTTGATCAAGAATATTCTCCGGTCCATAGACAACGATATGACCTCTTTTCAGCTCCTGCCACATCATTGTAAATTCAGATGACTTCAAATCAGAGATATTTTTTGCAGGACTGAAATCCACATCAATTCCGGCGGTCCGGGACAATTCCGGCGACAAAGCCAGCAAAGCCCGCTTGATACGCCGCTGCCGCAACCTGCTGATGTCATTGGTAATAACAAACAAATCAAAATCATTGTACAGCGACATTTCACCATTGCTGTTCAGCAGCACGCCGCCCTCCCCCCGGCCATAGCCGCCGCCCAGGACTAACGCCGCCAGATTCTTGCGTCCGACAGTATCAAGAACTCTTCCGGTGACAATTTCCAGAAGCGAATCAATCTTCCGGTCAAACGCATCGTCACCGTAAACAGTATATTTGCTCATGATTTAAATCCTGCTCTTTCTTGTTTTGAAGAAGCTTTGCGCGTCCATATCAGCTTAAAAATTGGTTTAAAATTCAAATATATTCACATCCGCACTGCCAGTTATTCACTCTGCGCCGGACAAACTGCAACCTGAATAATATTTTATTCTGTTTTGATTACCCGGTTAATTACCGCCAGTAAATCCGCTTTTTTGACCGGTTTTGAGATGTAATCATCAAAACCAGACTGCAAGGCTCTTTCTTTTTCCATGAGCGACACATACGCGGTTTGGGCAATGACCGGAATATCGGATAAGTGTTGTTTAATTTTTCGGGTGGCTTCGATTCCGTCCATAACCGGCATTTGCAAATCCATTAAAATAAGGGTGTATCTGTTCTTTAAAGCCAGTTCAACAGCTTTCGCGCCGTTTACGGCGTGATCAATTCTCTTCACTTTATTTTTCAACAGTAATTCGAGATAAAGATAACTGTCAGTCTCGTCTTCTGCTATCAGAATAGTAAAATTATGCCAGTCTTTTTGAACTGTAACAGGTAAAGTTTTTTCGCTATGCAACTCATCGGCCTGCTCCGCCGGGATAGTGAAATAAAAACGCGCCCCCTGCCCCGGCATCGAGCTTACGCCTATCCTGCCGCCCAGCAATTCGACCAGTTCCCTGGCAATATTCAACCCCAAACCGGTTCCCCCTATTGCGGCATTTCTTACTTGCACTCCGCGGTAAAAATTCTCAAAAATACGTTTCTGCTCATCTTCAGGAATGCCAATGCCGGTATCTTTTACATAAAACTCAATCTCACCGTTTCGCATATCAAATCCCACGTCCACGCCGCCATTGAAAGTGTATTTCACTGCATTAGATACCAGATTGGTAAGTATCTGCTTTATTTTATCGGTGTCAGACCGGACGACCAGGTTTTGATACTGCACAGGTATACTGACCGTCAAGGCAAGCTCTCTTTTTAATTCAGGCAGGGTAAACATCCGGTAAACATCTGTAATCAGTTCAGCCGGCCTGAATCCGGTAATGTTTGCAGGAAGTTTTTCGCTTTGCAGTCGCGACAGCAGCATCACATCGTCTATCACCATGAGCAATTGCGCGGAACTTTTATGCACTATTTCGGCAAAGGAATTCTTCTCATCCACCTTTGCCTCCAGCATTAAGTCTGAAAAGCCCATGATGGCGTTCATCGGCGTTCTTATCTCATGGGACATATTATTCAAAAATGCTGATTTCAGACGGTTGCTTTCCTCGGCTTTCTCTTTCGCCTCAATCAGCTCTTTTTCTCCGCGCTTCCGCTCGGTTATATCCTGGAATATCTCCAGCATTGCCTTCCTGCCCTGGAACAGCATGCCTGTATGACTGATCTGAAAGGTCCTGCCGTCCATAACCCCGTCCGTTTCGTATATTTCCGTTTTCCCGATATTTATGCCGGTCAGCAGCGGGCAATCAACACACTGAAATTTATCATCGCGATAAAGCTCCCAGCATTTTTTGCCGATTGCTTCGCGACCGAAAATATCTTGCAGCTTTTCGCTCATGAACAAAATATTCCCGCATTCATCAACGATATCCATGCCAAATGGAATCGTCCGCAATAAAGAAGTATTCAGATCGTTGCTTTCCCGCAACGCTTCTTCCGTCTGCTTGCGCCCGGTGATATCCTGAATCGTTCCAGTCATCGAAAACAAATTGCCTTCAGCATTGCAATTGATTTTGCCTAAGCCCAGGAGCCATCTGATTTCACCGTCACTCTTACGAATAATCCGGTATTCTTTATCAAATGTTTTGCGTTGTGATACAACTTCATCTTTAAAGTACCGCTCCATCATTTCTCTGTCGTCCGGGTGAACGAGTTCAAGCCAGCCTTCCACAGTTCTGCTATAGATCCTGCCGATGCCGAAAATGGCATCAAGCACTTCTGACGATTCCCAGCAACCACTGACAAAATCCAATTTGTAAGATCCGATAAATGCCGCACGTTGTGATTCCTTAAAAAACAATTCGCTTTCCCGCAGGGTTTCCTGGATCTGACGGTTTTCCGTTACATCCTGATCCACGCCGAATACTTTATCCGGCTTCCCGTCCGCATCAAAAGAAATTTCGCCCTTCGAATAAATGCAGGTTATGTTTCCGTCCTGGCGGACTAACCGGTAGTCCATTTCAACCACGGCCGGACATGGCTCAGCATACAAACGGTGAAACTGTTTCCGGTCATCGGGATGAATTGATTTGAGGAAAAGTGCGTCTGCGTCTATTCTGGGGTCACCAAACTCAAGGCCGAGCGCTTTATAAATCAGCCATGACCATTGCACTTTGCCGGTTTTCAGATCATGACTCCATTGTCCGACTTTAGCAAATGCCTGCGCCCTTTTCAAATCTTCTTCACTCTGCCGGCGTGCGGCATTCTCCAATTTCAGGTTTTCCAGCAGGGTCAAAGTCTCGCTGCTGATAAGATTGTCCTGCTTATCATCAACAGTCTGAATTTTCAGTTTATTCACTGCCATATAACACCTGCTCAATAGTTTTACTTGGACACAACTCCGCAGTTGCGGAAAACAGACAGCTCAAGCACCGGAAACGCTATGATGCTTAAAAAATCTTCCGGCAAGAAAATGCATTGCCTTTTTCAGGTTGGTGACTTCATCAAATTTTCCGCTGTCAACAATCAAATCGGCATATTTAACGCTGCTGGCGACATATAGTTCATGCATCGGCCGGACGGTTTCACAATACTGCCTGATGATAAGATCAACATCCAGCCCCCGTTCCGCCCGGTCCCGTTTTATGCGCTTGATCAGGCGGATATCGGCGGGCGACTCCAGAAAAATACTGGCGGCGGTCATCTGCCGCAACTCTTTATAATACAAGGCAAAAATACCCTCAACAATTATAAACGTCGCAGGATTTACCTCGGTTCCGGGGTAATTGATTGAATGTGTTTTGAAATCATAGTGCTGACGCTTCACATGTTTTCCGGACAGAAGGGTCTTCAAGTGCGTAAAAAGCAATTTCGAATCAATGGCTTCAGGCGAGTCAAAATTATAATCATTCAGCAATACCGGGTCTCTATCTGAAAGGTCTTTGTAGTAATCATCAATTGAGATTCTTTCAACAAAAGTACGTGGCGACAATTCCCGGAAGATATTTTTAGCAAGCGTGGATTTACCGGAACACGATCCGCCGCCCACGAGAATGATTTTAGACTCAGTTTTCTGATTATTCATTTATGTCCCGGAAAAGCCTTTGAATTAAAGTTGTAAGAATTATCTTTATATCGAAACTGAGACAGCGGTGAAATGAATAATAAAGTTCGTCAATCCTGGATTGATATTCGTCATTTTCATGACCAAGAGTTTCAGAGTAATAAAATGCCGCCGGATGATACGAAGGGAGTTCGTTAACCAATGCAACATTATCCTCTGTCGCCACGAGCGGTTTATTGCCGGCAAGAAAAATTCTGCCAATAAATGCCAGATAAATCAGATGAAACTTATCCAGCGAAAACTTGAAGAACAATTTATTAATCATTCCTTTGGAGAATTTTTTATAGTCGGCAAAATCAATTTTATTGCTGCCGGTCTTATCCGCCCAGTAGCTATTCTCAAGGGACGGTACGGAAATGAACGGCCTCATGATAATAAAGAGCGGCAACTGCATCAGCATCAGGCACAAAGCCGTAATACAATGAATGGCATTAATAAAATACCGGCGGAAAATTTTAGAATCAATTTCAGAAATAAGGAAATTATCAACAATGTCCAGGACTTCGCCGGACAGCGGATCAATAACGCGGCGCTTGTAGATGATCTTATTGCTGATTTCCAGCGAGGACCCGATGTAGGAATCGCCGTAGACTACGGAATTATTGACCGCGGTATTGGCATCAATCAAAGTATTGTCGCCAATTATTGCGGCAGGTCCGATCCGGGAAAGATTCTTCAACTGGATATTGTTGCCGATAATCACCGGTTTGCTGATTTCACATTCCTTCATGATCTCGACATTCTGCCCGATAAATACGCCTTCCTCGTTATTGTAACTGGACATGATATATTTATCAGAATCGCCGTTGACCAGTTTCATGTTAATTTCGAAAAGCCTGCCTATCGAATTAATCAGAGAAAAACCTAACATCGTTCCTGTATATTTTTGACAGGAAGCACCTTGCGCCGGAGTGTGAACTGTTTTACTTTTCAGATAAATCAATCCGCTGCGGTCTTCATCAACCAGTTCCGAATCAGCATTTTGCTGAAAGAAATCATAATCATTCAGGTTCTTGTCGTAGTTGATGAAAACAAAACCGTTAATAATCAGCAGATCATCACCGGAAAAAAGCATCCGGTTACGCTCGATAATGCTTGTCAGTTGTTCATTTTCCCGTGAGCTGCCATAGGATATCTTCAAATTCCACTGCGCGCCGTCCTGAAAATACTTTTCTATCGCAGGTTCCGCATCTTCCATGACAATACGAACATCGCTTACTCCGATAATCGAACAAAATTCGATATAATATTCCAGAATCGGCTTGTTCGCTACTCTGACCATATATGACGGAATGTCGTAAAAGTACTTTTTAGTCCAGCCCGTCTGATTTTTTCTGCAATTAATAAGGCATTTCATAATAAACCCTGCTCACTCAGTAAGCGCCCTTTCCTGTAAATACCGCGGGAATAGTCTTGAGCAGAATCCCGATGTCTTTCCAGAAACTTCTGCTTTTGATGTATTCTTTATCCAATTCCACTTGCTGTTTGAACGGAATATCACTGCGTCCGGAAACCTGCCAGATGCAAGTAATCCCGGGTGTTACATGAAGCCTTTTCCGTTCTTCCAGGGTGTATAGCGCAACTTCTTTGGGGAGCGGCGGACGCGGCCCGACCAGACTCATGTCGCCGATCAGCACATTGAAAAGCTGCGGCAGTTCATCAATACTGAATTTCCGGATGAACCGCCCTACCCCGGTCACCCGCGGGTCAGCCTTCATCTTGAAAATCACCCCGTCTTTGGATTCGTTCAACTGCTTGCGTTCCTCATCCGACAACCAGACCCCTACTTTCATTGATCTGAACTTGAAGAAGTCAAAATGCCGCCCGTTTTTACCGACACGCACCTGCCTGAAAATTACAGGTCCGGAGGAGTTGAATTTGATTGCAAGCGCAGTGATTATAAATACAGGAGAGAGCAAAATCAGCATACACGCGGCAAAGATGATATCCATCGACCGTTTGATAATATACGTCATCTTTACGGTGATTTCCCACAACGCCACTTTAAATTTGATATAAGAACGTTTTTTGGACCTCCCCCGGTCAATCAGGAGATCCATCAATTCTTTACTGACAGAATGCTTCAGTTCATCCATTATTCTTGTTTACCCTTCTGCGACTTCCAGCGCAAAACACGGAAAATAAAAACCGGATTGCCGATAAAATATCGTTTAAACATCCGCTTCGGCTCCATCAAAAAACGAAAAAACCACTCAATGCCAATTTCGCGCATCCAGGTTGGCGCCCGCTTGATATTGCCGGAATAGAAATCAAAAAGTCCGCCTACTCCCATGACAATCCGGCAGTCAAGTTTATCAAAATTATCTTCGATCCATTGTTCCTGAACCGGAACGCCGAATGCAACCAGCAGAATATCAGGCTTCCGCTCGTTAATCTTCGTCAGCACTACCGCACCATCCTTTTCCCGGTCAAAATATCCATGCTGCTCTCCGGCAATTCTGATTCCCGGATAATCGTTTTCCAACTTAGCCTTCATCCTCGCCGCGATCCCGGGCTTCCCGCCAACCAGATAAAAAGAAAAACCTTTCTGTAATGCCATCCGGCACAGGAACGGCAGCATATCAGTTCCGTTGATATTCTCTTTCAAGGGATTGTTTATCATCTTGCAGGCCAGATGCACACCAATCCCGTCAGGGAAAATATAATCCGCCTTGTGCAAAAGTTCAAAGTACCCTTTGTCAGAAAATGTTTTATTAAAGCAATCAGGATTGACAAAAAAGATTCTTTTCCTCTCCTTCCTGGAAATATGCTCAGCAATACGCTCAACCGCATCCGCCATGGTCATATTTTGAAATTTAATACCGAGCAAATTGATTTCAGCATGATAATCATTGACCTCTATATGGAAAAAAGCGGCGGGAATCGACTTGATAATCAGCAGAATATCCCCCAAAAAATTGTTTTTGAAATTATATTCCATTTCAATCTCAAGCTTGCTTTTGTGTGCGATACGGCTGCTGCTGCGCAGAAACCACAGGTTGAAGATGCCGGGTTTGGCATTGTAAAGACACGCATCGCCGGGAACCCTGTTCTGCATGTCGTATTCCTTTATGCTCAAACCGGTCAACTGAAGCTTCCCGGCCAGGACATAAAAGAAAAGGAACGCGTTGCGCCAATAATACTTTTTGAAATTGAAATATTTAATTCTGACCGGCAATCCCCGCTGACCGATGACATCCTTAACAATAAAAATACTGCCGCCGGTAAAAACCTTGCGGAATATCAAAAAAAACAGCAGCGGCAAAGTGATTACGGCAAACAAAATCAGCGCTATCACATATTTCACCAGCCATGCGGCAGACCAGGATACGGTACGGCAAATCATGAATAAAACTTTTTTAACCGCGACGGCCCGGCCCCGTTCAGAGGAATCCAGGGTCTTTTCAATGCTGTTGATATTATTCAGATCTTTTTTCATACAGTTCAATGACCTTGTCCGCGTTTTTTCTCCAATCAAAATCTTTGATGCGCTCCAACCCCGCCTGAATCATTTTATCGCGCAACCCTTTGTTGCTCAGAACACTCTCCATGCACTCCGTAATCTGGTGAATACTAAACGGATCAAATTTCAAGGCCGCGTCTCCGGCGACTTCCGCAAGTGATGAATTATTGGAACATGCAATCGGAATTCCACACGCCATCGCTTCCAAAAGCGACAAGCCGAAACCTTCAAACAGCGAAGGGAAAACGTAAAGCGAAGCTTTACGGTAAAGCGACGGGAGAACCGCATTATTTATATAGCCGGGAAATTTAATGGAATCCCGGCAGAACGAATGCTCAGCATATTCTTTAACAGGTTCCGAGCCCTGCCAGAAACTGCCGGCCAGCACCAAATCATAATTATTCCTGAGAGGCTCCGGGAGTTTTTCATAAGCCTTTATAAGGTTGAGATGATTCTTGCCTGGATGTTCAATCCTGGAAATATAAAGGATGTAATTTTTCTCAATAATGTTCTCCGGATTATACTGCGTCTCATTTATGTCTTTACTGCTGTATAGTTCACGGTCATACCCGTTATAGATGACGCTGATCTTTGCCGGAGGTATTTTCCAGAATTTAATAAGATCGTCCCTGGTGCTGTTACTCACGGCGATGAGCTGATTTGTCCGCCGGACGCAAAAAGGCAGAATCAGCTTGATATAAAGCATCCGTAGAAGATCATATTTGCCGGGAATATGATATTGCGAAAGATCATGCACCACGGCTATGGTATAAAAAGGATAAAACAAAAATGCCCGCCTGTTGGCGGCGGGCAGAAAAATGAAATCATATCTGCCTCTCATAATCATAAAAGGCAGTACCAGCAGATGCCAGAACATATTGATCAAAGGCCCGCGCAATAGATCGGGAATCTCTATAAAGTTGATATTCTGGCAGTCTGCCGACGGGAAACATGCAATGTCAGATTTCAGCATTACAACATAAACCTGATGCCGGCGGGCGAGCTCCCTGATCATATTGTTCATATAAACGGAAATCCCCGACTTCCCGCCGTCATAAGCCATGCCGCTGATTAGAATTCTATACATGCGGATTCCTTTCGTTCATCATCAGAACATCCTCAACCATCACCTTAAATCCGGCAACAAAATTTTCACCCGAACAATGCTTCCTGACGAAATCATAACCGTTATCACCAAGCTTGTTTGCAAGCTCCCTGTTTTGTAAAAGCCGCTTGAGGCCTTCAGCCATGCCGTCAATATCCCTTTCTTTCACCAGGATTCCGGTATGATTATCGGTAAGCCACTCGCTGACGCCGCCGACATCGAACGCCACGACCGGTTTCCGGAAAGCAAATGCCTCAATGCCGACCAGTCCGAACGGCTCCTGCCATCTGGATGGAAACGCCACGACATCGGCTTTTTCAAAATATTCGTCCGGGTTATTCTGCCATCCGGTAAAAACGACTTTATTGCTCAAGCCTAATGCAGAACTCATTTCTTTCAAATATCCATCATCATTGTCGCCTCCGACAATGTAAGCCCTGAAGTCAATGTCAAGCCTGGCCAGGGCTGCAAGCAGCAGATCAACCCCTTTGCCACGCACAAACTGACCGACATACAGTATCACTGGCGGACCGTCTTTATGCTCCTGACTGAAAACAGAGTCTTTCAGATGCCTGAACGGGAATAATTTAAAGATGGAATTGGCATTGAACCCGTTCATCAGCAAATTATTCCGCATGTATGCCGAAATAACGGTAAATGCATTGCATTTCCTCACTTCCCGCATCAGCGCTATTCTGCGGAGAATATTGACAAACTTCAAGCGGTTCTTTTGCCGTTCGAGCAGGCCGCAGCAGATTGAACAGTAAAACGGATTGAACGGCAAATGGCAATTAATTCTGCAAACCGGAAAATATTTATGTCTGCGCAGGCAGTAATAGTCATGATCATGAATAAAAACAATTGTAATAAATTTCCGCCGGATTTTTCTCAACAGTCCGGGATCATCCACTTTGTGAATGAATGCGATGTCAAATTCAGATCCGTCAAGCGCCTCAACATCCTCCGGAGAATAAACTTTGCGGAATGCCTTGAGAAAAACATCCGGATATTTACCGTCCGCATGTTCAAACAAGCCGGAAATTTCGAAGCCGTTTTCCGACAGCAGCCTGGCGCTGTCATAAATATAACGTTCAACGCCGCCGAAAAATCCGGCCGTTTCAGACACATACAGAACTCTATTTTTATGACTCATATTTTTCTATTACTTTCCGGTAGAAATCCAGTAATTTGCCGGTAATTTTTTCCCAACTGTAATTTTCCGTAGCCATTTTCAGCGAATTTGCTTTCAGGGATTTTATTAAATCCGGACTTCCTTTAAGTTTGTAAAACGCGTCAATAAAAGTCTGAATATCTGAAGCATCAAAAAATATTCCATTCTCCCCGTCTTTTACCAGCCGCCGCAAGCCGCCGACTTTAGAGACAATCACCGGCACTCCGGCAGACCATGCCTCCAGCACCACTATGCCAAACGGTTCAAACAGAGACGGCAGAACAAACATGTCCGCGGCCTTATATGCGGACATCAATTCAGCCGATTCGGAACTCAGGCCCGGAATAATGGTGAAAACAGAGTCAAGATTGTTTTTCGCAATCATCGTTTCCAGCTCGAGGTAATAATTATCCGCCGTCACCGGGCCAATAATGACGCAATGTATTTTTTCGCCCGATGATTTCAACTTGATCGCAGCCTCAACCAGCAGTTTCTGATTCTTCTGATAGTCAATCCTGGAAACGCATAAAAGCACTATGTCATCAGGGGCTATGCCGTATTTCCTCCTGAATTCAAGCGGCACAGCTCCGGAAAATTTAATGTGGTTTACCCCGTTGGGAATATATTCCACCAGTTTATCCGGGTATTCGCGCCGGGTCAGTTCATATTCATCATAGCCTACGCATATAATTCCGTCAGCCATGGACAAAAAGTCCTTTTCCGCAACAAAATGGTCCAGCAGTCTGCCGTAATTAAAGGAATGCCTGACCGCCCTGTCCATTTCATCAATCTCCTTTTGCGGCATATCATAACGTCCGCCGAGAAAGGAAACGACAAAGGGAATCTTCTTCCGCCTGGCGGCCTTGCACGCCTGCGAAGCCAGCCTGGACACGGTATGACAGTGGACAACATCGTATTCGTTATCCAGCAGATGCTTATACAATTTGAAAGACAGCGGACTGCCGCCCTTCTTGTCCAGCCGCCGTTTATTGTCATGGGAAAGCGGGAAATAAGGATAGAAATAGGGAAAGCGCCTTACGGCAATACCTTCGGCGGATTCTTTCTCCACGTGAGAGAGCGCGCGCGTGCATAAAATTTCAGGGTTGCAGCCAAGTTCGCGCAAGCATTTTGCAGTGTTCCAGATGACAGTTTCGGTACCGCCCCATTCTTTAAAGGCGAATCTTCGGACAACGTTAGCTATTTTAAGCTTCAAAATATCCATATGTAAAACTCTAATTTAAAATGACAGGTTTTATATTATAGAATGTTAAAGCAATGTTTCAAGGTCATTTAAGAAAATCGCGCCTGCCCTTCCAGGCGGCCAGACGCTGAATAAACCGGCAAACCAGGCCGTAAGGGATGTAGGCGATGCTGCCGCTGCGGATCAAAAACTGGATGTCCCTGCATGATTCAGCTCCAAACGGCAACAGCATCCCGGCTGTGAAATTCTTCTTTTCCCCGTAAATAAAGCCATCGGCAAGGCCTTCATTGTAAAACCTTTTCCAGACTTCACGCAGTTTGTAATTATGGGAATGTTCAACGACGGCGTCCGGGGCGTATGCTATTTTCCGTCCGGCTTTCTTCATCCTCCATGACCATTCGATATCTTCGGAATACTTCAGGTTTTCATTGAACGGATGCCGCACGATATCGCATTTCCGCACCGCCGAGGTGGCAAGTGAAAAAAAATGCCCCCATGATGCGGAAACAGTTCCGTCGCCAAAAGCACGGCTGTAGTCCTTGACCACCAGCGGGGTGGCATCCGGACGCGGAATCTGATTGCCGAATACCGCGATAATTTCCGGCTGCTCAAGCAGCGGCTTTATTAAATTTCCCAGCCAGTCGGAGTTCACCGGAATACAGTCGGAATTGTTGAACACGATGATTTCGCCGGAACACGCTTTTACCGCATTATTAAGCACGCGCCCCGGCACATAGTCCTCACGGCGGATCTGCCGGCATTTGTCCGGATTGTATTTCCTGATGATTTCATAGGTGCCGTCAGTGGAGCCGGAATCAATATTGATCAGTTCAAAGTCTTTGAAGTTCTGATTGAAAACCGCCGTCAAAGTCTTTTCAATGAAGCTCAAGTCATTTATTGATCGCATTACAATACTGACCATCGGCATGGCTTCACCCTTGTTGTCTGCGGATTTTGAACACGGTCTCGTTAAGGTCTTTGTAACGGTTGCGGCTGATCTCAGACGCGATTGAGCGGATTATGGTCATCCCGCGCCCGGATGTTGCATATTGCTCATCTTTGTTCCAGATATCCTCTGAAGGCGGAACCGGCGAGGTATTGAAAGACCACTTCTTCCCCTTGTCCAGAATCTTAATCGTCACGTCTTTGTCGGAAATCTTCATCTCAACAAGAATTCCCGGCCTGGACTGCTGATTGTTTTCCAGTCCGTGCATCACAATATTATTAAGAAATTCCCCGAGAATCAATTCCACCTTTACCGAAAGTTCAGTGTCGCTGGTGTACTCGAGAATATACTTTTCACAATCGGAGCACAATTTATTGACATCCTGAACCATCGGATGGCTCAGCCAGTACTTGCGTCCGATCTTTTCCTGCTCCTGCACAATTTTCTTGACGGTGATTATAGTCATGTCATCATTGGCAACGCTGTAACCCATCTGC
Organism: Victivallaceae bacterium; assembly: GCA_041665605.1. Lineage (GTDB taxonomy): Bacteria > Verrucomicrobiota > Lentisphaeria > Victivallales > Victivallaceae > CAIPAT01. The sequence goes on along the minus strand of JBAYIO010000044.1, from coordinate 5,927 downwards.
GGCAGCGCCTCCCGGACACGGTAAGGAATAATCGCGGCGTCCTGGTCATGAACCAGGGAATCAAGCAACTGGATCATCTTGTCGAACCCGAGCATTTGATCATTTGAATTGGAAATTTCAAATGTACCGTCAGTAGTCATGAAAAAGATGCTGTCGTCGCTGAATTTATATTTGATCACATCTTCTTCCTTATACTCATAATACCTGTCCCAGCCAACCGGGATTCCGCCTTTAATGCCCGGATTCAATAATTCCACCGCACCTATTTCCGGATTGAAAACCGCCAGATTTGGATGTCCGGCATTAAAGAATTCAAGTTCATTTGTCGTAAAATCGAAAATCCCCACCATGCAGGTCATGTACTTTTCCTGTCCCAGTTCGGTGCAGAACACCCAGTTAAGACGGTTAAGCACTTCATTGGTGGTGATTTCCCAGTTACCCATGCCGATGATCATTTTCAATACTGATTGAATGGCGCTCATGTACAATGCGGCCTGAACGCCGTGTCCGGCAATATCGCCGATAAAGAAGAAATATCTGCCGGAAGCAAGACGTATCATGTCGAACATGTCGCCGCTGATTTTCTGCGAAGGTTCATATATCGACGAAACGATGACATCGTCATTCAAAATGACCCAGTCAGGAATCAGCAGCCGCTGGACTTCCGCGGCAAGCGCCAGATCCTCCATGATTCCGGTGTAGAGCTCCTTGGTCTGCTCCTCCGACCGCCTTTTGGCGACTGTGCTGCGAATCATCTTGACGAGCTCATCGCGGACAAACGGCTTGCGCATGTAGTAAGTCAGCTTGTCCTGGGAGATTTTTTCAATCAGCGAATTGTCTATGGTGTCAACAATTGCGGTAAGGTAAATAATCGGCAGATGCGGGCGGGATTCCCGGATGATTTTCCTCAACTCAAACCCGTCAATGCCCGGCATGATGACGTCCAGCAGCAATACGTCGTAATCATTGGCCTTGATCAGTTCAATCCCTTTGTCCGCCGAAGAACAGGTCGTAACGTTGATATCTTCGCTTTTGAGAGCCTCTTCGAGCAGAAGCAGATTGAAACGTTCGTCGTCAATGGCTAAGAGACTGATGTTATCCATTAAGCATTTCCCTGTTCGCGGGTCAAATTTAATTACTGGATGAAAGACTCCACTGCGGCATTAAGATCGTCAAAAATATCAAAAATCTTATATGCACGGGTAATTTCGAAGATCATTCTGGGTTTATCCTTGAGACAGGCAAGCTTGACGTCCCCGCTGGCTTCCGAGACCACTTTCAAACAGGACACGATGGTTCCCAGGCCGGTACTGTCAATATAATCCATCTTTGACAAGTCTAAAACAAAGTTATTCTGCTTTGCGGACAGTTCCTTGAATTTGGTTTTTAACGCAGGTGCGCAACTGGCATCAAGCCGCCCTTCGATCTCAATAACAGTAATCCCGTTTTTGTCGTATGAATTAAGCTGCATATAGAGTTCCTTTTCTCAAATAACTTAAATTGAACAAGCTATGATAACATAGCAAAACACCGGACACGATACAACCGCATCAGCCCCAAAAACACAAGGCCTGCACCGGAGTGCAACACCTGGAAATCTAAACTGATTAAAGTAACGATAGCGCATTTACGGACAAATGCAACTTAAATCAGTATGAATAATCGCCGTTTTTAATTTTTAAAAGCGCAGCGGATTAATTGAAAAACTTGCTCCGCAGTCCGGAAAAAGTCAAAAATTCACATTTGTCCGCCAGCCCGGTTATTCTTTGGCGGAATGCGTTGATCAACTCCCGGTTCAAAACCCCGTTGTCAAAAAACTCCCAGTGGTGGGTTACAATGACGGTTATCCCGTGACCGGCGATATAATCATCCAGTTTTCTGCTCGTCTCATTGACATCCTTGAACCTGGAGAACATGCAGCCGGGATGCTCGGTAATCAGGAATTTCCCGTCGCAAATATAATTGCGGCGCATTAATTTCATCTGCAGATATCTGCAATACAGGGTAAAAGGAATCCGGCCGGAATCCACCCAGCCCAGCGAAAGCGTCTTGAACCGGCTTTTTATCTGAGCAAAAGCCGTTCTGCTGTATTTATCCTGAGGCGCAACAAATGTCTCCGGAATCACGCCGAAGGCTTTTTCAAAAATATCCATCCCTTTGATCAGCTTGTCTTCAATTACATTCCTGTCCTCTGACTCGAACTCATACCGTCCCGATTTTCCCGCATGTTCAAAGCCATGCAGTAAAAATTCCTTTTTCCTGATGGAATTGAGGAAATGCAGCAGACCGGGATTCCCGGTAATCGGAAACTGCTTGTCTTCACCGGCAACATCCCGCGGCAGAAACGGCTCCGGGCTGCCTGCGCCAAAATTGCAGGATTCCGTTTTGGCCGCGCTGTTCACTGCCGGAATGACTGAAAAATTGATTGGAATGTCATTCTCGAAAATAAAGCCGTAGACTTCTTCAAGCATGTCCCTGCCGGTGAAGAAATTGACATCATCATCCCTGATTAAAATATATTTCATATTCCCTCATATATGGCGGCAATTTTTCCCGCTATTCCGGACCATGAATAATTCTGCACTTCCGCAAACCCGGCCTGCGCCAGTCTCATGGCCAGCGCCTTATCATCCAGCAGCAGCTCAATTTTCCGCCGCAAATCCGGCGCGGAATCCACGTCAAAGAACAGCCCGTTCTCATTATCCCGGATAAAGGAGACAAGCCCGCCGACTTTCCCGCAAATCACCGGCTTCCGCGCCGCCCATGCTTCCAGAGCCACGATGCCGAACGTTTCGTATTTGCTGGGAAACACAAAAACTGAGGCGGCGGCATAGGCGTCAATCAGCGTGTCATCTTCAAAGTTTAAATTAGGCAGCAGAATCACGGAATCTGAAATGTTCAAAGCCGCAATCCGACTGATCAATTTTTCATAATAGGCCTGATCGTATGCCACTCCAACCAGGACTAACACTGTCCGCGGACGGGTTTCAATTATTCCGGCAAACGCGTCAAGCAGCAAAAGATGATTCTTCTGAGGATAAAAGCCGCCCACGTAAAGCAGCATTTCCCGGTCCCCGACAGCAAACTTCTTGTTAAACCTGGCGGCATCGCCGGCGGCAAACCGTTCAACATCAACGCCATTCGGCACATACGCCACTTTCGTCTGCGGATATTTCCGCGCCATCAGTTCCCGCTCATTTTCACAAACGCAGATTATCGCGGCGGCATCCTGATTAACTCTGCCGCATCTTAAAACAATCTCAAAAATCTTCCCCCAGTTGAAACTGCCTTTAGTGGGAGCGACGATCTCTTTCAGTTGCTGCGCCGGCAGATCAAGCGCCCCCCCGTGGATGCTCAGCACATAAGGAATCTTCCGCAGTCTGGAAACCAGCCGGACAAAGCCGCCCATGAACCCGCCGGTATGAAGATGTATAACCTTGATATCGCGCATGAACATAATGGCAAACAAAAAACTCAGGGAGAAAACGTTGCCGCCGCGCATATCCAGCCGCAGTTTATCCGCTTTGCGGAGGCCCAGGCGCGGATAAAAGTAGGAAAACCGCCTGACCGGCACCCCCAGAATGTTCTCGCGGCTGATCCCGGAAAGCGCTTTCGAAGTAAAAATCTCCACCTCGTAGCCCAATTTATGCAATTCATGCGAAGTTTCGATAATCACCGTTTCAGTGCCGCCCCACTCCTGCCGCACAAACCGGCGTGGAACTTGTATGATTTTATTTTTCATAGTCTATAGAACCTTAAACCGTCGCATGACTGTTTTTACGGGATTATCTGATATTCAACACTATATATTAAAAGAGCGTAAAATCAATGTCCGCCATCCGCCAATCAAAAAATATTGTACGGCCGGACGGCTCCCATAAACAGCCCGGAGTCAAACGCCGGCCCATGAATATGGATTCCTGCCTGCATTTTGGACATATCGCAACCTCATTTTGGACACACCACCCGCACAACGGGTTCGTAATCTGGGTCCTATGGGCCATTTTGGACAGCCACTCCGACATTTTGGGAGTATCGTTGAGCAGAGACTGCTTCGCCCATGCGGCCAGCATAACCAGACGGACAACCGTCCGACTCCGACACTTTGGACACCTGTCCCGCACAACACGTTTTGCGTAATCTGGGAATTCTGTGAAGACTGGGAGTTCCGGGATATTGCCGTCCGAGACGGACGGCGCTGCACCAAAGCCATTTTGGACAATCATCTCCCTTCCCGCATTAGCGGGAGACAACGCCACCCACACAACGGGTTCGTAATCTGGTACTATGGGTCCTATGGGGCCTATGGGGCTTATGGGTCCTATGGGCCATTTTGGACAGCCACTCCGATACTTTGGAGTATCGTTGAGCAGAGACTGCTTCGCCCATGCGGCCAGCATAACCAGACGGACAACCGTCCGACTCCGACACTTTGGACACCTGTCCCGCACAACACGTTTTGCGTAATCTGAGAATTCTGTGAAGACTGGGAGTTCCGGGATATTGCCGTCCGATACGGACGGCGCTGCACCAAAGCCATTTTGGACAATCATCTCCCTTCCCGCATTAGCGGGAGACAACGCCACCCATAGGCCACATAAGACCCATAGGACCCATAGGACCCATGTTTTCCGGCTCTGCGCCGGGCAACCGCCCGCCAGCAGAACAAACCGGACAACCGTCCGATTTTGGACAACACCGTCCGAGACGGACGGCACTACACCAAAGTTATTTTGGACATACCATAAGCACATTTTGGACAATCATCTCCCTCATTTTGGACAATCATCTCCCTCATTTTGGACAATCATCTCCCTTCTCGCATTAGCGGGAGACAACACCCCCCATAGGCCCCATAGGCCCCATAAGACCCATAGGCCCCATTGGCCCCATGTTTTCCGGCTCTGCGCCGGGCAACCGCCCGCCAGCAGAACAAACCGGGCAACCGCCCGCAGCTTGGACAGCCTTATCCGGAACGGTTTTCGAATATCCCGCTTTCTGCATTCGGTTTTCATTCTGACTACTGCTATTAATATTCCGCTCCTCTGGAGCTGTCTTCTGATTTTCCGGTTCCCATTCTGAATTCTGAATTCTGACTCCTGGCTTCTGACTTCTGGTTTTCAGAGATCCAATTCGAAAAACTCCGCCCGGTCCTTCCAGTCTCTGATCATGGCCGGGGCGTATTTGCCCTTTACCGTCCGGGGCGCGGCAGCGGTGTCGGGAATCAGCGGCAGGCCTTCCGCCGCCGCTTTCGTATTGTATTTCCGCCTTTCCATTTCGGTGAAGGTGACCAGCATCATGTCTTCAAATTCTTCGGTCTCTTTTTTGGAAAAGCCGTCACCGGCGTCGGCGGGACACATGGCCATGTATTCGGCCAGGGCCTGCAGCCCGGCAATCTCCGACGGGTCCAACTCCGGTTCCGCTTTTGGCTGTTCCGCCTTCTCTTCCAACTTTTCTCGCTTGTCTATCCCGCAGTCGCGGGACCCGCAAAGCGGGGCAGGCTTAATCCCTTTCCGCCTGTCGCTGCGCTCCAGCCAGTACTGGATCGCTTTGAGATTGGGTACGGCGCTTTTGACGGTGGTGCGGGTTCTGCCTTCATGATCGGTCACATGGATGGTGATGCTGTAATCACCCAGCGCCAGTTCCAGCAGACGGTTTTCCACCCGGTCGTCAACGGCCTCCCGGCCGGCCTCTATCGCCTCGGCAAACTCCGGATGCTGCTGTTTATAGTTGTAGAGCGATGAACGCGAGATGTCCATTCTGGACGCAATCTGACCGTCGGTCAGACCATCGGCTGCAAAACCCATTGCCTGTTCCGGAAAACTTTCGTCGTACTTTGTTTCAGCCATGATACCTGTCTCCTTAATTTTTTATTGTTTTTCGCGTTATCGCCTGTCGCAACACGCGTATACCTATAGTAATTTTGT
>JBAYIO010000043.1:0-40829 GCA_041665605.1 Victivallaceae bacterium | reverse complement strand
TCGGGGGCACTTTCGGCTTTGCCGGTTCGTTACAAAGCTACGGCTTTGCTCCTTACCGGCAACCCCAAAATTTCTCCCCGATACCCTCAGTATAAAAATACCACTTATTTCTTTACAACTCCTTAGATGAAATAATTTCATTGAAATGGTCAATATTTATTAAGATAACAAGCTTTAAAGAAAAGTTGAATATCGCTTGACTTATGAAATGATTTCATATATAATATATGTCAAGAACTTTAAAACAAACGGAGACCTTTATTATGAAAATCGGAAATCGAAAAAATTTCACACTCATCGAACTCCTGGTAGTGATCGCCATCATCGCGATCCTTGCCTCAATGCTGCTTCCCGCACTTAACAAGGCGCGGGAAAAAGCCAAGTCAACCAAGTGCATTAATAACTTGAAGCAGCTTGGATTGGCAAACTGCATGTATATTAATGATTACAACGGTTTTTTTATGCCGGCAATGATCGGACCGACCAGTACGAACGCGTGGTATGATTCATATTATTGCCCTCTGGTTTTAGGAAACTATGTGAAAAAATGGGTGACTGGCAAAATCCAGGAGTCGGGATGTCTTATAGACTGCCCTTCAAATGTCTCCACCGCTGGAACTTATAATGTGTATACTAATTATGTTTACAATATGATGCTGGGAGGATCTACCACGTCCACTGACCGGGCAAAAAACATATCAAGAGTCACCAAACCTTCAATCCGATTAATGTTTGCTGATGCTAATGACCATTATGTCGTCGCCTGGGATATCTTTTCGCCAAGACTGGGACCGTGGCATGCCGGGCGCACCGCTAACTTTCTGTTCGTAGACGGCCGTGCCGTTAATATGTTAAATCCCAAGTATTCCTCAATTCCAGCAGAAGATCATCCTATTCAATACAGATCCTTCTTTGATTATCACGATCATGGGTTTGATTCATATTTGAGGTATTGACAACTGTGAGTTCGGCAGTATTTTGCCTGCTATCAAATGGTTACTTAACACTTGACAAATTCAAGGAATAACAATGCATATGAGAATTGTTGCTTTTTTAGCGGCTTTCGTACTGATAGCTGTAAACATTATTGCCGGAGAAAACCTGATTCGCAACGGTGATTTCAAGACTTACACCCCGCAACTGCATCCGGAGTACTGGGTATTAGGCTGGGCCAAGCCGCCTGGCGGCTGGGTGGCGGATACCGGCGTCAGCATCTCCGCTCCGGCATCGTTGAAAATTACTAATCAGTCCGGGCAGGATACGATTATCGTACAAGATGCGGCATTGGAACCGGAGACGGACTACCATTTTTCCATCTGGATGAAAGGTGACAGAATAACAGCGGAAAAGGCATGGGGCGGCGCTAGATTCTATATCCAGGACGGGCCTAAAATTTTCCGGGACGGCAGTCCGGCGGGATTGTTCAAACCGGGAACCGGGAATTTTGACTGGGGAAAAATTGAGTTTAATTTCAATTCACGCGATGTCAAATCCGGTAAAGTGACGATTTATCTGGCGTTGCGCGGAGCCAGCGGCACTGTTTGGTATGATGACATTGTTCTGGAAAAAATCACTGCCGCGAAAGACACGGCAATAAGCGGGAGATTATTCCCGGTGGATTTTCAAAATCAGTCTTATTCGGTTTGTGAAGGCCTGCCGGGCATATTGTTCCTGGACATCAACGGCGACCGGGCGCAAGTGGAGAAAAACGGATTGGAACTGACATTGGATTTGCCGCCTGAATTTGAGTTTAAGGGTGCTTGTACCGGACTGCTGAATGGAAAAGACGGGCAGGGAAATTTCGCTTTCATCCCTGAAAAATATTCTGAATCTGCGATACAAAAGAACGGGATTGAATATCGCCGTTATGTTATTGCGATCCATGACACTATTATTCGGCGGATGCAGATACGCGGATACGCCTGGAGCAATTACGACCGGATATTCATTGCCGCCCGGCCCGGCAGCGCCGGAGAAACCCGGGATGTTTTCTGGAGTTTGCGCTCAGGGGAATTAAGGGGGAAGGAGAATCAGTTCAAATTGACGGCGCTTCCATATCCGGAAAAACCGGCGAAGAAAGTTGACCGTTTTGGTTTAATGATGTCTTTTCTGTTGTCTCAATCTGCTCCGTTTACTGATATAAACGATGCCTATCTGTCCTACTGGAAGTCCCTTTCTGTTGCGCCTAGAACATTGCAGCCGGGACAGTGGAATGACTATTCTGATGCAATGCGCAGCCGTATAGAAAATAATTTCAAATTGTCCATTATTATGGCTTCACGCACGGCGACTCCGTCAATATGGGGCGCGGAGTTAAATACTGACCGGATACCGCTGCTGATTGATGACAAAGGCAAACCGGTTAAAGGCGCGGTCGAACCTTACTACCTGGCGGAAGACCCCGAAGGGCTGATCTGGGACAAATATTTTTCTGAAGCGTTTAACGCAAGGTTGAAGAAAATATCCAGGCCGGAAATGATTATTTATGACTGCGAACCGGGAGCGATGGAGCATGGCTACAGCGCAGAAAACCGGAAACGTTTTGCCGCATACGCCAAACTGGAACATATTCCGGAAATCGCGGAGATCAAGAGTCAATATACCGGCAAATGGTTTGATTTCAGGGTATATCAACACGGTTTAATCATCAAGAAATTCTGCGATGCCGTACATAAACATTTTCCCGGGGTGAAAGCGGTAATCTGCAGCGACCCGGTTCATGCCGGAAGCCAGCCGCTTGCCAACTGGTGCGGCGTTGACGTCAGGCTCTCGGACAATGACGTTGATCTGCACATGAATATGCCTTACTACTCCGGCCTGGAATTCTACAATGATGTTGAACTGAACAATAAGATATTGAAGAAAAAGAACTTTCCATTAATTGACCCGACTGAAAACGAAGATCGCTTTTATAAACGCTATTCTCCGCTGGAGGTAAAGCAGAACATCGTCGCTGCCGCGGCCCTGGGTTGCTCCGGCATCGGCTTCTGGCCGTCGGACGCATTTGACGGCCGTTATTTCCGGACCATTGCCGAAGCATTCAATCTGGTCGGACAGGCGGAGGATTTTTATTTCTCAACCCGCTGTGACAATAAGTTAAGCGCGGAACCGGCCAATGTTTTCGCGCAGACGTTTGAAGACGACGGTCAAAAACACCAGGTCAAATTGCCGGACTTCAATAACACGGTCAAAACATTGATGCATGAAAAAGACGATGCCTTCATCGTCACCGTGCTGAATTACAATCCGGATTCGGTTTGCCTTCTGCGGCTGGCAATTCCGACAATAAACGACGGACCGTTTCAGGTCAAAGACCTTGGTTCCGGAAGATACTTTTCCGTCAGCAGCGGAAATGACGGTCTGACCGGCGCACAAATTCGTGCCGGATTCCTGGTGGAAATCCCGCCGCGCGAGGTTGTACTGCTGCAAATTACTCCGGGGACGGCGAAAACTCCTTCAGCACAAATTATCCTGCAATCGGAATTGGATGCAAAATTAGCTGCCGCTAAAGAACAACTGTCCAAAATGACTAAATTTGAAAGTATTGCGCGAAACAACGCCGCCGTTTCCTGGTCGGTATTGCCGGGCGCAGACGGTACGCCAAAATTAAAACTACAGTTGGACAAATTTAAAATATATATAGACCCGGCCAGAGGCGCCGATATCACCGGCTGGAAAAATACCGCTGACGCCGCCAGGGATTACCTCTTTCATCAAAATCGCGGCGTACTGGGACAACTGTCTTTCTATGATACGAAACAACGCAGTGCGCCGTTTCCATTTGAACTTAAAAATATCGGAATCAGCGAAGCCGGTAATCCGTTTGCGCTATGCAGTTATACTGTTCCGGGTTATGAAGGGGCCAACTCCGAAGCCAACCCGCTGGAAGGACTGATTATCAGCAAGGAAATTTCGCTGTCAGACAATGGAAAAACCATTAATACAACCTTGAAATTTACCAACCGCGGCCCGCGCCGGACGGAGATGAAACTCGGGTTCAGGATAAAGAATTACCCCCGGCTGGGAGGATCTCTGGCGGGAATGAAAACCTTAGCCGATATCGCAACCGTCAAGTACTCTTCGCCTTCAGGCGAAAAGAATGTGCCGTCAGACCGGCAGGGCGGCATTCTGCTGCTGTCGGAGAAGAATGCCGGATTGAGTTTCCTTAAAGGTGTAATCAAGCCTGATCCGTGGCTTCCGGGCCCGGTTATCGCCGAAGCCGCTGCCGGCCCTTTGAAGGAAACGCTGGTTTTTGATGCTGCGCCGGAATTCACCGCCGGTTATCTGATCTGGAGAACTGTTAACGACTATACGGTGGAAATGCTGTCCAGCGAATTCATATTGCCTTTCGGCAAAACAGCGGAGTATACCTATACTGTCAGCCTGAAATAAATCATTGCTGAATTGAACTCAAACCGGTCTGGTTCTATGATAGAAAGAGATTTTATCATTGCGGGAGATTAACTGGAAGCCGTTTTTCTCATAGAGGCGGATGCCGGAAAGATTATTGTTGTCAACGGAAAGCTTTATTTCTTCAACCCCGGCTTCATCTCCGGCCTCGAGCAATGCGGTCATCATCCGGCCGCCGAGCCCCTGGCCGGTATGGCCTTCAGCGACGCAGATTCCCAGCCAGACCGTATCGGCTTCGCGGTCGAGATGCCCGTAACAAACCGGAGTTCCGGCGTCATCAATACCGAGCAGCGTGACGACATGATTGCGGACAACTTCCGGAGGGCGGGAATTGAAGTATCTGAAGCTGGAGCCGGAAGCGCCGATCTGCGGAATGAACCGGCGCAGCAGCCCGATGCCGGACTCATCTATTTTTACAATTTTCATAAATGTCCTTGATGATCCGGTCAAGCAGGGCAACGCAGGATTTGCGCGAATAATCCCTGAGCAGTTCGGCGATACTTTCCTCCAGGTTCAATTCACTGCGCCGCTGGAATAGACTGAGCAGCTTGACTACTGCGGCATTTGTATTCCGTACTTCAATCATGCAGCCGTTGATGAAGTCCTTTACTTCTTCGCTCTCAACACCCGCGATAATCGGAGTCCCGCACAGCAGGGACTCTTTCAGCGGCCAGTTGGCCGGCTGATTAATGCTGGGCTGACAGACAAAATCCGCGGCGCTGTAATAAAGCGGAAGCTTCTCTTTAGGCAGGCAGCCGAGAAATTCGACATTCTTGCGCAAATTCAGTTCAGAAATGCGCTTGAGAAATTTTTCCGTCCCGACCGGGTCATTCACATAAACGGTGAACAGCAGTTTGACTTCCGGACAGGTATTGCGGAGCTCCGCAATGACGTCAAGCAGCGGATATGAACCTTTTATCCCGGTCAGGTCGGTGCTGTGAAACAGCAGCGGAAATCCCGGATGCTTTATGCGGATATCTTCAATCTCTTTTTCTCCGGCGCGCTTATACATTTCGGTATCAATTCCGGCATAGACCGTGCTGGCGGTGATTCCGTATTCTTCAAACAGCTTGGGGATATTGGTTTTATTGACGGTAATCACCTGGTCCATCTTCTCCACGGCGGCTTTGTCCGCTCCGGCATACAGCAGTTTCATCATCCGGAAAAACACCTGATGATGCAGCCGGAAGTTCTGCAGAAAACCTTTGTCGTAGAAAAATGCGAACGGCTCGTAGCATATCTGGATTTTCGGCAGCTTAAAGTCGCATACCAGCCAGTTCATCGGAAACATGCTGTTGATGATAAAATCATAATCCTGCAGAATCTTTTCCAGTTCAGCTCTTTTCCGCTTGATCCTGCCCGGCAGGGTCAGCCAGTAGGCCGGCGAATTGGTGGATTCGCGGTCGAGCTGCACAAGCCTGATGCCGGCCTGCTCCATCTGGGCTACGGCTTCGCGGGAGGCGACATCGCAGAACAGTGTCAACTGGTGACCGTGATTGCGCTGAAGCGCCTCGGTGTAATCCAGCACGAATCTGGTGCCGCCGCTGTTGACATGCAGAAGATGTGAATGAAACCAGGCTATGCGCATAACTTATTTAACCGTAAATATATTATTTTTCTATTAAAAATTTTATACCGATTTTGCAATTGCAACTCAATTATTATAATTCAATCTGTTCAGGAAGCAAATTCCCGGATGATCGAACAAATGTAATCGAGGTCGGATTCCGTCAGGTCCGCATGGGTTGGCAGATTGAACCCGGCAGCCGAAATCCGCTCCGTTACCGGAAGCTCCTCTTTGCGCTGCATTGATTCCTGCCGGAATGGCGGCAGCGTATGGAGCGGAATGAAAAACGGACGGGAATCCACGCCGTTTTCTTTCAGGTAATTCATAAGTTTATCACGCGAATGCCCGTACTGGGCATGATCGACAGTGACACAGAAAAGCCACGGCGCAGGGACCGCCCAGGACGCCACCGGCTGGAAGCCGATTCCAGGGATATTGTTCAGCCGCGCACGGTAGCCGGCAAACACGTTCCTTCTTCTCGCCAGGATTTCATTCTTGCGTTCAATCTGAGCGCAAAGAATGGCGCAGGCCACATTGGTCAGCCGGAAGTTATAGCCGGTCACCGGGAAATAGTACCGGCGGTCAGGGTCCATGCCCTGTCCGCGCAGGGTGCGGATGCGCAGCGTCAGTCCGGGATCATTGAGGGTCAGCGCGCCGCCTTCGCCGCAAGTGAAAATCTTGTTGCCGAAAAATGAAAACGCCCCGATTTTTGCAAGGCTGCCGGTGGGGCGGTTTTTATACAATGCGGTGTGGGCTTCCGCCGCGTCTTCGACGACCCATAGACCATGCACGGCGGCGATGTGATTGATCGCATCCATGTCGGCTGGATGTCCGTACAGGTCAACCGCAATGATCCCCTTGGTCCGGCGGGTAATGGCGGCTTCAAGCAGTTTGGGGTCGATACACCAGGTTTCGGGGTCCGCATCGACGAACACCGGCTCCGCGCCGACGTAGCGCACCGCATTGGCGGTGGCGATGTAAGTCAGGGAAGGCACCAGCACTTCGTCGCCGGGGCGCACATCCAGAGCCAGCAGCGCCAGGTGCAGCGCAACCGTGCCGTTGCATACGGCTACTGTCTGGGCGGTTCCCGCCATGACGGAAAATTCTTTTTCAAAGCGATTGATGAATTCGCCGGTGGAACTTATCCAGGTACTGCGGATTGCCTGAACGACATATTCTTCCTCTTTGCCTTTCAGGTCCGGCGCAGCCAATGCTATCTCTCTAAAGTCTTTTCTCATGTGCGTTCCCTAAATTGTGTAAAGATATAGTATCCAATCTTCCTTATAATATAAAACAATATTCCCGATAATACAATAGTCCCGCCGCGCACAAATACAGACTTGAACCGCTAATAAAACTTTCCGCACAGATTTTCCCCGCCGGATTTGAGAAATTCTTTTCAGGGGGTAAAATAGAAGATGTGTGAATTATTATACAGGGAATAAATATGACAACAGGCGAAATAGTCAGCAATACGATACTTAAAGACAGCTATTATAAGGTCGAGTTTTTTGTTCCGGAAATTTGTGCAGGAACACAGCCGGGACAGTTTGTCCATGTGAAGATTGCGAACCTCCGGGACCGCATTCTGCGGCGGCCGTTCAGCATCAGCGACGTCAATGAAAACGGCATCCTGACCGTTATTTATAAGGTGGTCGGAGAAGGCACGGAGGTGCTTGCCGGGCTTCCGGCGGGAACCGTCTGCGACCTGATGGGGCCGCTGGGCAAGCCGTTTTCGCTGCCCCGCGCCAGCGAGCTGCCGGTAATTGTGGCCGGGGGGTACGGTTCCGCGGCAACTTACCTGCTGGCTAAGCGTTCTCCGGTCAAAGGCGTTCTGCTGCTCGGGGCCAGAAGCGAGGCGGACTTGATCCTGACGGAGAAATTCGCCGCCGCCGGATTCGATGTGCGCATCGCGACTCAGGACGGCTCCCGCGGGCATAAAGGACTGGTTACTGAGCTTATTCCGCCGCTGCTGCAGGAAAGAACCGGTCAGAAAATACGGTTTTACGGCTGCGGCCCGAGCCCGATGCTGATGGCCTTGTCTAAAATGCTTCAAAAAGGCGGTTTCGGCGATGGCGAAGTCAGTCTGGATCATCTGATGTGCTGCGGCGTCGGCGCGTGTTTTGCCTGCGTGGTCAAGATCAAGACCGACAATGAAGACGGCTGGCGTTATGCCAGGACTTGTAAAGAGGGGCCGGTGTTCACGGCGGATGAAGTTTATACGGATGGAGAATGAAAATGGCTGATTTGACTGTTGATCTGGGTAAATTAACGCTGAAAAATCCGGTCATGACCGCTTCCGGAACTTTCGGGTATGGATTCGAATATAAAGACTATTTTGACTTGAGAAGACTTGGCGCGGTCGTGGTCAAGGGTATTGCGATGAAACCCAGCCACGGCAATCCCACGCCGCGCGTCGCGGAAACACACGGCGGCATGCTTAACGCCATCGGACTGCAGGGGCCGGGCGTGGAAAAGTTCCTGCACGGCGACGAATACATGCCTTTCCTGCGCAAATCCGGCGCGGTGGTGATCGTCAATATCTGGGGCAAAAGCATTGAAGAATACTGCGATGTCGCCGCCCGGCTGGAAGCGGAAAAGGACGGCATTGCCGCGCTGGAGATCAATATTTCCTGCCCTAATATCAAAGAGGGCGGCGTGGCGTTCGGCACCGACCTGAGTCTGGCACACCAGGTTGTTGCGAAAGTGCGTCAGGCGACCAGCCTGCCGCTGATTACCAAACTCAGCCCGAATGTCACGAAGATCGCCGACTTCGCCAGGGCGGCGGCCGACGCCGGGACCGACATGGTTTCCCTGATCAACACCATTACCGGAATGGCCATCGACATCAACACCCGACGCCCGAAAATCGCCAATCTTACCGGCGGACTCAGCGGTCCGGCCGTCAAGCCGGTCGCGGTGCGCATGGTTTACGAAGTCTCAAAAGCCGTGAAGATTCCGGTCATTGGAATGGGCGGCATCATGAACGGCGACGATGCCGTGGAATTCATGCTGGCCGGGGCTTCCGCCGTGGCGGTCGGCACCGCGATCTTCGCCGACCCTTATGCACCGCTGAAAGTGCTTGACGGCATCAATGCCTATCTTGAACGCCAGGGCTGCAAGTCGGTCAGAGAGATCATCGGCGGCATGATCCGCTAAATGATTGCGGACATCTGCCTGCCGCTGCGCTATTTGATAGTCAGATATTGGCTTTTGCCGTTCCCGGCGCTTGGATTGCTGCTGATGCAACCGCAGATTCCTGCTCAACTGTTCTGCGAAGCCGCCATAATCCCGGTCCTTTCTGTGGATTTATGGAGGCGGACAGGTTGTTTTTCTGACTAACCCGGGCTAAATTAACTGCTTGAAAATATGATTGTTAAAATTTAAAATCAGCTTTAAAACCATTAATAAGGGGTGAAAAATGCGCAGCGACATTATGAAAAAAGGGTCGGAACGGGCGCCGCATCGTTCTCTGATGATGGCAACCGGCATCAAAAAGGAAGACATCAATAAACCGTTTATCGGAGTCTGCAACTCCTATACGAACATTGTTCCCGGACACTGTCATCTGAAGGAAGTCGGCGAACTGATTTGCGAAGAAATCCGCAAAGCCGGCGGCGTGCCTTATGAATTTAACACGATGGCGATTTGCGACGGCATCGCGATGGGCCATTCCGGCATGAAATACTCGCTGCCCAGCCGTGAACTGATCGCGGACACCGTGGAATCCATGGGCAGCGCGCATCCGTTCGACGCCATGATCTGCATTCCGAACTGCGACAAAGTTGTTCCCGGCATGCTGATGGGCGCAATGCGGCTGAACATCCCGACAATTTTCGCTTCCGGCGGCCCGATGAAGGCGGGAAAAATCGTCGACGGCAAAGCCACCGACCTGATTACCATTTTCGAAGGCATCGGCAAACTGAAAGTGGGCCAGCTTGACGAAAAAGGACTGCGTCTTCTTGAGTGCTGTTCCTGCCCCG
Source organism: Victivallaceae bacterium (assembly GCA_041665605.1). Lineage (GTDB taxonomy): Bacteria > Verrucomicrobiota > Lentisphaeria > Victivallales > Victivallaceae > CAIPAT01. The sequence continues at coordinate 30,869 of JBAYIO010000043.1, read as the reverse complement.
GACCCGGTTCCTGTTCCGGCATGTTCACCGCCAACAGCATGAACTGTCTGTGCGAAGCGCTCGGACTGGCGCTGCCCGGCAACGGCACGATTCTGGCAATGTCCGCCAGGCGCAAAACGCTCTGGAAAAAAGCGGCGCAGCGCATCGTGAAAATGGCGCTGGACGGCGGCCCCTGCGCGAAAGATATCGCCACCAAACAGGCGTTCCACAATGCGCTGGCGCTGGACATGGCGATGGGCGGCAGTTCGAACACCGTGCTGCATACCCTGGCGGTGGCCAACGAAGCAGGCGTCAAACTCAATCTGAAAACGCTGGACGAAATCAGCCGCAAGACCCCGAATATCTGCAAAGTTTCCCCGTCGAGCGCGTTCCACATGGAAGATGTGGACAGGAACGGCGGCATCATGGCGATTATTAAAGAGATCTGCAAAATCAAAGGGCTGGTTGACCAGTCCGCAATGACGGTTACCGGAAAGACTCTCGGCGAACTGGCGGCGGCGGCTCCCGCGCCCGACGGCACGGTTATCCGCACGATCAAAAAAGCTTACAGCCAGGAAGGCGGACTGGCCATCCTGTTCGGCAATCTTGCCGAAAGCGGCTGCGTGGTAAAAGCGGCCGGAGTTGCTCCGCAAATGCTGAAGCACCGCGGCCCGGCGGTAATTTTCGAAAGCCAGGAGGAAGCCTGCGAAGGCATTCTCGGCGGCAAGGTCAAGGAAGGCGATGTCGTCATTATCCGTTACGAAGGTCCGAAAGGCGGTCCCGGCATGCAGGAAATGCTCGCCCCGACCAGCTACATCATGGGCCGCGGCCTTGGCGAAAAAGTCGCGCTTGTCACCGACGGGCGCTTCAGCGGCGGCACTCGCGGCGCCTGTATCGGCCACGTCAGTCCCGAAGCGGCGGCCGGCGGCATGATCGGACTCGTTGAAGCGGGCGATATTATCACCATTGACATTCCCGGCAGAAGCATCAAACTGGAAGTTTCCGATAAAGTTCTCGCTGCCCGCCGCAAGAAATGGCAGCCGCGCGAATCTAAAGTGAAAACCGGCTGGCTGGCCCGTTACGCCATGGCCGCCACCAGCGCCGATACCGGCGGCGTGCTCATGGTTCCCAAAAAATAAGCAAGTTTTACGAAGTGCGTTGAAAACGGCAGCAATGCCTGTTCTCAACGCATTTTTTTTTGTAAAATATTTCATCCCCGGCCGAGTTGCGTGACTGGACTGGCAACGGATATCCGCTCCAGGAACAGCAGGGCGCGGGGGGAAAAACCGGAATCAGTTTTTGTCTGATACGTTCTGCCGCCGACACCTTCGATGTTTTCCGACAGTATCTCTGTTCCGGCAATCAGATTGTCAATGTTCGACCCCAGGAATACGGCCTGTTCATAGGCGGCGCATAACTGAAACACGCAGGTCTCGTCAAGTTCGGATATTTTAAGACGGCCGCAGATGTCGTCTGAAGCCATTTTCAGCGCGGCATCCTTCTGTTCCGCGGACAGCGCGGACCATTGCCGCTGCAGCAGATGTCTGCTGAAATATTCATCGGCATTTTCTATTGTAAGCATGATTTCTCCTGTAAATTAAAAAAGGCCCCCTTGTCGGGGGCCGGGTGTTACGCTCAGATTGCGGCTTTTATCGCGGCAATGGCCTGAGCGCTGGGTTTGAGGTTGAGAATGCGGCAGAGGCGCTGTCCGGCATTTTTGAACTCCAGCGTAATTTCGCCGAGCGCCATGCGTTTGATGCCGTCGAACCCTTTCGGGGTGGCGTCTTCATCGGTGATGGCGCGTCCTTTCAGGCTGCACAGCCCGAAACCGGCGACATCGTTGACCCAGGCTTCGGTGTCCGGCATATCCGGATCGGCCATGATGGTCATGGTGCGGCCGTTGATTTCGTTGACGACCACCGCCACATACGCGCCGCGTTTTTCATCGGCCCGGATGATCTGGAGGCGGTTTTTGTATTCGTTGGAGAGGACTCTGGCCTGACCGGGAGAGCAGAGAATCTGGGTCGGTTCGCCGCCTTCGCCGATTACGGCCTGCGCCGCGTCGTTGACCAGATAACTGTCCAGAATGTTGCCGGCGGCATTGACGGAAAGTGATCCGGCCTGAGTGCCGAAGAAATACAGGCCGCCCGCTTCGCCCCTGGCGGATGCCGCAGGTTCAATCCGGCGTCCGAACAACGCCACGCGGTTAAGGTCGCGGGCCAGTTCGCCCAGCGCGAACGCGGTCTGGCGGTTGATCTGGTTTTCGACGTTGCCGTAAACCTGAATCGCCAGCGCGGTGCCGCTGATGATGATATCCTTGCGGAAGATCTGGCTGTAGTTGAAGCTGGAACCGGACAGATGATATGATTCTTCGCCGTCGCCGCCGTTGCTGCCTTCGGTCATCGGCGTGCTGACGATATTCAGCACGTCATTCTGAGCCGGTGTAGTTTTGGCGGAGCCGTTGGCCGCCGCGAGTTCCACCGTAAAAGCGGAGGCGCTGTTTTTGGCGGTGACTTTGAATAGCGCGGAGTCGTTTTTGACGACCAGCAGCGTTCCGGCTTTGAGTTTGGCGACATCCGCTTCCGAAGCGGTCACCACCATGTCCGTTACGGACGAAACAGTCAGCGAACGCCCGGCGATCTGGTCTTCGAGCCATTCGTGTTTCTGCAGCCGCGCGTCATCGGCACGTTTGAAGTTGGAGATGAAGCGGGGTTCGTCCTGGACGATGGTTGACAGCACATCACTCAAATCGCGTTTTTTGTCCTGAAAATTGTACGAATAAAGAGCCATTTTTGAAATCCTTTTTTGTAAATTGCGTTTTTGTTTGTTTAATAATTAGTTATTGGTTAATACTTCCGGCGCATTCTGCAACATTCCCGTCACATCGCCTTCGGCTTTGGCTGAAAGAAACCCGGCGGCCCCGGCTCCGGAACCGGGATTGCTGCCGCCGCCCGGACGCAGTTCAAGTTTGAACAGCTTCGGGCTGGTTTCTTTCAGGGCGTCCATGAATTCTTTAACCTTGTCCGGGTCTTCCAGTGCAACGCCGCTTCTGGCGGTCAAATATTCCAGATACTGCGGATCTGTAAAATTATGTTTGCAGGCCAGCTCGGTAACGTTTTGTCTGAATTTCATGGAATCCAGTTCCTGCCGGGCAGAATCTCTTTCCGTCGAAAGCGCCTGGAGACTGCCGCGCAGCCGGTTCAGCTCTTTATCGAAATCTTTCTTCAGCCTTTCGGTTTCAGAGAGATCGCGGCTTTCAAGCGATTCGACTTTGCCTTTGAGTTCCTCCATTGCGCCGGACAACTCCAGACTGCGGTTTTCCGCATCCTTGCGCTTGGCGATCTCCGCGTCCAGCCGGCTTTTGGGAATTCCCTCCGGCCGGTAGCTGTTCAGGAACTCCTTTTCCTCCGTTGACAGTTCCGCTTCCTGCGCCACTTTCTTCAACACGTCTGCCAGATTCATCTGCTTCTCCTTTTTTTTAGTTTAGTCTGGGGGTGACTCCCGCACTTTTTTTCGTGAGTGATCACGTTACACTATTAGTAATTTTGTCAATCGAAACATTGTTTATTGAGCTTAAAAACCGATATAAAATGCATTTTTAAACTGAATATCTAAATTGTCTTTTTAAGGTTCATTACCATCTCCTTTCTTTAGTTTTACTGTCGCGTTTTAAATAAGTGTTCTCTTTTTACTATTAGAGATTTTGTCAACAGAAATGATGTAATTTGAGCTTAAAAAGCGTAATTTTTTCTGTTTTAAAACTGAACATTGAAACATGCTTTTATAAGTCCGGCGGCATCCCGGGCAGATCCGCGTTTTAGACTCCCGGACTGCACATTCCGGACATCTGTCCATCGCGACGCGGTTATGGCGGCTATGGGCCGGACATGTTGGACATGTTGGACATTTTGGACATTCTGGACATGTGCGCTGCAGAACCGTCTGAGGCAGGCGGCGCTGTAACACCTCCACATTTTGGACACCGCCTTTGCACATTTTGGACACCATCCCTGCATATTTTGGACAACCCCGTCCGGGACGGACGGCACTACAGCAAAACCATTCTGGACAATCATCTACCTCATTTTGGACAACATGCTTCGCTCAACGATTTTCGTAATCCGGGAGTTCTGAGAAGACTGGGAATTCTGGGATATTGCCGCCTTGCCGTCCGAGACGGACGGCACTACAACAAAGCCATTTTGGACAGTCATCTCCCTCATCTTGGACAACGCCTCCCATAGGACCCATAGGCCCCATTGGCCCCATTGGCCCCATGTTTTCCGGCTCGCCCGTCAGAGATCCAATTCGAAAAATTCGGCACGGTCTTTCCAGGCTCTGATCATGTCCGGGGCGTATTTGCCCTTTACCGTGCGGGGGGCGGCGGCGGTATCGGGAATCAGCGGACGGCCTTCCGCTGACGCTTTGGTATTGTATTTCCGCCTTTCCATTTCGGTAAAGGTGACCAGCATCATGTCTTCGAATTCCTCGGTCTCTTTTTTGCTGAAGCCGTCACCGGCGTCGGCGGGACACATGGACATGTATTCCGCCAGCGCCTGCAACCCGGCAATCTCCGACGGATCGAGTTCGGGTTCCGCTTTGGGCTGTTCCGCCTTCTCTTCCAACTTTTCTCGCTTGTCCAACTTTTCTTGCTTAATCCCTTTCCTTCTGTCGCTGCGCTCCAGCCAGTACTGGATTGCCTTGAGATTGGGAATCGCGCTTTTGACGGTGGTGCGGGTCCGGCCCTCGTCGTCGGTCACGGTACTGGTGATCAGATAATCGCCCAGCGCCAGTTCCAGCAGGCGGTTTTCCACCCGGCTGTCAACGGCGTCCCGGCCAAGCTCAATCGCCTCGGCAAACCGCGGATGCTGCTGTTTGTAGTTATAGAGCGATGAACGCGAGATGTCCATTTTGTAAGCGATCTGACTGTCGGTCAGACCTTCTGCCGCGAAATTCATTGCGCGTTCCGGAAAACTTTCGTCGTACTTTGTTTCAGCCATGATACCAGTCTCCTGTTTTTTTGTTTTAACGAACACTCGTTTTCATAAGTGATCTCTTTTTACTATTACAGATTTTGTCAATCAGAAGAGTGATTTTTGAACTTAAAAAGCGTAATTTTTTTCTGTTTTAAAATTGAATGTCTTAATCGGTTTGTTTTTTGTTGAAAATGTGATATAAGTATTTAGCAGGCAGTAAATTAAAGCGTAATTTCAGGAATTTTGCAGAGTGAATCGAAAAAATTCAGAAAACAGCATTTTACATATCCATTGCGGCGATGTCGCAGCGGAAATTATGCGGGCGTCTTTAATTCCGGGCGATATTCTAGTCTGGCGCGAAATCTATCTGGAAGGCCCGGTCTCCGGCAATCTGTCAGATTCCGAATTCCGGAAAAGCCGGGCGTTATTTTTAAGCAGTTTCGGCTTTTCCTATTATGAAATTCTGGAAGCAATCGAACTGATGTACCAGCGGCTGGGCGAAGTTGGAAAATACCGTGAAGTTGTGCTGTGGTTTGACGCCTGCATGTTCGATCAGACAATCCTTATCCATATCCTTGACCGGTTGTCCAGGCTCCATTTGATCGGTACGAATGTTACCCAGGTCAGTGTTGCCGGCCGCGGACTCGGAGAATTTTCCTCTTCCGAAATGTTCTCGCTGTTTGACGGCAGACGCAAGGTTACCGCGCAGGAATATGCCGTAGCCACGCAGGCATGGCGGGCGTTCAGCTCACATAATCCCAACGCGATTGAGCTGTTTTTAGAAAGTGAATTTACCGGGCTGCCCTATCTGAAGGCAGCGCTCCGGCGCCATCTGCGGCAATATCCGGCGATAGATAACGGATTGAATCTGCTGCAGAAGAATGCGTTGAAATCGGTTGCCTCCGGCATCAATAAACTGACGCCATTGTTCAAACACGTTTCAGCGCTGGAAAAAGAGCGCTTTCTGGGTGATACGAGTTTCTGGGCGTGTCTGGATGAAATGGCGGAATGTGCCCATCCGGCGCTGAAGATCGAGGGCCCGGAAAGGATTAAGCGGCCGGTCACCGACCATTTGATCGACATGGACCGCTGGACGCTGGATATAACCCCTTTCGGCCGCGAATTGCTGGAGAAGAATTGCGACTGGATAGATAAAAACGGAATTGACCGGTGGCTTGGCGGCGTTCATCTGCTGGGCACTGAACAAATCTGGCGTCTGGATGAAACCACCGGCAGCCTGGTTAAGAATACATAAAGCTATTTACTTGTACAAGCCCGGATTAATGTTCAGTTTCTGGATCTTATAGTGGATGATGCGCTGCGTAATGCCGAGCTGACGGGCGGCGGCGGCGACATTGCTCCGCTTCAGTTTCAGGGCGTCAACAATCAACTCCCGCTCAAATGACGAGACCAGCGTCTCCAGATCGGCATTTTTTTCCGGCACAATCGTGGCGGTATTGGTGGCCTGTCCGGTCTGCAGCGACGGCGGCAGATTGTAGCCGTGAATGACGTTGTCGCTGGCGGTCAGCACCGCGCGCTCAATGCAGTTTTCCAGTTCGCGGACATTGCCCGGCCAGTGATAAGCCATCATCATATTGATCGCCGGGGTCGAAATGCGCTTGATCGAACGGTCGTAAAGACGGTTGTATTTTTCCAGGAAATGGTCGGCCAGAAGCATGATGTCCGAGCGCCTTTCCTTTAAATCAGGCAGATGTATCGGGAACACGTTCAGCCGGTAATACAGGTCTTCCCGGAACAGATTGTCGATCATGAGTTTTTCCAGATTGCGGCTGGTCGCGGCCAGGACGCGGACATCGACTTTGATCGGCTCGTTGCTGCCGATGCGTTCAAAGGTTTTTTCCTGTAGAAAACGCAGCAGTTTTACCTGAACCGGCTGGCTGAGATCGCCTATTTCATCCAGAAACAGCGTTCCGGCGCTGGCGGCTTCGATTCTGCCGGTGCGCCGGCTGATGGCGCCGGTGAAAGAACCTTTTTCATGGCCGAAGAGTTCGCTTTCAATCAGATTTTCCGGCAGCGCCGCGCAATTGACCGCGACAAACGGTTTGTCCTTGCGGGAACTGGCCTGATGAATGGCGCGGGCGATCAGCTCCTTGCCGGTGCCGGAACTGCCCCGGATAAGCACGGTGGCGGTGCTGTCCGCCACCTGCGCGACCATCGCATAAATAGCGCGCATGCTGCTGCAGTTGCCGACGATATTGGCCGGGCGCAGATTTTTGTCCAGCTCTATTTTAAGCCTGCGGTTTTCATCCAGCAGTTTTTCTCTTTCCTCAAGTTCCTTAAAACTTACCGCGACGGCGTCGGCCACAATATTGGCCACGGTTTCAATCAGGTTCAAATCCCGGTCCAGGTCAAGCCCGACGCTTTTTTCGCGGTCAATGCTCAGTGTGCCGATAACCTCTCCGTCATGGAGAATCGGCACGCAGATGAACGCGATATTTTTCTCGGATGAACGCGCCTGGGTGCGGTCGAGAAATTCCGGCTCTTTTGAAATGTCCGGAATGACCAGCGGTTTACCCTGCTGGGCGACTTTGCCGGTAATGCCTTCGCCGATATGATATTTACCGCGTTTTATTTCAATATCGCTCAAGCCGTGCGAAGCCTCGATAAACAGAATATCGCCGCGCCGCAGCGTAAACGTTCCGCGCTTAAGGCCCATTTCCCGGTATAGAATATCGAGAATCTCTTTCATCAGCGCGGAAACATTTTTTTGATGCACAATGACATGGCTGATTTGATTCAGCACATTCATTTCTAAATTCCGGTTTCTGTCCATAAGATATCCGTTAATAAATCAATCTGAAAAATTCAGTCATTAATGTAATAATAAAAAGCAATAAAGTTAATATATTACAAAAATGTAATTTCTCAAGGGCTGCAATCAAATATTATCCACTGCCCGCTTAAAGGCATCCCCGGAGTTGATGATAGTATTGATATCCACGCAGAAGGTCAGGCGGAAATATCCGGGATAGCCGAATCCCACTCCGGGAACCGCCAGCACATGCTGCTCAACCAGCGCTTTGATGAAAAGGCTGTCATCCGCCACCGGCGACTGCGGAAAGAAATAGAACGCGCCGCGGGGCATGGAATACTTGATGCCGGCGTTATCAAGAACCGCGGCCATGGCGTCGCGCCGCCGGCGGTAGATGTCAATGTCCACCGTGCAGTCTATTGAATGCTGCAGAATGTTCTGCGCCAGCGCCGGAGCGTTGACGAAACCGAGAATGCGGTTGGTCATGATCGCGCCGTTGACCAGGTCCTTTGAGTCTTCAATGGCCGGATTCACCGCCAGGAAGCCGATTCTGGCCCCGGCCAGCGATAATTTTTTGGAGAAGGAGCTGGCAATGACACTATACTTATATATGGAAAAGACGGACGGAATTTCGACATTGTCATAATTCAGGAAGCGGTATGGTTCGTCTGACAGCAGAAAGATCGGACGTCCCGCTTTTGCCGAATGTTTTGTCATAATTGCCGCCAGTTTTTCCAGGTCCTCTCTGGAATAAATCTGTCCGGTCGGGTTGTTGGGGGAGTTTATCAGCACGGCGCGGGTTTTCGGCGTGAACGCTTTGTCAATGGCGTCAAAATCCAGTTCAAAAGTCAGCGGCCTGGATTTTACCGGACGCAGCACCCCGCCGAAGTTGCCGACATAGAAACCGTATTCCACAAAATACGGCGCGGGGCAGATCACCTCATCGGCAGGGTCCAGCACGGCGCGGAAAAACACATTGATGGCCCCGGCCGCGCCGCAGGTCATAATGACGTTGTCTGACGGAATCTCCATGCCCTGCTCTTCGGACAGGCTCTTTGCCACGGTTTTGCGCACTGCCGGATAACCGGCATTGTTCATGTAACCCAGCGCGAACGGTTTGCTCATTTCGGTGGACATCCGGAACAGGGCATGACTGACTCCTTCCGGCGGCGGCAGATCAGGATTGCCCAGGCTGAAATCGTAAACATTGTCCGCGCCGAACTCCTTCTTCATCTCGATGCCGGCTTCAAACATTTTTCTGATCCAGGATGATTTGTCCAGAAACCCTTTTATCTGATCGGATATAAGCTGCATTTTTTATCCCCGTATTTTCTTTTCTTTAAAAAACTGCATTGCATAAAAATAAACATCCGGAACACTAGCACGAAAACCTGTTTCTTTCAACTTTTTTCACGGCATAACTCTCATAAAAGCAACCGATTTGAAACTATTCACGACGGCAATCAGTTGACAAAATTGCTAATTAGTAAAAGGAGAATTTTTTATGTCGAACATCAACATCGCAAGTGTGGAAAGAGCGTTGAACAAGCTGATTGCCGGAAAAACCGGATTAATTGCGGATAAGGAGATCTTCCGCGGCGGTCTGCCGGCCGGCGCGGACGGGTTTGCAGTTGCGATCATCAATGAAGAACTGCGCAACGAGCCCGGGGAGAGGATTTTCACTGCAACGGTCTACGGCAAAAGTCCGGACCGGGATTTTGTGATGCGGAAATTTACGGAATGCACGGAAATTTTTCCGCTGTATGGCGGTCCGGAAAAACTGGTGGATGAAGCCGCGATAAATTTTTACGCGATATTCAAGCTTTCCATGGATTTCGCCGCCATTTCCGATAACGGGAAAATCAAAACGGAAGGACTGCTGAAACTTAAAATACGGCTTTAATTCCGCAAATTTTAAAATTCATTTTCCCGGCGTTTTTCAGCTAAAATTTACGGAAACAGTTGACAAAATCGCTAATTAGTAAAAAGGAGAATCATATGAAAATAGTGCATCCCAAAAATATAAATTTCAGTATTGATGCTGACGGCGGCATCACCCGTACCGGCATCTGGCGCGTCAAGCCTGACGGCGAAGTGAACATTCAGGAAAACCGCGCCGGCTTCCGGCAGGAAGTTGAGGACTGGGCGGGAAAAATCGGGGACCCGTTCCGGGTGCCGGCGGCGGATCTGCAAAGTTATACTGAAGACCCGGACTGCATTGTGACCGCGATATCATTCAATTCCGTTGAATTTTCCATCTATGACGTGACGTTCACCGGACATGAAAAACATTTAACCGCGGCGATGACAGCCGGAATCATTGAGACGGTTAATGAATTTGACGAACACGAAAAAAGCGCGGTATGGCGGATTCATGCGGACAGCCTGGAAGGCTGGCTGCCGAAAATCGGCGATGCCCTCAGTTGGGCAGGCGCGGATTACCAGTGCGTCAGTATCAGCAGCCGGCAGTCGGCATGCGGCGAATGGGAAGTAAAACTGACGGCCAGGGATATGTCGGTTCTGATGATCGGCAATCCGTCTTTCACGAGCAATAATAATCTGGAAAGATTCAGCAGCGCCAGATGGCGCGTCAAGAAGGACGCGGTTGAAAATTTCCTGGCGGCGCATGCGGTCAATACCGCGGCGGAATGGGCGGGTGACGGTTATATCGTGACCGATGTCTCCAGCGAAGCGAATGGCGCTTCAGGATATTATGTGATGCTGACAGCCAGGGATATGTCAGTTCTGATGGTCGGCAATCCCGCGTTCAAATGCAACAACAGTCTTGAACGCGTCATCAGCGCCAGATGGCGCGTCGGCGGCGATGCGATGGAGGAATTCCTGGCGGCGCACGAAATCAACGGCGATGCGTCCGGCTGGGCTGGAGAAGATTACTACATTACTGAAATCTCCAGCCAGCCGGACGGGGTGCAGGGGTATCTTGTCACAATCGAAGCCAGACATGTCGGAGTCCGGAAACTTGATGTGAAACGGCGCGAAACATTTGGCGGGTATGATATTTTCGGCAGCCTGAGACGTGAAATCGTCTGGACCGGACGCTGGCGGGTGCATCGCGACAACAAACAGGACTTCGAAAACATCACCGGTTTCTCCGCCGCGGACTGGGCGGAGGAAGGCTATATCGTTACGAGTGTTGATCCGGCCAGGATCAGCGACATGGAATATGAATATACCGTCGAAGCAAAATCCCCGGAATTTTCCAACCTGGCCTCGATGCAATACAAAAACGACCGCACCAATCTGTCCTCCAGAGTGGACGTCATGGTTGACAGCGGAACATTTATCCTCTCCGCGGAACAATGCGGCTGGAGCAAAGCCGATGACGGCGGATATGACGAAATTGCAGACTGGAACCCGGACACAAACTGTCCGTTTCAGACGGAAGACACGCTGGATAAGGAGATAATCGGCGGCGAACTGCTTTGCGCCATACTGACCGTGTCAACCTACCGCAGGGGCGAAACCCGCAGGCATGTCGCGGATGAAGTCCGGTGGACCAACAGCTCCAGGATCGTGAACAACGCCGACGGCAACGAGGGGGACTGGCGCAAAATTGAGATCAAGGCGGATATCATCAACGACTCCCGCGGCGACGTCTGGACCAAGGTTTCGAAGAAGTACATGCATGCCCCGGCCGGTTTTAAATGGAATCCCGATTTCTGGAAATAAAACTATGGAAAATACATATTACAATTTGACTGAAGCAATCGAAAATGTGGAAGAGCAATTACGCCGGAACCGGCTGATTGCCGGAAATAATATCATTATCGAAAATACCGGGTCCGGATTTAAGATCAGCAGCCTGGCCGGAGCCGCCGGCGCATTCAGATACAAAGGCTATTTCAAAGTGATCAGCACCGGCAGCAGGCCGGAACCTGAAGTAACAGTGGTTGACGGCGGTTACGTTAAAAATGCCGCCTGCGGCTATGTTACCGCCAAATACGGCACAAGCTATATCAGATACCCGGTTGATTCAAATTCCTTTGAGATTTCCGGCGCTTGCAGCATTTACCTGGAAATAGATCTGCTGACGTTTACCGCCGAGGTAAAACAGGCTGAACCCGCAATGCCCTCCGCTCCCGCCGGCAAATGGCTGGTGTTGCTGGCGGATATTGATCTCGATGAATCAGATAACCCGCGGATAAACCAGATTCACAAAACCGGCGAAGTCTACATCGACGTTTTCAGGGATGTGTATAACGGACCTTTCGCCATCCGCGATACCGGCGACGGCGAAACAAAACAAATCACCGTGTGCAATGGCGCGAATCCTTCCGATCCGGTCGCCGGATATATCTGGCACGGCAATCTTGTGTTTCCGGTAGCCCCCGCGACATTCCCGGTCAATGAAAACGGGCCGGACCTGTTTTTGTTTCTGCGTTATTCCGGCGGCGCATATTCGTGCGGCATCGTAACCCGGGATGAATTGATCACCGATGACTATCAGTATGCTTCAACTGAAATTGGCTATGTCCGCCAGTCCGGGGATTTCGTGCCAATTTATCAATATTTGAAAAACAACTGGATAACAACCGGACGGGTGGTATGATGGCGACGCTAAGCAATACTTTCGGCTGGGATTATTTTGCGGACTGGTCCGGCGAAGACACCCTGAAGAATTTTCCCGCAGTCAATATTGAGACGGCAATTACGCTGGCATATAATGAACGCTATGCCTGGTTTCCGACCCGCGACGAAGTGATCGCGTCGCATAAGCGGAATTTTACGGTTTATGATCAGAGCGGCATTGCATACTGGTGGCTGAACTTGATTCCGCATCTGAAAATAAACGGCAGATACGTCATTTATGACGGCGAAAACCCGCCGTCGGGAAGGGACAGCGGATATGGCTGGAAAGCGATCGCGGTTAAAGGCGATGCGATTCCGGATATGATAACCCCGGGCCATGACAGCCATTTCGGTGTTTCTGCCGGCAGCGGCACCATTCCTGCTGCTGTACTCTGGTATTATACATTCACGGTCGCGGAAATGGAAGAATTAATCGGCGAGACAATCCTGCCTTATCCATATGGATTCCCTTTATTTTCCGCCAAATATTATATTCAATTTTATAAAATCATCAATTCCGTAAAACACCGGCTTTTCTACGCTTCACCGCCTCGCTGGTTCGCCGGATTTGAAGATTATACCCGGTCAGACATCGGTCAGTCCGAACTTATCGCGCTGCTTTCACAGCAGAATATATATAGTGTTGAGGTTGCTCCGCATTACAACCGCCCCGGCTTTTACGACGCTCATATAAAAACTGTGCCGTCCAGTCAGGTTGCGGAATATCCGGAGGATGTCTATTTCAGGCAGGCCACTGCCTATGGCGAACCATTATGGACCGCGACTGATGAATTTGCTTTATACAAGCATTTTGAACCGGGCGAGATTTTCAGGATTGACCCGCCGCGGATTCCGGCAATCCCGGACGGCGCCTCGTTCTGTCAGACGCTTGATCTGGTCAGTATCGAAGACCGTGCTCCGGTTGCGGATAAATTCATTTTTAAAAGCCCTTGACCGGTATTTCAGTTTCAGTTTTTGATCGAGTTAAGCATTTACAATAAAATGATTTACGTCATTATCAGGTTACAAAATCACTATATGTGGATACAAGAAACAGCCCAACATTAAAAAAAGGAGGCGCTATGTCAGGATTTAAACGAATACCAGTAAAAATCGACGCGGCAACAGGACGTCAGATCAATGAGAGCGGAACCGTTATCCGGGAAGCGGATTATTTCCGGCTGCTGTTCGATGAAACCGTAATTCTCTGTTGTGAATTTTACGACCTCGAATGGTCCGGCGGCGTCCCCGTCATGAAAGCACATCCGGTGGCCGGCGATATGACGCTGTCCGCGTTTGGCGATTGTGATTTCGATCCCGCCACCCCTTTCATGTTTCTGTCCGAAGAAAACAGCGATCCGGCGATCAATCATGTCAATGCTTCCGGCGACTGGCACGGCGGCGCTGACGCGGATCGCGGCAAAGGGCAGATCAGTTTCCGCATCAACACCAATACGGCGCGTTTCGATCAGGCAGTCAAAGCGTCCGGCAGCCAGAAATATTATTTCCTGATTATCGGCGTGCCTGCCGGTGAAACTGAAAAAAGCGTATTGGCGTATTTCCGCTTCAAGGCGGAAAACCGCCCAAGCTCCAGCGCCGGGGCGCCGGTCAGCGCGGATCCGGAATATCTGAATGCACAGCAGACGGCGGCATTGCTGAAAACCGCTCCCGAATTTTCGTTTTCCGTTGACGGCTTGACAAATTGGCATGCCGCGCAGACTGTTGCCGACCGCTATTACCGCGAATGCAGGCTTGCCGGCGAATGGTCGGAGCCGGTGGCGTTGATTACCGGTACGCAGGGCGAACAGGGTATCCAGGGGCTGCAGGGTGAACGCGGAATACAGGGAGTTCCCGGTCCGCAGGGGCCCGCCGGAGCGCAGGGTGAACAGGGGTCGCAAGGATCGCCGGGTCCGGCCGGCCCGGCTGGTCAAACCGGCCCGGCCGGCGTTGCAGGCGCAGCAGGCGCAACCGGGCCTCAGGGACCTGCCGGAGAAACTCCCCTGTTTTTGTCCGGTTCGTTTACAGAAGCCAGTCTGTCCGGCGGCATCCTGACGCTGTCACACTCCTGCGGCAATGTTTGTCTGCCGTTTGTGATTACCGATAATAACGGTAAAAATATAACTCTCGATGAAAAGGCCGTCTCGTTTGCCGAAAATCAGATAACTGTTAATCTGGCTCTGTTCGGAACCTTGCCGGGAACATGGAAATATGCCTTTGGCGGTTTGCCTGGCGCCGTCGGTCCGCAGGGGCCGGCCGGAGCCGGCAATGGCGATGTTACCGGACCGGCCGGTGCGGTTGACAGCCAGATTGCAATATTTGACGGTATTGGCGGCAAAATGATTAAAGACGGCGGTAAAACTATTGCCGCGGTAAAAGCGGAGGCGGTTGCAGATTCAAAAATTGCCTCCATTAACACCCGGACAGATAATTATACGCTGATTATCGGCGATGCCGGAAAAACTGTACGCATGAATAAAGCAACCGCCAATACGCTGACGATTCCGGCTGACTCCAGCGTTGCGTTCGCTGCCGGAACCATGATTGCGGTTATTCAGGCAGGCGCGGGGATTACGTCAATTAATGGCGCGACAGGCGTTACCATCAATGGCGTAACCGCCGGCGCCGGCGCGCTGTCAGGCCAATACAAAGGCGTGATGCTGATTAAAACCGCAACTGATGCCTGGGATGTGCTGGGCGCAATCGGGAGTATCGCATAATGCTTAATCTTTTATTGGCTGTTTTACAGCCGCCGCCCGTTGCTTCCGGCAGCACCGCATTTTACAATCTATATCATGTCGCAGCGTCCGGGAGTGTCGGAGTAAACGGAACTTATTATCCCTTGATTGATCCGGATATTTTTGATGAATGGGGGAATCCTGTCTATTACAATTATAATGGCGGCGGATTCTTTCTTTTTGCTTATGCGAAAAGTGGCAATGAATACTCGTTTAAGATTTCATCCAATTATCCGGGCAGCGGGGTTAATTATTTTTCCTGGACCGGCACTGCCCCGCATGAAGTGAACAGTCCAAACATATTGAGCGGCGGGTCCGCTCCGTTTCCAACAATACAATAAAGGAGATAGATCAATGAAATTCACAAACTTTAGAACCATCAAACTGGCAACCGTTCCAGCAACCGGCGACAATCCCCCAGCCGGCGCGGTGTACGAATGGCACACGTTGGATGAAGCCAATAATCTGGTTATCAATTACCGCCTCAGCGATGGAACAGACAAAATATTCTCTGCATGGGATGGATGGGGATTTTCTGAGTTGCCAATTACCGCGCTAGGTTCTTCCGGGACTCAAACGATTAACCGTTCAGTATCGGATAAATTCACAATTACTCCATCTGGGCCGGTAACTCTGACAACCAGTAATTTTGCCAATATGCAATCTGCAGAACTGGAAATTAATAACGGTTGCTCATATATCAGTTATCCGTCTGAGTGGGTATGGCAATCAAATACTATTCCTAGTTTACAGGAAAGCGGAGTTGACAAGTTTAAAATAAGTTCTTTTTTATGTGGCTCTACGTCTAAGATTTATGCAGAAAGAACACTTACTTATTATTCATTAAATGGGAACGATAGTCATACAAAATTGCTTATTAATTTTAGCTCGTTTCCATTTGTTGATATTTCAAGCAATGCTGCAACCATTACAAATTATAGCGTTACTTTTGATACCGCAATCAAGAAATTTGGAAATGGTTCGGCGGCAATGGACAATACTGGCGATTATCTGAGTTTGCCTTGGATCGCTGATTATTCGCCCGAGTCAGGAGATTTTACTGCTGAATGCTGGATTAAGACTACACAATCAGGTTCTAATTATCGTGGAATTTTGGGTGGTAATGCCGATGCGCCGTGGGCGCTATTATTAATGTCTAATGGAAGTATCTGTAATTATACGGACAGTGCGCATCAAACAACCGTTACAGTGAACGATGGCAACTGGCATCATGTTGCATGGGTTCGCCATAGTGGCAACAGTAAAATATATATAGACGGCACGTCTGCCCTGTCATGGACCGATTCAGTCAATTACAGCACGCTAACAACAGACATTACAGGATTCACGGGGGCCAATGGTGAAACTGGCTGTAAACTTAGAATCGGCAATGATGTAAATAATGGCGGACTTGTTGGCAATATTGATTGCGTTCGTATCTCCAAAGGTATTGCCCGTTATACCGCCAACTTTACGCCGTCGATAATTCCATTTCAATAATTAAGGAGTAATTGAAATGAAAAGAATACTATACAAAATTGACAGAATAAAGTTTTACGAATTACTGAACTCCATTGGGAAAGGTAATCCAATGAATCTGGAGGCGCAGTCATGAAGCGGCCGGAAATACTCAAAATTCGCAGATTATTGTCACAAATTGACGAGTACGAGCTAGACACGCCAGCCGGATTCCATGAGTTGACAATTCAGTATATAGCGGACAATTACAATGGCGCGGGGCCGGACTGGATGCCGGATAATATGCGGCATGTCATTACCTGGCTGCTATCGTGTTTTGAACCGGCGTTTCTGATCCACGATATGGAGTTTTCCGCCAGTAACCGGACGGCAAAAGGCTTTATTGCCGCGAACTCCAGAATGTGGCGCAATATTCGCAAGATCATCAATTACGAGTATCCGCTGTTCAATCCGCTCTGCTGGATCAGTCGCGCTAAATGGTATGTACGCGGCTGTGTGACATACGAAGCCTGCAAACGTTTCGGCTGGTCTGCCTGGACTGATTAAAAACGAATACAATATAACCACAGAGGCACGGCGGCGCAGAGAATACAGCAAAGGTTTAAATCCGGAAGCGTGGCTGTTATTAAAAAAAATCTGAGTCTTTGTGTCTATGTGGTTTAAAAAGTTTTTCCATAGTAACCATGAATTTATTATCCGGCGGAAAAGCCGGGAGAAGCGAGCAATAAAAATGAATTTGGAAGCATTGACTGTCGGCATCGGCATCTTAACCCTGTTTGCCACAATACTGACCGCAACCATCAGCGGCACTGCAACAATCCTCTGGCGTATCGCCAGAATTGACAAGGAAAAGGTTGACTGGTCCGCATGTCAGCATCTTCGCGAAACATGCCCCTGCCGCCAGGAAATCCAGGAACTGAAAGAAACTCTAAACAAAAAGGATAAAACATCATGAAAAAATTAATTTGCGCGATTTGCGCAAGCTGCGGACTGACTCTGCTTTCCGGATGCGCCGGATATAAAATCAATGATGATGGGTCGGCTTCATCCTGGGGCTTTCTAAGAACCCTGACCGTACAGCATGAATACTATCCGGACGGCAAACTGAAAACACGTAATTTGTCAACTCAAAGCAACACTGCGGATGTTATGATGGGCGCAAATGAGCTGTTAAAAACCGGCGTCGATACCGCCGCTAAATTGAAACCGTAATTGTTCAAAATTATATTTGGTACAAGAAATAATAGCCCATAAATTCAGCAATCATGAAATCATAGAACCCTATTGGTGATTATAATGATTTTTGACGTTTATTTGAAAAAAGTATTTTTAATTCATTTAAAGCTTTTTGATCATGGTGATTTTGATATAAATAGCTAAAGGTCTCTTTTGAAACAGATCCCGCGATATTAGCCATTTGATAATACCAGTCAGAATCATCGTGATCAAGATAATCGTTATAGTAAGGATCAATTTTAGGAGTGATTCCTTTTCGCTTAAGCATATGGGCTATCTCTGTTTCAGGGAAGGCTGTTAATGAAAAAACGCTGCATTCAAAGGGTCTTTCCAGTTCCATTAACAATTCAATCGTTTTGTCTCTGTCACTATCATCCTCAAATTCACTTTGTATTATTATATCGAATATCGGCTTGATCTTATTCTGTTTTAAAAGCATCGATACTTCAATAAGCTTATTTCGATCAAATTGGCGGTGATAAATTTCTTTATTCACTTTCTCGCTTCCCGTCTGTATTCCAATCTGTACCACAACTAATCCGGCATCTTTCAACGATACGATATTTTCTTGATTAATAAAATTTGGAGTTGATCTTATCATAAACGGAAGCGCAATTTCTTTTTTGTAGACTCTGCAGAATTCGTCTGTCCACTCTTTTGTAGTTAAAAAATGATCATCAATAAAGTTAATAAATTTTATAGATTGAATGTCGGAAATAGCATATTTTAATTCTCTTAATACATTTTCTACAGAACGTTTAAGAATATGTCTTCTTCCGGAGTATAGCTTATTCAAAAAAGAGTTAATACAGAATGAACAGCTATATGGACATGAACGGGAGGTCATTAAAGTATATCCATCGCCATTGTGCTTTGAATATTTTGCATAATCATGATGGCTAAAATTACGAAATCCTTCATTATCTAAAATATAAAACTTGGACCAATTATACCTATTGACTGGAAGTGAATCAAGGCATGTAAGAGGAGGTGATATCTGGTTCTGTATTATTTGGCTTTCTTTGTCTTTAAGCCATATTCCAGGAATGTTTGAAATATCTTTATTATTGAATATCTTTTCAATTAAAGTTATAAAAGCACCCTCGCCTTCACCGACACAAATACTGTCTGCATAACTTAAGCATTCTGCTGGTACTGTCGTTGGATGTATGCCGCCCCAAATCACATGGCTGTCCGAGATGCATTCTTTAATATCCTGAGTAAGCTGTTTTGCAAAAAAGAATCCTCCTGTTGTAACAGAAAGACCAATAATGGAGAAGGCTCGTTCTTTTAAATAGGTTTTAAATATTTTCTGATCATATTCTTTTTCGCGCGGAAGATACAATAACTCAATATCAATATCTTTATCATAAGCAACAGAAAACAGCGTCAAACAACTTAAATTACGATGTTCGTCAGGCAGTATTGATATCAGAAGAACTTTATTTTTAAGCATTAGATATAATTTCCTAATTAAGTGGTTAACGTTAAAAATTAACAAGCTAATATTTTATCATTAACTCAAATCACTAATCCCGGTCATTCTCATTTTTAATATAGCTTCTGCGGGCTAAAAGCTATTGCTTATATACATTAAACGCAAATCATCCTAATACAAAAGTTGCTGGAATAATTATATTGCTTATTGATGATTTAAACGGTTTATAAATGATGCAATGAGACATTGTATCGCAGTTTTTATGAAGCGTGAAATTAGCATGTTACGGGCGGCGCATATAATGCAATAAATTGGATTTTTGAGCACAAAAAAAGAACCCCGGTATTTTGCAATACCGGGGTGACTCATAAGACGGGTGTCTTATTTTTTGGCCTTCGCGGCGGGCTTAGCAGCAGCCTTCTTGGCAACCGGTTTTGCGGCAGCTTTGACGGCGGGCTTGGCAACAGCCTTTTTGACGACAGGTTTAGCAGCAGCAGCAACCTTCTTGGCGACAGGTTTCGCGACGGCTTTCTTGACGACGGGCTTTGCGACAGCCTTCTTGACGACAGGTTTCGCGACGGCCTTCTTGACGACGGGCTTTGCGACAGCCTTTACGACAGGCTTGGCGACGGCCTTCTTGACGACGGGTTTTGCAGCGGGTTTCGCAGCGGGTTTGGTAGCCTTGGGAGCACTCTTGGGAGCCATTACTTTTTTAACCATAACACACCTCTCTAAAGTTGTTGGTTATAATGAATATAACAAGTTTTAAATCAATGTCAAATAAAAATATTGAATCATTAAAAAAATATGAAAAGATTCTTTTGCGCGGCAGAATTTAAGCTCAAAATTCATGCATTAAATTTTACCTCAAATGACAAAAAAATGACATCATGGATTATTTTTGTAAAAAAAATCAAAAAAAAGATGCTTTTTTATATGCGTTTTGCCGCAAAAAAAATGATGATGTTCGCAATGGCATTCATATCGCTGATTTATCATGACTGAATTGATGTTTTAACGCGGATAAATATCTTTGAAAAAGTTAATTTTAAAAACAGTCTTTTAAGCTCAATAAATATCATTTTGGGGATGTTATACTGTGACATGGACCGCCATCGCAAAGGAGTGTTTATAAATATGCATGATGATATGACGATCCGGCAAAATACTATTGAATCAACAGTGTTCTATTTCTTCGATCATTACTTCATAGTTTCTCATTGCGTTTGAAGACAGTTTTCTGCCGTAAGGGCAGGCGGACGGAATCAATACGAATCCGCGTCCGCCGCCGCGCGTGCCTTCATCCAGCGCGGTCTTGACTTTTTCGCGGAACAATTCCGGTTTCAGATTCTCAATATCGGATGCCTCCAGGTTGCCGAACAGCACCAGTTGTCTGCCGTATTTTTCTCTGACGTAAGAGAGCTCCACATCGCCCTGCGGCGGCGGTTCCACTGGGTCGATTCCCATGCAGCCGGTGGCGGCAATATCATCAAGAATTGACCTCAAATTGCCATGACAGTGGATCCGGGGATAGCCGCCGGATTTATTCACGATTTCAACTATGATTTTATCGTAATTATAAACATATTCATGGAACAGTGACGGCGGCAGATAAGGCTCGCCGGCAAATTCCGGACCGACAATTCTCCAGGCGCGTCCGGGCAATGCGGCGGCGAGCTGTTCCGTCAGCCAGAAAGTGTACCGTGCAGCCTTGTCGAGCGCTTCACGGAAAACTTTCTTTTCAGTCATGGCGAATACGGTGTAATCCTCCATTGTCATGTTATACGCGACAATGCAAAGCGGGTCGGCGATGTCCAGCATCGGGCATCCGGTATCGCCCAGGTCCTTTTCCATCTGCACTATTTTGGAGATATCCGCGGCTCCTTGAAATTCATTGTCCGGAATCGCCGTCCATGCCTTTAAATCGTCCAGGTCTTTGATCAGATGTTCCACGCACCAGGTGGTGTTGAGATCCTTCTCCCTGACGGCATGGCTTGTCAGTGTTCTTGCTCCTGCTTTTACTGTCGTATAAGTATGCCTGCTGTCGCCGGTCTCCTCCACTCTGATTGATTGAATGCCGTCGGGATAAATTCCCACACTTCTGCCGCCGGCAATGACGGAGGCGCTTGTCCAGACCATGCGGTCGGTTTTCTCTCTGGCCAGATCGATCAGCGGTTTCCAGCCGGGATCGTTGTAAATATTGTATTTATCCGGGTCGTCCGGATTTTCGGAATAGCCGTTGATCTCATAAAAATTAACTGCCGGACGGTCTACGGTTTTGCCCTGAAAAGTATGGTACAGACGTTCTTTTCTATTCATAATTCTTTCCTGAATTTAATTTTGTGATGATATGAATTATAGTTCATCCTCCCGCAAAAGTCTTTAGCGGATATAAGCAATAATTTCGCAATTATCATCAGATTTAATTAGTAATTAGTCCGTATTATATGTATATTGTCACTATTGATTTAGCAATAATCGACAGGAGATAATATGGATTTGCAGGCTTCATCACGGTTGGTTTTTCAGACTAATTGCCCGTTGACGCATATTTCAGGGTTCTGGAAATTCGAACGCAGGGCCGGACTCAAAACTGCTGCCCGGTCGACCCCCGGCCATCTTATCCATTATGTAATTTCCGGACATTACAGCGTTTCCATCGGCCGGCGGATTTATAAAGTTAAACCCGGCGACATTATTTACTATTATCAGGAAGAAGATGTGGCCTGTGATATTTATAAAGACGCCGCGTTTTACTCCGTGGCATTTGCCGCTCCCGATTTCGAACCGCTGCCGCTGGATTTCCGGGTTTTTCCGGCACCCCGCAAGTGTGACCGGCTCTTCCGCAAATTATCGAAAGTGTGCATCGAAAACAACCCGCGGACGGCAGTATGCGCGGCTCACGGCACGCTGCTGAATATCCTTGCCGAAATCCAGAGAATCAGGCCGGATCTGAAACAATCTTCCGCCTGTGATGCGGCGTGGGCGCAGATAGAGCATTACATCAGAAGCAAACATATCTCCCGTCCGGCGCTGGATGAATTATCCGATAAATTCCGGATCAGCATTTCCTCGCTGATCCGCTTGTGCCGCCGCGTAAACGGCAAAACGCCGATTCAATATTTCAAGGCGCTGCGCATGGAGGAGGCGCGTTCGCTGCTGCTGTTATCCGGCATGAATGTTTCGGAAATCGCGGAGTATCTCGGCTACGGACGGATTCATGAATTCTCCCGCGAATTTTCCAGTCACTTCGGCCATCCGCCTTCAGCATTGTTCAGGCGCAGAACGTAAAAGCGGAACTCTTCTCTCTTTACAAAATTTGCATTACACGAAAAATGATTTATTTTGATAGTCTGGTCCGGCGCTGAATTTATCGTTGGCATAACTAAAAGCCGCCGGGAGGGGAGTAATCATGGATATTCAATGTGAACTTTGCCCCAGAGGCTGTCTGATCAAACCCGGACAGAGCGGAGATTGCCGCATCCGGGTCAATCTTGACGGGAAACTGCTGGCGGTAACGTACGGGTTCCCCTGTTCAATGCATGTCGATCCGGTCGAGAAAAAGCCGCTGTTTCACTTCATGCCCGGCACCAAGACTTTTTCCATGGCGACTGTCGGCTGCACCATGCACTGCAAGAACTGCCAGAACTGGGAAATCTCGCAGTCGCCGCCGCATCTGGTTGACGCATATCAGGTCTCGCCGGAGCAACTGGTGCAGATGGCCATCCGCTACGAATGCCCGTCCATTTCATACACCTACACGGACCCGGCGGCATACTATGAATACGCCCTGGATTGCAGCATCAAAGCCAGGGAGGCCGGATTGAAGAATATTCTGGTTACCGCCGGCTACATCAACCGCAAACCGTACCGTCAGTTGTGCCGCTATACCGATGCGGCGACCATTGATGTGAAAGCCATGTCGGACAAGTTCTACCGGGACGTTTGCGGCAGCACTTTGGCGCCGGTGCTGGACACGGTGGTCAGCACGAAGGAAATGGGCGTGGAACTGGAAGTGTCCAATCTGGTCATCCCGACGCTTAACGACAGCGACGCGATGCTGACCGCGTTCGTAAGATGGGTAAAGGAAAATCTCGGCAGAGACACGCCGCTGCACTTCCTGAAATTCGTTCCTTACTATCTGATGCGCAATCTGCCGCCGACTTCCGAGGAGACGATGGGCCGCGCCCGCGATATCGCCAAAGCCGCCGGCATGGAATACGTTTATGTCGGCAATATCCTGAATGAACAATGGACCTGCACGTTCTGTCCGGGATGCGGCGGCGAACTGGTCCGGCGGCACAACATGGTGATGATGGAAAATCATCTCAGCGCCGGAAAATGTCCCAAATGCGCCAAAAAAATTTACGGGGTGTGGAAATGAAAAGACGCGATTTCATTAAAATGACCGGGGCGCTGTATGCATACAGCCTGATCGCCCAATGCGGCGCGTTTGCAGTTGCGGCGCCCCGCCGGGTGATTGAAGCCGTCAGGGGCCGGTTTTATCCCGGAAAAATTAAAAAGCCGGATTTCAAGGCAATCGCTAAACAAGGAGAATGGAAAGGATGAAAACAATAAAATCAATCTGCGGTTTACTGCTGCTGTCGGCGGTTTGTTTCACGGGATCAGCCGCTGAAAAACGCGTCTTCGAATCTCCGCTGGCCGGCGACTGGTATCCGGCCGGTCCGGCTGAACTTGCAAAAATGATCAGCGGCAATCTGACGCATGCCGGCGAACCGGAATTGCAGAATGTGATAGCCCTGATTCAGCCGCATGCCGGATACCGTTATTCCGGCAAAGTCGCGGCTTACGGCATTAAGGAAATCGCGGGCAGGCCGGTCCGCCGGGTGATTGTCTTCGGGCCGTCGCATTCGCAACTGATGAACAACTGCCTGAGCATGCCGTCGGCGACGCATATTAAAACCGTGCTGGGCGAAGTCGAACTGGACCGCGAATTCATCGACAAAATGATGAAGTACAGTTTCTGCAAATACATTCCGCGGGCGCATGCTTCCGAACACAGCGTGGATATTCAGATCCCGATGCTGCAAATCGCGCTGAAAAACTTCAAGCTGGTGCCGGTGGTCACGGGGCAGCTTGATGAACGGACGATACAGGAAATTGTCGCCGCAATCTCGCCGCTGCTCGATGATAAAACGCTGATTATTGCCAGTTCCGATTTCACTCATTACGGCGCCTCGTTTGATTACGAGCCGTTCCCGCTGGACTTCCAGACCGGGGACAAACTCGATAAACTGGACCATGGCGCGATTGACAAAATCATCGCGATCAGCGAAGACGGTTTCTCGGAATATCTGCGGAAGACCGGCGCGACTGTCTGCGGGCAGAATCCCATCCGCCTGCTGCTGGCGCTGCTGCCGGAAGGCAGCAAAGGACAGTTGCTGAAATATGACACCTCCGGCAGCATGACCGGAAGTTACGCGCATTCGGTAAGCTATGCGTCAATCGCCTTCACCGGCAGTTGGAAAACGGCGCAGACTAAAGTTAAAGCGGCTGACGCCAAACTGCCGGAGTTGAGTGACGCCGACAAAAAGGCGCTGCTGAAGATCGCCCGGAAAACGGCGGAATATGCCGTCGCCGGAAAATCCGTGCCGGACCCGGATGAACTCGGCGCGAATATTTCCCCGGCCATGAAACAGCACATGGGCGTGTTTGTCACTCTGCATAAGAACGGCCAACTGCGCGGATGCATCGGCGAGATTATGCCGCGCCGCCCGCTGTATCAGGCGGTATCCGCCCAGGCGGTGAATTCGTCGCTGAACGACTGGCGTTTCAGCCCGGTGAACACTGCGGAACTCAAAGATATTGACATTGAAATATCCGCGCTGACGCCGCCGGTGAAAGTCAATTCATATAAGGATATAGTCATCGGCCGCGACGGCGTGATTTTGTCGAAGAACGGGCGTTCGGCGGTGTTTCTGCCGCAGGTCGCCACCGAGCAGGGCTGGGGCCTGGCGGAAACGTTGTCGAACCTGGCGGAAAAGGCCGGACTGGATGCCGGCGCCTGGAAAAGCGGCGCCGAATTCCAGACTTTCCAGGCCATAGTCTTCGGCGAAAAAGAAAAGCGGAAATAACATGCGGAATAAGCTGCTGACAACCAGTACGATCTTTGGCATCGGCGTGTTCAGTCTGCTGGTACAGGCGCTGCTGTTCCGCGATTTTCTTTCGGTGTTCGACGGCAGCGAAATCTCCACCGGGCTTTTCCTGTTTGCCTGGCTGCTGTGGATCTGCGCCGGCGCGCTGGCCGCCTGGCTGCCGCCGGTGTCGAAACATGCCGGACGCTGCTTTGCATATCTGCTGCTGCTGTATCCGTTCTCGTTCATCCTGGAAAAGCATCTGCTGCTCAATACCCGGCAGTTGCTGGGCGTGGCGGAATATGAACTGATTCCGCTGGGCAAACTTGTGCTCGCGGCGGTCTGCTTCGCGGCCCCGGTCAGCCTGATTACCGGCGCACTGTTCGTCTCGGCGGTGAAATGGGTGGAATCCAGTCCGGTGCCGGCCGCGAAAGTGTATGTCATCGAGGCGCTCGGCTCGTTCGCCGGCGCGCTGGCGGTGACGGCAATGCTGGCCGCCGGCATCGCGGATGAAACGGTTTTCCTGCTGGCCGCCGCCGTCACTTCCGGCATCCTGGGATTGAACGTTTTCCGGACAGGGGAAAGCCGGCGCGTCCGGCGGCAACTGCCGTATCTGGCGGCATTGGCGATTGCCGTAACCGCGCTGACTGCCGCCGCTGCCGGATTCGGCAGTTGCTGGCAGCGGACGGAAAATCAGAAACAATGGTCGCGGATGCTGCCCGGCGGCGAATATGACGGAAGTTTTTCCACGCCGCAGGCGAAATATCTCTGCGGCAATTATTCCGGCAGCTTTACCGTGCTGTGCTGGAATTCCGTTTACGAAAACCTGACCGACCGCGAATCAGCGCTGCAATGCGCCGCCCTGAATCTGGCGCAGCAGCCCGCGGCGGAACGCATCCTGGTCATCGGTCCCGGAACGTTTAATTTATGCCGGACATTCTGCGGGATAAAAAGCGTCCGCGAGGTGGTCTGGCTGGACCCCGATCCGGATTACGCCGGAGCGCTGCTGCCGCGGCTCCCGGAACAGTTTCAGACCATTCCGCCGCAGATGAAAATCCCGGGCGTCGAAATCAGGGATTATCTGCGGAACGCAAACGGCAAATTCGATCTGGTGATACTGCGTTTTCCGCCGCCGTCATCGCTCAGTTTAAACCGCTATTTCAGCCGGGAGTTTTATCAGCTCGTCAGCCGGGTCATGGCTGAATCCGGCATTGTCAGCGCATCATTCCAGGGCGGCGAAAACTACCTGAGCCGGGAAATCGCTTTTCTCGGCGGTTCGCTGCTGCTGAATCTCCAGCAGGTGTTTCCCGCGGTCGTGCTAATGCCCGGCGAGAACAGTTGCTTCTGGGCGGCGTTTAAAACCGGCATCGTCTCCGATTCCGCGCCACTGCTGGAAAAACGGTTAAGCGGCATCTCCTATTTCAGCAAAATCTTTCCGCCGCAATATTTGCAGACCGTATTCGACCCGCTGCGGGTTGATTTGCAGATGAGCAAATATCAGGAGACTGCCGGCAGTCTCCGGCGGCAGCGGCTGTCCAGTTCTGACTCAAATCCGCTGGCCTGCCTCTTTACAATGGTTTTTTCAATCAAAAAACTGGGCGGCGCTCAGCTTCCCGCCGCCGCCATCACCTTCTATTCCAGGAATATTCTGCCGGTATGCCTCATTGCGCTGGCGCTGTATGCGGTTTCGCGTCTGGCGACGCGCTGGTTCATGCGCCGCAGACCATCGAGCCCGGCTGTGCGGTCTTGTCTGGAAGGCGACATTGCCGCCGGCAGTTTTGACGTGCTGTTCATCCTGTTTTTCATTTCGGTTGTCGCCATGGCCGTCAACATCTGGCTGATGTTCGCTTTTCAAATGGACAAGGGCTCGATTTTCCTCTATTTCGGACTGGTCAACGCGTTTTTCATGCTCGGCTTATTCTGCGGCGGCAGGCTCACGGATTTTCTGCAAAACCGGGGGCAGGGCCGATACTGCTCTTTCGTGACCGCCTCATTGGGATTTATAATATTTCTGCTGCTGCTCAGGCACATCTCCCGCGATTCGCTGCCGGTATGGATTTTCGCGCTGCTGTTTCTGGGAACCGGCTTTTTCAGCGGAACTTATCTGCCCCGCGCCGCCTGTATTTTTAAACAGCGCGGACACGGCGACACCGCCTCGGCGGCTTTGCTGGAAACCCTGGATAACATCGGCGGCGCAATCGGCGGCATCATCACCGCGGTCATCCTGCTGCCGCTGCTGGGAGCGGATAAATTATTGCTGCTGGCAATCGCGACAATCCTGATGCTGCTGGCGATAGCGTACAGAAGGGGAAACAGGAGTCAGAATGAAGTAAAAACAGAAACCAGAATAAAACCGAAAACAACTCCGGGGAAGTAAAATATTAATGGCGGGTAAAATTCATAAATAAGACTTTAGATGAAAATATGAAAACCGAAAGTAAAACTATCTGGACGATTGGCCACTCAACTCATCCTTTTGATGAATTTGTCGCCTTGCTGCATTCATTTAAAATTGAGCTGATTGCCGATATCAGAAGTTATCCCGGCTCCCGTAGATTTCCACAGTACAATAAAGCGGCATTGGAAGTTTCTTTACTTGAAGAGAACATACAATATATACACTTAAAAAATCTGGGAGGAAGAAGAAAAGCAGCTCCCGATTCTAAAAATACGGCATGGCGGGATATTGCCTTTCGCGGCTATGCCGATTATATGGAAACCGGCGAGTTTAGAGCAGGAATTCAGGAACTTGAAACGCTTGCATCAAAACAGCCCGCGGCATTTATGTGTTCCGAAGCAGTATGGTGGCGCTGTCACCGGTCTCTGGTCTCCGATTATTTAAAAGTTAACGGATGGCAGGTAATGCACATCATGGGCATGGGCAAAGCAGAGGAACATCCATACACCGCTCCGGCAAACATTGTAAATGGGAAATTAAGTTATGAGCCCTGGCTCTGAAACGCCTTGTAACCACCAGAGACACAGAGACACAGAGAATAACTGACGGGTTTAACTGCCGAAATGCAACTTCAACATAAAACGCATTCCATGGTTTAAAATGGCTTTTGATTTAACCGAAAAAAAGGTTTTCTCTGTGCCTCTGTGTCTCTGTGGTTAAGTTTGGATTCCGGCTGCTGGATTTACGACAGCCGTATAGTATATTATTATATAAATTTAAACAGCGGGACAAAAAATGATAAGAAAAATAACTCTGGTTTTCGGCATGGTTCTGGCAATGGCGATTGGTGCATCAGCGGAAATTAAGTCGCTTTCGGCGGATCATATTCAATCCATTACCGGCAGCAAAAATTTTACCGCTACTGCCCGTACCGTTGACGGCAAAACTTTTTTAGAATTGAAGGACAAAAACGGCAAGATTGGCGGATATCTTTTTGATACCGGGGATTTTGTTCACGACGTCAAAGGCTTTAGCGGCCCCATCCAGATGCTGGTCTATGTGTCCGCCGCCGGTGTCCTGAGAAATTTTCAGATCATCAAGTCTTCCGAAACCCCGCAGTATCTCAACAAGGTAATCCAGAAGAAAGACCGCTATCTCGATAAAGACATTTTCAAACCGGGTATTGCCGATACTGAAGCGGTGACCGGCGCGACCTACAGTTCCAAAGGCATCACCAAAACCCTGGAAAAAGCCGGCGAAGCATTCGGCAAATTGATCGGCACGCCTTCGAAGCAGACCCCGGTAACCGATCTGCCGTCAACCTCCGCCGCCGATGCCGCCGCCAATAATCCTCCGCCCGGCGGCCCCCGCGACATTGACGCCAAACAATACACCGCCCTGGTCAAGCAGAACCGTCTCTCCGACAAGCCCGCCCTGTACGCCGAACCCGCAAAATAAAGCGGAAAGATTATTGGGACAATGCCCCGCCGGCATGGTCACTGCATGAAAAATATATCTTTCCGCCATTGGGCAGGGTTGTCAATTACGTAGTCGGCAATCCGTTTATATTCATCCATTGAACGAATTATATGGTCGTGAAAACGTGATTGCCATGCAAATGGGATATTTTTTTTCGGGCATATATGGTTACGGCGGATTTATATCCACGGATGATGGATGCCAGATTTTTTGATTGTGCCGCAAAATGGTTTGTAGAGACGCGATGCATCGCGTCTCTACGTTGTGTATCTGATGGCAAATTATATTGGTTTTCCCCGATAATTATAATTCCGTGAAAATGATTATTCATAACCACAAATTCACCCAATTCTAAATTCATATCGGGACGCATATCAACGGTTTTAATCCATTCTGTTTCAGCAATTTTTCCAATTTCGGATAGCTGTATTTCTCCATTAACGATTTCCCCGAAATAACCTTTCCGGTTTTGGGTGCAAATCGTAACGAAATACATTCCTGCGTTTGCGTAATTCCATGTCTGCAAACGGACTGATGGTATTCTGTATTTATTTTGAAATAATTCCTGCATTATAGAGGTTCACAACCTGGTTTTTGAACTTCAAAATAAGCTATCTTCATATTCGCATTCATGCGCGGCTCCGTTTGTTCTTCCTCAACGGCCATAATTCCACTGCGTGAATATTCGGATTAGATTCCTCTATAAAAGAAACCAACCTTTTAATTTGTTTATTAAGGTCTAATATCTCTAAATCTGGAAGAGTTTGCCCCGTGATATATTTTGCAACATCCACTTTGGATGCCTGGGATGCCTTCCCGCCTTTGGTTATTACCGATAAAGTATTTTAGCCGGGCGGGGCCTGACCCCATATTTCTTATTAGCCGGGCGGGGCCTGACCCCATATTTCTTATCATTTATTATATTTTTGTACATAATTATCCATATATTACATCTAAGGATGATCTTTAAATCAATTTTTTACGGCAATAAAATCAATATAAGCTTTTTATTCATCTGTATATTGTTTAATTCCAGCTTCCCTGGCTGCACTCCGCAACCAGTCGGGACCGCCTGCCGCAATCAACTCGCTTTAACATGCTTTGTGTTCCGCGAAATGCAAGCCAAAAAACTTGTCGGAGGCGCAAACGGTGAAAACATCTGCGCTGTTCCCATGAATTCAACGGACTAAAGTCCATTGCTACAATATGGGGCGTTCCTATGGAACTCGGGTCTTGGGGGGCCATGTACAACGGACTGAAGTCCATTGCTACAACATGGATCGCTCCGACGGAGCTGCAAAATCCATTTTGTTAAAACGGCGAAGGCCATAGCAACTTTCATTATGTATAAAGCCGGTCAGACGACCGGCTTTCGTATTTTTGTCAGGCGCTTTGGCCTGACTTTGGAGTGCGGCGCTCCTGCGCCGCTTTGTTTGGCTGTTCACTGGTTTTATCCTGCTTCCGGGGCAATCCAATTCCAAAGCGGCGCAGGGGTGCCGCAGTCCCAAGATTGCTCCGCAATCACAAAATACAAAATTCTGTTTTATCGCATTATTTGAACTTATTGTCACCGTTCCGGTTGACAATTTTACTATATGTAAAAAGAGAGAAGTCAGGAGACAGGAGTCAGGAGACAGAATGGGAACCGGAAAAATCAGAAGCACATTGAAAATGAGAAATCCGGGGCTTAT
>JBAYIO010000042.1:0-41424 GCA_041665605.1 Victivallaceae bacterium | reverse complement strand
GCCATCACCATCCATGTGACCGACCATGAAGGCAGAACCCGCACCACCGTGAAAGACGCCATTCCCAATCTCAAAGCCATTCAGTACTGGCTGGAGCGCAGCGACAAGCGAAAAGGCATTCTGCCGGAAACCAGCGGGACGCAGACGGTAATCCAGCTTGCGCCGGCGGCTGAACCCGCCGCAATCAAGTCTTCCCCGGCGGTAAGCGCCGAACTGGATTTTTCGGAAATCGCCGGCTTGCAGGCGCTGACCGAGTATATGGCCATGTGTCCCGCCGATGCCGGCGACGGTTTTTCCAAAAAGGAAACCCAGGAATTCGAAGACATGATGCTGGTGACTCTCACTGAAATGGAAAGACGGAAATACAATGAAAATGCGGCAGCCGAAGGCCGTCCGCAGATTCCGTACACCGACGCGGCCCCCCGGACGTTAAAAGGCCAATACGCTCCCGGCATGATCAAAGCCTGGAAAGAAAGAGCAGAGTTTTTTGAAATGGCGGTGTGAGGGGAAAGTTCTAGCGTTGGAGAGTTGAAAGCAGAAAAAGCGGGAAGGGTGAAAAAATAAAAAGCATTACGTTCAACGACTACCCCAGGGCGGAGTCGGGCGGTTGTCCGGTTTGTATATGCTGGCCCGCCATGGGCGGACAGCCGCATGGGCAAAACAAATGAGGCCGATGGGGCTTATGGGTCTCATGGGGCCTATGGGAGAAGACTGTCCAAAATGAGGATGCCGGCTGTCCAAAATGAGTTTGGTTGTAGCGCCGCCCGTGTCGGACGTGGCTGTCCAAAATGTACGGCGGGGTGTCCAAATTGTCCAAAATGCGGGAAAAGAATGTCTCACGCGGAGGCGCGGAGAACGCGGAGCGGACGGTTGTCCGGTTTGTTCTGCTGGCGCAGGCTGTCCGGAATGGTTTTGGTGTAGTGCCGTCCGTGTCGGATGGGGCTGTCCAAAATGTTGTTTGAAAATTTTAAAAGCGTTGTGCTCAACGACTATCCAACGGCTCGGAGTCGGAAGGAGCGAGAAAAGTGAAAAGCGAGAAAAGCGAGAAAAGCGAGAAAAGCGAGAAAAGCGAGAAAAGTTATGAAAACATTGTGTTCAACGGCACTCCAAATGCTCGGAGTCGGCTGTCCAGAATGAAGAAGGAATGTTTCACGCGGAGGCGCGGAGAACGCGGAGATAATTGTCCAAAATGCGGACGGTTGTCCGGTTTGTTCTGCTGGCGCAGGTTGTCCGGAATGTGCAAAATAAAACAATGGGGAAAATGTTATCAGTTAACGGAAAACTTAACCGGATGTCGAAAATGGAGGCTGTAATGTTATGGATTTTTGAAAGACGTTGTGCTCAGGGACTATCCAGAGTCTCCGGGTTGTTGGACAATCATCGACGCTTTTCTGTTCAAGGCGTGTCCAGAATGTCCAAAAAGATCCCGCAGTCGCGGGATAATTTATTAATGTAAAGCTTAACTTGGGCATTCAGGGCAGGGCCGGGACAGCCCTGCCTAAGTGATGTCCAGAATGTCCGGAATGTTCGTCAGGAGTTTAATGCATTTTCTTTAACCGCAGAATACAAAACAGCTCTTGAGTTTTTGACTTAACAGGTTTATATTGTCAAATCGGAAACTGTGAATCATAAAATTCTTCCGGAGAAACATGAGAAAGTTTTTATTTTCGAGCATATTAATATTGCTGCTTGCCGGCGTTGCTAAAGCGGACGACGAGACTTCCCGCCGTTTCTGCCTGGGCTGGATTGTGTCTGCTGAAATCAGCTCCAAGCCGGTATCAGTATGGAACCAGAATCCTTATGCGTTCAGTGATAAGTTCAGGAATAAGGCATACGCCGTGGTCGGGGTGAAGCTCGACCGGGAACGGACCTTGAGCATTTACGATTTTTCCCTGGTGGTTGACGACACTAAATTTCCCTGCGTCGCGCTGCGGAAGGGAATCAGCGACTTCGATGCTTCGAACTGGCAGTATCAGGACACCGTGGCGGAGGAGGTTTACTCCATGCTGTTCATTGTTGAATATCCCGACCTGTACTCCGCTAGAAAAATAAAGTTGAAACTGATGTACAATCTTTCCAAATCCAGTGTCCTGGAATACTTGATCCCTTTCAAAAATCTGAACTACGGAGACTTCACTCCGGCGACCAATATTCCGTCTGAAGGCATACTTGAAGTTGATATTCCTCCGGCGACCACCCCGGCGCCGGCAGGCGGAACTAATACCGGTAAGAAATAAATGCCCAAATACACTCCCGCTTTCATGCCGATGACGCGCGCCGAGATGGAAAAGCTCGGATGGCAGGAACTCGACATCCTGATTATTACCGGCGACTGCTATGTTGACCATCCCTCTTACGGCGTGGCGATAATCGGACGTCTGCTGCTCGACGCCGGATACCGCACCGGCATCATCGCCCAGCCTGACTGGAAAAATCCGGCTTCGCTGCAAGTCATGGGCCGTCCGCGCATCGCCTGCGCGATTTCCGCCGGCAATATGGACTCCATGGTCAATATTTATACTGCCGCCCGGCGTTTGCGCCATGACGATGTTTATTCTGAAAACGGCGAGACCGGCAAGCGTCCGCCGCAAGCGGTGGTGGTTTATTCTCAGCTCGCGCGCCATGCGTTTCCTAAGATTCCGGTGGTTATCGGAGGGCTTGAGGCCAGTCTGCGGCGGGTGGCGCACTATGATTACTGGCAGGACAAACTCCGGGCAAGCGTCCTGGTTGACAGCAAAGCCGACATTGACATTTACGGCATGGGCGAAAAGCCCGTCATTGAAGTGTTTAAACGGATCGAACATAATGAACCGCTGCGGGGCATCCCCGGAACCGCCATCCTGCTGGGCAAGAAAGACGCGGACGAATTCGACCGTGCCGCGTTTGTCGAACTGCCATCCTGGGAGGAGCATCAAACCAGCCGGGATGCGCTGATGGAGACCACTAAAATCGTCGAGCGGGAAATCAACCCGTATTGCGGTCACGGCCTGATTCAGCGTTACGGCGACCGTCTGCTGGTCATTGAACCGCCGCCGGAGCCGCTGAGCAAAGAGGAGATGGACCGGGTTTACGATCTGCCGTTCAGCTATCTGCCGCATCCGGTGTACAAAGGCAAAATTCCGGCGTTCGACACGATCAAAGATTCAATTCCGGCGGTACGCGGCTGTCCCGGCGGCTGCTCTTTCTGCGGCCTGGTCGCCCATCAGGGACGCATGATCATGTCCCGCAGCCATGATTCCATCATCCGCGAAGTGAACCGGATGACTGCGCGCAAGACTTTCCGCGGCACCATCAGCGACATCGGCGGCGCCGCCGGCAATATTTACGACAGCGGCCCGAAAGATGTTGAACGGTGCAAAAAATGCCGCCGTTCATCCTGCCTGTTCCCGAACATCTGTGACAATTACCAGTCGGACGGGTGCAGTCTGGTAAATCTGCTGCGGAAAGTCCGCAGCATTCCTGAAGTCAAACATCTTCATATCAATTCCGGCATCCGGCTGGAGCTGGCCCTGCGCCAGAAGGAGTTGACCAGAGAACTGATTCATCACCATGTTTCCGGACATCTTAAAGTCGCTCCGGAACATCTGCATCCGAAAGTGCTGCAGTTGATGCGCAAAAACCGCGCCGAGGACTTCTACGCCTTTATGGAGCTTTTCGAAAAGGAAAGCCGGGCGGCGGGCAAGGAGCAGTATCTGATCCCGCTTTTCATCTCCAACTATCCCGGTTGTACGGAAAAAGAGATGAAAGTCGTGGACGATTTTCTGAACCGCCATAACTGGAGTCCGCAGCAGGTGCAGGACTATATTCCCCTGCCGATGACCATGGGCGCCGCCATGTACTATACCGGCAAAAACGCTGAGGGCGAATCCATTCCCGTCAACCGCGGACTGAAAGAACGCCGCCCGCAAATCAACGTATTGAAAAAGAAACGCAGCATTCCGTTCAACCCCGAACGCAAGCCCGGAAGATAAGTCTAAACTTTCGATAGAGATTAGCGCAATATATGTTGAAGCATGTTCTGAATATTGTATTGGACAGTTCCTGCTCGTTTCCGTGTCCGGGATGCCGGAAAGAGGTCACGGCGGAGGCGCGGAATGTGTTTTGTCCGGACTGCCGGACCCGTATGAAGCCGATCCTGCCGCCGCGCTGTCCCGGTTGCGGCAGCGAACTTGACGGCGTGCTGGAACTGTGCTCGAAATGCATGGAGTTCGAAAAACGTCCGTGGGACGGCGCTTTTGCGCTGTTCAATCTTCACGGCCCCGGCCAGCAGTTGATTCACCGTTTCAAATACAATAATACGCCGGAACTGGCGCGGGCCTTCGGCGGCATGGCGGCTGAAATCATTGCTGAACGCGGCGTCAAAATTGATGTGATCGTGCCGGTGCCGCTGCACTGGACCAGGACATTCATGCGCGGCTACAATCAGTCAATGCTGGTTTGCGGGATCATTTCCGTCCGGCTGGGAATCCCCTGCCGGTCGCTGCTTTCACGCCGCCGCCGGACGCGGCAGCAGGCCAAACTCAACCGCCAGCAGCGCCTGGAAAACCTGTCCGGCGCTTTTGCCTTGAAAAAGGGTGTTGACTGCCGGAAGCTTTCCGTGCTGCTGGTGGATGACGTGTTTACTACCGGCACGACTCTGGCCGCCGCCGCCGCTGTTCTCCGTGAAGCCGGCCCGGAAAAACTCTATGTTCTTTCGCTGGGCAGAAGATAGCAATGAACATAAGTTAATTCATGGGGATGCGGCCGTTGAGCGCGGCGCCGATGGTGGCGGAGTCGGCATAAGAAATATCGGAACCGGCGGGCAGCCCCCGCGCCAGACGGGTAACTTTCAGATTTTTTCCTTTGAGCAGCCCCCCGATGTAAACCGCGGTAGCCTGGCCTTCGACATCCTGGCTGAGCGCCAGAATGACT
Organism: Victivallaceae bacterium; assembly: GCA_041665605.1. GTDB lineage: Bacteria > Verrucomicrobiota > Lentisphaeria > Victivallales > Victivallaceae > CAIPAT01. The sequence continues at coordinate 36,513 of JBAYIO010000042.1, read as the reverse complement.
TCCTTTACCTGCAAAGTTTCAATCCGCTGCAGCAGCGAATCTATATTGAGCATCCCTGCGTGTCTGTTTTCCAGCGGGGAAAGCTTGCCGCCGAGGACATGGTAAACGCCTTTATAAAAAGCGCTGTTTTCAATGCTGAAAATCTGGGAAAAGTCTTCGACCACGCAGATAATGCTCCGGTCCCGGACCGGGGAGGCGCAAATGCCGCAGGGGTTTCCGTGACCGGCCAGATTGCCGCATTCCGGACACAGCGTCACTGTTTCAGGGAGATTGCGCAGCAGTTCGCCCAGATGCTCCAGCTTGCCCGGCTGCCATTTGACCATCGCCAGCGCGATGCGTTCAGCGGTGCGTCTGCCGATGCCGGGAAGCCCTTTGAACGCGGCAATGACCTCTTCCAGCATCTCCGGATATTGGTTATGTTGCGTCATATTGCATCTCAGGTTTCAAAATTCTTTATCTGCCGGGGAAGCAGGTCAAACGTCAGAACAGTCCGGGAATATTGAGTCCGCCGGTAAGTTCAGTCATTTTTTCCTGGGTCTTCAATTTGGCATTGTCCAGCGCATTGTTGATTGCGGTGGCAATCAGGTTTTCCAGAGTTGTCACGTCCCTGGTGCAGTCGGGATTGACGGTCAATTTCTTGATTCTCATGTCGCCGCTGATTATAACCTTGACTCTGCCGGAGCCGGCTTCGCCGGTGAATTCCGCTTCAGCAAGCTCGGCTTTGATGTTTTTAAGATTACCCTGCAGGTCTTTTGCTTTCTTCATCAGGCCTGCCATTTCCGCGAGATTTCCAAACATAGTTGTTTCCTTTTTTTATATATTTAAATTAAAAATCTAAAATTCAGCCGTGAATATCAACGATTTCGCCTTCAAACAGGTCAACCGCTATTTTGACAAATTCATTTTTTCTGACGTTCCCGACAACTTCGGGAACGCCGATCATGCTTTTTTTCTTTTTGCCCGCCGGTTCTTCAATATGCTTGATTCCTGCTTCATGAGTCAGGATGATTGTGCTGCCGGAATTGCCGGTGGTCTTCTGAAGCAGACGCATCAGGTATGGCAGCGCTTTCTGCTGCACCTGTAGAAAGTGCTCAGGGTCGAATTCTTCGTCAAAACTGACCGTCAGGATGCCATTCTGATAAGTTTCCGCCGTGCCTTCGCTCAGGAAGTCGCAGACCATCGGGTCAACATGGCCGGAAATTTTGGCCTTCTGTATAATATTGTGCCATAGCTCCGGTGCGCTGACCGCGCCGGAAAAAACTGGTTTTTCCGCTTCAGCAGGTTTTGCAATCACTGCCGGTTCTTCAGCTACCACCGGAGTCTCTTCAGGGATAAGGCTGTCCTCATACTTGAACTCCTGTGTTTCCGAGTCTTCAGGAACGACTTCAGCCAGCGGTTCCGCGTATGCCATTTCCGGCGGTTCTGTCTCAGCCGGTTCCGGCTCAATACGCACAACTTGGGGCGGTTGAACAGGTTCAGCCGCCACCGGAGCCGGGGGCGCAACAGGAGCAGCCGGAGCGGGCGCAACCGGGACTGCCGGCGCTTCTTTAACAACCACCGGCGGCGGTGTAATCTTTACTTCGGGAGATTCCGGAATACTTACTGTCCGGAGCGGCGCCGCGGCAGGGATCTCGACCGTCCGCATGAGCGGAACCGCGGAAAGCGGCGGAACTTTATCCAGCACTTCAAGTTCACCTGCTTTGCGGATATAATTGAGCCGTTCAATCAGGTGTTCAACCCTGATGGAATGGGCCTCACGCATGGATTTCATGATGATGGTTTCCAGAAACACCTGCTTATTGAGGGCGTCATGCAGGATTCTTCCGACCGGGGCCAGGTTTTCCAGCAGTATCTGAACCACTTCCGGCCTGACGGAATTGCCGAGGCGGCGGTAGCATTCGATAGTCTCCTGATCGGTTTCAAGCACGACTTCCGCATTGGACAGCAGCATGCTGAGTTGAATGCCGCGCAGCCAGTACAGCACATCGCTGAACAGCGTTTCCAGATTTTTGCCTCTGGAGGCCAGATTGAATATTGACGCGACGACACCGCCGCGGTCATTTTCGAGCATCGCCTTGATCAGCGCCTGAATATCATCCGCGGCAGTCAGGCCGAACAGCGAGAGCACCTGTTCTTCAGAAATCCCGGTGCTCAGTTCGGTGCTGAAAAACGCGATCATCTGGTCCAGCAGGGACTGGGCGTCGCGCATGCCGCCGTCGGCGGCGCGGGCGATGGCGTCAATCGCGCCTTTGGATATCTTGACATTTTCGGCGGCCGCGATCTTGTTCAGGCGGTCGGCGATCATTTTCGTGGAGATGCGCTGCAAGTCGAAACGCTGGCACCTGGAAATGATGGTCGGCAGCACCATGTGGACTTCCGTGGTGGCGAAAATGAATTTGACGTGCGGCGGCGGCTCTTCGACCGTTTTCAGCAGCGCGTTCCATGCCTGTTTGGAAAGCATGTGAACTTCGTCAATGATATAGATTTTATATTTGCCGTTGATCGGCACATGCATGACTTCGTCGCGCAGATCGCGGATATTGTCAACGGAGTTCTGGCTGGCGGCGTCAATTTCAATGACGTCAATATTGCTTTCGTCCGCAATCGACAGACAGGACTGGCAGCGGCAGCACGGCTCGCCGTCTTCGGGTGCGGTGCAGTTCATGGCTTTCGCAAAGATCCGGGCGGTGGTGGTCTTGCCGATGCCGCGCGGCCCGACAAAGAGATAGGCGTGGGCGGTACGCTGCTGCTTGATGGCGTTTTTCAGGGTCTGGACAATATGTTCCTGCCCGACGACATCAGCAAAACGCTGCGGCCGCCATTTTCTGGCAATTACCTGATATTCGCCCATAAAGCCTAAGCCTCCTGTTTCAGTATTTCAGAGTGTGACTTCGCCAAGTATATCGCCCAGGCTGCCAAGTTTAACGCCGGGACGCGGAGCACGCTTCGGACCATCGTGCTCTTTCAGTTCAACGCCGCTGATTATTTTGCGCTGAATCTCAAATATTTTCTTCAAACCGCATTCCGCAAGGTCCAGCAGTTCGTTCAACTGTTTTCTGTCAAACGGCTGCCGTTCGGCGGTACCCTGCACCTCCACGAACTTGCCGGATTCGGTCATAATGACATTCATATCGACTTCCGCATTGGAGTCTTCTTCATAGCAGAGATCCAGCACCGGTTCGCCGTTGACGATCCCGACGCTTACAGCCGCGACGTTTTCACGCATCGGCGACGGGCCGAACTGCTTTTTCCAGAGGTCGCTGCTGAATGCCAGTTGCAGGGCGATTGAGGCGCCGGTAATCCCCGCGCAGCGGGTTCCCCCGTCGGCGTCAATCACGTCGGCGTCAATGTTTATCGTATTCTGTCCGAGTTTGTCCATGTCGATGACGGAACGGAAGCTTCTGCCGATGAGGCGCTGGATTTCCATGGTGCGGCCGCTCTGTTTGCCGCTGGAGGCTTCGCGTTTGACCCGATCATGAGTTGACGCCGGAAGCATGCCGTATTCGCAGGTCACCCAGCCGCCGGAGACTCTCTGGGCCTTCATCCAGGGCGGAACTTTGGGGTCCAGCGACACCGCGCAAATCAATTTGGTGCCGCCTGCCTCGATCAGAACCGATGACAGCGGATGCGTCAAAAAGTCTTTGACAACTTTGATTTTTCTTAACTGATCATTGCTGCGACCATCTACTCTCTTCATATTCAAGACCTTATTGAGTTACTGACACTCCGTTTAACGGTAAAAAGAGCGTCGCCGGCCAGATTACCTACAGCACCTGGATCATTGCATAGAGCTGCTTGGTTCCCCATCTGACTCGGTTAGCACGACACCAGCGCATAGGGTCCGGACCGGCGACGCAAAAAATTCAAATTGCAATCGCAAAGGTGAACATTACACTATACGGCGAAATATTCAAGGCAAAGAGCGAGTTCATCCCGCAGATTTTTTCGTTCAATCACCCGGTCAATCAAACCTTTCTGCATCAGAAACTCGGCTGTCTGAAAACCTTCCGGCAGTTTTGAGTTGGTGGTTTCCTTAATAACGCGGGGACCGGCAAAGCCGACCATCGCGCCGGGCTCGGCAAGAATCAAATCGCCGATGGATGCAAAACTCGCGGTAACGCCGCCGTAAGTCGGATTGACCATGATTACAATATAAGGCAAACCGGCATTCGCATGGCGTTTCAGCGCCGCGCAAGTTTTCGGCATCTGCATCAAACTGAGGATGCCTTCCTGCATTCTGGCGCCGCCGCTGGCGGTAACTAACACCAGGGGAATGTGTTCATCCGTAGCTTTCTCGGTCAGGCGGGTGATTTTTTCCCCGACCACCGACCCCATGCTGGCGCCCATAAACCGGAAATCCATCACACCGAGCGCGTATCTGCGCTGCTTCAGGGTGGCAAGTCCGCAGACAACCGCCTCATTAAGTCCGGTTTTGGCTTTATTGGCCTCCAGTCTGGCCTTGTATGGTTGCGTATCCGTAAAGTTCAGCGCATCAACAGATTGCAGATCCGCATCGGTTTCCACAAAAGATCCTTCGTCCGTAAGCAGCTTGATCCGCTCAGGAGCGTTCATCGGGCTGTGATATGAGCAAAACGGACATACGGAAAGGTTTTCTTCAAGCTGTTTTTTATAAACAGTCCTGGAACACTTTTTGCACTTCAGCCATAAACCTTCAGGCAAGTCTTTTTTCTTGCCGCCCTGGCTTATTCGCAACGTTGTGTATTTTCCACCACCGAAAAATGACATAATATTCCCCATCCCAAGTTACAGTTTTCAGTACCGTTTAAAATCTTTTAAACCCTGCTGCTAATTACTGTGAAATAAAAATCTAGCATGAAAAACATGGAATTTCAATCCGTGAAACCCAATTTGTCCAACTTCCGCCGCTTAAACCAGGTTCTCCGGAAAGCCGGCCGCTGGACATATTGGACACCACACTCCGACACTTTGGACAACCATTCCGCACAACGCGTTTCGTAATCCGGGAGTTCTGAGAGTCCTGGAAAGTCTGGGAAGTCTGGGAATGCCGTCCGGGACGGACGGCGCTGCACCAATACCCCATTTTGGACACCCGACGCCCTCATTTTGGACAGCCTCCTCCCATAAGCCCCATGAGACCAATAGGCCCCATAAGCCCCATTGTTTTTCCCCTGCGCCAGCAGAACAAAACCCGGATGCAACGGGCGCACTCCGATACTTTGGAGACTCGTTGAACACAATGCTTTTAAGATTTTCAAACAACATTTTGGACATTCCAGACACTGTCGTGCAGAATGTTTTCCGGTGCAGCGCTCTCGCGCTGCGAGATAGGTTCCGATCCCCGGTACTACACCAGCCCCATTTTGGACATCCCACTCCGACACTTTGGATAGTCGTTGAGCATGATGCATTCTCTCACAAAGGCACAAAGACACAAAGCCGTTTTGATTCCGGAGAGTTTGGACACAGGTTGAGCATAACGGTTTCCGGTTTTAACATCTGGCATAATCTGTAAATTTTTATTGTGAAATGTTTTCATAGTTACCAGGCTTTCAACTTTTTCCGATTTCAATTCTCCAGCTTTATAATTTTAGAACTTCTTCTGCAATTGTCCTTACATATATAGTATGTTTGTCAACAGAAACTGCAACAATAAGTTCAAATAACACGGTTTAATGCATTTTAAAATCACAGTCTTTATTGCAAAATATGCAGTGGGTTGTGACCTGATGCCGACGGCATTAAACGTTTACAGCACAACGGCCTGTAGATTATACGATCCCGGCGGGATCGCAGATAGATTCCTCTATAGACGTGTTAGCTTGGTGGCGGGGCTCCGATTGGGATATAACTAACTTCCGGCTTTTACCGGCGCTTTCGGTGAATTATCTGCTTTCAATGTTTTTTACGCTGTCGCGTACAATGAGGCTGTACGGAAGAATGCAGCGTTGCGGGAGCCGCGATTCGCTAAGAAACGAATCGATGACGTTCGCGGCAATTTCCGCCAGTCCAACATGATCCTGGGTAATAGTAGTTTGTGGAGTCGTTGCATAACACGAAAACAGTTTGTGTTCCGATGTGACCAGGGAAATGTCATCCGGAACATGCTGGTTAAAGAGCGACAGCGCATATGCCGTCACGATCCCGGCGTTCCCGCCCGGGCAGAACAATGCATCCACTTTCTGCTTTAGTAACTTGCCGATGATTTCCACATATTTATCATCCGAAGACAAATAAATCAGTGCGTCGGTGGAGGGTAGTCCCCTTGCCTTGAGCGCCTTGACGATACCGGCGCGCCGGATGTCGGCGTTGCCGCTCCCGGCCGTGCCGTAGACAATGCAGCCGATTTTCCGGCATCCGCGTTCGTAAAGATGACCTATCGCGATATCCATCCCCTGTACTTCATCTGAGCGTACTGAATAGATATTCGGGCAATTCTCCGGCGCATCCCGGTCCACCAGCACCAGCGGAGCAGAAAAACGGTCCGACCATTTTTTAAAGTCGCCAGGCTCCGCGCCGATGGCCACCGCGCCGCAGAACTGAATACTGTCGAGCCGGTCCAGATTGTCCTGCGGCAGCACTTCGATCCGGAAACCGCGTTTGGGCAGTACGAAGGTAAGAGCCATCATCACCATTTCCAGGCAGTTGCGGACAGGATAGATAGCCTCTCCGGGCATTATGATAACAACATTCCTTTGCTTGGTCGAGAGGCGGGGATGATAGTTGTGAGCCTTGGCTATGGCAAAAACATGGTCGCGTACTTCGCTTCTGATGTTGGGATGATGACTGAAAACCCGCGATACCGTGGCGGGCGAAACTCCGGCAAGGACGGCAATTTCCTGTAATTTCATTTAAAAATTCCTTGTTATTGATTCATTTCCAATATATCTGATCTTTTGCAGAAATTCAATATTTTTTCCATTGACCTTTTCAATATAACCACGAAAAGACTCTTGCTAAAAACTGCACGGAACGGTATAATGTCATAATATGGATTAAAAAGCGGGAGATTATATATGACCGGCAGTTTTGTGGTTTTTGAGTCAATCGGCAAAGCAGTGCTGAAGACATTTGAAGTTACGCAGCCCCTGGCGGATGAAGTGCTGCTGGAAAGTGATTATACTGTAATCAGCGCCGGCACGGAGCTGGCTAATCTGATCAATTTACCCAATACAGTTACCGATGAAAGCGGTTTTCCGTTTCTTCCCGGTTATTGCGGAGCCGGGCGAGTAATCGCGACGGGAAAAGATGTTGCGAATCTGAAAAACGGTGACCGCGTAATCATCTCCTGGGGCGGGCATCGTTCTCACACGATTAAAAAGGCGCAAACCGTTCTGAAAATCGAAGATGATTCCATCGACCTGCTTGATGCGGCCTTTGCCCATATCGCGTCGTTTTCCTTTCTTGGCGTACGCAAACTTAAAATCGAACTGGGCGAATCGGCGATGGTCGCCGGAATGGGGATTCTCGGGGCCTTTGCGGTACAGATCGCCAGTCTTTCCGGCGCGATTCCTGTAATCGTGTCCGATTTCGATCCGGTGAGGCGTGATTTGGCGCTAAAACTTGGCGCCGCCGCCGCGTTTTCGCCCGATGAAGAAAATTTTGTGGAAAAAGTCAAAGCCGCGACCGGCGGCAACGGACCCAATGCGGTCGTTGAAGTGACAGGATCGGCAAAGGCCATGCAACAGGCATTGGAGTATATCGCTTGGGAAGGACGCATCTCATTGCTGGGGTGTACCCGTGTTTCCGATGTGCCGGTCGATTTTTACAAGTACGTACACCGCCGGGGAATATCCCTGATCGGAGCTCATACATTCACCCGCGCCAAACAGGAATCAGCGTCCGGTCGCTGGACCGAACATGACGACTACCGGACCTTCCTGAAGCTGGTCGCCGCCGGAAAACTACAGACCAGACCGCTGATTTCGGAAATAGTCTCGCCGGAAGCGGCGCACGCGGTCTACGCCCGTCTCGCCGAAACCAAAAACCCGCCGCTGGGAATCGTTTTTGACTGGAATAAAATCAGATAAGTTCTGTGAAAGGATAAAATATTATGAAAGCTATTAGATTCGGAGTTTGCGGCATCGGCCGGATCGGTGCCCAGCATTGCCGGTTCTTTTCGCAGGACCGGGAGAGTTATGAACTGGTGGCGCTTTGCGACCTTGATACGGAGCGCGTCAGCGCCATGACGGCAGAATTCGGGGGGAAAGGCTATTCCGACTACACGGAATTTCTGACCGACCCGGCAATGGAACTGGCGATTATCGCCACCCGTTCGCTGGATCACGCCCAAAACGCCGCGCAGGCGCTGGCCGCCGGGAAAATCGTTCTGCTGGAAAAACCAATCGGGGTTACGGAGGAGGATTACCGGATTCTTCAGCAACTCTCCAGGGATTATCCCGGCAAACTCTACTTCGGGCACAACCACCGTTTCGAACCGGCCTTTATGAATACGTGCGCGATCATCGCTGAAGGATTACTGGGGAAGGTTCAGGTGGTAAAACTCTGCAAGCATCATGCATTCATGCGCCGGAACGATTGGCAGATGCGGCTGGACTGCGGCGGCGGTCAGCTCAGTGTCTGGGGGCCTCATCTCCTCGATCAGGGCTTACAGCTCCTCGGCTCCCCGGTGCGGGAGGTGTGGAGTTATCTCCGCCGCATTCTTACGCCGGGCGACGCCGACGATCACGTTAAAATCATGCTTACTGGCGAAAACGATGCGGCAGTCGAACTGGAGATCAGCAATTCGGTGGCGCTGGCGGGACCTTATTGCACGATTTATGGTGACCGCGGTACGCTGATTTACGAGCAGGATCAGAGAAATATCCGTCTTAAATACCTCGATCCGCAATTCCGCTGGCCGGAAGCCGCCGCTGACGCGGAAACTCCGGTGCTTGGAAAAGCCATGTGCGCCGAGCAGGAACTGCCGTGGATTGAAGAGGCCCGCAAAGTCGAACCGGATACCAGCATGTGGGATCAAGTTGAAATATACCTCGCCCGTCATTTATACCGTGCCATCCGCGAAAATATCCCGTTCCCGATAAAAAATTCCGAAGCTCTGGAAGTCGTCAGGATTACCGGAATAGTGAAAAAGCAAAACCCGCAGTTCAACTGGCTGGAATAAAAGTACAGGCGAAAATACTATGAAAAAGATTAAAATCGGTCAGATCGGTGTTTGCCATGAACATGCGTCGGGCAAGATCAATACCCTGCGGAAAATGCCGGATATCTTTGAGATCGTCGGCGTGGTTGACGAACGGGCGACCGCCGCGGCAAAATTCGCAGGGAGTGACTTGAAACCATATGAAGGTTTGAAATGGATGACTGAAGAAGAGTTGTTCAATACTCCCGGACTTCAGGCGGTGACGGTCGAAACGCCGAATACCGATCTGGTCCCGACCGCGATCCGCTGTATGGAGCATAATCTGGCGATGCACATGGACAAACCCGGCGGGGAAGAGCTCAAATTGTTCGGACAACTGCTTGATGGTTGCAAAAAGAGAAATCTGCCATTCCAGATGGGGTATATGTTCCGCAACAATCCAGCCATGCAATTATGCCGGAAGGCCGTGCATCAGGGATGGCTGGGCGATATTTTCGAAGTTCAGGCCGGCATGAGCCACAATTACGGCGGGGACGCTTATCAGCAGTATCTGGGCAATTTCCGGGGCGGCATAATGTTCAATCTGGGCTGTCATCTGATTGACCTGATAATCTCCATGCTGGGCAGACCGGCCCGGATCACGCCATTCCTGAAATCCACTCCCGGACTGCCCGATGCCATCAAAAACAACTGTCTGACGATCATGGAGTATCCGCATGCGACCGTAACTTTGCGCGCGTGCAGTCTCGAAGCTGACGGTCTGAACCGCCGGCGCTTTAAAGTCTGCGGCACCAAAGGATCTGTCGAGTTATGTCCGCTGGAGCGCTTCGACGGACAGGCATTGCAGATGCGTTTGACGCTGCCCGGCGGCAATGAGGAATATGCCGCCGGGACCCATATCGTTGATTTCGGCATCAGACTTGACCGTTACGAGGACCAGTTACTGGAGCTGGCGAAGATTATCAACGGCGAAATGGTTAATCCATACACATATGAACACGATTATCTGGTACAGGAGGTGGTTTTAGCCGCCGCCGGATACACCAGATGGAAGGAATAAGATGCACGCAATACTGATAGAAGAAAACAAGTCACTGGTCTGGGGCGTAGTTCCCGATCCCGTTCCCAAAGCCAATGAGATTCTGGTTGAAGTTCATGCCGCGGCGTTGAACCGCGCGGACCTGATGCAGCGAGCAGGAGACTACCCTCCGCCGCCCGGCTGGCCGGAATGGATGGGGCTTGAAGTCGCCGGAGTGGTGATCGAAGCTCCTGTCAACTGCCGCTGGAAGACCGGTGACAAGGTTTGCGCACTCCTCGGCGGCGGCGGATATGCGGAAAAAGTCGCAGTCCCGGCGAATATGGCGTTGCCGGTTCCGGAAGGTTTGTCCATGGTTGAAGCCGCGGCCATTCCGGAAGCATTTGCCACTTCCTATCTGAACCTTTGCATCGAGGGCGGAATGAAGGCCGGAGATACCGTTTTCATTCAGGCCGGCGCGAGCGGGCTGGGCATGGCGGCAATCCAGATGGCCAAAGCGCTGGGCGCTAAAGTCGTTACCGCGGTGGGGTCTGAAGATAAGGTGAAATTTGTCCGGGCGCTGGGCGCTGATATTGTCATCAATCGCAGGAAGGAGAACATTGCGGCGGTAATGGCGAAACATCCGGCGGATATAGCCATGGACTGCGTTGCCGGGGCCGCCCTCGGGCCATGCCTGGAGACGATGGCGCGGGGGGGACGCTGGATCGTGATCGCCACCCTCGGCGGAGGCAAAAGCGAGCTCAATATGACCGATTTCTTCAAGCGCGGCATCAAACTCATCGGCAGCACATTGCGCAGCAGGACTTTGGAAATGAAAGCGGAGATACTGGCCGGACTTGAAAAACAATTTTGGCCGTCATTTTCCTCCGGCAGGATTAAAGTTCTGATTCATAAAACATTGCCGGTCACCAAGGCGGAAGAAGCCCATGCGGTTCTGCAAGGCCAGGAAAACCTGGGCAAGGTAGTATTGACGATTGAAAAAAGGGTAATAACATGAGACTTTCTTTTCTTAACAAGCCGTATCCGGTCATAACCGGTATATTTGCGGGCCAGACGCCGGCCGAATTGATTGCGGAAGCGAGGCATTCTGAATTCGAAGGAGCACATGGCGTTGCAATAGACTTGATGGATTTGAAGCCGGAGTTCAGAAATCATGACGCACTGAAAAGTGTTATCGACGCGGTCAATCTCCCGTTCATGTTCTACTTTTACCGTAATGACAAGTGGCATGACTCAAGCGATGAGGAGCGGCAGGAGCTCCTGCTCACCGCCGCCGATGCCGGGGCGGCAATGATTGACGTCATGGGCGATTTGTATGATCCTTCGCCAATGGAAATTACGCACAATCCCGAGGCCATTGACAAACAGAAACGTCTGATCGACAGGATTCATGCCAAGGGAGCCGAGGTCGTGATATCTTCCCATATGCCCGCGATCCCGCGAACAACGGAACAGGTTATTGAGCATATGCTTGAAGTCGAATCGCGCGGACCGGATGTGGTTAAGATTGTGACGGGGGTAAATACTGAAGAAGACCTGGCCGAAGCGTTCCGCACCACGATGGCCTTGAAGCGCGAGCTGAAAATACCTTTCATCCATCTGTGCAACGGCAAATTCAGCCGTCCCCACCGTTTTATGGGGCCGGTACTCGGCGTCTCGATTTTCTTTGCCGTTCCGCGTTACGAGCCGCGCTACGGAATGCATCAGCCGACCATACGGGCGATGAAAGCGGTACTGGACAATCTTCACTGGAATATCAATGATGTAATCTAGAACTGGAATAGACCATAAGGCACGTTTACCTTGACGGAACTTTACACATCCGCAGGAAAGATGTTTTGCCAAAATGAAGCAAGATATTATGAACAAGGGGCTGAAATTCTCTCAAAAAGTCATGAAGTAACTTATTTACAAGCATCAAAAACACAAAACTAAAGTCCCCTAGTCGCCTGGCCGGCAACCTGGACAACCGTCCTCATTCCGGAGTCTTTGGAGAGTCGCTGAGCATGATGCTTTCCAGATTTAATAAACATTTCGAGATATCAGAGACGGTCTTCGTTACGGTGACCTGCCATTGGAACGGCCAGTTTCCCGCTATTTCTTCCCAGATGCCCCTGGAATAATCTGTTATTACCGTGATACAAGATTTTCAAGTTTCCACTATTCCTTTTCTCTCGCTCTCTCCTGAGCTTCTCTTTCAGGCCCCGGTCGCGGAGGGAGTAGTGAAAACGGAACAACTACATCATGCAAGCCATTGCAGTCGGCATTTATTATTTTGATTTTTTTGATGGAACCAGTTGCTTTTTTTTTAATGACATTGTATACTAATATTAGACTATGCTAACAAGTATTGATGAATGAGGGTAGTTTAACAATGAAACAGAATATTCCAAAATATATTGAGATAAAAGAAAAGATTATTTCCTCGATTACAAGCGGAAAATTAGCGTATGGAGATAAACTGCCGACCAGAGAGGCGCTTGTTAAGGAATACGAAGTCACCAGAGCTACTTTAAATAAGGCATTTAAGGAATTGATACGTGAAGGCTGGCTGAATGCCGGTACGAATACTGGTACATTTGTTTCACAGCCTAAAAGCAGCCAGAGGATTGCTTTGGTTTCAAAATATATAGTCAGAGACACGTCTGGGTGGCCCCACGCGTTCCTGTGGAGTGAAGAGTTCAAGTATTTTGCTGCCTATGACAGCGATTCTAAAATTGAATTTCTTGAAGAAAGCGCAGTCTTGAAGAAGCTGGAAATGTTGAGTGATTATGATCGAGTCATCTGGATATTCCCCCCTGATGAAATGTTCGGGTTGCTGCTTCAGCTCAGACACAAGATTATCGCGGTCAACCGCTATGGCGATTTCAACTTTGTCTCAACTAATCATCGCGAAGCGGTAAAAGACATTACCCAAAAATGTATTATGCGTTTTGACGGGAAATGCCAGTTGATTTACCTGGATCGGCCGGAAAAACTGGACAGCCATTTTATTTGCAGTGAACGGCGTGAAGGTTTTCTGCAAGGCTGCAAAGCGTTCAATAAATATTACCGTATTTGCCAGATGACGGAAAACTTCCACAATAATGTTGATTTGCTAATGAAACTGGAATTGAATTCTTACGAACCGGCAGTAATTATTTCCTCGACACGTTTTGTCACAGGCGCGGTATTGAGAATGGCCAATCTCCGCGGGCTGAAAATCGGGGAAGACATATTTTATTCGGACTTTGACTTTGCCAACGGCCTTGAGTTGACCGGAACTAAGTTTCTATCCGTGGTCCAGGATTATGAGAAGATCGCCAAGGTCGCTATTCAATCGCTGGAGAGCATAGATAAAAATCAGGTGCAATGTTTTATTCCTTATCACATTATTCATGAAGAAATTCTAAGACCATTACCGCATAAGGATGGCCGCTTTATAAAGAAGTAGATATTTTGAGAAGCCGGTAACTGTTTTGACATTGCCTGTTAAATTCAGCAAGTCATCAAAAACGTGGCAGATGGATTTAATGAGGGAAATGAACTTTAGTAATAGAGTTAGATTGTGTAACAAAGGAGGAAACTATGAGACACAATGGGAAACTTGATTTTACATTAATAGAATTGCTCGTTGTGATATCTGTAATAACCATACTTATATCCATTCTGCTTCCTGCGCTGAACAAGGCAAGAAACAAGACACGTGCCATACAGTGCACAAACAATCTTAAACAGTGCGGAATCGGCTTTGAGCTATATGCTTCTGATTACGGCGGATATATGATACCGTCTAAAGCCCCGGTCGCAGGCACTACGCGCTACTGGTTTGACGTAATGTACGGCACTACCGGCTGGATCGCTTTCGTGAAAGCCAAAGCATCACCAAACAGTATAATCAATTGTCCGTCCAGCAGGCCCGCCAAAGCCTACAATTATTTTATGTATTACGGGGCGCCCGTCGGCACTGGCAGTTACATCAAGATGACCGCGATAATTAACCCTGCCGGATTCATGAGCATGACCGAGGGCGAGTTTGGCGTCGGAGGCAGCAGTAACTTTTACCCGGGCATTGCCGGAGATTCCACTAACAGACTTCGCATGGACCATGAGGGCAGCTTCAACTGGCTCTGGAGTGACGGGCATGTAAGCAACCATAAATGGCCGCCGCCGTTTAATATAAATAAAGCACTGCTCGGCCACTAAAATATAATTCATGCATGACTCGTGCAAAAATAGATTTCAGCATCTTCAACATTTGCAATTGCTCAATTGCCGGATTCGTTGAAAATAGCAGGAAAGCCCGTTGAAATCGTCTTAATTGTTTTTTACTGTGGATTATTTTATAAATTTATAGAAGAAGGGGGTATCCATATGCGTCTTGTATTAGTCTCGTCGGTTTTAATGTCTTCTTTATGCGCGGGATTTCCAATGTGCGAATCTCAAGCCATGGAGCAGACGAAACATAAAGAAACGCCTTTATCCATCAACGGTAATTTCGAAGCCTCGCCGTTATCCTGGAATTTTATAACAAATAAAAACAGTAAAGCATATATCTGTCCCGGTCTGGAAGGGAATGCGCTTTGTCTTGAAAGCGCGAACGCCTCCGGGCGCGCTGTCGCGGTACAGAAGCTGAATCTTGAACAGCAAGTGCCTGTTCCTATCGTGATGCGGGGGTGGAGCCGTACCATGTCATGCGCTTCCGGCACTAATCTGGTAAAGATTTATTACTCGATCGCACTGGATAAAATAATTTATAATGATAAGTCCAGGAGTTCCGAGGCTCCATATCTTTCCTTCGACTCCGGTCTGCCGGACTGGCAGTTTGACTCCAGTCTGATTGTTCTTCCCAAGCCTGTAAAATCAGCGGAGCTTCTCTGTCGCTGGACTAACACACAGGGCAGAGTTCTGTTCGACTCCGTGAGCCTGGGTTATTATCCTTATATCGAAGAAAATTATTCCATAAAATCCGGAGAGCCGTGCGAATTAAAGGCCGAACTGCGAAACCCTTCCGCGATAGAGCCATATAAACTGAAAGCAGTTATAAAAAAATGTGACGGAGGGAAAGAGAGTATTCTCGTGGAATCCGAGGAAATAACCATCATGCCCGGAGGTGCGAAAGAGATAAATCTTTCATATTCAATGCCCCGTGAAGCTTCAAGTTGTCTCATATACATTGATCTTAAGGATGCAGTCTCCGGCGAATTGTATTTCCGCAGAAAATCCGCCTGGCACGGAGCAGATATCATATCCGGCAACATCCTTCGCGAAAAAGACGGACTGAAAATAGCCGAGATATCTCCGGATTCCCGCATATATCCGATGAACAGGTTTTCCGGACAGCGCAAAGACTTTATCGAAATATCCGCCGCCCGCGGAGAGTTTGAATCCTCCCAGTTAGGACTTACGCTGCCCGATAAAGGCAATCTTGGATTCGCTTTTACAGAGTTCAGGAATGAAAATCATAAAATACTTGACACTAAAGATTTTAAAGTTGAATATGTAGACTATGTAAATGTGAAAAGGACTACTTCCGGTTACAGGCCGGACTCATATCCGGACAAGCTAGTCCCCGCCGGTAACGGAAAATTCAGCCTGCCTTCCGGCAGTTCCGCGATGTGGTTAACTTTTTATGTTCCCAGGGATACCGTTCCTGGAATATATTCCGGGATGATCGAAATTTCAGGAGGATTTACCGCAAAAATACCCGTCAAAATAAATGTATTGAATTTCACGATCCCTGCGGAAAAGAATATTACGCTGGTACCCGGATTCAGCAGAAGCGACTTACTAAGAGAGTTGCCCGGCGCTTATAAAAGCGGGAAACTGGCGGAAGCTTTTTATAAAGACCTTGATGAGCATTTCGCCGATTATGTAGACCTTTATTTCTGTCCTAACATCACCATCAGGAACGGGGTCCCGGCAATACAGAATACAGCCGAAACAGCCTTCAGCTTTAAAATTCTTAAAGATCGCAGGTTTAAATACATACGCCTTCCAATACCGATGTTCGGCGATGGCTGGGGCGCTGTCGATAACTGGGAAGGAACCAAAATACCTTCCCCGGAATTCGAAAATCTAATCATAAACTATTCGCATTTTTTCCAAAAAACAGCAAGGGAAAATGGCTGCCATCAAAAATTTTTCTACAGGGTGTATGACGAACCCAAGGACCTTCAGCGACTCGAATATCTTTGCGAACTTATACGCAGAGCCGTTCCAGGCGTTCCAATACTCTCAACAAACCGGCTGACCGAAAAAGGTGAATTTGAGAAATTTAAAAATTGCATAGATATCTCGTGTCCGCATATTATATACATGTCCGAGCAACTGGGGGAAAATATAAAGTCCATCGAGCAATGCAATGATAAAGAGAAGAAATTATTCATCTATCATAATCATCTGCTGCTGCTGGATTATCAGAGGCTGAACGCCAGAGCGCTTGCGTGGGTCGCGTACCGCTACCACGCGCAAGGCATTCTGCTTTGGAGCATAAATGCCTGGAGAAATATGAGTTGTTCCGCGCCGAACAAAGAGACATTGATGAACGGCTATCAATATACCGAAGGCGTACTTGTGTATCCCGGCAAGGATAGCATTCTCGTTTCCGTGCGCTGGCAGCTTCTGCGCGAAGGGCTGGAGGATTTTGAGTATTTAAAGATGCTTGAGAAACTTACGCCGGAACTTAAAGACCGTCCCGAACTTTATTCAAGAGCGGTCAAACTGCTGGATAACGCCAATAAAATAATCTGCGACTGGCAGAATTTCTCAAGAAATTACGGCGACTATCAGAAAATCCATCACGACATTGGAACCCTTTTAAACGAAGCCTCGCGTGACAGACAGTATCCATAAAATATCATATCGCATTCATAATGTTCATTTATGAAGACGGGAGGGGAATCAGTGTCAAACTTTAGCTTTGGTGTTGTCGTCGCTTGAATATCGGGGGTAATATGTCGCTCCGCCGTCGCTTTTAGTCAAAGCGGGGGGAATTCCCCGTCGCTTGCGGCGAATCCGCTCAACACCATTTTTGCGGCCGCCGCAGGCATGGAAGTTCGCCCGTAATACCTCGTATGCTTGCATCGAGGATAGGGCGAACGAAAGCAAAAATTCCGGATGATTAAAAGGTCATCTATTTTTTGGGTGCTTTGCTCACTTTGGGTGCTTTAATTGCTTGAGCCGCTTTAGTCACTTTAGTCACTTTAGTCACTTTGGGTGCTTTGGCCGTTTTTGTCGTTTTGGGCACTTTATCAGTTTTAGTCACTTTGGTTGCTTTGGTTGTCTTGGCGGTATGTGTGCGGACTGGTACTTTTCTTGGGCTTTCCTGTTTGCCTTTTTTGAACTTCTCCATCAATTCCCTGACCATCTCCTGCGCCTTATTCCCATATTCATACTTAGCAATTTCATCCTCTGCTTTTTTGAGCGTCGCCATTACGTCCTTGACCGTCTCCTGCGCTTTCTTCCCATACTCTGTATTGGCAATTTTATTCTCTACTTTTTTAAGTGTCGCCATTACGTCCTTGACCGTTTTCTGCGCCTTTTTTTCATACTTGGTAATTTTAGCTTCTACTTTTTTGATAGTCTTGGCCGCTTCGGTGACCATCTCATGGGCCTTTTTTTCATACTTAGTCATTTTATTTTCTCCTTTGCTGCTTCATTAACTGGAAGTCAATATAACATAATATGCGCAACTGCTTTGTCAATAGCAGGAAATGAAGATCGAGCAGAAAGCGAAGGAAATACAGTTCACCGACGGCATCGCCCAAAGTCAACTGGGGAATCAGTGTCAAACTTTAGCTTTGGTGTTTTCGCCGCTTGAATATCGGGGGGGTAATATGTCGCTCCGCGGAGCTTGGGGACCGGGATCGGAACCTGATTGCTGAATATCCAATAACCGTCCCGCATTCGCGGGATCCCGCTTAGGCGGGAAAATATCCAATGTCCAAGTTCATTCCGGTACTTCACCGGTTGGCTATTGGGTGTTCCTTTGGATTCAGCTACTGGAGACTTCATGCGGTCTCGGAATTGCGGCTGGCGTCTGCACTTTGGAGGGTGAAAGAGAAAGTGCTGCCTTGACCGGGTTCGCTTTCCACATGGATTTCGCCTTTATTCAGGCTGACCAGATCACGGCAGAGAGCCAGTCCCAGACCGGTGCCTTTTTCGCCATTGGTGCCGTAGGTGCTTTTGTTCTGAGTAAAATTGAACAGCGCCGGAATCCGGTCCTTTTCTATTCCGACACCGGAGTCGCGGATGGAAATTACAATTTCATTGCCGGCTGCCTGCTCCGCTTTAATGAATATTTCGCCATTTTCCGGAGTGAATTTGATGGCGTTTGAAATCAAATTCCTGACAACCGTTCTGAGCATGTTTGGATCTGCAAAAGCTTTCAGCGCATTGCCGCAGTTTATCGCCAGCGTAATGTGTTTCTCCCGCGCGGCGATTTGGTGAACGGTCAGGCATTCCCGCAGCAATAGATTCAGATTCAGCTCTTCCGGACTGTAAATAACTTCAGATATCTGGTTTTTTGCCCATTCAAAAAGATTTTCCAGCAGTCCGAATGTGGTATCGGATGTTTCCCGCAATTTGGTGAATATTTCCGCCGTCTTTTCCCTGGAGCCGGCGACATAAGACTCCTCCAGCATGGTAAGCAATTGCGAGATGTTGCCGACCGGCCCCCGCAGATCATGGGCGATAATGGAGAATAGTTTGTCTTTTGATGAATTCAGCAGCGTCAGTTTGGCATTTTTATCCATCAGATCGAGTTGCTGACTGGTGATCTCCTGCTTCTGTTCCTGATTGATGAGATTCAATTTCATGTCGGACTGCATCATCTTTTCCAGTCTGGCCTGATAAATGTTGATGGAGAACCGGGTGATGAGTATGACGATCAGGGTAATCAAGCCGCAAAGAATCAAGTTGAAAATAAGGGTATTGAAGATGCTGCCGGTTGAGGTGTCGCCGGATTGTTCGACCACCAGGAACCAGTCCAGTTCCGGGATATAGCGGGTATTCAGAAAGATGGTTTTGCCGCCCGTTTCGTATTCCAGTTTATTGCTCTGCCGGGACAGCACTTTATCCGCGATTGACGCAATGCCCGGGGTATTCCTGATATTTACGCTGCTTCCCCTGTACGACGAACTGTGAAGCACGACTTCGCCTGCCGGTGAAACGAAGTAAATGGTGCGTTTGTATTTATGGTGATACGTTTCGATGAGAGCTTTTACCGAATCAATGCTCAGTCCGACGCCGGCGGCGCCGATAAACTCACCATTGAAATCCAGGACTTTGTGATTAATGAAAATGGTCAGAGTATCTTTGTGGGCCATATCGACATCAACGTTGATTTCATACGGCTGTTTTATCTGGCGCACTCTGAAATACCATTTATCCCGGGGCTCCTCCTCCTTTATTTTCTTCAGTATGCCGCCTGCATGGTAATAAATTCCTGTTTTTTCGGAGATGAAGAAACTGGTGAAGGCATTATATTTAACTTTAATCCAGCTAAGATACTGGGTGATCTGGCTGACATCTTTTTCGCCGTTCAATATCCAGTTGCGCAGGAAAGTGTCGTTGGACATCATCGAAGAGATCAGTACCGGACGGAGCAGGTCGCGCTGGATTTCGGAATAAATATTGTCACTGGTCAGCGGCAGATCGCTGGTAATTATTTGATTGTGCAATGAGCCGCGCGAGACGTAATAGCTGATAAGGCTGGTGGTTGTAAACCCCAGAATCAGCAGCGCGCTCAGGACAAACACTAATTTTTGTTTAATTAACAGCATGGCTTACAGCTTATGAAAAACGTTTATTATCTTTGAGATTAATTATACCACAGATTGCGTACTGTACCAATAGCGGAAAAATAAAAATAGCCATGAATTTGCTTGAAGTTGTGGTTAAAGGCAGGGTATTTCCCGGAATGAAATACCCTGAAGTCAGCCTACCGGTTTGCGGGGAGCATGTAGAATTTCCCCTGTTCGAGTTTGCCGGAGATGGTGGAGTCGCCGGGCAGTTTTACGTTGATGCTGCTGGAGGCCGCCTGGCCTTTGAACAGGCTGGACAGCGAGAATCTTTTGCGCAGCGAGATTACTTTGTAATCGGCGGCAATTCCGGCCATCGAGGCGACTTTCTTTTCTGCATCGGAGAAATACCCGAGCTGGTCAACCAGTCCCAGCGTTTTAGCTTCCGTGCCCAGGAAAATGCGGCCGTCGCCGATTTTTGTTCCTTTTATCTGCCTGGCGGTCAGGCCCGGACGGCCTTCCGCGCAGACATTCACGAAGTGATCGTAAACTTTGTTGACGTGCTCCTGGATGATCTGTTTTTCTTCGGGGGAAGTCGGCCGGGTACCGCTCAGCAGATCTTTCATCGGTCCGGAGGTGTAGGGCTCGCTTTCGAGCCCGATCTTCTGAAACAGATTATAGTATTTGTAAGTCTGGACAATTACGCCGATGCTGCCGGTGGTGGTCAGCGGATGGGCGATGATGCGTTCGCAGCCGACCGCGACATAATATCCGCCGCTGGCGGCGACCGATTCCATCAGCGCGACGACCGGTTTTCCCTGCGCCCGGACATTCTTAATCGCCTGGTAAATCATATCCGAGGCGACGACTTCTCCGCCGGGGGAGTCGATTCTGACGATCACGGCTTTGATATCGCTGTCTTTCGCGGCAAGACGCAGTTGTCCGCAGATGCGGTTGGCGGCAGCGCCTTCGGCGCCGCCGAATGGAGAATCTTCCAGTCCGGAATAAATGACGCCGGATACCGGGACCACCAGGATGACGTTATTTGAAGAGTGATTGCCGGCGATGAAATCCTTTTCGTAAGAGGAGAGCGAATTCGGCGTTGCATCTTCGTCTTCATTGTTTTCCCAGAACTTTGAAATGCCGGCAAAGGCCAGGATGGCGACAACCGAGAAGCAGACCATGAAAACAGCGCACGCCGCGAAAAATATTCCGAAGCAGCCGATATAATTTCTCCAGCCTTTACTGGCGGCTGGACACTGCTTCAGCGGACAATTCTCCGGCTGCGGCGGTGTATTACTGGTTTGATTTTCCATAAAAGATACCTTTAAAAATTTAGTTGATGTTATTTCGTAAAAATTGTAAACCTAATCTTGAGAAATAGTGATTCCCCTGCGTATTTCCAGCGCGGTCTGCACGTCAAAATGTCCGCAGAGCGGAGTCAGGCAGTTGGCGGAGGCTGCGGCTAATCCGACGGCAAACGCCTCTTCGATCGGCGTCTCGTTCAAATATTCGCTGAAAAGCACTGCGGCAACAGTATCGCCTGAACCGAGCGGATTGACCACATGATCCAGTTTTTTAAGCTGATATACATGAAACCCGTTCGCTGTTGCGGCATAGGCGTTGCCGGGGCCGTCTGTGATGGCAACCGCTTTCAGGCGGAACGCGTCAAGCGCGGACAGCGTTGCTTCCCTCGGAGTTTTTTCTCCGGTGATCTGGCGCAATTCCGTGAGGTTGATTTTCAGAATGGCATTTTCGGCGATTTCCAGCACCGGTTTAATGTTCTGCCAGGAGTCAATGAGCAGCGGAATGCCGTAATTTTCCGCCAGCGCGGCGGCTTCGAGATAAAGTTTCATATCGGTTTTGCCCGGCAGCGTCCCGCAGAGCGCTATGCCCAGGCAGTGCCTGATGTGGCCCTGCATGAAATCCAGCATTTTACCGGCAGAGGCATCGTCAACGGTATGTGACGGTTCGATCAGTTCGGTCATTTTTTCGGTCGTCTGGCAGAGGCAGGTCGTGCAGGTACGGGTAATGTGGTCCACCGCAACGGTTGAGTGACGGATGCCCTCGGCATCCAGACCGTCGCAAATCAGTTTTCCGGTGCTGCCGCCGGCGAACTGCAGCAGCATGGTATGGCTTTTGCCCCATACTGACGCCGCCCTGCTGAAATTAATCCCCTTGCCGGAGGGAAAGCTGTTCATGTCATAGGCACGGTTGACTTCCCCGACAGTCAATTCCTTGAAAAAAAGCGTTTTCTGCCAGGCCGGATTGGGGCCGAGCACCATAATGAAGTTAGCGGAAGAATCATTCATCAGCACAAACCTTTCAAAATTTCCAGTAATTCAGGATCGCTGAATTTACGCGGGTTTTTCTGCATGCTGCCACTCCGGCAGTTTTTTAGAATAAAATCAAAATGCTCTTCATCCAGACCGAATTTTTTGAATGTGTCAGGAATCTTCAGTTTGCTTTCAATGCCGGCGATTCCCGCGATGAAGCTGTCTATCGAATCGAACCCGCATAATTGAGCCAGTTCCTTTAAATGCGGCCTGCATGACGGACGATTGGCTTTGAGCACCGGGATCAGCAGTGTAGCACAGCAAAGTCCGTGCGGCACTTTCAGTTTAGCGCCGATGGGGTGGGCCAGCCCGTGCACCGCGCCCAGTCCGCTTTGAGTGAACGCCATGGCGCCGAGCATGCTGCCTTCGGCCATGGCGGAACGGGCGGCGGCGTCAAGCGGCGCTTCACAGGCCCGGACGATATTGGCCATGAGCAGTGAAGCCGCTTTGCCGGCCAGCAGCCGGGTAACGGTATTGGCGCTTTTTGAAATATATGATTCCACCGCCTGGGTGAACGCGTCCAGTCCGCTGGCGGCGGTAAGGGCAGGGGGGCAGGAACAGGTCAGCTCGGGATCGATGATCGCGACATCGGCGAACATGGTCGGATGGCGGATTGATTTCTTGATAGAAGTTTCCGTGTCGGTCAGCACTGCGTTCGGCGTGATTTCCGCACCCGTTCCGGCAGTTGTCGGCAATGCCGCAAAAAACAGCCCTTTGCCCTTAATCTGACGTCTGTCATAGAAGTAATCGTCGGTCATCCCTTCCAGGGGAATCAGTGCCGCCGCAGTTTTGCCCGCGTCAATCACGCTGCCGCCGCCGGTCGCGACAATTGCCGTGGAACTGCTGTAACGGCCCGCCTGAATAAGTTTGTCAACTTCGGACAACGGCGGTTCCGCCTCGATGCCGCAAACGGACGCGGTTTCGAATCCGATCAGGAGATGCTGCATGAACTCCAGCAGACCGTCTTTTTGGGCGTGGTTTCCGGTGACAAGCAGAATTCTGGAATCTGCCGGGATCAGCTCAGGAAGGTCTTTCACCGTTCCCGCTCCGAAAATAATTCTGCCTGGAAAACTCAGACTGTACTTCATTTTATTTGCTCTCCCCTAATTTGTGCAAAACAGAATTAGAACATTCCGCTGAGTGAACTGTCAGACTCCGCAATTTGAATCAGCGCGCTTCTGGCGGCCTGGCTTTCCGCCTGTTTCCGGTTGGACGCGGAACCTTCGGCCTTGATTTTGCCGTTGACCGCGACGCCTACCAGATACGACGGATTATGGTCGGGCCCGGTAACGCTGATTACTTCATATTCCGGAGTGATGCCCCACCTTTTCTGAGTGTATTCCTGAAGTGTGCCTTTGGGGTTCAGCCCCGGCAGCAGTTTGTCAGGTTCAGGAAACGCCTCGCTCATTAAATTTTTGACGAAATCACGTACTTTGTCGAATCCGGCATCAAGATAAAACGCCCCGATAAAGGCCTCGAACAAGTCGGAAAGCGTTGAATCGCGGTCATCGCCCCCGGATTCAATTTCACCTTTACCGGCATACATGAATTTCCCGAGATCCAGCTTGCGGGCGACTTTTGCCAGCGCCTCCTGCTGAACCATTGCCGAACGCATCTTCGTCATCGCGCCTTCATCCTCTTCCGGATAGCGCAGATATAAAAACTCGGTCAGGAGAATCTGGAGAACCGCGTCACCCAGAAATTCCAGCCGCTGGTTATCGTACGGCAGATTATTTTCAACCGTGAAGGAACGATGGGTCAGCGCTTCTTTCAGCAATGCTTTATTGTTGAAGTCATAACCTATCTGATATTTAAATTTTTCAATGTCTTCAGCCATTTTTAGGACTGTATTTTTTAAACCTGTTCCATTGTTCAGTGGAATATTTAATTCCAGCCAGGGTTTCCGCATCATGTAAAAACACTTCAGAGACTTTAAACTCAATAAATCCGATTTCAAATTGTTTTTCCAATGCCTTGACAAGTTTTTCCGTCAAAATCACGGAATCGCCGCCGGATGCCTTCAAGTCAATGCTGCCCTGATGCAGGATGCCGTCATGAGTGCGCCGCTGGGCGGCCCCCGCATATTTCCGTCCGCCGCATAATACGTCATAGCGGGTCGGAGTCACAAAACACTGCATGGTCGCCCGGTCCACCGCGCCGCCTTCCGCCGTTGACAGCTCCGCTTCCAGGCCGAAACCCGCCAGCGCCGCTTTCACCGCGCGGTGGAAAACATGGTAACTTTCGACGCGGTCCAGTGCGCATATCGGGTGTCCGGCGGGTATGACAACCGTATAGGTCAGGTCTTTATCGTGAAACACCACGCCGCCGCCGGTCATTCTGCGGACAATGGCATACCCTTCCCGCGGCGCCGCCTCATAATCCTGCACATAACCGATTGACACCGATTTCCTGTCCCATCCGTAAATGCGGATGACCGGGGCACCGAATTCGGCAACATGCAGCAGCAGCAGTTCGTCTATGCTCATATTCATATACGGATCTCGGCTGATATCCAGCCACAGCAGCCATTCTTTGTTTGCCGTCATTTCAATATTTTCTCTTCCGGTTCAGATAATAATCAATCAGTTTATTCAGCCGGGCAGCGTCCATCTCAATCCCGTTGCATTCGAAATATTTTCTATTGAACCCGCGGGTGATTCTTTCACGGTCAGCAGGAATTTTGATATTCCCGGATATTATTATCCAGGACGAAATAATCCTGGCGTATTCCTTGATCCGCATTCTGTGACTCAATGGTCTGCCTGAAAAATCCGTTCCATCGAAGTCGAACAGTCCGAACTCCAGTCCGTCGGGGTCTTTTCTGCAATAAATATTGTTTAATTTCAAATCGCCATGACGGATGCCGGCATCATGCAGCTTTTTAAGATAAACGCACATCCGGGATTGAAACTTTATATAAATGTCCGGGCTGGTAACGCTTTCCCGGATATAATCTTCAGGGGAAATAATGTTCGCAAGATTCTCGGTAAGCAAATAAGAGGCTTGCAGTATGCCGCAGCACCGCCGCGACAATGCCGCGACAACTTCCGGGCACGGTATGCCAAGGGTGCGAATCGCCTGTGTGGCCCGGAGCGCGTTAAAAGGTCTGGATTTGCGGAAAAGATATTTCAGCGTATAAATCAGGCCCTTGTTATTATACCGCTTCAGGAAATATTTGCGGTTGTCAATTTCAACAATTCCGGCCTTGGTCGTCATGGAATCTTTGAGGATTGCTCCCTTATCCAGAAAACTGTCCGGGGAATACAGGAACTGCTTCATTTCCGGATAAGCGCCGGCGGTATGAATAAGGCCGTTGATGCCGTTGACGCCGCGGCAAAAGAAATAATCACTGCCGGATGGCCGGCAGTGATTATCGCTGTTCTTTTTTTTTGCCCTTGTAGTAGGCATATTGGAATTACAGGTTTTCTACAACCAGATCGCCGACCTGTGTTGTGGAATAGCCCATTTTGCCGGCTGCCATCGACTTGAGTTTTTTGCCGGTCACATACATGACGCTTTTTTCGATCGCGGCCGCGGCTTTGCGTTCGCCGAGGAAATCGAGCATCATGCCGGCCGCGCCGATTGCCGCCAGCGGATTGATGACGTTGAGACCGGTATATTTCGGGGCGGAGCCGCCGATGGGTTCGAACATGCTGACACCTTCCGGATTGATGTTGCCGCCGGAGGCGATGCCCATGCCGCCCTGCGTCATTGCGCCCAGGTCGGTGATGATGTCGCCGAACATATTTTCGGTGACGATGACGTCAAACCATTCCGGATTTTTGACCATCCACATGCAGGTGGCGTCAACATGGCAGTAATCCAGTTTGACCATCGGATATTCCACGGCGACTTCGTGGAAAACACGGTCCCACAGGTCGAAAACATAAGTCAGCACGTTGGTTTTGCCGCAAAGCGTGAGCTTGGCGATTTTGCCGGCTGCGATATCTTTTTCGGAAAGGCCTTTCCAGGGTTTGGCTTTGCTGTGGCGTTTCATCGCCAGTTCGAAAGAGTAGCGGATGCAGCGTTCAACCTGCAATCTGGTATAAACCATCGCCTGTACCGCTGTTTCGTTGGCGGTCCCTTTCATGGTGAAGCCGCCGATGCCGGTATAGAGTCCGCCGACGTTTTCACGCACGACGACATAATCAATATCATCCGGGGTCTTGCCCGCCAGCGGAGTTTCCACTCCGGGATAAAGTTTCACCGGACGCAGATTGATGTACTGGTCCAGGTCGAAACGCAGTTTCAGCAGAATGCCTTTTTCCAGAATGCCGGGCTTCACGTCCGGATGGCCGATGGCGCCCAGGAATACGGCGTCGTATTTCTTCAGGGTTTCCACCGCATCATCGGGCAGTACGTTGTTGGTCTTCAAATAGCGTGCGCCGCCCCAGTCAAATACTTTGCGGGTGGTTTTGAAATTGAACTTCTTTGCCGCCGCATCCAGTACCTTCAACCCTTCGTTTACAACTTCCGGGCCGGTGCCGTCTCCGGGGATAACCGCGATCTTATAACATTTTCCTGCCGCTTTAGCCATTTTAAACTTCCTTCTATGATAATTATGCAATTCCATGCATGGTAAAGACTCATATTAAAATAATGGAAAGAAAAATCTACTCCGCTTATGCTCTTTTTCAAGCATCGTTCGCGATTGCCATCATGTTTTTTCTTGCAGTCGAGGTTTGTATGGAAACTGAATTTCGACACTTCCAACCTTATACGATAGAAGATTTTTCAGTTTTCAACACTATAACTTGGCGGCAGATTGTCCGGATTGTAGTTACACACGGGATCGGTTAAAAATTGGCGCTCCTCTATATTTTAAAATGAAATTTCATCAGAGGCAGATGTGCCGGGGTGATTGCAGCCGCGTCACGGGGAAATACCCGAAATGCCGCAGACTATTTTGAAGCGTGACTGGCGGCAAGTACTTTTTCCCACGGTTCTTTGTAAAACTCTTCTTTATTGGAAAAAACGTTGTACTTGACGATTTGATAGAAGGCGGAAACTCCATCTTTCCAGGTAATTTTCTTGCCTTCGTTATATTTCCGAGGATTGTAGGAGATGGGAACTTCCCAGATGCGGAGCTGCCTGGACTTGGCCAGTTTCGCCGTAAATTCAACTTCAATGCCGAAACGCTGGGAATTCAGATTGAGATTTTGCATAACTTCCCGTTTAAAAGCCTTGTAACATGTTTCCATATCGGTGAGATGAATGTCCGAGAACAGATTCGAGATAAACGTCAGGACTTTATTGCCCATTTCATGCCGGAAATATCTGACCTGCCCGGGCGTGCCCATGAATCTGGAGCCGTAAACCACGTCTGCTTTGCCGGCCGCCAGCGGGGCCAGCACCAGCGAATAATCTTCCGGATTGTATTCAAAATCGGCATCCTGGATGATGACGAATTCTTTAGTGGCTTCAGCGATGCCGCGGATTACGGCGGCGCCTTTGCCGTGGTTGGTCTCCTGATATAGAATAGTGATATTTTCTCTGTTCTTCAGCGTCTCCAGCTTTTCGCGGGTGTTGTCTTTCGACGCATCGTCAATAATGATTATTTCGCCGGTCTCCGGTCTGGCCAGCACCCGGTTCACGATGCCCAGCACGGTATCCTCCTCATTGTATACGGGAATGATTACGCTCAGGCGCTTCTCGATATTGACATTGAGGTTGAAATTTAAGATCATATATTATTTTTCCTGATTTTTCATGCCCAGTTCAGCAGACCTGGCGGCGGCGGCGGTAACCGCTTTGGCAACAGCCCCTCTGAACGAATTTTCCTCCAGGACAGCCAGTCCGCGGATGGTAGTTCCGCCCGGCGAGGTGACCTGATCGCGCAGCACCGCCGGATGTGTTCCGGTTTCCAGTACCATCCGCGCGGCCCCGGCAACGGTTTGCGCCGCCAGTTTCAGCGCGATATCTCTGGGCAGTCCGGCATGGACTCCGCCGTCCGCCAGCGATTGAATGAAATCGAAAACGTAAGCCGGGCCGCTGCCGCTGAGACCGGTCACCGCATCCATCAGCGATTCGTTGACGCAGCAGAAACTGCCGACCGATCCGAGGATTCGTTCCGTCTCGCAGATATCCTGAGCGGATACTTTTTCAGCGGTTGAATATGCGGAAATCCCCTGTCCGATCAAGGCCGGCGTATTCGGCATGACCCTGACGATCCGGCTGCCGCCGGTGATGCTTTTCAGCGTCGCAATTTTAACTCCGGCGGCTATTGATATGATCAGTTTATCTTTTAATAATGATGATTTCCCCTGGAGCGCGTCGGCAATCTGCTGCGGTTTTACGGCAATGATTACAATATCCGCTTTCGCCAGGATTTTGTCCGGGGAATCGGTGTGTACCTGAACCCCGGTAGCCGCCTGAAACAGTTTGGCGGACTGGGCGGATACGTCAAAGGCTTTGAGAGTTTCGGCGGAAATGCCGTTTTTCACCAGCCCCCCGGCGATTGCCGAAGCCATTCTGCCGGCGCCGATAAAAACTATGCTGGAACTTTTCTTCACAGTTTTACCCTCATAATCATGTATTTTAACTTTATTTATACTCAAACGGACAGAGTTAAATTTACACGGGGATTTTGAGTAAGCAAGGCGGGAATATGGCATCATCGTCAAAAAAATGGTTTTTACGCTTAGCGCGAGATGCCTGTATTATTCGAATAAAGGAATTTTTGAGGAATTGTTTTTCTTCATTCCGTCAACCGTATCGTCTATTTTATCTTTTGCATCATCGGTTTTGTCTTTGACCTTGTTCTTGGTATCCCGATATTTATCAGTGGCATTGCTGAATGTTTCAGAAACGCTTTCTTTTATATTCGAAGCTTTTTCGGAAATTCCGGAAAACGAATATCCGGCTTCTTCAAGTTTGGGTTTCAGGAGGAACCAGAATAGAACGACAAGTACGGCGATAACCAGAATCAGGCAACCAACCACTTCTCCGAAAACATTCCCGCTTTTTTTTGCGTCAGCCATGTATATAAATCCTTAATTTCCTGATTTTGTGGAAAAAATACCTGAATACCATTTACAAATATACGATGGAAGACGCTTAAAGTCAATGCTTTTATATTGGCGATTCGGGAGACTTATGATCAGAAATAGTGATATTTTTTTGCTTTTTTCAGAGGACTGGCTATATTCTTTAGCTTTTTACCAAGTAACATCTGGAATTTTATGAGTTTGATTTTAGGTATAGAAACCAGTTGCGACGAAACTTCCGCCGCCGTGGTCAGGGACGGGTATCAGGTTTTGAGCAATAGTGTTGCATCGCAAATCGCCAAACATGCGGTTCACGGCGGCGTCGTGCCCGAGCTGGCGGCGCGCGAACACCTGGTCGCGCTGAATCCGGTGCTGTCCGACGCTTTGAATGCCGCCGGCGTGACTATGCGGGATATTGACGCGGTTGCGGTAACTAACGGCCCCGGCCTGATGCCGGCGCTGCTGGTCGGTTTGAATTTTGCCAAAGGGCTGGCGGCAAGCCATAAACTGCCGCTGATCGGCATCAATCATTTTATCGCCCACATTTATGCGGCGTTTCTTGACGACGGCGCCGGACGCCTGGAAGCTCCTGAGTCATATCCGATTCTGGCGCTGGTGGTTTCCGGCGGACATACTTCGCTGCTGCTGATTGACGATCAGGGCAGGGCGCGTCTGATCGGTTACACCATTGACGACGCCGCCGGCGAGGCGCTGGACAAGGCGGCGAAACTGCTCGGGCTGGGTTATCCCGGCGGTCCGGTAATAGACAGGATCGCGACGCTCGGCAATGCCGGACACTTTAACTTTCCCCGGCCGCTTACCGGCAGCGCCGGAAAAGCGGTGCCGGAGGAGCACAAGTTCAATTTCAGTTTCAGCGGGGTTAAGACTTCCCTGCTTTATCATGTCGCAAGGTTGAGCGACAACGGGCATCTTGAAGGACCGCTGCTCAACGATACGGTCTCTTCTTATCAGGAAGCAGTTGTCGATGTGCTGTGCCGGAAGACCATTGCGGCGGCTAAAGAATTCAAGGCGGCTTCGATTGTCGTCTGCGGCGGCGTCGCATGCAATTCCCGGCTCAGAACGCTTATTGCGGAGGAAGCCCCCAAAAATGTGATGCTGTATCTGGCGCAGCGCAAATACTGCACCGATAATGCGGCGATGGTTGCCGGTCTTGCCTGGCATTTTCTCAAAAACGACGCGGTCAGTGACCTTGGCATTGACGCCTTTGCCCGTCTGCCGATGATAACTCAAGTTCCATTTGTGCGAGTTGCAGAATTATGAAAACATGTGTGATATTTGATCTTGACGGCACTTTGATTGATTCCCGCCAGGATCTGGCTGATGCGGTAAACTGGATGCGCGCTCAATTCAACCTTCCGCCGCTGGCATTGGCGCAGATTGTCGGCTATATCGGCAACGGGATAAAACTGCTGGCGGAACGTTCGCTTAAAGGTTCGGATGTTGCCATGGAGCAGGGGCTCCCGCTGTTGAAAGAATATTATGATGAACATCTGATTGACAATACCTGGCTGTATCCCGGAGTGGCTGAAGGTCTGGCCGGACTGCGTAATTCCGGCGTTAAGCTGGCGGTCATCACCAATAAGCCCCATACCGCGACGCTTAAAATTTTGAAGCAGTTGAAGGTTTATGATGATTTTGATACCATAATCGGCGGCGACAGCGGCTTCCCTTTGAAACCTAATCCCGCCCCTTTGCTTCATTTTGTGAACAAATGCGGCGCCGTTCCGGCTCAAAGCTGGATGTGCGGCGATCACTATACCGATCTGGAAGCGGGCCGGCGCGCCGGCATGAAACGCTGTTTCGCCGCTTATGGTTTCGGCAACCCGAAGGACGAGCATTGCGAATATTCAGTTTCCGCGTTTTCTGAATTCGTCAAGCTCTGCCTGAGCCTGCTTTGACATTTTTATCCGCGACGGAAACAGTTGCCGGCAAAAAAAGGAAAGCTGAAAAATGAGTGAACTTTTGAGATTCGCGGTTATCGGGGATACGCATTACTGCTGGAAAAAACACCACCCTGCGGCCTGGGAACGAAACGGTTCCGTTGCCAAT
The DNA here is from genome assembly GCA_041665605.1 of Victivallaceae bacterium. Taxonomy (GTDB): domain Bacteria; phylum Verrucomicrobiota; class Lentisphaeria; order Victivallales; family Victivallaceae; genus CAIPAT01. Next base: position 5,281 of record JBAYIO010000042.1, on the reverse strand, counting down.
GTGCCGGATTACATACGTTATATGGAAATGCTGAAGACCGGCGGAATTAAGCTGCTGCGCCAAATCGCAAATCTGCACCCTGAATTGTTGATTTCAACCGGCGATTACATTGAAGGCGGACTTGGCGACAATCCGGAATATGCGACAGAGGAAATACTCGATGGCTGGGATTTGCTGAATCAGGCAGGCATTCCGGTTCTGATTGCCAAAGGAACCCATGAGGGCGGAATTGACGCGCCGGGCGGAATCACTTTCCGGGAACAGATCATCCCCGTGATGGCCGCCGGCTGCGGTGGTGCGATTTCCCGCGAATATTACCGCTATGATTTGCATGACTGCGCATTTATGATTCTCGATTATCTGCAATTTGAACCCGGCGGCGAGCAGGAATTCTGGTTAATCGGCGAACTGGAACAGGCATCGCGCACCGCCCGCCATATTTACCTTTTCGCCCATCCGCCGCTGTATCTGTGGGGCCGTCATTTTTTTGACAGTCCCGGCTTTGCGGCCCGGATAGAGCAGTTATGCCGCAAATATCCGGTAGACGCCTATTTTTGCGGACATACGCATAACCAGTCAGTAAGTTTCCACCGGACGGAGAGCAACGGGAATGGCTTTCTTCAACTGACCGGTTCCGCTGTGGGGTATCCCGATATGCCGGTAACCAGTCTCGATACTTATCACCGGATTGCGGAATACGATGCCGGCGACCAGTATCTATGGGGGATTCTTGAAGACAGCGCACCGGGTTTTTTCATGGTTGAGGTTGAGGGCGATGAAACCCGTATCGAATGGCATTCCATGACCGGTTCGGCAACCTTAACGCTTCCCGGGCGGAGAATGCCGCCGGTATCCTTGAAGAAACCGGCCTTTGTTCAGGCGGATCACCGGTTGTCAGACAATGATTTGTATCAGATCAAAGGCGGCTGGATAAATATTTTCAGCGTCATCCGCGGGAATAATGATTCAGAGATTAAAATTAACGGAGTTGCGCTGGGCGCAATTCCGGACAATGTGTCGTATGCCGCACGGCGTCTGACCGCCTTGCCTGACCGTGCAATTGCCCGGATCGGTTTGTCCAATCAGATAGAAATCAGAATGCCGCATCTGCAGACTTTCGCGGCGGGAAGCATTTCTCTGGAATTGCTGTTATATGATGGACGCATCGTCCGTTCCCATATCGCACCGGAAAATATGGTTTGCGGTCAGGCCTGGCAGGAATACCGCCATCCGGAACGGTTCCATATCGTCACCCCTGGTGAAACTGTAACTGTTTCCGCAGTTTTTGATCATGTGGAAACGGAATATGAGGACAAGGTCTGAAACCTTATTGCTTTATGAGAAAGCGGATTAGTTTTGTGACTATTCGGACTATCCGGGAAAAGTATTTTAACCGCTCTTGAATTTCAATAATGCTCAATTAGGTTACAGCCATAGATATTAAAACTATTTTCAGGTAAAAGCATGAAAATTACAGGCTGCTCTTTTGCACAAGCTCCGGAGATTCTCGCAATCATAAACGATGCGATTATCAATACCACTGCGCTGTATGACTACAAGCCGCGGACGATGGAGCAAATGAAAGCCTGGTTCGAGGCAAAGAAAGCGGGCGGGTATCCGGTTTTAGGCGCTTTCGAAGAGGACGGGACGCTTGCCGGGTTTGCCAGTTACGGCGCATTCCGCGCATGGCCGGCTTATAAATATTCAATTGAACATTCAGTTTACATTCAAAAAGATAAACGGGGCCGGGGGCTCGGGAAGATGCTGCTCCGCGCACTCATTGAGACCGCAAAGCAGCAGAACTATCATATGATGATCGGCGGCATCGATTCCACAAATCTGGCAAGCATCAAACTGCATCATAGATTAGGCTTTGCGCATTGCGCGAGCATTAAACAGGCGGGGTACAAATTCGGACGATGGCTTGATCTGGAATTCTATCAGTTGATTTTACCCACGCCTGAAACTCCGGCTGAAGATTGAAATCATCACGGACCAGGTAACTGCCCGGCCACGAACAAAGTATTTTCAGTGCTCTTGAATTTCAGTAAAGCTTATATTAGATTACGTCAAGGACAGGCTGATTGGTTTACGAAGACTAATATACTGTAGAGGAGGGAGAATGGAGCATTCCTGGCTGATAGGATTGATTTTGGGCGCAGTTAACTTTGTTCCCGGCGTTTTGCTTGCCGTATTCTACCGCCCGCTTGGAACATGGTATTCCCGCTTCGGTCTTTGCATATTTTACGGGGAGAGGCTCAAAAAAGAACGGCGTTCACGGATGTTTATTCTGATACTTGGTGCATGGCTGGCTGTGTGGGGAATAATTTTTACATTTCTTATTCCGGCTCTGGTGAAATATGAGTCGCAACAAAAAGCAGAAAACAAGGCGAAAACACGCACAACTATAAACGGAGCGCAATAATGAAAAAGTTTTTATGCTTACTCGGCATGATTATGTTTTTAGCCGGATGCATTACCACGGGACCGACAGTTTCAAAATCAGACATGGGGAATCTGGAGTTGAATGTCTATACTCAGGACAAGGAAATAAACAGTTGTTTTGCTGAAGTTTATGTCGATACAATATTCATGGGCAATATTTCTACGAACAGACCGGTATTAAATCTGAGAGAAGGCAAGCATAATATCAGGATTGAGCTGAAAGGACATAAGCCCTATGAGAAGAAGATTTTTATTGCAGGCGATCCCAATCATCAAGTCCTGAATGTATTGCTTGAAAAACAATAACGATTGAACCGTGTAGCTGCCGGAGGCGCGATATGGCTATGGATACGGGTGCAGCCCCTGAAAAAATGACAATACAGGCTTTGCGGAAAACATTATTGCATTACACAAAGCCGGATCTGCGAAAAGCAATTCTGCAGATGATTTCCGCCATTATTCCTTATTTGGGATTGTGGGTTATCCTTGTTTTCATGGTGAAGCAGAAATACCCGTTTGTGCTGATTTGCCTGCTTATTATACTTGCCTCGCTTTTTCTGGTGCGCATATTTATCTTTTTTCACGACTGCGCGCACAATTCTTTTTTTGCCTCGACACGGGCTAATACTATCCTTGGTTATGTGACTGGTGTATTGACTTTTACGCCGTTCAGATACTGGCAGCACAATCACCTTGTCCATCACAACACCTATGCGGACCTGGATCACAGAGGAGTCGGCGATATTTGGACATTGACGGTTGAGGAGTACCGGACAGCTTCCAGAATGAAGCGATTAGGCTACAGGCTCTATCGCAATCCTTTCGTTTTCCTCGGAATCGGACCGGGATACTCTTTTTTGCTTACACAGCGGTTACTGCACCAATGGGAGGGAAGGAACGAGCGCTTCAGCGCGGCGGTGACCAATGCGGCTATTTTAGTAATCATTGTGGCAATCGGCCAGACGATAGGGTTGAAAACCTATCTGCTGATTCAACTGCCGATAATCCTGATCGGCGGGGCTGTCGGCGTGTGGCTGTTTTATGTTCAACATCAATTCGAAGGCGTGTACTGGTCGCGGCATGAGAACTGGGACCCGGTGGCGGCTGCTTTGAAAGGAAGTTCATATTACAAACTGCCCAAGGTGCTTCAGTGGTTTTCCGGCAATATCGGCCTGCACCATGTTCACCATGTCCTGCCCAGGATTCCGAACTATAAACTGCAGCAGAGTTACGATGAATCACCAATCATGCAGGCCGTGCCGGCCATGACCCTCGGCAAAAGCCTCAAATCGCTGTTTTTAAACCTGTGGGACGAGAAGCAGCAGAAGCTGGTAAGCTTCAAATCCTTGAACGTGACTTCCGTGGCTAATAAGCAGAATTGACGCAGTTCCAGTTTTTACGGATAAAACAGGCGGATTGTTTTTGTCAATGGTTGCAATACGGTTTTTTGTATAAATTATAATGAAGATTTCTCAAAGAATGTTTGAATCGTTTTCAAATTGTCTTAAATTTTAAATTAACCATATTTATTGTTTAACAATTTTTAAGATAAGATGTTATTTTATGCTGTACTGGCTTTCTGGTTTGAGTAATTATTTCGGGCCTTTCCGCCTTTTCGAATATGTAACTTTTCGAGCTGCCGGGGCCGCTTTCACGGCGATGGTTCTGGCGGTGCTGCTGGGGCCTTACACCGTTAGAAAACTTAAGCAGTTGCGGGCTACCGCGCCGTGCCGGCTGGAAGGCCTGGTGGACAAGGCGTTCATCGACCGCAATAAGGACAAGACGCCCAGCATGGGCGGACTGCTGATAGTTTTTTCCATCATTGTATCTTCACTGTTATGGAATATTGTCTATAATCCGATTACACTGACGCTGCTGGTGATGATGGTGCTGTTTGCCGGGATCGGCTTTATTGACGACTATGCCAAGGTGAGATACGGCAAACGGGACGGCATTCCGGGAAAAATGAAACTTATGCTGCAATTATTTTTTGCGGTCGGCGCGATCATGTTTCTGGACTGCGTGCCTGAAACCCGGGATCTGCTGCATCAGTTGATGCTGCCTTTTTTCAAACAGCCGGTGCTGGTCAGCGGCTGGGTTATGGCGCTGGGCGCTTTTGTGGTGGTCGGCTCCTCCAATGCGGTGAATCTGACTGACGGCAAGGACGGGCTGGCGGTAGGATGCTGTATTTTTTGCGCTCTTACTTACGCGGTTTTCGCATATCTCTGCGGACATAAGATATTTGCCGGTTACCTGAGCATTCCGTTCATTCCCGGCGTCAGCGAGGCGGTGGTATTCGCGGCGGCGCTGGCCGGCGCCTGCATCGGCTTTCTGTGGCACAACTGCCATCCGGCGTCAATGTTCATGGGCGATACCGGCAGTCTGGCGCTGGGCGGGACTATCGGCCTCATTGCGGTAATAGTCAAACAGGAATTGATTCTGATTGTGGTCGGGGGCGTGTTTGTCATGGAAGCCGTTTCCGTCATCATGCAGGTCACCAGCTTCAAACTTACCGGCAAACGGATATTCCTCTGTACTCCGATTCATCATCACTTTGAGCAGAAAGGCTGGACTGAGACCCAGATTGTCGTCCGCTTCTGGATTCTTGCCGGGATTCTGGCGCTGACCGGACTGGCGACGCTGAAACTGCGCTGACCCGGCGAAAAGCCGGCCAATGCCAGCCGCCATGAACATCCGGACAGCATTGTCTGGCTGTAATGGCTCAGTAGAGCGGTGACAGAGGAAAAGGCGTTTACATCAGCAATGGAATCAATTTTGTATTATTTCCCATCTGTATTGCATTGAGTATATTTTCAAATGCGGCAGCGGGGTCTCT
>JBAYIO010000041.1:0-41533 GCA_041665605.1 Victivallaceae bacterium | reverse complement strand
GTTTAAATATAACTAAAAATACCTGAATTGGGGAACGACTCGCTTGCCCTTCCAGGGTAAGCGCATTACCCCCCTATGGGGGGCTTAAGCAATACCCCGCCCTTTGGACGGGGTTGTTTATTTGTCTTGGGGATTTTTGTCCTTCTCTGGAGGGTTGTGCTCCGTCACAACCGCGTTTTCGATCCTGGTTACGACGGAGCGTAACCCTCCAGGAAAACATATAAAATCAGTCCATCATTTCAAAATTGAATAGCAGATTAACATCATTTCATAAGCGCACCCTCTAAAGCTTTTTAAAACATGCCGAAGAATAAATATAACTTGGAGGCTATTATGTCATTTAAAATGAATGTTTCGATCAGGCAGGATGTTGAGAGTCTGGTCGGCAGAATCAGGGACTGGATACAGCAGGAAGGCGGGAGTTTCAGCGGGGATACTGAAAGCGGCAGCATTTCCATTGAAACCATGATGGGAACGGTCAAAGGGAATTATGTGGTGAACGGCAATGAATGTGTGCTGGAAATCACCGAAAAGCCATTCCTTGTTCCCCTGGGGACGATTGAATCCCGGATCAGGGAAGCATTGGAAAAAGTCTGAACGCAGGGGGGCGGTACGCTCAATTATGCCCGTTCTGCTTATCGGCATTGCCGGGCTGCGGCTGGGCGATAATGGCCTGAAGCTGCTCAATCGCTTTCTGGGCAATTTTGCGGTGCTCCGGTTTGGTTTCCGGAATGCTCAGAACAACATTATAGGTTTTAATGGCGTCGGAATACTTCTTTTGAGCTTTTAATATACTCGCTTCCCCCATGCAGGCCTCGGCGCGCTGTTCCGGTTTAAGGCCTTTGTCCTTTTCCAGCAGGCAGTAAATCTCCATGGACTTGTCATAATTTTTATCGGCCTGCATGTTTCTGGCGACTTTCATGTATGCACTGATCAGAGACGGGTAAAAACTCTTTTTAGCGTCAACCGTCATCGCATCGAGTTCCTGCCGGGTAAAAACTTCAATAACGGCGGGATAATTTTCCTGCGCGCTGTAAATCCATATCATAAATCTTTTTGCCATAAACTGGTTTTGAACATTGTCCTGGCACAATGCCAGGGCCTGCCGCGCATAATCCAGAGCATTGGGATAGTCTTTTTTAGTGTTCATGACATGGCCTGCTTTCATCAGGAACCGGTATTTATCGGCATTTGCAGTCACCTTGCCGAGGCCTTCCATGCAGTCATCTATCGCATCATCGTATTTCTGGGCGGCGGCATGGACGTCCGCCATTTGCAGATATACCCTGTTGCGGTCATTTCCCGCAAGGTCGGGAATGTCCAGAATTTGTTCAAGGTATCTCATTGCCTCGTCAAGGCTGGACATTTTGAGGCAGGCATAAGAAAGATCGAACAGCACGGCTACTTCCTCCGAAGAAAGCTGGGCGGCGGCCAATGCTTTGTTGAGTTCAGCAATGGATGCCGGGTAATCCCCTGACTGCATTTTCTGCCGGGCGTGGGCATAAAGCTGTCTGAAATCCTCTCCGGCGGCGGCGGCGGACCATGCCATCATGCTCACAAGCGGGAGAATGAATATTAATTTATGCAACATAAGTACCGTTTCCTTAAAGATTGCCGCCGGTCTGTCATGTGCCTCATTCCGGCTGCTGACTATTAATATATCGCTCCGATGGAGCTAAAAAAACATTTTATAAATTTAAAACTATTAATATTTCGCGCCGCCGGCTTCATTTTTTTGTGTTTCCGCCGGTTCCAGTGCTGAATACCGACTCCTGAATTCTGACTTCCGGCTTCCGGGTTGCGGGCAAATCCCGCCGGGGCATCCATTTTGCGGCTTCCGGCAGATGCTTTACCGCGCTGAAAGGTTCATCCCAGTAAGCGTACCTGTCCGGACTGCCATAGAGCATATTCTTTGAAAATGCAGCCAGAAGCATTTCCGGGTCACGTCCGAAAACCGGGATACCGCCGGGAGGAGCAAGCTTCCTCAATTTATTGCTCAGCGCCTGATTGGCAGGCCTGAAATCCTGGAATTCAGAAGGCTGCAGCATTAATTTCCGCCTGAAGAACGCGTTCTTCAGTTCATCCGGCCAATCGTCCGGCGGCATAAAGGAATTGATGTCACAGCCCTTATAGATTCTTCTGCCGGGCAGATCCACGACCCAGTGCTGCTGTTCCCGGGACACCTCCGTCAAAATATACGCCGGAGCGCCTTGAGCATCCGTCAGCAAGCAAATTTTAGCGTCAAACCCGGCCTGTTCCGCCAGGCCACAGAAAAGTCTGGCGCGGGCATAAATATCCGGACAGCCGTTCTCCAGCAGGCCGGAAAGCCGGCCGGAGGCGGCGGGAGCGGCTTTCACCGCCAGAACAAAGCGCAGGATTTCCTCAACGGGAAAAGCTGTTTTCAAAATCGCCGCCGCGGCATGTTTCAGAATCAGGGCATCACGCCACCTGAAATAATCAATCGTTGAAAAAGGCGTAGACCACAGCAGCGGGAGGAGGCCCTCCTGTCTGCCGAATTTCAGCGCATTCGCGGCAGGCATGGGCAGCGGTTCGTCAGGAACAATCAGCAATGATGCGGCATAAAGGGCTTTCCGCCGGTCGTCCTTCTCCACCGCCTGAAGCCATCCGGCTGCCAGTTTCTCTTCATCCCGGCAGCGGGATTTATTGATTTGCGCCAAGATGGCCGCCGGTATTTCTTCGCGCAGGAGAGCGGTAAATACAGTACCGGCCAGCATTGCCGCGGCAAGCATGAAAATTATCCCGGCCCCGATCCGCCTGTCATAAAATGCCATATTGAGTTTCTCTGATTAGTTCCAATGCGATTTATGTCCGGCTGAGAAACAAAACCCCGAGCAGCAGTGCAAAAAGTTCAAACAGATATCCGGCAAGACTGATAATGTCAATGGTCACGCCATTGAGTTTGATTTCGCAAAACCGGCGCACGACATTGGCAAAGACGAAAGCCACGGCAAAGGCAATCAGTGAAACATAGGGAGATTTAAACAGAATGAACAGAACGAAAAAACCGGCGACGCCCCAGATGTAAAGCCGGTTCTCCTGATTGATTTCAATGACCGGCAATCCGGTGTTCAGCGCCGGCGCGGCGGCCAGATGGCCCTGAATGGTAAATGACAGCACCAGCACCGCGATCATCCAGTAGTAATAACCGCAATAGAACATCAGATAAAAGGTGAAAAGCTTGAGCAGCACCGCCAGCACCAGCACCAGGCTGCTCAGCGGCCCGGCGGCGTTGCGGACGTCATTATCAAGGTTGACCATCGCATAGCCCAATGGTTTTTTGTCAAGTATTTGCTCAAACAGGGAAACGAGCGCGCCAAGACTGCGGAAAGAGTCTTTCAATTCCGTCAGCAGCGTAAGCGAAATGGCAAAAATGACGGCGCCGGAAATCTTCATGGAAAGCATTGAAAGAATTCCGCCGAAGAAGAAAATAATCAGTCCGGCCACCACGCCGACAACGGGGAAACACATCTGGGTCAGCGGCGAGAAAACCTCATCTTCAAAGTCTTTTCCCGCATTTTTAATTGATGCCGGAACCGGAAGATCAATCAGCATTTCCCATGCGGCCGCAAAAGACGCCATTATAACTTTATGAATCATCCGACACTCCTGTGGTTTAATTTAAAAGGCCAGCGCGGCATCCCGTACTTCCGCTTTCGCCTGCTGACGGTTTTTGATATTCCAATATTCCTTTTCCATCAAAGCATGAACATACTCGGCAAGTTCCTTGCGCGATCTGCCTTCCGCCTTGATTTGCGGAAGAATATGCACCTCGACATTAATGGACTTATATCCCAGAATCCGCCAGAGGTGCGGCATCAATGTCATGTCGCCAAACCACGCGGTCGTCTGCCCCGCTTCGGCCGGCCGGTAATAAGTTATTACCGGCAGTATCGGATAATCACTCTGAGCAATGGCTTCAAAAGGAGTGGACTTGAACGCCTTGATGCCGCTTTCGCCGTCCGTGCTGGTTCCTTCCGGATAAACCAGGATCGGAATCCCGTGTTTCATTGTATCCAGAATCTGTGTGAGCGCGTCTGAAGATTTCTGCTTTGAACCGCGGTCTATCCAGAGCGGACGGCTTATGCCGAGATACCATCCGAGAATCGGCCAATGCCTGATGTCCATTTTCGGCGTGAATCTTATCGGAAAAATCGAGCCGTGCACCAGAATGTCCAGATATCCCATATGATTTGAGACTATCATGCCGCCCTTGAACGAACCGGGATCGCCGGCAATGGTAACCTTTATACTCAAAATCCTGACAAAACCGCGGCCCCACATGCGGGAGCAATATGTAACCCGCCGGATCGCGCCCCAGCCGCCGATATGCACAAAAAATGAGAAAAAACCAGTAACCGGCAACCATAAACAAATCGCCAGAAGTTTAACAATACGTCGCAGCATCATCATTTTAAACCTGCACTATTCATCTTGATTCTATGAACAAAAATGCTTGAAATATTTTTCCGGAAGACTGGCATGATCCAGCAACACCAGGAAGTCAATGGAACTGAAGTCTTTATCCAGCGCCGGAGCCCCGCAGATTCCCACGCCGAGCCGCAGATAGCCCTTGAACAATGGCGGAATCAGGTGCAGCAGCGTGCGCCGGCTATCCAGCAACTCCCGCATTTTCACCGCATCCGGCGGCGGCAGAACAAAATCATCCGTCGGAGTCGCCTGTAAAACCGCAGATAAATTATTGCGCTCCTTAAAATGTTCATACAGCGCCCAGCCGACCGCGGGTTCCGTTGTTTCCAGGCTGACACAGCCGAGCAGATATCGCATTTTTGACCGTTTAAGCACTTCGGCGATTCCGGCCCACAACAGCGCGACCACGGCGCCGCTGCGGTATTCCGGCGAGACGCATGAACGTCCGACTTCGATGGTATTCTCGGAGATTTTATCGAGACCTTCAATATGGTATTCCCTGGCGGAGTAGAAGCCGATACCGGAACTGGCCGCCATGCCCGGATGCATCCGGTAGGTGCCGACAATCAATCCGCTTTTCTTTTCAACAACAATCAGATGCAGGCAATATTCATCGAACTCGTCCCGGTCAAGCTGATCCTGCTGTGCAGACGCGAGATTTTTTCCCTGTTCAAGGCCGAAGACTTCAAAACGCAGGCGCTGGGCCATTTCAATTTCTTTGCCGGAATCAGCCATTTTGATCAGGAATTGATCCTTCTCGGCCAGCACCGATGGTGTACATATCTGTTTTATTAATTCCTGTAAAGTCATATGCCCCGCTAAAATTTCACTTATCTCTGTTAGGTAATATGTAAAATAATGGCTCTGCACCAATATTCCAGCAACAAATCAAATCATATTATAAAAAAAAACAGCATGGAAAAAACCGGCTGGAATCCACCAGACTCAGTTCGGCGCTTTCTCCAGGCCGCGTAATCTCTGAAACCACTATTTGATATTCATAAAAAATTAAATCACAAAATAGAAAAATCAATCTCAGCGAATAAAAAAAATATCAAGAATTAACCGCTTTTCGACAAATAAAACATGCCGGCAATTGTTGAAGCTGTAAAATCATTTCTTCTCTTCAGGAATAAACTCCAGATAATCCAGCTCCGCAACGGTATGCGATTTAGTGTATTGGCTGTTGCCGCAAACGCTCAAGGCAAATTCCTTTGGAATTACCCCGTACGCTTTTTTCAGGTCTTCCGCCACATTGCGCTCTTCAGTATACCATTTGTCGGTGCCGTCATTTTTGTTGCGGAGACAGTACCATTTGACATTGACCAGCCCGGCGGCATAATTAACCTGCCCGGTTTCCCCGGCCGGAGTTTCCGCCTCGTAGCGGTAGGAAACACTCTTTTTGCGCACCCAGTCGTTGAAGCCGATATAAATCGCCACCGCCTGATCATCCTTGTCCGGGCGGCGTCCGTCTCCGCCCGGAGGGAGGTTTTTAACCCGCCATCTCCAGCGCAAAATCGGGGTTTTATTCAGGTCCACGGTTTTGGACGGATTACAAACCAGTCCGCCGCTGGCCTTGTCTGCTTCAACAACAAGTTTATTGGATTTCAGATCATTGTCTTTAACGACATAGAACGAAGTGGGAGTTACGCCCGGCTTGATTGCGTCCAGTTTCCATTGTACAGGCGAATACAGTTCATCCTTTTTCTCCGTGTTGCTGAAGTCTTCACGCCAGAATGCGACATTGTCAGCCATGGACAAATATAGACAGGCGGAGAAAAAAATTGTGCCTGAAAGTATTATTTTAAGTCTGCTCATGGCTGCATTATGCCTCTTTTACAGTATTCCCGGTATTTTTTCATTATGGCTTCCACATAATTCTTCGTACTCTTAATTTTTATCCGGTCCATGACTTCTCCGTCATAAGACTCCGGCTTCCAGCTTTGCGCCCGCTTGTCTCCGGCATTATAGTGACACAGCGCCAGCTCAGTGCCGCATTTAAAATCACGCCACCGGGCCATCGCCTTAGCCAGATACCAGGTGCCGATTTCAATGTTCAACTGCGGCGAATACAACATTCCGGCAGTCGGCGGCTCCACGCCCTGTTCCTTCGCCCAGTCCTGCACGGAAAACTTCTGCATTATCTGCATCAGCCCGATTTCCCCGGCCTTGCCGCAGGCGGAAGGGTCGAACCGGCTTTCCCGATATATCACCGCTTTTACCAGACGGCTGTCAATGCCGTATTTTCTGGCCGACTGAACGATTAAGTGATCATATTTGGTGTCGTCCAGAAATAAATCCCTGATAACATCGCGATAATACAGCGCCAGCAATACCCCCGCGACCGCAAGCATAAAAAAGCAAAGACTGCCAAGTTTTGTTTTTATGCTTTTTTTCAAAGCCTCTCCTGTTAAATATTCATTACAGACAAATCGGCTTTTCTTTAAAATTTATACAATGACCGGCATATACTCCCTGCCGCATGCATGGTGATTAATTAATCCGCATCCTCATCATCAGGGGCGACACCGCTCTTTTTGTCTTTTGTGCTGTCACTGCTGCCGCCTTGATTGGCGTCATCATCTTCGTTATCATCGGCGTTCCTGTACATGTCATCATCCTGACTGTCGTCGTCATTATCAGATTCCTTCACCCCGACCAGGGCCGCTCTTGCTTTGCCGGACATGTTGTGACATCGGTTAATGCTTCTAAAAATGTTGGAATTTACGCCAAGAGTCAATGCCAGAATCAGAACTAATACATAATTCTTCATTTTCCAGACCTCCTGTTAGTTATTGTGCACTATCCGCCTTGCCGACGGCAACCGCCGGTTTGGCAGCCGGAACCGCTTTGTTCAGCGGGACTGGTTTGCCTGCGGGAACGGCGTCAAATTCGCCGTCGCCCGACGCCTGACTGTCCGGGCCGTGCGACATAAGATAATCTTTAACCTGTTTATGCAGCTTTTCCGGCAACTGCAGATTGGCTTTGACTTTACTGCCGTCAGCCTGCACTTTCAGCGCATTGCCGACATCTGCCGCCAGCGCGGGATTATCTTTGAATGCAGATGACAGTCCCAGCATCACCATGCCCTGGGCCTGCATTGCCATCATCGCCGCTGAATTTTTATTTTTACAGTCAATAACGGCATCCAGCGCAATATCCTTCTGCTCCGAGCCGTTGAAATTCAGCGCCATCCCCATCGACTTGAACGGTTGAGGACCTGCCTGTTCGGGCATGCCGCCGTTACTCGATGCATCGGCAGGCCTGGCGGATGGCATTGAGGGATGATAAAGAATCCATGCGAGAGACTGCTGGTTTATGCCGGAAGCATCTATAAACTGCCTGCAACTGCCTTTCTTAATTTCATCCATCACGCGTCCGGCTTCCTGATAATCCGTGATCAGGGCGACATCCGGGTTCAAGTAAAAAACTCCTATTTTTTTCATGTCCCGTTGTCCGATCATCCCTGAATCAACTAATGTTTCGCCGACTTTCACAGGTTTATTTTCCAGGCAGTAAACCGTCTGTCCGTTGACTTTTTCCACCGTATAATCAATATTGTAGCCGCTTTTAAGTTTGGTTTTCAGCAACTCCACAAATCTGGCTTCCGGGATTGTCGCGTCCATGACAATTCCCCAGTAGGCGCGATCCTGACGTCCGAAAATCACTGCCAGCGGCGGCATGTCTTTTACTGAAAGGCCGTTCTTTTCCAGCTCTTTTTCAAAAGAAGTATACTTGCCGGCAAAATCTTTGTCGCTGGCGCGCATTTCTTTCACCAGCGGCAGATTCAGCGAGTCCGTTACCCGCAGGCCCAGAATCAGGTCGGCATTATCGGGAACGAAATCCAGCAGGCTTACCGCCGGAACGTTTGCCAGCATACTGAAACACATCATCAAAACTAATCCGGTTTTTTTCATCTTTTATCCTTTTTTGCGATACGATCTGTAATATTTTCGAAGCCGGGTAATTTTTAGTTTATCGGGTTAACGGTAATTTGATGTTTTACCGGTTGCAGACAGCTTTTGACCTTGGCGTCCAGTTCGGCCTGACGCGCCATCAGTTTCATGCGCAGATATTCCGCCGACTCTTTCATTTTCGGGTCCTTGTCCGCGTCCGGAAGCGTTGCCAGAAGACGAATATTGGTGATGATGCCTTTAATCATCCAAGTCTCGTGATTCTGCTTGCTCCCAAGTTCGTCCTGGAGCAGTTTGAACTGGGCGGAAAACGGATTGTCGATAAATTCCGCCGCCAGGTTGATGCCTTTCTCCAGTTCGTCTTTGCTGAAAACTTTTTTCTGGCCGCCCCAGTTGACTTCGGCCTTTGCCGACGGCAGATTGCTGACTTTCAGTTCGAAACGGTTCAAATCCTGCTGAAACGGCACAAACGGCAGAATGCTGACTGTACCGGCTGGATCGTCAGGTTTGCCGGTGAAACAGAACGGATAACGTGCGCTCTCGATTTCCACCATGCCGGGTTTCCGGGTTATAACCGCATGTCCGGCGGACACACTGGTCTGACCGTTAAAATCCATACTGATGGCGGCGATCCGACCGTCAAAACCCATGGCTTTCAGGAACGCGTATGCCATCAGCAACTGCCCGTCCGCCGCCGGGTGAACGCCGTCAGGCCCGGCGACATGGAAACTGCCGCCCAGCCTGGCTTTGGCCGCAGTCATGGCGGTCATCATCACGGTGTTGACATCGGCAAATCCGACATTGGCGGCCTGTGCTATTTCCCGGTCAATCAGGGCCAGTTTGCTCAAGTTTTCATTATATACCGCAGCTCCGGGAAAACGCTTGTAAGTTTCGGAGTCAACCACGCCGGGAGAACCGACGATCACCTTGACGCCTTTGTCTTTAAAGAAATCAACGATCTTTTTCATGTTGTCGCGGTAAACCGCGCCAATGATTTTTTCATCATACGCACGGTAGCCGCCGTCATTCATTCCGTAACAGGTGGTGATGACCGTGGGCCGCCAGCTCCAGGTGTCGTTCTCCATGCGGGCAACGAAACCGGAAGCGCGTTCGCCGCCCCAGCCAAATTGAAAGACTTTAATATCCTTCAATCCGGCGCAGGCCAGCAGGTAGGCTTCAATATAGCGGGTATAGATTTTCTGTTCGGTAATGGAATCGCCGGCAATTGCCAGGCGATCGCCGTTTTTAACTACCGGATCAGCCGCAAAGGCCATCCCGGCGGCAGCCAGCAGTACAACAAAACTCAACAGAATACGCCATGACGATTTTATCCCGCTCATATCAAAATTCTCCATGTTCCGCATTGTCTATATTATAATATACACCCTGATTGCAAAAAAACTATTTTACAATTTCCTGCTTCTTTTCAGGAAGCGCTATCTTTAAGTGCAGTTCACGCAACTGCTTAGGCGTGACTTCCGCCGGGGCGTTCATCATCAGATCCTGCGCCTGCTGGTTGAACGGGAACGCGATCACTTCGCGGATATTGGGTTCGTCCGCCAGCAGCATGACGATGCGGTCAACTCCGGGAGCGATGCCGCCGTGCGGAGGCGCGCCGAGCTTGAATGCGTTGATCATGCCGCCGAACCGGCTGTCCACAACGTCAGGAGCGTAACCGGCAATTTCAAAAGCCTTATACATGACATCCGGACGGTGATTGCGGATAGCTCCGCTGGACAATTCAATGCCGTTGCAGACAATGTCATACTGGTAAGCCAGAATATCCAGCGGCGGTTTATTCATCAGCGCATCCATGCCGCCCTGCGGCATGGAGAACGGGTTGTGGCTGAATGCCACGCTTTGGGTCTCTTCATCCAGTTCGTACATCGGAAAATCAACGATCCAGCAGAATCTGAAAACATTGGGGTCAATCAATCCGAGCTGTTTGCCGATCTCGGTACGCACCAGGCCGCCGACATTCATGACCAGGCTTTCCTTGTCAGCCAAAAAGAACATGGCGTCGCCGTCTTTAATGTCGCCAAGCTGTTTCAGCTTATCGATCTCTTCGCGGCTCATGAATTTCACGATCGGGCTTTTTTCTTCGCCGCCGGTCCAGATGATGTAAGCCATCCCTTTCGCGCCGGCTTCCTGGGCGAACTTGATCAGATCGTCATAGAATTTTCTCGGTTTCCCGGCAACATCGGAGACTTTTATCGCCCTGACGACGCCGCCTTTGGCGACCGCTCCCGCAAACGCCTGAAAACCGCTGTTGACGAACACTTCGGAAACATCGATCATTTCCAGCGGATTGCGCAGATCGGGCTTGTCTGTTCCAAAACGGCGCAATGATTCGGCATACGGCAACCGGATAAACGGCGCCTGATCAATCTTCTTGGTGCTGAATTTGTTAAAAATGGTCATAAACAAATCTTCAATGACCGCAAAAATCTCATCCTGGGTCACGAAGCTCATTTCCATATCAAGCTGGTAAAACTCGCCCGGCGAACGGTCGGCGCGGGCATCTTCATCCCGGAAACACGGTGCAATCTGGAAATAACGGTCAAAACCGGAGACCATCAGCAGTTGTTTAAACTGCTGCGGAGCCTGCGGCAGAGCATAGAATTTTCCGGGATGCAGACGGCTGGGAACCAGATAGTCGCGGGCGCCTTCCGGCGAACTGGCGGTAAGAATCGGCGTCTGGTATTCATTGAACCCCAGCGAAGTCATCTTCCGGCGCATTTCAGAAATCACCTGCGAGCGCAGAATGATGTTTTTGTGCAGTTTTTCGCGGCGCAGGTCAAGGAAACGATATTTCAGACGCATGGCTTCCGGGGTCTGCTCATCCTTGGCAATCTGGAATGGCAGCACTTCGCATTCGCCCAGTATTTCCATGGCTTCCGCGACAACTTCGATCTCGCCGGTGGCCAGCTTGGGATTGACGGTTTCCGCGATGCGCGCCACCACCGAGCCTTCAAACGACACGACGGTTTCGACACGCCAGCGTTCCAGCGACTGATAAAACGCCTGCTGCGGATCAATTACCACCTGAGTAAGACCGTAATGGTCGCGCAGGTCAATAAAAATCACGCCGCCGTGATCGCGCACGCTGTGAATCCAGCCCGCCAGTTTAACTTTACCGCCGACGTCTCCTTTACGGAGCTCTGAACAATTGTGTGTTCTGTACTTGTTCATGTTCTCTCTTCTCTTGTTTTATTTTTATATAAAAAGTTTATTGTCAATTCAGCCGTAAACATTTAAAGTAGCACAAAAATTATTATTTTCGCGTCAATTTAATTTTTTTTTCAATATCTGCAATGCAAAATAAATTTATAAGGTTCAAGAAATCAGATTTCGAGATATACGCAGAGAATGTCCGGTATGCCGGATTATGATTTAGGCAAGCTTTGACTCTGCAAGTTTACTGATAAAGCTCACAACCTCGTCAGGCGTCATTACATGCTTTACCGCTTTCAGTTTTAGCGCTTCTTCCGGCATGCCGTAGACGACAGAACTTTCGCGGTCCTGAACAACGGTTTCAGCGCCGGAATTGTACAAATGCAGTAAGCCCAGGGCGCCATCCCGGCCCATGCCGGACATTAACACGGCGAGAGCGTTTGCCCCGTAGAATTCATTCATTGAATCAAAAAAAACATCGGCTGACGGCGATGGCGTATTAATTTTAGTTTCAGGCACAACGGAAAAAGTATTTTTCGTTTTTAATGAAACGACACTTCCGCCGGGGGCGACATAGACCATTCCCGGTTTCAGCGTATCGCCGTCGGCCATGCTGATCACAGGCAGCGGACTGACTTTGCCGAGCCATCCGATCAAGGAATCCGAGAATCCTTTAGGGATATGCTGAATAATGCAAATCGGAAACGGCAAACTACCCGGCAACATTTGCAGCATGCCGGCCAGGATCGGCGGACCTCCGGTGGAAATTCCGATTGCGGCAATTTCACAGTTAACGGCAGCAGGAGCCGCCACCGCAATATCCGTGTTTTTTTTATTTCTTTGTGAATTATAACGTCTGAAGATTTTAACATTTGCCATATTCCGGACAAGATTAACCAGATTATCCACGCTATGGTTATAGCTGCTGTCCATTGCCATCACGGGTTTTTCAATCATGGCCACCGCGCCTGCCTGCATGGCGTTAAAATCATTTTCATGACTGCGGTTCAATGAGGAAACCATTACTATGGGAACCGGCAGTACCTGCAGAATTGCCTTTGTGGTTTCGTAGCCATCGATATCCGGCATATTGACATCCATGGTAATCAGGTCAGGCCGTAATTCGGTCGCCATTTTTATCGCAACACGGCCATTGTGCGCAATGCCGGCGACAGTCATATCCGGAGCCTGCGAAAAGATACTTTTAAGGATCTCGCAATATGTCGCGGAATCATCGACAATCAATATACGAATCATAATTACAGCAGCCTTTCGATAGTTTCAAGCAGATGATTCTGACTGAAATCACTTTTAGTTATATATGCATCGGCGCCGCAGGCAATGCCGTGTTCACGGTCTTCACGGCGGGCCAGAGAGGTGACCAGCACCACCGGCAGCCCGGTCAAGCGCTGATCCGCACGGATTTTTTCTGTCAGGCCAAAACCGTCCAGACGCGGCATTTCAATATCTGAAACCAGCAGATCAATCCTGGTTTGCTCCAGCATTTTCCATGCCGCCATCCCGTCGACAGCAGTTATCACCCGGTAGCCGGCAGCTTCCAGAATATTGGTTAAAAGCGTCCTGGAAGTGATGGAATCTTCGGCAATCATAATAACCGGCTGTTTCCTGTCCTGTTTCATTTGAGTCATTTCCAGCCGCCCATGCTGTCCGCCGAGTCCGGACTTGAACAGGTCTCTGGAGTTAAGCACCGGAACAACAGCGCCGCTGCCGGTTATAACCACCCCGGCAATATTCCGCACCCGCCGGAGAATACAGCCCAGCGGCTTGACAATCATTTCAATTTCCTGGATCACCGCTTCAACTATCAGTGCCGCTTTTATTCCGGCAACTGACATAACCAGTACCGGAAATACATCCTGCATTTTGTCGGCCTGCAATTCCAGAATCCCGGCCAGATCAAATACCGGGATGGTATCGCCGCGCACGGTAATGGACGGAACACCTTTTATCGAACTGATACTTTCGCGTTTAGTCAAAGCGGCATGAAGCAGCCCGTTCGTCGGCAGCGCAAACATTCTGCCCCCGGCTTTCAACAGAATTCCGCGCTGCGCGGAAAGGGCGGCAGGCAGCAGAATGGTGAATGTGCAGCCCTGCCCCGGCCGGTTGTCGATCCGGATCGTGCCGCCTACATTTTCAACTTTTTCCCTGACAATCGCCATGCCCAGACCTCTGCCTGAAAGCGAGGTTATTATTTTGCTGGTGGAAAATCCCGAAAGAAAAATGTAGTTGATGACTTTATCATCAGGCAGGGCATTGACGATGCCAATCGGAAGATTGAATTTTTCGGCTATTTTCAGACGCAGCGCATCCAGATCCATGCCGCCACCATCATCGGAAACGATAATTTCTATTTTTTTGTCAGAAGTGACACTGACGGATAAACTGATTCTGCCAGAAAGCGATTTTCCGGCGGCGATTCTATTTCCCTCCGGCTCAATGCCGTGATCGGCGGAATTGCGCAGCAGATGAATCAGCGGATCACGCAATTCATCAAGTATCCGGCGGTCAATTTCAATGTCTCCGCCGCTCATGACAAACTCAAAATTCCGCCCTGTCTCCCTGGCAATCTCCCGCATCATTCTGGGAAAGCTGCTGGACAGCGATGAAAACGGCATCAACGCGATGGTTTTCAATTCCTCGCGGAATTCATCAATCATTTTGGAGCAGGTGCGGGCATCGCTCAACCCGCTGCGGCTTAACATGGAAAGCTGGTGTGAAAAATGCTCAAGCCGGCCGCCGAGATTTTCAAGATTGCGCTCCAGCAGCTCCAGCGATAACTGAAAGTTGTCTTTCCCTGAATTGGCCGTACCGTCCTGTTCCAGCGCTTTGATTTCCCGGTTTATCCTGAGCAGAATGTTTTTGAACGACCGCTGCAGTTTATCCATCCCCTGCATATCACCGCTAAGTTCATTCAACTGGTTAAGGCGTTCGCTGAATATCATCTTCAGCGCAATAAGTTCATCCGACTCCTGCAGCAGTCCGTCGATTTTCTCCTTGTTCACCCGCACCGAACTGCCGGAATTTCTGGAACGGTCCGCGGCAGTTGCATTACGGTCTGCCGCGATCGTTTTTTTCTCATTTACATCCACCGGACGGGAGGACGGGGTAATTTCCGGAGCGGCGGCGGATTCTGTTTTCGGAGATGGATTCCAGGCTTTGGTTTTATATGCTGAAGCGGACTGCTTTTCGCCATGCATGAAACTATCCATCTCGCGACATAAACCTTGCAATTCAGCCATATTTTCCGGATTATCCGGCGTTTTCATATAGCATTCGACAGAGCCGATCCCCCGCTGCAGCAGAATCGTGATATTTGAATTATATTTGAGGTGTCCTTTCTTCAATGCCGAAAATACGTTTTCGGCGGACTGGAAAAACATTTCCAGCGGCTGCAGTCCGACTGCGCGGGCCGCGCCTTTAAGGCTGTGCACATCGCGAAAAACAGTCTCGATCGCACTGGCGGACTCCGTTTCGGAAGTTTCTTTTTCCAGCACGACCAAGTGATTCTCAATAGACAACAGTCTCTCGCCGGCCTCTTCCCGGAAAGCGGCTTGCAGTCTTTTACGCAGTTCCTGTTCATCCATAGTCGGAATATTTCCAGTTCTGATTTAGTTGGTTTTGAACTGTTCTGTCAGCGATTTCAGTTTCGCCGCCAGTTCTTTCATGCTGACGGAAGCGTATTCCAGTTGCTGCACACCTTTCAGGCTTTGATCGGTCGCGGTGCGGATACTGTCCAGCGCGATGGACAGTTGATCAATGCCGATAATCTGCTGTTTGCCGGAAGCGGATATCTGAGATGTGGCATCTGCCGACTCGGCAATGCTTTCCGCCAGGGTGCTGATCGCTTCGCCCGCGGATTCAGACAGATGAACTCCTGTTTCAACCGCTTTGCTGCCGCGTTCAGTAGCCATGACGGCGCTGCTGGTGGCCTGCTGAATTTCGTTAAGAATGCCGGACACCTGCCTGGTGGAAGCCTTGGATTGTTCCGCCAGCGACTTGATTTCCTGGGCGACAACCGCGAACCCCTTGCCGAATTCGCCGGCTTTAGCCGCTTCGATCGCGGCATTTACCGCCAGCAGATTGGATTGTTCCGCGAGGTCATTAACGGTAAGAATAATTTCGCCGATGCTCTGGGTCTGTCCGCTGAGCTTGACGATATTTTCCGCCAGGGCCATCATCTCCTCCTTGATGTGATTCATGCCGTTGATCGCTTCATTGGTGGCCTTGTTGCCATTTTCGGAAATTGAGCTGACGCGACTGGATGTCTCGGACACATGCGCCGCCTTCTCCGCGGCAACATGGGTCGTTTGTTTAACCTCTTCCATCGTGGTGGAAATTTCGGTAATGGCAGTGGCAGTCTCAGTGGAATTAGCCGCCAGTTCGGATACCGCCGCGGAAATCTCAACTATCGCCGTTGCCAGTTCGCTGGTGCCTTCCTGTATCTTCGTTGTCTGTTCGCGAAGGGAGAAAAGCATCCGGTTGAAAGATTCTATCAAGATGCCGATTTCGTCATCGCGCTTGACATTCTCGATTTCGACCGTAAGATCGCCATTGGCCAGCTTGACGACTTTGGCCGTCAGCGAACTTAAAGGTTTTGACACAGACCTGGCGATCAGGAAGCCAAGGGAACAGGCGAACAGGCCGAGTACCAGGCTGGCAATGATAATGTTTCTAATAATTGCATACAACGGGGCTTCGATCTCCTGGGTTTCCACTTCCGCAACAATCGCCCAGTTAAGATCGCTGGTGATTTTCTTTAAATCCAGTCTGCTATAGGAAACAAGCGCTTCGGCGTCATGGGAATTCATCATGAAGCCAGTCTGCCCGGATTCAGTTTTGAAAGCATCTTCCCGCATTTTATCTTTGACCTTGATTTTCATAATGCTGGGAATGCCTTCGTTATGACGTTTACGGCAACTGGTGCGCATAAAACCGTCATCCCCAATAATCACGGATTCCCCGGTTTTGCCCAGTCCGGTTGAATCCAGCATGATGGAATCAAGTTCGGCAATGTTAATAAACAGGATGAAAACGCCTATTGTTCTGCCGTTATTTACAATCGGGGCTCCGACAAACATTGCAGCGCCGTTCACCGGCGGATAGTCGATGTAATCAAGAAATTTCGACTTGCCGGCTTTTGCAATTTTCCGGCAGAATTCTTCAAGTTTGGAATTAGGAAACGTTTTAACAACTGCATCTTTGTTAACAGTTGAAATATAAACAGGGGAGTCTTTTTCGACGGAATAAACTATAACGCCGGAGTAATCTCCTGTTGAAATCAGCGGTTTCAGAGCAGCATCGGTTTGTGCAGGGTCAAAATTCGGTTCGGTCAGCAATCCGGAGGCTTGCTTCAGGTTTGCACCGTTTTCGGCATCATTCAAGGAAGTTTGCAGATGATCCGCCACGGCTTTTGCCTTGTTGATTCTCAAGCCGTCAAGGCCTGAAGCAAGTTGTTTTTCCAGCGCATCCTGGGTCATCCATATCCCCATGTACGTGGTTATTGCCAGCGGAATCAGAGTTACGCCCATTACCAATAATACCAGTTTACGATTGATACTTCCGGTTACGAACCTAAACATAGTACCAGCTCCTTTTTAGATTATATTTTATAAGTTGCGTTTTTTCCACAAAAATTATTAATTAAACTTATCTGCTTCTCACTATATAAAGCCATGAACTAAATACAAATTGCATTCAGTTTAATTTACATAAGTTCTTCACCCGGCTCCGCATCAAGTATGATGGATTTATCGCTGCGGATTTTTTCATAATCCAGTATAATCAGCCGGTCGGCGGTAATGTCTTTCAGCCATTTGGGCGGCGTTTCCAGCGCCGCGCGGTGGGCGGTCGTCTGTATTTCGTCTTTGAATACAGTCCTCTGCCCGATAAGTTCATGCATCAGAACGCCGCATTCAAATTCATGATCGCCGATTACCGCAGCCAGTTTGCGGTTTTCCGCTTCCGCCGCGGGAAGATTAAAAAGCTTGATCAGATCAAGGACCGCAACAATCCTTCCCCGGAGATTGATTGTACCGGCCAGCCAGGCCGGAGTACACGGGATCATGGTCAGAGCATTGACTGAACAAACTTCCCGCATGAAACCGCACTCTATGCCGTAATGTTCATTGCATATTCTGAAAACAATTACGTCAAATGCCGCTTCGCGGTTTTGATCTGCAGGGGCCGCCGCCAGCGCCGCCGCCCTGGCGCGCAATATCTCCTGCCCGCGCTGATGCTGCTGTTCATTTTCTATTTTCATGATATCCTTTTCGTTTCGTCTGAAAAGACTATTGAGAAATTATTTTTATTATAGTCTCACGCATGTTTCTGACGGTGACGCCTTCACAGCCGGCCACTTCCAGCGAGTCATCCATGGTTGAGAGCAGCTTCGCCGCATTGCGCAGATTACGCAGCGCCTCTTTCGGGTTTCCGCTTTTAAGCTGAAGCATGCCGCTGGTAAAATATCCGGCAATAAAATCCGGATTCAAAAACAAAACATTCTTCAATTCGCGCAATGCCGCGTCAATATTGCCGCTTTCACGAAGAATCTGCGCCTGCAAATAATGCATCTCCGGGTTGAGATTATCTCCGTCTATTGCAATATTACTCCAATGCAAGGCTAATTCAAGCCGGCCGGCATCGGCACAGTACCGGGCCATATCCGCCGCCTGCTCCGGACTGACTTTCGTCTTCCTGTCTTTCGCCATTTTCAACAGTTCAGGCGGCAGAATATGCTTTTCCGGGGGCTTTTCTTCCGGCGTTGGCTTTGACTGGCGAGGAATTGGTTTAGGACGTCTCTCCGGTTGCTGGCGAACTTTCGCTTTTCTCTCCAGTGAGTGTTGAATATTATTATGCACGGCGGCGGATTGTTCAGGGACCGCACGCGTTATTCCGTAAAAATATACTCCTGAGCAGTTTACCGGCTTCAAGCGGCAATCGGGATCGGCGGCGACTTCGGCGGGCGAAGTCAGCAGCCGGCCTTCATCATGCAGCAGTGACTGAAACTTATTGAAAATACGGTGAATCTGTTTTTTATTAAAATATATCAGCACGTTCCGGCATATAATCAGATCCAGCTTCCGCGCCGGAATCTCCGGATATTCCGGACTAAGGAGATTGTGACTGAAAAATTTTACTTTTTTACGGATTCGCGGCTCAAGCTCATAGCTGTTTTTTCCGACAGGTTTTAAGTATTTATGCAGATACGCTTCAGGCAGCTCCCGGAATGACCACTCTGAATATATGCCGGCCGCAGCCCGCTTTAAAAAATCCTGATTTATATCGGAAGCATAGATATTGATTTGACATCCAGACAGCGGCAGCGCAGTATTATCCAGCAGCATTGCAAGCGAATAAGGCTCTTCCCCGGAGGAACAGGCGGCACACCAGACATTCAATTCGCTCCGGCCTTCATTTTTAGCAATTTCCGCCAGTTTCGGCAGAATATCGGACTTAATCACATCGAAACATTCTTTGTGCCGGAAAAAATACGTTTCGCCAACGGTGAAATACTCTATCAGCGAATCAATGCCGTCAGTGCCGTTGGATTTGATAAGATTATCGATTAATTCCTGAGTGGAACTGAATCCGAGTTTGGCGGCGCCCATCGACAGGCTTTTATGGAGTTCGCGTTTCCGGAGTTTCAGGTGGCTGGTACCGACATACTGCTCAAGTATTTGCAGCAGCTTTTCAAAATGCTCATCGGCTATGTTTTCCGGCATAAATCATCCTTTGGCAAGAACATTATTCCAGAACGTTTTAAGCACTTCCCAGGATGATTCATCCGGCTGAAACAGTTTTTCCGGATTGTAAACCGGAACCGGCATTCCATCAACCCTGATCACGCCTTTTAATAAATCCGGGCAGGCTCCGTAATTGGCCAAACCGGCGGAATAATCGCCTTCCGGTTCTTTAATTACAGGAGTTGTTACGCTGCGTACCGCAATTTTCCCGGTGGAATGTTTAAGTATTATAAAAAAAATTGCAGGATCCAGCGGCGGCGCTGGAATTGACAACCGGCAATACAAATCAATCACCGGGACCGCCTCGCCCCGCAGATTCAGCAATCCTTCCAGATACGGCGGCATGTCCGGGAGAGTCACCAGCGCAACCGCCCGGAGCACACGTTCAACATCGTCTATGGCTACTGCGTTTGCATGGTCTCCGACATGGAACAGCAAAACATTCGTATTTCCGGTTGCGTTATCAGCAGCATTAATGACTGACATTTTGGCTTCCATAATTATTGATTATCAATTGCCTGAATTAATATAGCACACCGCAGCCAGTTTATGCAATTTCATGAAAAGATTTTTACAAATACAATTGTTACTCTTTGTCGGTGTTGGATTTAATAGCTGAATTTCCGACATTCCGGCAAAATAAAATTGCATTTTGTTTTATTTCTAATATACTATTAGGATATAGTTCAGTACAAAACAGTTAATCAGAATAACATTTGAGCATATTGTAATGAGTGAAAAGTCAAAAATCCTGATAGTTGAAGACAGCAAGACCCAGGCGCTCGGACTCCATAATCTGCTTGTTGAAAACGGTTATGAGGTCTCCATTGCTTTTGACGGGCTGGAGGCAAAAGCGTATCTGGAGAACTTTTTACCGGACATTATTATTACAGACATTATCATGCCGGATATTAACGGCTATGAATTATGCCGGATAGTCCGGAATAACGAACGCACTAAAAACATTCCGATAATGCTGCTGACTTCCCTTGCTTCTCCTGACGATATTATCGAGGGCTTGAAAAGCGGCGCGGATAATTTCATCACCAAGCCTTTTGATAAAGCCGGATTACTGGCCAGAATCAGCTATATTTTATTGAACAAGCAGTTGCGCGAAACCCAGCCGTCATCTCTGGGCTTAAATCTTTTTTTTGCAGGGCATCAGCATTTAATCAACGCGGAACGGGCGCAGATTCTCGACCTGTTCTTTTCCTCCTATGATGCGGCAATCCAAAAGCACCGTCAACTTGAGGCAACCGTAAAAGAATTATCTGAGACTCAGGAATATTTGTACGATGCCAGGAAGGAAGCCGAAAGCGCAATGCTGGAAGCGGAGCAGGCGAAAGAGGCCAGAGGATTGTTTCTGGCTAATATCACCCACGATCTCCGTTCACCGCTCAGCGCGATAATCGGCATTGCCGATCTGCTTTGCGATACCCCTTTGCAGCCGGAGCAGAAAGAATATGCGACAATTATTAAAAATGCCGGGGAAAGCTTGCTTGCCCAAATAAATAATATCCTCGATTTCTCTAAAATTGACGCTGGAATGCTGGAACTGGAAGCTATTGCGTTTGATCTTTATGAACAAGTCAACATCGCATCAAGTATATTTACCAAAGAAATTTCGGACAAAAAACTTCTTTTTGAGATCAATATCGATCCCCTGGTTCCGCAATACCTGGTCGGGGATGAATCCAAACTGCGCCAGATTTTTATAAATCTGCTCAGCAATGCGGTCAAATATACTTCCAAAGGCGGAGTCGCTTTCAATATTTCCCGCATTGATTTTACAGCCGGCAAATCCGCCAGATTGCGCTTCGAAGTCATTGACACCGGAATCGGCATTCCTAAAGACAAACAGCAGACATTATTTCACGCATTTGTTCAGGGACACCAGTCTGCCGCGCGGATTTACGGCGGCACCGGGCTTGGCCTTTCGATCGTCAAGCAACTCGTCTCCAAAATGGGCGGAACGGTTGCTCTAGCAAGCGAACCCGGGCTTGGCAGCACTTTCTCTTTTGAAATAGAATTTCCGGTTTCCAGTGAAGATGCAGTAAGAAATGTCAAGACACAAAAAGAAAACGGCCTCATGCAGACACAGCGGATTACATTGCTGCCGGAGAAGAGAATTAATGATTTGGCGAAAGATACAAAAAAGATACTGATCGTGGAAGACAGCAAAGTCTACCAGCGGCTTGAACGGGAAATGCTGGAATCCTGGGGATTCAAATTTGAACAGGCGGAAAACGGGCAGGAAGCATGCCGGATTTTCCGCGAGCGCGGCAATGAATTCAACTTGATCCTCATGGATTGTCAGATGCCGGTGATGGATGGCTATCAGGCCGCCGCGGAAATCAGAAAAATTGAACAGTCGCAGAATATCGCCAGGCCCGTTCCGATCATTGCCTTGACTGCGGGAAGTGATCTTCCTGATGCCAATATGTGTTCAAATGCCGGAATGAATGATTATATAGAAAAGCCTTTGAAAAAGAAACAATTGGAAGAATGCCTAGCCAAATGGCTTTGATTACACCTTGACTATGCTCCCCCGTCATTGCCGAATTGATGGTTCCCTTATTGCATGATGGCCGCGGCATATAATACGGTAATACTGTTCCATTTACCCGGATTATGCCGCTGCGACTGCAATCCAATATCGTCCGGATCAATGCTGAAATCCCATCCCCCGGCCAGATTCCGAAAACAGGCGGCGGCGGGGACCGTCTGCCGCCGGAAAACCTGTTTATGAATTATTCAGACTAAAGCCTTTACAGCTCGAATAATCTTGAATAAATCCAATGGATTAACGCTTGAATTCCAACTAATATGATGCAAATTATCTGTTTGTGCTTTCGGGCAATTTTAATTTATGAATTTTAAGGAATAATATGAACAGGATTCGTCTGATTATCATGCTGTCCGTGTTTGCGTTCGCCTCGGTTTTTGCCTGTCCCGCTGCGGATGCGGCAAACAAAAAGCACAAAGCAAAGTCATCCCATGTCGCCAAAAAGCACCATAAGAAATCCGGCAAGAGTCACTCCGCTAAAAAAGCGAAACATTCCTCGGCAAAAGCCGCCATGGTCCCGGCATAATGTAACGGCGCTGCCGGATTACGCGCAAATGCCCGGATACTGCCATTACTGGTAAATTCGGGCATTTTAATATAACTCTCTCATTCATTTCCGCTCAAGCAATCCTGCGATAAATATCACAACCCTTGATTTTTACACACATCAGGTATATCTTGTCATTCAGCTTTTTATTTAAAGTTGATAAACAATTATTTTAAGGAAGTGTATCTTGATTGAATTTTTAAAGAAAAGAATCAAAAGTCTGTTTTCAGGAAGAAGCAAGCATATTGAGTCTGCAGAGCCGCCGGTTAGAGCTAAACATCACTATAAGCATAAGCATATTGAGGAAAAGCAGAAACAGAAAAGCCATCCGCGTCAGTTTGAACAGCCGCCGGTATCCGGCATAAAAAATATCAAAGCCGGGCAGAACAAAAAACAGAAGCCGCCGACCTTTGACATCAAACCGAAACGTACCCCGCAAAAACCGGACACACTGGTAGACATTCCGCCGGAAGAAGGCAAAACACGTTTTGTTGATCTGGCCATTCATCAGGATATCCTGTTCGGCATCCAGAATCTGGAATTTAAATATTGCACCACGATTCAGGCCAGGACGCTGCCGCTTCTGCTTGAAGGCAAAGACCTTACCGGCAAAGCCCAGACCGGCACCGGCAAGACCGCCGCATTTCTGATCGCCATTTTTACCCAGTTGCTGAATAAGCCGAATCACGAACGTCTGCCCGGCACCTGCCGCGCACTGGTAATGGCTCCCACCCGCGAACTGGCAATCCAGATTCACAAGGACGCGGAAGCCCTTTCATTGTTTGCCGGAATGAACAATCTGGTCGTTTTCGGCGGCATGGATCACCATAAACAACGTGATCTGCTGGGCAAACCGATTGATATTCTGATCGGCACACCGGGCCGGATAATTGACTACTCCCGCAGCAGTCACCTGAATCTGTCCAAGACCGAAATCCTGGTAATTGACGAAGCCGACCGCATGCTGGATATGGGATTCATTCCCGATGTCAGCCGGATTGTCCGTCAGCTTCCGCCCGCCGGCAAACGCCAGACCATGTTTTTCAGCGCAACCCTCGATCCCAACATCCTGCGGCTGGTCAACAACTGGCTCAAAGATCCGGTAACTGTCGAGAGCGAATCGCAGCAGCTTATCACCGACCTGATCGAACAGGTCTTTTATTCCGTTTCAAGAGAAGAGAAATTTGCCCTGCTGATGTGGCTGATCAAGAATGAGCCGTTTGAACGGATGCTGATTTTCGGTAACCGGAAAGATTCAAATTTCAATCTGGCGAAAAAACTGGTGCGCAGCCATGTCAAATGCTGCATGCTGTCCGGCGACGTTCCTCAGGTGAAACGCATGAGAATTCTCGAGGACTTCCGTGAAGGCAGGGAAAAAATCCTGATCGCCACCGACGTTGCCGCCCGCGGCATTCACGTTGACGACATTTCCATCGTGGTTAACTATGATATTCCGGAACGCGCCGAGGATTACGTTCACCGTATCGGCCGTACCGGCCGCGCCGGCCAGAAAGGCAAATCCATCGGTTTTGTCTGCGAATACGGCGCGTACTCGCTGGAAGAAATCGAGAAATTGACCGGCCAGCAGATAAAATGCACCATCCCCAACGATGAAATGTTCAAGTCAATGGATAATAATCGCAACGCATAACTTGACAATCAGTGCATCATAGAGCTGGTAATTTCCAGCTCATCCTATTATCTTCGATAGCAGGTTAAAGCGGTTTATTGCTAAAAACTTAGTGATTCCCATATTTTTTCCAACTATTTGTTGAATTATAGAAATCTGATACATTTGAAAAGCCATTTGAATCGTCAACAGGCAAATAAATACAACCGCAAATATGGAGATAACTTACATATATATTCTTTTTGCTATCCATTGCAATTGTTACATCGCCTATTTGATTTTTCCCTCTAATGTCATGCGGGCCATGCCTCGAACGAAGCGAAATGTATACCCAATTCCCGTCTTTAAATTTGATAGCGCAGTTTTCTCTTAAGACATAACAATATTTACCATCTTCCTGCTTTACTGCTGCTAAAAATTCAGTCGGCTTAATTTTGCTTATTTCTTCAATAGTGCTTCTAATATATTCATCCCTTTTAGGATTTTGATCTTCAAAATTTAAGTAAATCAATAATGGAATCATTATTATAAGTAATACGCAAAATAATATCGCAATACGTCTATGTGCTATTTTCATTTTTAAAACATCCTACCATGAATGCACGTATTCTGAGAAGTGAATTACTGGTCTTCATTCAATTTCTCGGGACTTCGCCAAAATGTTGTAAAGCAAAAAGACATAGAGTCAAAAATACTAGTAGACCAATGCCAATAACCAGGGGGAATGCCGCCCACCACTTTTTTCTGCCTTTGAGCCGGATGATTTGGACTATACCCACAATGATAGCAATTACAGACAGCAGTATTATTCCAACTAGTAATATCATTTCACTCACATTTTTAACGTTCTGCCCGGTGTACTAAAAAAAAGGCCGTGCCTGGTATGGCACGGCCTGGAATCTGAATCGCTTACTTGGCTGCTGGAGCAGCTACAGGAGCGGGGGCAGCTTTAGATGCGGGAGCAACCGGTGCTGCGGGAGGAGGGGTTACTAATATTTTAACACCCTGATCAACAGTTGCTTTTGCCAGAATTGTCTTGATGGCTTCTTCGGCTTTCTTGGACTTGATTACGTTTTCAACTGCGCCTTTGACTTCGGCGAGAGATTTTTCACTTTCGGTGACAGCTTTGTCACGACGGATGATGTGATAGCCGAATTTGGTCTTCACGACACCGCTGACTTCGCCGTCTTTGAGTGCAAATGCGGCAGTTTCAAATTCCGGAACCATCTGGCCTTTGGAGAAAGCTCCGAGCGAACCGCCGGCTTTCTTGCTGGGGCAGGCGCTTTCGGCTTCAGCCAGCTTTTCAAAAGTTTCACCGGCTTTGAGTCTGGCCAGAACCTTTTCCGCTTTGTCCTTGGCTTCTTTATCCGCCGCCGGAGATTCATCCTTTAAAGAAATCAGGATATGAGAGGCGCGGACGCTGCCTTCAGGATCGCCGGGAACCTTGAAATTAGCTTTGTTTTCTTTATAAAACGCTTCGATTTCCTGGTCTGTGGCCTTGAGGTTGGTCAAGACGTTTTTGTCAAGCCACTGACGAATGGCGAAGCTTTCCTGAACAATCTTGTTGTCGGCGGTTTTGTCAATATAGGACTCCATGGTCATATTTTGAGCTGCCAGCTTCTGCTTTTCCATATCAAGCTGTTCCGGCGGAATGTTCTTGATCATTTCATTCAAAGCAGTGACAGTGGCTTTTTTATCCGGCTTAATGCCGTCTTTTTCAGCCAGGTTCAGGAGAACCATGGTATCCACCATCTGCTTGATGACCTGAGGAGCGAATTTTTCCAGCATCTGACGGGTGAACATCGGAGGAACCTGTCCGTCCGGGAATTGTGCGGTGAAAATCTTGACAATATCTTCTTTAGTGACTTTCTTGCCATTGACTTCGGCAACGACGGCCGGGAGGAATCCCCAGAGGTCTTCCGGCTTCTCCGCCGGTTTGGCTGCGGCGGGCGCGGCTTTGGCGACTGCCGGCGCTGCGGCGGGTGCGGCTGCGGGTTTAGCATCCTGGGCAAAAACCGGCTGGCCGGCAAGAAGCGCTGCGGACAACGCGCCTGCGGTCATGACTGCTACATTCATTTTCTTCATTTTCGATCCTTCAGTTAATTTATAATTGATACTGTGGTTTTAAATTCTGTTATCAGGGACAAGATGCTTCTCTAAATCCGAAACTCAGATTTACAGGTACGAATCTGCTCCTTTCAGTAAAAATTGTTTCATCATTTGATATACCATATTTGTTTAGACATTGCAAGTTTAAAATTGTTCCAAAAGCAATATTTTTTTATGATTAATCGCTTTTCACACAATATTAACATAATTTATAGGAGTAAAATGCAAAACTGCAATTCTGGTCCATCGTTACAGCCAATTCATTTCCGGAGGTTTTCACGACTGAGGAACTAGTGCTTCCGGCAATATGTTTCATGATTAAATTGCCGTCTAGAGGAACCGCGCCTGGGATTTGCGCTGACGGCAGCGCGTTGTTTTCGCGATAAAACACCAGGAACCCGCTGCCGGACGCCGCATTATGCGACTGGAAACCGCAGATTGACGCACCATCCGGTTCATGCCCGATTGAATATATTTCCCCGGCGAATATCTGATCGCGGTATTCCAGATGCAGCTTGATCAGCTTGCGGTAAATCGCCGCCACTTCCGGGACAAGCCTTGACGGGGCCAGCCAGACCAGGGGATTGGAGAATAGCGGTATCGCCGCCCAGTAATCAGCGGGATAGATATCCGGCTGGAGACGATTGTTTTCAGCATAGAATTCCCGTTTGATTGCTTTGAAATCGGGAATTTCAATCTGCAAGGTCTGGGGCCGGATATATTTTGTCAGCCGCCACATGCAGCGCAGCGTGGTTTCCGGATGATATCCCAGCCCCCATGAGTGGCAGACGTAACGGTTTTCCAGAAAAATATTGCCGTATTCCAGAAACAGGAAATAGCCCGGGCGCTGGCCGTTGGTAGTATCGAAATTAAAGAAAATCTCGCCTTTACTGCGTTCCCGCAAATGCCGGACCATCTTCTCCAGATTGTCTTCGGCTTCCTTGGACCTGGTCATTACCGCGTCGATCTTGAACATCCTGATATTATAACGGCAATAGTAGTCGTAAACAATATCGGCGAACTCGCGCCAGTCGCGGTATTCGCAGTTGCATGACGGCGCCATCCACAGCGCCAGCTCCACTCCGGTATCTTTGGCGGCAGTGGCGATATGGTCAAATCCATTCGGCAGATGCTCCCTGGAGAACTCCCAGAAATCCCTGGTCATGTGCCGGTTGTTGCCGGTCATCTCGCTAAGAGCCCGCCCTTTCTGCCAGCCGTCGTCCACTTGGTAATGAGTTGCGCCAAGCGCTCCCGTAGCGTTGATCTCGTCTATCAGAAACTGTTCGCTGACCAGTGACGGAAAACAGCCGACGCCCCACGGGTTGACCGTCACGGAATAATCCTTTTCCGGATTCTGCGGGAAACGGGTTTTCAAATATTCTTTAAGACTGGTTATTGCGGTTCCGGCCTGATACAGCACAATAACATGGCGGTAGCTGAAGAGCTCTTTCTCCGGCGATACTTCATGGGGGTTAATTCCCCAGCAGCAGGAGTGAATGGTCTTTTTTTCGTCAATTCTGAAATCATATTCTTCAAAGTCGCGGCGTTCTCCTGACGGCGGCGCTTCCTGGAGGAAAAACAGTCCGCTTCCGGATGTGTTTTCGCAGAACAACAGATTGCCGTTGAACGTCGCTGCAGGATTTTCACGTTCGAACACATGATCATTGGTGTAGTCAGTGCGCCCGGCGAATTCCACAGCTTTTGCCGGATTTATACTATCCGCAAGCCGCAGACTGTCTTCGCAGCTTTCAAGCGCTTCCGGGGAATGTTGCCTGTAGAGGTCTGTTTTGTAAAGGTCGCCGCGTCTGGTCCAGTACATCTGCGGCATTACCCTGCTGATAATTCCGGTCTGTGATGCAAAGTACGGCAAATCAGGATAAATAAAATACTTGCGGGTAAAAGAGACATTCTGAATGCTTTCGTGGATTTTCAACTTGATACAGACATGTTCTGCGTCAAAAATCGAACCTTCAATCACGGATGCGGTGATTTTCTCCAGCCGGTATTCTGTGCGGGCTCTGGAATTATGCGGCATATTGATGCCGGCAAATGAAAAATCACCATGGTCATGTTCTGCAGCCAGTTCGGCGCCTGAGCATTTATCTTTCAATGAAATGGTCTGAGGAACCGCATGTTTCAGGTCGAAAAGCCTTGAAAGACAGGAATTTTCCATCAGCAGCCGATGATCTTTAAATCCAACTTTAACGTCTTTATATGCAAAGCTTTGTTCTGAAGTTATTTCCTGGTTCTGATACGGCATCGCATTACCTTTCAGTTATCGTCTGGCTGTTTAGCATAAAAAAGCGCTTCAAGAACATTTTTGAAGCGCTTTATCATAGAAATCTTGAACAGAAAACTTATTGAGCTGCGGGTGCGGCAGTATCAGCTTTCTTATCTGCCTTTTTGGCCTTTTTTACAGCTTTCTTGGCTATTTTGGCTTTAACTTCGTCAATTTTGGCATCAATTTCTTTGGTGTCGGCAGTGGCATTCTGGGCAACTAATGCATCTTTCTTGGCCTGAAGATCGGCAAGCTGCTTGTCCAAATCAACATGTTTCGTCGCTTTGGCAGTTTTGTCTGTTGCGGCTGCTGCGCCATCATTCGCAAATACGACGCCGCCGACCGATAATACCGCCACTACGAGAGCCAGAGTAAAAAGCTTCTTCATTTTATTGAACCTTCCTTTTGGTTTAACCGGGACTATCCCTAGTTATAATATTACCTAGAGAATTTAACGAATTTGTAAGATAATGCAAGCCTTAAAACATCATTAATAAGATGATTTTATGATGAATCAGGCAATTTGCGGCATAAGATTTTAATTTTACAATAATTTTAAAATATCAGAGACCTTTCTGCCGGTGTCCGGGAAGATCATATCCGGGGCGATTTCGGCAAGCGGCGCTATAACAAAAAGGCGCTGCGCCGCACGGAGATGCGGAATCATGAGCGAGTCCGACTTGATAATCCGGTCGCCGAAAAGGATTATATCAATATCCAGAGTTCTGGGAGTATTGATTCCATGGGCGGCCGCGCGGCCGGATTCGCGTTCAATCTTCTGGCAGACGGCAAAAAGTTCATCTGCGGTATCTGTCCATTCTCCGATAAGCGCGGCATTCATAAAATCCGGGGTGCCGGGAGCGCAACTGACCGGCACGGTGCGGTGAAAACTTGAGATTTTAATGTTTTTCATACCGGCGGCGGCGAGTTTCTGTGCCGCGAGTTTGAATGTTCCGGCGACGTCTCCGAGGTTGCCGCCGAGCGCCAGCGCTATTTTTATCATCATTAAAATTCCGCTTTTTAGCTTTGTGCGTTCGAAATTCCGATTCTGCCGGTTATATTTTAGCTTGGCTGGCTAAGAAAGCAAAGCACGGACGGTTTAATGAATAAAAAAATTAAAGTATATTTTCTTGGATCAGGCAAGATTGCAGTACCGGTTTTAAACCGGCTGGTCTGGTCTGACCGGATTGAACTGCTGGGTATCGGCACTCAGCTTGACCGCCCGGCGGGAAGAAATAAAAAGCTTCATCCCACCCCGGTCGGCGAGTTTGCCCATGCTTCAGGGTTGCAGGCCGATAAGATTCCAACCGTCAATGCGGAGGAGTTTCTTGATTATTTAAGGTGGCTGGCGCCGGATCTTATTGTTGTCGTGTCTTTCGGTCAGATACTTAAACAGCCGCTGCTGGAGCTGCCGAAGATCTCCTGTGTCAATGTCCATGCATCCCTGCTGCCGCGCTACCGCGGAGCCTCGCCGATTGCCGCGGCGATAGTCAATCACGATACCAGTACCGGAGTGTGTTTCATTGAAATGGACCGGGGCCTTGATACCGGCCGCGTCTATTGTTCCTTTGAGCATCTTTTATCCGGAAGTGAACGGGCGGACTGGCTGGAGGAAGCGCTGGGACGGCTTGCCGCCGACAAGATAGTGGATGTGCTGGAGGGGATTGTCCAGGAGGAAAATGATCCTGTCACGCAGGACGCGACTCTGGCGACAATCACTAAAAAAATACATAAAGGCGACGGCATAATCAACTGGAACCTGCCTGCGGCGGACATTGAGTCCAGAATCCGCGGTTATTATCCCTGGCCGGGGGCGGCTTTCACCTTGCGGGCGCATAATCGCAAAATCACCGTCCGGGTTACTTCCGCTTCCGTTCACGCGCTGATGTCCGGCAAGCCCGGCGAAGTATTGCAGGCGAATAAAAAGGGCTGGATTATTGCCTGCGGCGCGAATGCGCTGGAACTGCTGACGGTCGTTCCCCAGGATAAAAAAGAGATGCGCGGCATTGATTTTCTGAACGGCTGCCATCTGGATAAAGGAATTATTGTCGGCATGGAGTGATTTCACCGGTTGTATTAGAACAGTTCCGGGTGTTATATTGTATTCAAGAATATATTTAAAGATAGCAATGGGCAGAGTTTATTATGGACAATGTAAAAAAACAGATAATCCTGAATTGCGAAAAGCTTGAAACCAGATTTGCCATGCTCAATAACGGCAGACTAGAAGAGTACCAGATTGAACGCGGGCAATGCGAGCCTCGCGTCGGTTCTGTTTTTCTGGGCAAGATTGTAAACCTTGAACCGACCCTGCAGGCGGCATTTGTGGATATCGGTACCGGGAAAAATGCTTTTCTGCACTACTGGGACATGATGCCGTCCGGCGATGAAGTTGAGGATGATTTTGCCGAAGAGCACGAAAAGAATGAAAAACCGCTTGAAGCAAAAAATAAGAAGCGGACCAGTTTTTCCGAAAAACTCCGGCGGGTGCTTGGACAGGCCACCGGTTCCAAACAGCTTCGCGAAAAAGAGCGGAGCCGCCGCCGCAAAAAAATCACCATGAAAGATATTCCGGAAATGTTTCCGCAAGGCACTGAACTGCTGGTACAGGTGGTCAAAGGCCCGATTGGAACGAAAGGCCCCCGGGTTACCACCAACATTTCCATTCCCGGCCGTTATCTGGTGCTGCTGCCTTATTCCGATCACATCGGGCTCTCTTCAAAAATAGACAACGCCCAGGAGCGGCAGCGGCTGAAAAAAATACTTTCCGAACTGGACGTACCCGAGGGCATGGGCCTTATCTGCCGTACAGTCGGCGAAGGCAGAAAAGCCATTTTCTTCAAGCACGACCTGGATATGCTGCTTGATTACTGGCACAAAGTTGAGCTGGTCATGTCCAAGGGGGTGGTTCCGTCAATCGTATATTCCGAGCCCAATCTGCTGGAGTGTACTGTGCGGGATTTTATTACTGACGATATCGACCAGATCATCGTTGATGACGATACTGCATTTCATGCGATACATAACGCCCTGATCAAGTTCGGCGGGACACGCACTGCCCGCAAAGTGGTGATGTATGACCGCGACATTCCGATTTTTGAACGGTTCAAGGTCAAAGAGCAGGTAAACGACATCTTCAAGCGGCAGGTACAGCTTTCCGGCGGCGGCTATATCTGCATAGATGAGACCGAGGCGCTGATTGCAATTGATGTGAACACCGGCAAAGGCCGCAAACTCGGCGATCAGCCGGAAACCATCCTGCAAACCAACCTCGAAGCGGCGGAGGAAGTCGCCAGACAGCTCAGATTGCGGAACATCGGCGGACTGGTCGTAATCGACTTTATTGATATGCGCAGCGCCCATGACCGGGAAAACGTGTTCAAGCACATGAAGAAACTGGTTAAAGACGACCGTGCGAAAACTAAACTGCTGCCGTTAAGCAAGCTCGGACTGATGGAAATGACCAGACAGCGCGAACATGAAAGCCTGAAAGACACGCTTTACGATCCGTGCCCTTATTGTGACGGCAGCGGCAACATCAAGTCGGCGATGTCCATGAGCGTGGAAATTCAGCGCCGTCTCAATGAAGTCCTGCGGCGGAGAAACGCCAAAACCGGGATTTCAGTCCGGGTCATCATGCATCCCGACATACTGGCAAGACTTAAGAATGAAGACGCCGATCTGCTTCAGGAACTGGAAAGCAAATACGGCAAAAATTTGAGTTTCCGTGCCGAAAGTGTCCTTCATCATGAAGAATTCAAACTGGTGGATCCAGACACCAATGTTGAATATTGAGAAGGCGTTCAAGTTATGAACATTACTGTCAACGGCAAAGTTTTCATTATTGAAGCCAATCTTTCCCTGGAACAGTTTCTGAAAGACCGGGGCTTTGATCCGGCCAGAACAGTCGCCGCGGTCAATGGCAGTGTCGCCGGCAGTGAAGATTGCGGCGGGATTATCCTGAAAGAGAACGATGTCCTGGATGTAATGAGCTTTGTTGGCGGCGGCTGATCTTTCAATTTGCTTTTTACAGGCTGTTATTATGACTTTAACCTTGGCGTTATGCTGCATACTCATCGGTTTCAGCGCCATGCTCTCCGGCGGTTTCTGGGGACTTGGCGGCGGCTGGCTTATCATGCCGGCGCTGCTGCTGGCCGGAGTTAATATCGAAACCGCCGTCGTCGCCAGCCTGCTCCAGATGATTCCCAGCACTCTCCCTACAGTCATCAGACAGTTTCCGGCAATCGGATGGCGGAAAGGTTCCTGGGGCTATGCCGTCGCGCTGCCGATTTGCCTGTTTTCATTTGCCGGCAGTCTGGCGGGCAAGCCGCTGGGGGATTTGATGCTGAATCTCTGCGGCAGCCGCAAGCTGCAGGAAGCGCTCTATCTGTTTATCATGGCCGTAATCTTTTTGGAAACGGTCAGATCTTCCGGAAAGCCGGTGTTGCAGAATACGGCGGACGCCGGAAACATCAAACTGGACGGCAGGAAAAAGTGGTTTGCGGCAATTTCCGGAATCATTACCGGAGTTATTTCTTCGCTGCTCGGAATCGGCGGCGGATCGCTGGTCCGTCCGGTGATGAAATCTTTCCTCAAAGTGCCGGAAAAAATTGCCGGTATGATTCTCCGGCTGTCCGTGCTGATCGTGGCCGTTTCCGGGTCGGCGTCATATCTGATCGGCAGAAACGGCTCAGTGAAGGATTCTCTCTGGCTGGCGCTTTTCCTGACCATCGGCGGACTTCCGGCGTTTGCGCTGGGGGCCCGAATGCACTCTATTGTGACCGGCGCCGGTGACGACAAAACCGCTGATTCCAGTTTTGCCTTGTTCATCTTTTTCGTATTCCTCAGTGTTTTGTGCAAAATTACCGATTATATTGTAACTGGCAGAATTATCATTGTT
The DNA here is from genome assembly GCA_041665605.1 of Victivallaceae bacterium. Classification (GTDB taxonomy): domain Bacteria; phylum Verrucomicrobiota; class Lentisphaeria; order Victivallales; family Victivallaceae; genus CAIPAT01. Next base: position 8,203 of record JBAYIO010000041.1, on the reverse strand, counting down.
ATTTCAGGAATTCTGCTGATAGCTTATCTGGCGTCGGTCACGCTTAAATCAAAAAGAAAGCTGAAAGCGGCGGCGCCGCAGTAAACGGAGTAAGGCACATGAAACTTTTTAACCTTTCCGGCCCCGCATTAAAAAGTGTTTTCCAGGGCAATGTCCTGATGCTCGGGCTGGTGAGCTTTTTTACTGATTTTTCCAGCGAAATGATCTATCCGCTGCTGCCGCTGTTTTTCTCCGGACTCGTTTCCTCAGGAATGGTTGCGGTCTATATCGGGCTGATGGACGGCATCGCGGAAACTGTTGCCAGCGTGCTGAAGATTTATTCCGGCAGAATCAGCGATGCGGTGGGCAGACGCAAACCGCTGGTGTTTCTGGGGTATGGCATTTCCACTTTCGCCAGGCCGGCGCTGGCGGTCTGCACCGCCGGATGGCATGTGATTCTGCTGCGCTTCGTTGACCGCATCGGCAAAGGTATCCGGACCGCGCCGCGCGACGCGCTGATCAGTGAATCGGTCTATCCCGAAGTCCGCGGACTGGCGTTCAGCTTTCACCGTTCAATGGATCATGCCGGAGCAGTTTTGGGACCGGTGACCGCCGGCATTTTCCTCTACCTCCTGCTGGGCGGGAATGAATTATGGAGCCGGTTCTCGGCGACGGCTGATCAGGGGGAAATGCATGCCCTGCGCTGGCTGTTTGCGTTTGCCCTTATTCCGGGAATCGCCGCAGTCTGGATCATAACCAGTAAAATCAAAGAAAGCCGCGGACAATCCGCCGCCGAAGCGGATAAGCCTGAAAATCATAATGCCGCGCCGCTGCCGGGCAGATTCTATGTCTTCCTCGCGGCTGTAACATTGTTTGCACTGGGCAACAGTTCCGACCTGTTTCTGCTCTATTACGCCCAGACTCAATTCAACCTCGGCCCGGGCTACCTGATTCTGTTCTGGACGGTGCTGCACCTGTCAAAAATCTGCTTCAGCATGCCGGGCGGCTGGCTTTCCGACCGCCTGGGCAGGCAGTTCACAATCACCTGCGGCTGGATCATCTATATGGCGGTTTACTGCGCGTTTCCTTTCGCCGCGGAGCTGTGGATGATCTGGCTGCTGATTATCGCTTACGGCTTCTTCTACGGCATGACCGAAGGTTCGGAAAAAGCCCTGGTCGCCGACTTCGTTCCCGCTGACTGCCGGGGCCGGGCCTACGGGCTATATCATGGTTTCGTCGGGCTTGGCGCACTGCCGGCAAGCCTGGTTTTCGGCGTACTGTGGTCTGTAGCCGGCCCGAAAACCTCTTTCATGCTTGGCGCGTTCTTTGCAGCGGCTGCCGCCGCAGTCATTACCGCTCTTTTTCTGGCAACCGCGAAAAAGCCGTCAGCAACCCGGTAAGTTACTTTTTCAGATAGCTGGACAATGGAGTTTTAGCGGCGGACAAATCTTTGACAATCAGTTCCGCTATGGCAATTGCTCCCGTTTCAGAAAAATGGGTACGGTCATCGGGCGCACAGAAAAGCGGGGCAATCCCGTCGGGGCCCAGCTCCTGCATCAAGCTGCCGCTGGAAATATAGAGATCAATGCAGACGACATCCTTTTCCCTGGCGATCTTTTTCATTGCATCAACATACGGTTGCAGTTCAGCGGAGATTTTGCCTTTCTCAAATTTACCCCGATGCATCGGAGCAATCAGTATCGGCGTCGCCTTCGCCGCACGGACATCGTCAACATACTTCCGGAGAAATTCCGTATAATTAGTCGCGGCATCGGTGGATTCCGGTTTGTCTTTGGCGTGAGAATCATTATGACCGAATTGAATCAGCACATAATCTCCGGGCTTCACCAGTTTTAACGTTTTATCCCAATCTCCCTGCTGAATAAATGTCTTGGTGCTGCGGCCGCAGATGGCCTGGTTAATGACTTTTACATCATCATTGAAAAATTTTGGAATGACCTGTCCCCATCCACGGATTACCAGTTCCGGTTTGTAATCCGCTACGGTGGAGTCGCCGACAAGAATGACATTGATTTTAGTTTTCTGGTTCATGGAATTTTCCGTCCGGGCTGATAACGGTTGAGTTTGTGTAAGACTGACGGTCAAAGCTGCTGCTGCAAATATTCTTTTTATCATCTTAATCCTTTTCTTTATTCAGAAATATTGATGTTTATTTAATTATTTCAAGTTTCAAAACTAACGTTTAAACATTTTAGCAACCGCGTCAAAAACCGGTTTAACCACAGACTTACAGCGTCACAGAGAGAACATTGTCTTTAAAAAACTTGTTTCCCGGCAACTGCCCGCCTGACGTGATCCAACGGTCCCGCAGCAATATAAACGTCCTGCACGATCGCAAGCCCCCGAACAAGAACAGATTCCTGACCATGCCCCCGATCAGTTTCAGCGCCGACCGCTGGTCGTCCGTAAATTTAAAGCCTGCCATAAATCGAAATCCTTTTTAACCATAAAAACAAAATGGTAACATTAAAAATTTTAGCAATCAATTATCTATAATATAGTAAAATTGTCAACCAGAACGGTGACAATAAGTTCAAATAAAGCTGAAAAACCAGGAATGATTTTGCAATTCTGATGACCGGCATCTCAAAGTTGAAACACGCGCCGCCTGCTGCATTTACCGGAAAGGCATCAAATTGCGCTGTCATTCTCTGTTTTTATCCTTAAAATCCGGGAATTGTTCAGTATTGCGCTTGAAACCGGCTCTGGATATTCTATCATATAGTAATTGCGCGCCTGTAATTAAGGAACGAATATGGATTTTGAAATAATTTTTAATTGCCCGGAATGCGGGGCGGAAGTATCCGCGCAGTCCAATACCGCCGGCCAGACGCTGCAGTGCGGCGCCTGTTTCAAAGAAATCACAATCCCGATTCCGGGACTTGAGGAAGGGCTGGAAATCGGCGACTTTGTGCTCCGGAGCAAGCTCGGCAGCGGCGGAATGGGGGAAGTCTGGCTGGCAACCCAGATTTCCATGCGGCGGCTGGTCGCGCTGAAAATACTGCTGCCGAAATTTGCCGACAACAAACGCTTTGTCGACCGTTTTCTGACCGAAGCCGCCATGGCCGGTCAGCTCAGCCATCCGAATATCATCACGGCTTATTCCGCCGGCCAGGTCGGCAACTACTATTACCTGGCCACCTCATATATTGACGGGATGGAAGTCGCCACCAAGCTGAAACTGGACACAAAACTGACTGAACGCGAAGCGCTGAAAATTACCCGGGATATCGCCTTTGCGCTGAAATATGCCTGGAACGAGCACCGGATGCTGCACCGGGACGTGAAGCCGGGGAATTTCATGCTGGACCGCAAAGGTTTTGCCCGGCTGATGGATATGGGGATTTCCAAGATATTGAAAGACGACCCGGAAGAGACCTCCGTGAATATCGTTATGGGAACTCCTGACTATATCAGTCCGGAACAGGCCAAGGCGGAAAGGAATATTGATTTCAGATCCGACATTTATTCGCTGGGGGCCTCGCTTTACCACATGGTGACCGGGGGGCCGCCCTTCAAGTCGGATACCGCCGGGAAAGTTTTGCAGATGCATGTCAGAACCCCGCTGACCCCGCCGGAAAACATAAATCCGGCGCTGTCCAAAGAATGTTCCGCGCTGATCCAGATGATGATGGCGAAAGACCCCAATGACCGCCAGTCAAGCTGGGATTACGTGATTGACGATCTTGAAGCTGTGCTGTCCGGGCGGATGCCGGGCAGGAAAACGCTCGGGTTATTCGGAAAGACTAAAAAGTCAGGCGCCTCGACATCCCGGGCGGATGATGTAATCTCCCTGAATGGCAGATCCGCATCCTCCAATAAAAAAGGCGGGGATGGGGCCGACGCCACTACGGACGTGACAGTCGCCATGGATTCCAATGTCACCATGAAAATGGACGCGGTCGCGGATGACAAATCCGAACCGGCCGCGGCGCCGGCCCGGAGTGCTCAGAACCATACGGGGCAGACAGCTCCGGCAAACAAGCCGCCGCCGCCGCCGCCGAGAGTCAGAACGGTACCTCCTAAAATCGCCGATTATAACAAAAAGTCTTTGAAAAAATTGAACCTGCTGATTCTGGCGGGAATAATCTCCGCCATAGTTCTGGCGATAATCGTTATCGTTGTCTATCACGTCAAAAAATGATAAGATCCGCGGCGATTTCACCCGCCGCGGAAGTGTGCCTGCCGGAACGCTTTACTTCAGCATCTCCATCATGAATTTGAATATCCGGTCATTGTTGCCGGGCAGTCCTTCATGTCCGAAATCGGGATAAATCACCACGTCTTTCGGCGAGGTTATTTTATTGTATGCGGCAAACTGGCTTGACGGCGGACAGACGTTATCCATCAGGCCGGTGACCATCATGATCCTGCCGCGGATCCGCTTCGCGATATTCTGCACATCAATATAGCCCAGGCGGCGGAAAACTTCATCTTCGCGGGAATGAGTCGGATCAAACCAGCGGAAATACTCCCGCAGCTCGGCATAGGCGTTTATGTCCAGGTCCATGTCCCAGATGCGCTTATAGTCGCACAGGAACGGGAACACCGGCGCGGCGCGGCTGATGCGCGGTTCCAGCGCGGCGCAGGCCAGCGTCAGTCCGCCGCCCTGGGAGCCGCCCATTGCCGCAACTCTGGTCGCGTCCACTTCCGGCATTTGCATGACCAGGCCGGCAAGCTGGGCGCAGTCCAGATATATCTGACGGAAGAGCATTTTCTCAGGTCCGGAATCGAGCCCGCGGATGATTTGACCCTTGAAAGTGTTGCCGATAACTCCGCCGACGTCTTCCGAATTTCCGGCCTGGCCGCGGCAGTCCAGCGCGGCCACGGTAAATCCGGCGGCCACATACGGCAGCTTGTCGCACCAGTCGCCGGAATTGCCGCTGTAGCCGTGAAACATGACAATGGCCGGATGTTTTTTCCTGAGCGGTTTCGGGCGGAGCAGTTTGGCGAAGACCCGGGCGCCGCCGATGCCGGTGAAATACATGTCGTAGCATTCGGCGTAAGGGGCCTGAAAGTCGGACGGAAGCAGTTCCACTTCCGGATCAATGGCTTTCATTTCCGCAATCGAGCTGTCCCAGAATTTGTCGATGTCCTTGGGGCACGGACTGCTGCCTTTGTAGGAACGCAGTTTATCCAGCGGCATGTCAACTAATGGCATAACAATGTCTCCTTAGTTATTTTTCCCGGAGTTGTCCGGGCTATTTTTTATTTTAAGACCTGTCTGATTTCCGATTCCGATACCGGCCCCTGCCGGATTATGCGCAACTCACTTCCGGACACATCAATGACCGTCGATGCCTGGCGGTCCGGCGGAATGGCCCCCCCGTCAACTATTATATCCGGAGTTCCGTTCAAATCCTTAACCGCATCCTGCACGTTCAGGGCGTTCGGCGTTCCCGACAGATTGGCGCTGGTCGAAGCCAGCGGAAGCTTGATGCGGTGAAGCAGGGCCAGGATGAACGGATGGTCCGGAATCCGGAATCCGGTTTTGCCGCCTTGTGCGTCAGCGGTTATGATCGTGACCGGGCCGGGACAGAATTTCTCCGTCAGCAGCGCGGCTTCACGGTTCAAGTTCACCCCATGCGCTTCGAGCATGGCGATGCCGTCGGCGAACATTGCCAGCGGTTTGCCGCGGTCGCGCTCTTTCAGCCGGTAGATTCTCTCGATTCCGGCGGCATCGTCCCGGCGGCAGATCAGGCCGTAAACCGTTTCCGTGGGCACAACCAGCACCGCGCCCGGCACCTGAAGCTGCTTCGCGCAGGCCAGAGCAATCGCTTCGATGTTGTCGTCATCCAGTTTGTATGTATTCATCGCCATTTTTAATTTAATAGTTCAAGAATCCGTTAATGTAGCATTTCTTTATCTCAGGCAACACACGAAAACTAAAAAAATGCAATTTTTTTATCTTCCCGCCCAATTCCGAGATTTTGGAGTGTCGTTGAGCGGAGTGCTTGTCGGACCGGGAGGACTTGTCAGACTGGAATTCCGACTTTGGATAGTCGTTGAGCATAATGCTTTTGTTTTTTTGCCTTCCGATTTCCCGGTTCCCATTCTGAATTCTGGCTCCTGACTTCTCTCTTGCTCATTTCTCACTGCTGATTCCCGGTTTCCTGTCTGTTCTTCAAAAGACGCTGACGCTCCTTTCTCGACATTTTGGCAAACCGCCGGTCATGGGACCTGGCAGGGAACTGGGAGGACATGGCAGAGGATTGGCCCATGCGGCCAGCATTACCAGACGGACAACCGTCCGATTCCGAGATTTTGGAGTGTTCTTGAGCGGGGGCTGTTTCGCCCATGCGGCCAGCATTACCAGACGGGCAGCCGCCCGATTCCGAGATTTTGGAGTGTTCTTGAGCGGGGGCTGTTTCGCCCATGCGGCCAGCATTACCAGACGGGCAGCCGCCCGATTCCGAGATTTTGGAGTGTCCTTGAGCGTAGGTGGGTTCCAATCTTCCGATTTCATCGTTCCCATTCTGACTTCTTGTCTTCAAGGCTTCTGCCCCTGCTCCCATTCTGACTCCTGACTCCTGACTTCTGACTTCTCTATTGGCTCCCGTGAGCCAATATTTGATCGCTTTCAGATTGGGCGGAAGCTGGCGCTCGGTGGATTTGCGGAAATCACCGTCGCAACAGGTTTCGGTACGCACGGTGCATTTGCCCAATGCCAGCGCCAGCAGTTGACAGCGCAGCCTGCCGTAACATTCCCTTCTGCCGCTGTCCAGCGCGGCGGCGAAATCCGGAAACTGCTTTTTATAATTATAGAATGATGAAAGTGCAATCCCCAGCCGCCGGGCAATCTGCAAATCGGTGTAGCCTTCGGCGGCATAGCGTTCGACGTCTTCCAGAAAACCTTCATCATACTTTGAGTTTACCGCAATGTTTACTTTTACCGGTTCTGCTGTCCGGATGTCGCCGTCGCCGGCATACTGTCTGTTCCGTTCCAGCCAGCGGATGAGCATTTTCAGGTTCGGCACAAGCTGCCGCATGGTCTTGGTTTCGCGCCCGCTGACAGAATGTTTGACGGTGGTGATAAAACAGCGCCCCAGCGCCATATCCATCAGACTGCTTTCAATGTTGTCCGCCGACACCGCCAGCCGTCCGGTTTCGACGGCGGCGGCAAACTCCGGAAACTGCCGCTGATAAGTATAAAACGTATCTTCGGATATTTCCAGTTTCGCCGCGATTTCAGCATTGTTCATCCCGTCGGCCGCGTATTCCCCTGCCCTTCCCGGCAGACTTTCATCATATTTTGATTTCGGCATGATACCAATCTCCTTATTTTTTATTGATTTTTGCGTGGTCCCCCTGGCGCAGCACGCGTATACATATAGGAGATTTGTCAATCAATGGCGGTGTAAATCGTTTAAAATAAATCGGTTAAATGAGTCATTTTTCGCAAAATTTTATCTGGCGGCAGAACAAAAACAGGTCTCTCACGCGGAGACGCGGAGGCGCAGAGAAAACGAAAACGGGAAAATGCAGCGCACATGAATGACATCAAGGAAATGAAGATAAAAAGCTTAAATCAAGAAAACAGCCTTATCAAATAGCTTTAAAGAGCCGTACAAAAAAAACCTTTACATCTTCGCGATTCTCCCGGATGCCTTTGGGTTTGCCGGTTCGTTACATGCGTTCGGGCTATGCGAGGAGGCTTTCATAAGTGAGCCCCAGACCGGAATGCAGCTTGCGGATCATTGCCATGCTGAGATTTCTTTTTTTATTTATGACGTCGTAGAATCTGCCGGTTGAGCCGAAATACTCTTTCATGTCAACCGGCCTGAGCCCCTGCTGCTCCATGCGGAATTTTATAGCCTCAACCGGGTCGGCTTCAACCGCCGGATAATGTTTGCGGTCATACTCCTCAATTAACAAACTGAGAATCGTCAGCCGCTCATATTCCGGAGTATTTTCCCGCGGGTTGGTTTTAGCCAAAGCCAGAATCCTGCCCATTGTCGCATCATATTCTTTTGCGGTTCTAACCAGGTGAATGTTGTCCATATCCTTATACTCCTTAAAATGTTTTCCCGTTATATTCTTCATGCGTGCCGATCCACTCTATAAATATGCGGCCGGCCGCAATTATACTGTATTAGTTTAAAATATTAACATTTTTAAAACTCTGAAATTCACACGTCAATAGTGTTTCTAGATCATGGAGTATCTCGGTTGTTTGATTTTCCAGACACTCCATAATTGCTTG
>JBAYIO010000040.1:0-42260 GCA_041665605.1 Victivallaceae bacterium | reverse complement strand
CCGGCTCTACGGTCTCTTTCCGCTTTTTATAAATGGCTCGTCCTTCACTGGTTTTCAGGCGGTACGCCATCTTTTCCTTGACCGTGGCACCGGGCGGCGGCGGAGCCGGTTCGGCTTTTTTCAACAAGTCAGCTATAGTGCGGTGGTGACCTTGCTTTTCCACCGCACAGTAGACTGCCGGGCCGTTGCCGTCAGCGTCAGTCTCTACGTCGAGAACGGCAGCTTCGCTGAAATATCCGGTGTCGGCGCAACCGTGCTGATGCCGCGCACCGTCGGATCGACGCTCGCTACGCATGGTTTCAACTCAAGTTTGTCGTTGGCATGGTCAGTAACATATCCGCCGAGAATCAACATGCTGCCTTCGGTATCCACCGCAGCCTGGGCATTATACGCCTGCTCGAAATGCTGGCCGCTGCCGGCTTTCATAATCCGGCTTTCCTCGTCGGTGAAATTGAACTGCATATCGTCCGGCGGAGTGGCGGACGGCGGTTGCGGGTCATTGCCTCTCGGCTTTTTGCCGTTCTTGCGCTGCTCGTCACGGACGGCCTTTTTCGACTCGTATTCACGCTGTTTTTCCTGTTTCGCCTCTTCGTAACGTTCCTCGATAATACTCCGGGCACGCTCCAGCGCTGCCTTGCGGTCGCTGCGCCGCTTGATCTCGTCAGGCAGGGTCAGCCCGTCTTCCAGCGGAGTGTTATCGGCTTCTTCGCCTTTGCGGATTAGTTCATCTATTTCCAACTCAAGTTGCTCAATCATTTCTCCCGCACGTTTATAGCTGACCGCCGAATGTTTGCTGGCGTTGGCCTTGAGCTTCGTGCCATCGACACTGATGCCGCCTACTTTTTTCAGATGACCAAGTTCACGGGCCACCAGTAATACTTTGGTAAACGCCTCTTTGAACGCCGCTTGGTTTTTCAGACGGAACACGCAAATGGTGTCGTGGTCTGGGTGCAGATCGCCCCCGCAGATGTAGCGCACCGCTACGTCATGATGCGTCGCCAACTCTATTTCACGCGACGAAAAACGCCCTGTCGCATAACAGTAAATCAGCAGCGACAACAGCATTTTCGGCGGATACTGCGCACTTCCGCTGCCACGTTCGTTGATCTCAAAATTATGCACATCAAGCACATCAACCGTATCCACTATGAAATGCACCATGCTGTCTTCAGGCAGCCATTCCCTCAGGTCTGGCGGAAACATCATCGGCGTGTCCCGGTCAACATTCACAAACTTCGCTGCCATCGTCAATCCTTTTTGATCGTAATATATCACTACGAAATTTTCATGCCATAGCTCTTCCGGGAAAAGTCCGACAGGCTGCTAGGCAGTGAAAATACCGAAAAGGGAATTTGATCCAGAAGATTCTTTACTGACGAACAACACAAGCGCACTATAGCATAATTATGTTCCCATAATATGTAATTATTAAACACCACGTACAATGTATTCCAGTAATTAAAATATCATCTGCCTCCGTAAGCGTCCAGCCAGCTCCATCTGTTGTTTTGTTTTCCCGCCGAGTAAATTATCCTTCAACAATAACCAGGAGGATATTTTATGGTCAAACTCGGAATTGTCTGGCGCCGGTGGCAGCGTGCGTTGTCGGGATACTGGAACAGCGGTCTTTCTTTTGCGGAGTACTGCCGGATACATGATTTGAAATTGAAAGCGGCTTCAAGATGGCGCATCCGGCTTCGCCCTGATTTTTCCGTTTCAGAATCCCCTTTGGAAATTGTTCATCTGCCCGTGCCGTCTACCCTGCAGTCTGCGCCGGAGCGCCATCGCGTTGGCAGTTCCGGCATCAAACTTGAATTTGGCCGCATTGGCATCAGTCTTGATACGGATTTCAATGTTGAAGCGTTGCAGCGCGTCCTGGCTGTGCTGGAGGTGCGCTGATGCTGCCATTATCCGGAGCCGTGAAAATCTATTACTGCCGGACGCCGGTCAATTTGCACAAGTCATTCGACGGCCTGGCGGGAGCGGTCCACCAGTATCTGCTCGGCGATCCGCTTTCGGGTCATTTATTTGTGTTTTTCAACCGTGCTTTCAATCTGGTGAAAATTATTTACTGGGATCGTGACGGCTATGCGGTATGGAGCAAACGCCTGTCGCAGGGACGCTTCAATATTCCGCAGTCAGCCGACGGCAAAATCGAGTTGGACAGTCGTGAACTTTATGCGATTTTATCCGGTATCAAACCGAAGCGTTATTATAAGCGTTTTTCTTTGTAAAAACATGCATTTTCAGGTGAAAAATCCTGCTTTCATGCTATCTTTAAAGCATGGTAGATAATGTAACAATTGAATACGATGAAGCGTTGAAAATGATCCGGCGACAAGCCGAGATCATCGAAAAACTCACCGTGCAGATCGCCTGGTTCCAACGCCAGCTTTTCGGCGCGAAATCCGAGAAGTTCGTGCCGGTGCCGGAAGGCACCGCGCTGCTTCCCGGTTTTGAAGCTGTCCCGGAAGCGGCGCCTGCGGAGGCCGCACTGCATGTCGAATCCCATGAGCGCAAGCCGCGCGAAAAATTCGGATGGAACGAAATTCCGGCGGATCTGCCGCGAGAAGAAGTGGTGATAGATATTCCGGAAGAGGACCGCGTCGGCATGGAACTGATCGGTTATGAAATCAGCGAACGGGTAGCCCGACGCGAGACCCGGTTCTTTGTCAAGGTCATCAAGCGGGCGAAATATGCCGACAAAGCGGATGCAACCCGCGGCGTGATTACCGCACCGGCCGCCGGAGACTTTCTGGATTCAATCAGCGGCAAAACCAAATTTGACATTTCGTTTATCAGCGGCGTAATATCCGACAAGGTGGAAAACCATCTGCCGTTATACCGCCAGGCTGAAATCATGAAACGTGAAGGACTCCCGATCCACCGTTCCAGCCTGTGCAGCCTGTTCTCAGGAGCGGCACAGCAGCTTAAAGTCTTTTGGGAACGGATGGACGAGCTGCTGATGCAGCGGGAAATCATCCATGCAGATGAAACCCCGGTAAACATGCTTGACCCCGGAAAAGGAAAATGTAAAAAAGCCTATCTGTGGTGCGGAATGAGCGGAATTGGTCCGCCGCTGGCGGTATTTCATTTCGCCCTGTCACGATCACAAGCTGCCGCTGAAAAACTTTTCGGCAGTTACTCCGGAACAATCATCCGGGACGCATACGCCGGCTACGACAAACTCGATGCTGATTTCGCGGCATGCTGGGCGCATGTGCGCCGCAAGTTCCTTGACGTTTTCAACTCCGGATATGCAAAAGCGGAACCGGAACTCAAGTTAATCCGCAATCTTTATCAGATTGAAGCCGAAGCCAAACTGCGGGCGGAAAAGAAAAACACGGAAACTGCACTTTTCCAGGAACGGAAAGTCGCGCGCCGCGCTTCCGCCAAACTGGTCAAAGAGTTTTTTGACATATGCCGGAAACATATTGAAAACGAAGTTCCGTCATCCCCGCTGTACAATGCGATAAATTACACATTGAAGCTGGAAGAGCAGCTCTCGCTGTTTTTGAAAAATCCGAAATTGAACATTGACAACAATCCGGCGGAAAACGCGATCCGCCCAATCGCGCTCGGACGCAAAAACTGGCTGTTCGCCGGCAGCGAACCCGGCGGCCAGCATCTGGCGATCATGCAAAGTATGGCGGCTACCTGCAAGGCGAACAACATCAACTTCTGCACATGGATGGAAGATGTTCTTGTCCGGATCAGTACCACTCCCGCCTCTGCAATCGACACTCTCCTGCCGCATTTTTGGAAACCGGAAGTAAAATAACATCCGGTACTTTCAAGATGTGGCTGGCTGGATGCTTACCGGAAAAGTGAATATTAAAAGCAGTGAAGCATTTAGTAGCCATTCAAAAATAACCTTTACATCTTCGCGATTCTCCCGGATTCATTTATTGTCGTCGTTTTTTTTCGGTTTGGCCTGCGGCGGCCTGCTGATATCGGCCAGAAAATTGGCTTTGAGTTGCGCCTTGCCGTTAGGCAGTTGCATTTTAGCGCTTGCAGGCGCTGCCGGCTGCTGTTCATGTTTCGGCGGCATGTGAACAATAATTGGTTCTTCCGCGATATCCACTTTGAAGGCGGTTCCGCAAGAGGTGCATGTAAATTCAAAGGCAGATTTAGTTTCATCTGCGATTTTAAACTTCTGTCCGCAATTGGCGCATACGAATTTCATCAGAAAACATCCCGGATTGTTATTCCATCTGCCACCGCAATTAATATATTAAGATAACTATATCTGTCATAAATTCAAGGCAGAGTATGATTTCCGGATTATTGCCCGGAAAATCCCGGACGCAGGCTAAGCTTTACTTCCGCTTCGGAGAGAAAACGCCATTTCCCGGATTCAAGCTCCCCCAGCTTTAATGCGCCCACACTGATTCTTTGCAGTGAAACGGTTTTTCTGCCGGCGGCCGCGATCATGCGGCGGATTTCGCGTTTTTTTCCCTCATTCAAAATAAAACGATAGAGGCAACTGCCGATTTCTTCGATCTTCCGCGGCAGCAGCCTTTCGCCATCGTCAATAATGCCCTGCCGCAAACGGTCCAGTTCGTCTGCCTGGATTGCAGTGTCTGTTTTTACCAGATAAGTTTTGAAGATTTCGTACCGCGGGTGACTAAGCTGCATGGCGTAATCGCCATCGTTCGTGATAATCAGCAGCCCTTCGCTGTCTTTGTCCAGCCGCCCGGCCGAAAACAGCCGGATACCGTCAATCTCCACAAGATCAAAGGCCCTTTTTTCGGCATGCGGATCATCATTTGTGCAGACATATCCCCGGGGTTTATTCAGCATGATATAAATACGCTGTTCGATCCGGACGGGGCGTCCGTCATAAACAACTTTATCGGCGGCATTAACCCGGCAACCCGGCTCCGTCACGGTTTGACCGTTTATCTGAACGAGTCCCGCTTTCACAATATCGGCGCATTTCCGGCGGGACGCGATTCCGGACAGACTGAGAAAACGGCTGAGATTAAATGTGTTTTCTTCCATATTCTGAAGATTTATGTTTTTTTCAGTCATTCTTTTGTATTTTACTGTAACAATGATGTTGATTTTAACGACGTAGTAATATACGGTTAAAATTACCGGGGGCATTACAGGAATGATTAAAAATATGCAAAAAAAAGACGAATCGCGCTTGAAAGATTCAAACACATGTTTTAATCTAATGAATGAAACAATTGTTTAACCAGGTCTGGCTTCAGTTGTAAATGCCGGGCATATATTAATTTACACAGTAACTAAAAAAGAAATTGTAAGAGAAATGACGGAAAATGTAAACAGCGGCAAGCTGTATATAGTATCAACTCCAATCGGCAATCTGGAGGATATCACGCTGCGGGCGTTGCGGGTTCTGAAAGAATCAGACCTGATCGCGGCGGAGGATACCCGCCATACCCGTATTCTGCTCAAGCACTACCAGATATCCACGCGGCTGATCAGTTATCACGCGTTCAACGAACATCGCAAAACAGCGGAGCTGCTTGAACAGATCAGCGGCGGAATGAAGGTGGCGGTGGTTTCAGATGCCGGGACTCCCGGTATCGCAGACCCCGGCTTCCTGTTTGTCAGAGAAGCGGTAAAAGCCGGAATTGAGCCGGAAATCATTCCCGGAGTCTCTTCCCTGACTTTCGCCGCCGTTGCGTCCGGGCTGCCAATCGACAAATTTATTTTCTACGGGTTTCTGCCCGTAAAATCCGGACGCCGGGGCGAAGCGATAAAGCAAATTGCCGCGGAGACTAAAACCTGCGTGATTTTTGAATCGCCGCACCGGATGGAGAAACTGCTTAATGAAATCAACGCCGGAATCGGCGCGGAGACTAAGGTTGCGGTAGTACGCGAGGCGACAAAAATGTTTGAGGAAGTAACTCGCGGCCCGGTCTCGGAGGTTATTCAAAAAACTTCCGGGCGCAAGTGGAAAGGAGAATGTGTTCTCGTCGTCTCTCCGTGTTCTGCAATAGAGTGATTATTTGGTCCTTATATATTTGAAAATATGGTCTTTTCGCTATAAATTATAATTTTAGCTTTAAGCAGGTCTTTAAACGTTTTTTAAAATGATTGAGAGCTGGAGTCTTTTTAAAATGAAATTGATGTGGAAAAGTTTTTCTCTTGCGGCTGTAATAATCACGGCCGGAGGGTGTTATAACTATACCCCGCCGCCGGTTGCCACGGAAAATGATATTTATACGGCCAGGCAGAAAGATGCCAGCGAAGAGCTTCTGGTAAATATTAAAGTGCTTTCGCTTCCGGACGCGCAGAAAATTTCCGTAAAGAACAATCCTAATTATATTTCGGTATATCATGCCGTCAATGCCGCCAGAATGCGTTATTATCAGTCATTGGGAGCTTATTTCCCGACAATAACGTCCAATTTTAACGGCGGACTGGCTAACAACCAGTATACTGGTCAGGTAAATACCAATTATCCGACCACCAACAGCCTTACCACCAGCACCAGCCTTAACGCCAACTGGCTGTTGTTTGACGGTTTCATCAGAGAGATGAACGTCTCGATTGCAAAATATCTGGCAGACAACAAAAGACAATTGGAAGAGAATGCCCGGCGTATTCTGCTGAACAGCGTGGCAAGCGCCTACAATGATATTCTGCTGGCTATCGAGCAGCAGCGCATCGCCCGCGCGGACATGGAATTCCAGCTTAAAAACTTGAAAGAAACTCAGCTTAAATACCAGGCCGGGGCGGTTCCGCTTAGCGATGTACTTAACTTCAAAATTCTGAATAATACTGCTACAGGCAGCCAGATTGCCGCCGAATACCGTTATAATATCGCGGTTTACTCGCTTTCCGCGCTAATGGGTATTCCTACGGCTAAACTCCCGCCTTACATCAAGTTTCCGCCGATTAATCCGGATACCGACGAACACCTTACATCCGTCGATGTATATCTGGATACCGCACTGAACAACCGTCCGGACCTGAAATCATTCCGCGACCTGGTTAAGGTCGCCCAGTATGGAGTATACAGAAGTTACGGTGCTTATTCGCCGGCTGTTTCCGCCTATGGCACTCTTGATTACGGAACCACTTTGACCCGTTACGGCAGCGGAAACGGCGGAATCAACCACACCTATTATAATAATCCGGGGTCTGAAGTTGGCATCCAGGCTGAATGGCTGATGTTCGACGGCCTGAAACGGGAAAATATCGTCCGGGAATTCAAGGCGGAACTGTCCAGGGCCAAATTCGAAGCGGCGTCCTCCTGGATTTCCATTATTCAGGAAGTCCGCGGCGCATATGATAATTATGTCCAGAACATCAAGCAGGCAAAATTGTATGAAAAAACATTGCTGCTGGTCAATAAACAGCGCGATCTGGTCGAAGAGGAGTATAGAGCCGGAAATACGGAGCTGACCCGCCTGAATGAAGCACAGCGTAATGTGGTAGAGGCGGACACCAATCTGGTTCAGGCGCTGGTCAACGTCAGAAAAGCAAGAGCGCAGCTCGACGCCTCCACCAATACCAATACCACCGGCTCTGTTTATACCGACGGCAACTCGTCGATCGAGTATTAATTTACAGAGACAATATAATCCGCATCCGTTTGGCTGATGCGGCATACTTTTAATTTTTAAAGAGGTTTCTCTATGGACACAGTAGTGCGATTCGCGCCGTCACCAACCGGACAGGTGCATATCGGCAATATCAGGACTGCAATCTTCAACTGGCTTTTCGCCCGTCATTGCGGCGGCAGATTTTTGCTGCGGATCGAAGATACCGACCTTGAACGGTCCACCCGTCAGGCGATAGACACATTACTGCAGTGCATGGACTGGCTGGCCCTGAGTTTCGACGGCGAGATCATGTATCAGACCAGCCAGCGGGAAGCGCATATAAACGCCGCCAATCAGATGATCGCCAAGGGACTGGCCTATGCGGCTCCCCCCCCGGAAGGCGGACTGTCTCCGATATTCTTCCGCATTCCCTGGGACTGCCGGGATTTTGCGGCAATCCGCGACGTCGGGCCGGCGGAACTTGAGCTTCATCCTGAAACACCCGTCAAAATTGATTTTACCGGCGTCAGTTTTTCCACCGTCAGCAAAAAAGGCGCGCCGATGCCTGCCGCCGCATGCCTTGCCGGATTCCGTCAAATGAAACTTTATGACAGCAAAGGCAATGTTGTTTTTGAGCTGGAAAAGGAGATTGACGGCATTATCCGCGACAAACAGCCTTTCACTTTAAACAGTTGCGTCAAAATGACGTTCATGCGCCGGGAGATTTTTTATAAAGACATTATCAAGGGCGAATTGTCCAAGCCGCTTGACGGCATTAAAGACCTGATCATGGTCCGCAGTGACGGTTCCCCGGTATTCCACCTGGCCAATGTCGTTGATGACGTTACACAGAATGTCACGCATATCATTCGCGGTGACGACCATGTGGAAAACACTTACCGTCATATCATGCTTTTCTACGCGCTTGGCCGCAAACCGCCGGAATATGCTCATCTGCCGATGATCGTCAACAGTTCAGGCAAACCGTACAGCAAGCGCGACGGTGACGCTTTTGTCGGCGATTTCAGGGAAAAAGGGTTTCTAGCCGAAGCGCTGTTCAACTATCTGGCCCTGCTGGGCTGGTCGCCCGGCGATGACCGCGAAAAAATGACGAAACAGGAAATGATCGAAGCCTTTACGCTGGAAAGGGTCAAAAGCGCACCCGCCCAGTTGGACAGCAACAAACTGTTGAACATGAACGGGGCCTATATCGCGGAAATGCCTTTTGAAAAATTCGTCGATTATGCCGGAAATTATGCCGGAAACTTTAGTAAAGATGTGAAATTTGAACAAGTTGCCCGGTTGATGCAGTCACGGGTCAAACAATTCGGACAAGTCGCAACCTGGAAGTACTTTTTCTCCGATGATTTTCCCGTCGACGAGAAGGTTTTCAAGAAACAATTGGCTTCCGCTGAAGCCAGAGCCGCTCTCGGCTTCCTTGCCGGGGAACTGAACAGCCGCAGCGAGTTGACAAAAGAATGGCTGCATGGTATAATCTCTAAAGCCGAAGAGAACTTCGGAATAGCGCATGGCAAACTTTTCCAGCCGCTCCGGCTGACGGTCAGCGGCGCGGCCGGCGGCGCTGAACTGGATGAAACGATAATGCTGATCGGCGGCAGCCGCTGCGCGGCACGCATCTCACGTTCATTGGAAATCTATCAGAAGGAAGCCTCGCCCGGAGAGTAAATATGATTTTCCGAAAGAAAAAACAGTATACCGTCTATACTTACGGAGCTCCGGTTTTGAAAAAGCTGGCAGAACCGGTGGACAGAATTGACGGCAACATCCTGGAAATAGGCAATGAAATGCTCCAGGCCGTGGCTGTTTTTGAAGGTATCGGCCTGGCGGCGCCGCAAATCGGCATCAGCCTGAAAATGATGGCGCTGAATCTGCCGACAGACCCGGATGACGGGGCGGAACTCGCAAACTCGCCCGGGGAAGCGGCTTTACTGCCGCGTATGCCGTTCGTGCTCATCAATCCGGAAATAATTTCTTTCAGCGGTGCTTTTTGCATCAGAAACGAGGGCTGTCTGAGCGTTCCGGAAATCTATGCCCCGGTCATCAGGCCTTTGAGCATCAGAATGCGCGGCGTCACGCTGGCGGGAGAAGTCGTAGACTTCGAATGCGGGGGACTCCTCGGACGATGTATCCAGCATGAAATGGACCATCTTGAAGGCACGCTTTTCGTGGACAGGCTCACTCCCGACGAATTCGCAATAATTGAACCGGAACTTAAAGCGCTGGAAAAAGCCGGCGGCAAAAACGAGTTTAAAAAGAAGATATCCGGTTAACTGAACAATTTAAGAACAGGATCGCCGATGAGTTTTTTCAATACACTGTCCGGAGTGTGCAAAGGAACGGAAATATTCCTGCAATTGTTCAGGCTTTCCCCCTGGAAAGCGCTGTGGCATCTGCTGATCCTGACAACGCTTTGCGCAATTTTTATTACTACGGCAAAAACTTTTCCGCTGTATAAGGACATTGACATTGCCTGCGATACAATTACTGAACAGTTTGGCCGGATCAAATTTACCGACAAGGGTATTCTGCCTTCCGTCGAGCCGGAAAAGGCCAGAGTTGTTCAGCTTACAGAGATTGCGACCGTTGCTTATATTCCTGACCTTCAAACCGCGCCGCTTCCTGATTTTGACCACGAAAGCACCAGAGGGGTATTCTGGTCTCCGGGAATTGTTGCCGGATGGTATAAAACCGACGCGAATGAGTATCTGCTGATTCCGCTGATATATGCACCGGAAAAGGCCAGAATATCCACCAGGCCGTTTCAAAAAGATGCGATCATGGCGTATTTAAAAGAAAATTCGTCCGTCGGCAATCCGCTCGGACTGCCTTTCAGTTCGGTAAGTGCCGCGGATAGGAAGATTCCGGTAAAAATTTGCGTCACGCTCATTACTTTTGGCCTGCAATTTATTCAAATTCTGTTTCAGACCATCGTTTTGACCTCCCTTTTTACCATGATTTTCAATCTGGTCGGAAGCCGCAATTTTAAAATTTTAAAGTTCAGGAATATTTTTGTTACCGCAATTTACGCCGGCTTCCCGGCAATCATTATCGCATCGTTTTTTCCGGCATTCGATTTGCCGCTGGACTTTAACACGGTTTACATTTTCTGTTTCGCGGTATATTTTATCTATATCATGTCCAGACTGGAGCGGGATTTATCCGGAGAAAAACCGGAAGCGCCGGCGGATGATGACTTTATGTAAAACAATTAAATTAAGGCTATGAGGAACTGATATGGAAAAAAACGATTTCTGCCGGACTCCGGTATGGTATCCAGTGCTGGCCGGACATACCTTTTTGACCACGTTCGTCAAGCTTCATGACAACGAAATCAAATCCCTGGCCGATGGCGAGGCGGAAGGGAAAAATGTCGCCGATGTCATCAGCCGGATGCGGATGCCGATGAATTCCATCCCCGGAAACTGCTTTGTTTCAGTAGACACCGTCTCCCCGACCGACACTGAACGCTTCAGAGACAAGCGCGGCGCGGTATTTTCCCCGGAAAGCGCCTGGAAATTCCTTGCCAAAAGCCAGAAAGTCCGCAATGCCGCCGCTGCCGGGATGGTTGAATATGTGTGCATCCGTCCATTCCGCCGGATGAATCAAACCCGTGAATTCCGCCTGTTCATTTATGACGGCAAGCTTTCCGCCATGAGCCAGTACTGGCTTATCCGGCACTTCCGCCGACTCGAAGGCATCAAGAAAAACCTGTGGAAAAAAGCCGAGCGCTTCTTTGAAAAAGTCGCCTGGGCGCTGCCGGTGAAAAACCTTGTCATGGACATTTATCTTACTTCTGACGGTGATATCCTGGTGATAGACATCAATCCGTGGGGCAAACCCACCGATCCCCTGCTGCTGCGCACCTGGGACCGGAACTGGGATCAGGAAACCGGTATTGTGCTGATGCCGCCGCCATGGAAAATCAGCGGCGACGTCAACGTATCGTTCTGATTTCCGGGCAGTTACTTGGACTGAAATTTCATTTGCGTCTGCGGATTTTTAACGCAATACTCCCGTAATTGCAGCAGCTTCTCTATATTTTTGGTATTGACAAAAGCTTCATTCAAATACGCCGCCGCGACTACCGGTCCATAAACATTATTAATCATAAAACGGCTTAGCGCGGAGTCCGGATCCTGCTCGAAACTGATACAAAGCAGATTTGCGGCAAAAGAGCAGCGGACATAATGGTCCACGCTGTTCGGCTTTGAGTTAGTTGCCTCGTAGCAACTGCACCACGGATTATAGGAGCCGACATAGCTGGTTATAATACCCCAGAATATCAGCACACTTAAAACCGCGTACTGCCATGAATGTATTTTCGGCGCGTATTCCCGTGCAATAAAAAACCAGAGAATCGGAATGACCGGAATCAGATAGCGGAAGCCGTAAGCCCAGCCGCCGTATTCAGCCGTCAATAATCCGTAGAACAGAATTATCGCGGCAATGGTTAGAAGAACAATCAGCTCCAGCCGGTTTTTAAGGATTTTGCGGTTAATCAGCAGTACCGGTATAATAAACAGCATTGCCGGCATATATGAGAAAAATCCTCTGTTCCAGAAAAGAATATTCCAGAAATACTCAACGGAAATACTTGACAACGACGGCTGATAACTGCCGCCGGCACCTAAATACTGAGGCAAAAATCTGCCGATCGCAATATAATTGACCAGGCACATAGCGAAAATCGGCAGCAGGCCGCCAAGCGAATAGATTGCCGTCTTTGCCACCTTCTGTTCTTTAGAAAGCAGCAGAACGGTCAGGAAAGAACTGATTCCCAAAATACCGCCGACCGGAATTTCGACATTAAGCAGCA
Source organism: Victivallaceae bacterium (assembly GCA_041665605.1). Taxonomy (GTDB): domain Bacteria; phylum Verrucomicrobiota; class Lentisphaeria; order Victivallales; family Victivallaceae; genus CAIPAT01. The sequence goes on along the minus strand of JBAYIO010000040.1, from coordinate 29,897 downwards.
CTCCGGCCATGATCCCGATCATAAAGGCCCGGAGCGCGGTGTCTTTCGCGGAATAATCCATGAATTGCAGAAATAGAATGAACAGTATCAACGCTGCCGGAGTATGGTTGTTCATGGTAACGCCGTAGGACAGCAGCATGGTGGAAATCACCAGGCTGACACTCAGAAACAGTTTGCTGTAAAAAGGGGCTTCGACATCGCGGTCAAGCCGCTTGAAAAACAGGATGAATAAAACAATGTTCAACAAGCCGATCCCGAACAGATTGGTCAGATAAACCGAAAGAAAATAATGTGAATCGAAGCTGATTCCGGTTATTGCGGCAATGACTTTGAACATCATGCCGTGAACCACCATCAGCATCAGCGGCTTGTCGGAATATATCTTGTTCCCGACGATAATCCGGTCAACCGACCTGAAAGCTGTATGGTTCAATTCGAAAGTATTCTGCTCCGCCAGCGCCTGAACAGTGCCGAAGCGGCTGGATTCATTGCCGGCCATCGTCACTTCATTTTTTGTCAGCAGCGCAGTCAGCATGAAGAGAAATACCGTGCAGGAAAAGAATATCAGCTTTTTCCGTTTTTCGGTCAGCATATAGTTTTGCCTTTTAAAGTTTTGGTAAACTGCAAAATATAACCCCGCGAAGTTATTTTTAAATTCCGCAAATGGTAAAATCTTTTGAATTGTGCATTTTTATCAGGCAACTTTAACCCAAGATTTCCTGGAACCGGCTTGCAGATTTGCGCCTGTACACTCATTTTATGCTTGAGCGATTACAGATAATGAAAGGATTGTGAATGAGCGAAATACAATGTGTGGCCGGGGCGCTGGCGGTTTACCGGCAGAAGCCGGCTAAGGTTATTTCCGTCAGCGACGGTAAAATAGAAATCGGCCTGCCGGAAGGCGAACGGAAAAGCGTCCGGCTTAAAGACATTACCATGCTGCACATCGGCCCGGTGTCCCAGTTGCCGGCTGCGGCGCTGCCGCCGCCGGATTTGATGGAAATCGTCGTGATGCTGGAAGATGAAACGGTTAATCTCGCTGATTTCACCGCGCTGGTTTACGGCAAATCCGATCCGGCCGGGGCATGGTCGGCCTGGCTGCTGCTCGAGGAAGGCATCTATTTCACCGGCAGCATTGCTGACGGGGTCAAGGCCCGGCCGGTGGCGGAAATAACCGCCGCGCTGGAAGCGGCAACCGCCAAAGACAACAGCCGTCGGCAGCGCGAGGAACTGATTGAACGCATCCGCTCCGGAAAACTGCTGCCGGAAGACCGCCATCATTTGCGCGATGTGGAACATCTGGCCCTGGGCAGAACCGCCGCCAGCGGCATCATGCGGCAACTGAATATGGAGCAGATTCCGGAGAAAGCGCACCGTCTGCTGCTGAATCTGGGCGTCTGGGACTGCTGGAAAAATCCGTTCCCGGCCCGCGCCGGAATTGAACTGGATGACCCGGCGCTGCCGGTGCCGGAAATGGTTGAAGAAGAACGTCAGGACTTGACCGGGATGACGGCGCTGGCGATTGACGACGAGGGCAATCAGGACCCGGATGACGCCATCGGCTATGCCGGCGGCCTGCTGTGGGTGCATGTCGCCGATGTGGCGGCCGTCGTGGCGCCGGGTGACGATATTGACCTGGAAGCCGAAACTCGCGGCACGAATTTATATCTGCCGGAACAGACGGTGCACATGCTGCCGCCGCCGGTAACTCATCAGCTCGGCCTGGGCTTGCGGGAAACCTCGCCCGCGCTGTCGTTCGCCATCCGTTTTGACGATGACGGCGCGCCAACGCTGGAAAAAGTGGTGCCGTCGCTGATTCGCGTCACCCGCTGGTCCTATGAAGAGGCGGAGACGCATCTCGGCGAAGAACCGCTTAAATCGCTTCAGCCGCTGCTGGAGCAGTTCCGCCAGTTCCGCGAGGCCGGCGGCGCTTTGCGCATCGAACTGCCGGAGGTGAAAATCAAAGTTGCTCACGGCGAAGTTTCGATTAAGCCGCTGCCGCCGCTGCAAAGCCGCGAAATCGTCGCGGAAGCCATGATGGCAACCGGCGCGGCAGTCGGGAAATTCGCCGTCGAGAAAGACATTCCGTTTCCTTTCGCGGTTCAGCCGGAACCGGATATTTCCGGCAAACCGGCTACCCTGGCCGGGATGTTTGCCGCCCGGCGCGGCTGCACGGTCACGTCTGTCCAAACTGTACCGGGCCGCCACTCCGGGCTCGGTCTTGATCCCTACGTCCGCATCACCAGTCCGCTGCGCCGCTACGGCGATCTGCTGGCGCATCAGCAGTTGCGGCTGTACCTGGCCGGCAAACCGCTGCTGCCTTCCGTGGAAATTGACGGCAAAATCGCCAAATCGGAAAATGCCGCCGCTGAACTGCGCCGCCTGGAACGCATCTCCAATGAATTCTGGAAACTGGTTTATCTGGAACTCAATCCCGACTGGAAAGGCCGTGCGGTGACCGTCGAACGCATGGATAACCGCGTCACCATGCTGCTCCCGGATCTGGCCTATGAATACAAACTGCGTTCCGCCAATATGGAGTTGAACAGCGAATGGACCGCCGCCGTCAACGCCATCGACCTTCCCGGCCTGATGGCGCGTTTCACGCTGTCGCCGGCCGGATGTTGATTCATGGCTTTTATGTGGTAAATTAAATTCATAGTTTATCGTGTTCAAAACCAATTTCTAAATTAAAGCTGAAAAATGAAAACAGATAAATTCAGATTTACATTAACCGTGATTTTCATCGTTTTTATAATCGGCTTTATCGTTATGTTTGTTTCTAGAATGGGGGATTTTACTGAATCTGCCGAACTAATACTGAGAAATGGCAACCTTGAGAGGCTAAGGTTGGTACTTATTGAACGCAATACCACGGATTTGTATCAAGTTTTTTTAAAGGAAAAAACGGCATCTTTATTCAGCATTCCGCCATACAATGAAAATAGGGATCAACTAGCCGGGGGGCCTGAAAACGTTAGTATTAGTAATTTTTATGCAACTTGCGAATATGGTTTGATTCATAGCGATAATAATTGGTGGGCCGTCGTAGAATTAAAATCCGGCAAAAAAGGCAAATATTATTTAATGATAACTAAGGATGGAGAAATAATAAAGATGAAAGAGGCTTTTTTGCCTGAACAGATAAAACATTTGAAAAAAATTGAGAAGTAATCACGAAGCTGATGAAGCAGGCTGTCATTTTTAATTTTTTTAAAGGATTGAACGATTGTGGTAAGTTTAGTTTTAAAATTTTGTAATGAGTTTTGGGTGATGACCTGCCAGATGGCGCCGTGGCTGCTGTTCGGGTTCCTGATTGCGGGGCTGCTTTCGGTATTTTTTTCCGCGAGTTATGTGCGGAAACATCTTGGCGACAAAGGGCTGAAATCCATTATCAAGGCGGCGCTGATCGGAGTGCCGCTGCCGTTGTGTTCATGCGGGGTGATCCCCGTGACGGCGGCGTTGCGGAAGCAGGGCGCGGGACGCGGTGCGGCGGGGGCGTTTCTGATTTCCACGCCGCAGACCGGGGTGGACAGTTTTCTGGTCACTTACAGCATGCTGGGCTGGGTCTTCGCGATCTTCAAGCCGGTCTTCGCGTTCATTACCGGCATCATCGGCGGCCTGCTGATTGAAAAATTCGGCGAACAGGACACGGCCAGGGCGGATCAGGCGGAAGAACACTGCTGCGGGGAGCATGATTCTAAAGCGGAATGTTCCTGCGGGGACGATGAATGCCTGCCGGAAAAGCCGCGCAAAACGCTGCGGGAAATATTATATCAGACCTTCCATTACGGGTTTGTCGTGCTGCTGGGCGATATCGCGTTCTCATTGCTGATCGGGCTGATTGTGGCAGCGGTTATCTCAATGGCGGTGCCGGACAATTACGCGGCGGATACCATCGGCGGAAGCTGGCTGGCAATGCCGCTGATGATGCTTATCGGGATTCCGCTGTATGTCTGCTCTACCGCGTCCGTGCCGATTGCGGCGGCGCTGATCGTCAAGGGCTTCAGCCCGGGCGCAGCGCTGGTGTTCCTGATCACCGGGCCGGCGACCAATGCGGCGGCGGTCTCAGCCATGTGGCAGGTGCTGGGCAGACGTTCCACCATGATCTATCTGGCCGTGCTGGCGGTATGTTCGCTGCTGGCCGGGCTGCTGCTGGATTTCCTGATCAGCGGACTCGGCGCGGCGGCGATGCCCGCCTGCCACATGGATTCCAATCCGGGAATATTCGGCAAACTGTCCGCCGGCACAATGCTGGCGCTGCTGCTGGCGGCATTCATCCGCCAGTATCTTAAACATTCAAAGTTTAAAGCCCGCAGCGCGGTGAAAACGCCGGAAACAATCGTCATCAGGATCTCCGGCCTTACTTGCAGCCACTGTCAGGCTGCCGCCCGGAAGGCGGTTATGGGCGTATCCGGAGTTCAAGCCGCCGACATTGATCTGGCCTCCGGGCGGGCGGTGATCCGGCTGGAAAAACCGGCGGATATTTTCCCGGCAATCGAAGCGGCATTAAAATCATCTGGATTTTCCTGCGATAAAGAGTAGTTGCGGGGTTTGCATTTTAGATTCCGGAAAGCTAGAATATCCCGACGAACTAAAATAAGGAATTTGATACATGGAAAATCAACTGACCCTCGTAGTTCCAATCAAGACGAAATCGGAGCACCGGAGTGAAGTTCGCCGCTTACTGCTGGATCTTGCGCAGCAAACCAGAAAAGAAGCCGGCAATGTCAAATATCTCATCCACGAAGTTGCCGATCATCCGAACGAGTTCCTGATTTATGAAGTCTGGAAGAACCAGGAAGCGCTGGCATTCCACATGCAGCAGCCGTATCTGATAAAATTCCTGGAGGCGGAAAGCAAGCTGCTGCGCGAGAGCGTCAAAGCCACGTTCTGCAAGGAAATCCAGGCATAATTACATTGTTGACATGAAAGAGCTTGCCATACCGTTGATTATTTTCGGGTTGATACTCGCGGCCGCGGGTATCTTCCTGCTGTTCGCCGACCGTCTGCCGTTCAACTTCGGCAGGCTGCCCGGCGACATCAATATCAAAGGGGAAAAAAGCTCTTTCCACTTTCCAGTCGCCACCTGCATCATCGTCAGCATCATCCTGACATTTATCGTAAATATCATCTTGCGTCTGCTGAAAAAGTGAACAGCGGGTTGAAAATATGTTAAGACCGTGTTATTTAGTATCTTCCGCATTTTACATAACAAGCCGAAAAGGACAGGAATATGTCAGAGAATAGCAGCCGTCCGGACTGGGATAATTATTTTATGGAAATCGCGCGGGTGGCCGCCAGCCGCAGCAACTGCTGCCGCCGCCATGTCGCCGCGGTCGTCGTCAAAGACCGCCGGATCATTTCGACCGGTTACAACGGCACGCCGCGCGGCATCACCAACTGTTGCGACGGCGGCTGTCCGAGATGCCAGTCCGACACTCCGTCCGGCGAAGACCTCGGCTCATGCCTGTGCAGCCATGCCGAAGAGAATGCCATCACCCAGGCCGCGTACCACGGCATCAGCATCAAGGACTCGACGCTGTATACCACTTACAGCCCGTGCCTGCTCTGCGCGAAAATGATCATTAATTCCGGCATTGTTGAGGTGGTTTACCACCAGCGCTATACGATTGACAAAGTCGCGATGAAGCTGCTGCTTGACGGCGGCGTAATGGTCCGCTGCCTCCTTTCCGAAGCGGAAAAAGAAGAACTGGGTGTCAGTAAATGAACCGCGATCCGAACACCCTCATCATGACGCTGGAGCAGGCGGTCAAATGGCGGCAGGAACTCCGCGCCGTCGGATTTAAACTGGTAATCACCAACGGCTGTTTCGACATCCTGCACCGCGGCCACGCGGAATACCTTCACCGCAGCAAAGCGTTCGGCGACGCGCAACTGGTGCTGATCAACACCGATGCTTCCGTCAGGGCGCTGAAAGGGCCGACCCGGCCGGTGATTGATGAATACAGCCGGGCTTACATGCTGGCCGCGCTGGAGTCAGTGGATGCAGTCGTCATGTTTTCCAATCCGCAATGCACCGAAGAATTCCGCCGGCTGCAGCCGGACATTTATGTCAAAGGCGGCGACTACACGCTGGATACGCTGAATCAGGAGGAAAGAGCCGCATTGCAGGAAGCCGGGGCCGATATCCGCTTCATCAAGTTTATAGACGGTTTTTCCACCACCGACATCATCCGCAAGATCCAGTCCGAATAAGCATGGCCTGATGATTTTTGACATCCGGGACGCCGAACAATGCACAGAATCGGCTACGGGCGGATTATGCTTTCTACGGCGACTTTTCCAGACGGGAGAAAGGTGACGCCTTCATTCATGAGCAATTGTTTCTTCAAGGCCGGGCCGGAACAGCCGGCTCCCTGTTCGCCCATAAAACCGCCGATGGTTCCGTCGCTGGCGATAACCCGGTGGCACGGGAAAAACAGCGGGAACAGATTTTTACGCATCACGCCGCCAACGGCCCTGGCCCCGCGGGGAGTGCCGGCCATTGCCGCCAGGGCGGCATAAGCGATAACTTTTCCGCGTGGAACGTTGCGTAAAAGGATTTGCAGGATTTTAAGCTCGAAATCCGACAGCGTTGACAGGTCAAGCACATCCGTCGGCAGGGAAACGGGCCTGCCTTGAACAAAGTCGGCGACGAGCTTGAGCAATTCCGCGGCGCGGGAGCCGGGCGGCGGCAGTTTTCTCCGGGCTGAACAGCCGAGTTCGACTCTGGTCAGCTTCAGTTCTGTTTTGCCGGTACAGGTAATGCGGATTCCATTCCCGTCACTGTATATCTCTGGAGAGCCCATTTTTTTATCTCCGGTGCTTGTATTATAATCATATAAGGGTAATAATAAATCTTAATCCCGATTTCGGTAAAAAACAAATATTTAAACATTTTTTCAACAGATATAGTAAACGCGGTTATGCTTAACTGGATAAAGATAAAAAACCTGGCCCTGATCGAACACTCGGAAGTGGAGTTCGGCGGCGGCTTCAATGTGATCACCGGAGAAACCGGCGCCGGCAAGTCGGTATTGCTGGGAACGATCAATCTGCTGCTCGGAGAACGGGCCGATAAGAGCGTTATCCGTTCCGGCGCTGAACGTTGCGAGGTCTCCGCCGGGATTTCGCTTTCCGCCGCTACTTACCGGGTTTTAAAACCGGTTCTGGCGGAAGCGGAGATCCCGATCGAGGAAGCGGCTCCCGAGCTGCAGCTCCGCCGGGTGATCTCCCAGAACCAGACGAAAAACCTGATCAACGATACCCCGGTGACTTTGCAGACCCTGAAGAGCATCGGCGAACTGCTGGTGGATGTGCATGCGGCGAACGAGCATCAGTCGCTATTTTCGCAGTCCTGCCAGTTGGATATGCTGGACCGCTATTCACAGCTTGAGAAGCCGTTGCAGGAATGTTCAGCGGTTTGCGGCGAGCTTAAAGCGCTGCGGGAAAAAAGAGATAGAATATTCAAAGACCTGCCGACGGCGGTAGAGGCGGAACATCTGCGGATGACCATCGAGGAAATTGAACGCACCGCGCCGGAACCGGGCGAAGATGAGCGGCTTTCGGCACGCCACCGCGTCGCCGCCAATGCCAAGCAGATCATGGAACACGCCGCGCAGTCGGTACAGATTCTGAATGAGTCGGAGAACTCCATGGCCGACCAACTGGCGACGGTGTACCGCAACATTCATGAACTTGAAAAAAGCGACGCTGAAAAGGGCGGCGAGATGCTTCAGGCCTGCGACCAGATCAGCGAACTGCTGCGGGACCTGGCCGGACAGATTGAAGATTACAGCGGGCGCGTCGAACTGGACGGACAGGAATTTATGGAACTGGAAGCCCGGCTGAGCGCGGTCCAGACGCTGAAACGGCGCTACGGTCCAAGCCTGGAGAATGTCCTTGAAAATCTGGAAAGCTCCCGGCAGCGGCTGGAATTGTTCAGCAATGCGGAGAAAAAACGCCAGGAACTTGACGCTGAAGAGCAGTCCCTGCTCAGCCAATTGCGCAAAGCGGCGGAGAAGCTTTCCGCCGTCAGGAAAAAGTCCGCGGAGTCTTTCCGCCGGAAAGTTGTTGATAAATTGAAAGCGCTGGGCTTTCTGCGCAGTGCGCTGGACATAAGTTTTGCTGAAGTCGAACCCGGGGAAAAAGGTATGGACCGGATTGATTTCATGTTCTCCGCCAATCCCGGGGAAGAACTTCAGCCGTTGCGCAATATCGCCAGCAGCGGGGAGATATCCAGGGTCATGCTGGCGCTGAAAACTGTTCTGGCCGATGCCGATTCCCTGCCGATACTGGTTTTTGACGAAATCGACGTGAACATCGGCGGGGAAACCGCCAATCAGGTGGGGATTGAGCTGAAGGCCCTGGGGCGGAAGCATCAGGTGCTGTGCATTTCCCATCTGGCCCAGGTGGCTGCCCAGTCGGATGCGCATTATATGGTGCAGAAAGAGGTTGTCGGCAGCCGCACCTGTTCCAGAATTGCCCGTCTTGACCAGGAGGCAAGGGTTAAAGAACTCGGACGGATGCTGGGCGGCGGCAAGGCCGCGGCCGCCCATGCGAAAGAGCTGGTTGCGGCGTTATAAGTCCTTTATTTTTATATTATTTCAACTAAAGAGATTAAAATGAAAAACAAAATGACGGATCGAAGTTGCAGCAGAAAAATGTTCCTGGCGGCATCCTCTATTTTGCTGCTGGCGCTATCGGCTCCGGTTACGGCGGCGGCGGCAAATCCGGAACAGATCGGCAGAATGGAGATAGTGTCATTGACGGATTTTGCCGGCAACGCCGGCAAACTGGCCGAAAAAATCGCTCCCGAACTTCAAGCCCTGCCGTTTCTCGGAATCATCGCGCTGACGCTGAATCCGGAATATCAGGCGCTGGATTTTTCCGCTCCGGTATCAGTCTTCATCTACTCCAAAGAAGATAAATTCCTGTGGTGCGCGGCGGTCGGCAGTAATCCCAGCCAGAAGCTGCCGGCAGTCGTAAAATTTCTCGGACATGAAGCTTTCGTCAAGAAAATTGGCAGCAGAGTGGCGTTGAGCTACTCCAATCCGCTGCTGAATTCCATCAATACCCTGCCGCCGTTAATCGCTCCGGTAAAAGATGACAATCTTTCCACGGTATTCATGATTCTGGACGTGGCCAAGTACCTGAACGGATGCAAAGATGATTACAGCGAATTCAGGAATAAATATCTGGAAAGCGCCCTGCTGAAAAATCTGGAAAATAGATACGGCAGAGATCCTGCGGAGAAAATGAAGCAAACGGCGGAGGAGGTCGAAAAATTAATCCGTCAGATCGGTAAAATGACGGTCAAGTTTAATGTCCTGCCGGATTATATTGATCTCCGGATTACGGTTGAAGCTGCTTCCGGCTCCGATTTGTCGGAATTTATTTCCCGGCAAAGCCAGAATAAAGTCCAGTTGATGCCCGTGGTAAAGAACAAGGCGATAACCGCGTCAGTGGACATGGAATCCGCGCCGGATATGATTCGACGGCTACCGGGACTGCTTTTTGAGTTCCAGAACGATCCGCAACTGCAACCCGGCATCAAAAGCCTGCTGGCGGTGATTACCGCCTCCATCGACAACCGGTTCAGCTATTATACGGATCTGGAAAACGGCAAGCCGGTATTTTTTCTGAAGACGGAAAGCCGGACGGAAAAGATCTCCTTTCTCAAAAAGACGTTTGATATTGACGGCATAAAGCCTTTGGCGGAAGAGACATATTGCATAAAGGAATATGACGCCGGCAAGCATCCGGCGATATACTGCAAGCTGTATTATGACACCATTGCCGTAATCAGCGGCGATATTGACGCAAAGAGAGCATTGGAGCTGCTTAAAGAGTCCGAGACCCCGGACGCGCTGATGACGCTGGAGAAACAGGATAATCCCATTCAAATATTCATGCAGCATGACCAGGAACCGGTTCCGTCGGCAGTCGCGGTGGACATGAAAGACAACCGGATCAATATCAGGCTCAGGGTTAACCCGCTGCTGGTTAAGAAATTTGTCCCGGCGGGGCTGCTGGCAAAAAGCAAAAACGTCAACGTCCAGTCATCGCTGTCAAATTGACGATGCTTTAACCGCCGCCAGATAAACATCTCTGACGGATACGCCGGATTCTCTGGAAAGGCGGATGCAGTCGTCTATCTCCGGGGAACGGGTAATGTCCTTGCCGTTTCTGCTTCCGACTTTGATTTTGACTTTGCCGTAAGGCGTATCGGCCTGCTCGAATCTACGTTCAAGACATTGCCTGGTTACCGGATACTCCCGGATGCCGAAGGTCGTCGTTTCGCGGAATATAATATCGTAAATCGCTTTCCTGCAATCATTTCCGCAAATGACGGAAAGCATGATTCCGGGCCGCTGCTTCTTCATCAGGATTGGCGTCGTCCAGACGTCAAGCGCTCCGGCGCTGAGCAGCCGTTCAAAAACCGGACCGATAAACTCCGCCGGGCAGTCGTCAATATTGGTTTCCAGAACCGTGACGGAATCAGTTTCGTCATTGCATTCCAGGATATTGTTTTCCGCTGATTCGTAAAGAATGGCGCGGAGGAGATTCGGCCTGGCATTCAGTTCTCTTTGGCCGAAACTGTTAGCGGCGTCAATCAGTCTGCTGGCTGCCGGAATTTCCGCACGGGGCCAGACGGAGAGCAGCGCGGCGCCGGTCGGAGTCACCAGTTCATAAGGTTCATCCGTCAAAACGGACTTCAGGTTTTTCATCAATTCGACGGTGGCGGGAGCGGGAATCGGATATATGCCGTGACGGCATTTGAAAGTGCCCTGTCCCGACGGCAGCGGTGAAACAGAGATGCCCTGGACTCCGAGCATTTCCAGCGCCAGGCAGCAGCCGGTGATATCAGCGATGGAATCAACCGCGCCGACTTCATGGAAATGCACCTTCTCCGCCGGCATGTTGTGAATTTTGCCTTCCGCCGCGGCAAGCGCCGCAAAAACGCGGACGCTCATGGCTTTGACCGTATCCGTCAGTCTGCTCTTTTCGATCAGTTGACGGATGTCGGCAAAAGTGCGTCCGCCGTGTTCATGCTGATGTTCATGCTGATGTCCGTGCGAATGCGGTTCGTCAATTTCCACTTTGGCGGCAATGCCGTTGATTCCGTGAGATTCCTTCGGCGCAACTATTATCCTGAACTTTTCCTCCGGCAGCAGTGACGCGAGTTCGCGGTTCAATGTCTCCGCATCCGCGCCGAGACCGATAAGCGCGCCGAGAATCATGTCGCCGCTGGCTCCGCCGACACTGTCGAATCTGATGATTTTCATAACATGCTCCAATTACCTGTTTAAGCCGCAGACAAACCATACTGCGGGTCCGGACGCGGGGCGGACCAGTTGTGCCGGATATATTATCTGGTTGCCGCAGTCGCTAATATATTCCGCCAGTTTGAATTTTTCATGGTCCGAAACCAGAAAAAATAAATTTGCCGCCGCATTAAGCGCCGGCAGCGTAAGCGTTATTCGCGGCAAAGCCGGCTGTGCGGTTGCCGGCGGGGGGACTTTTATCACCAGCCGCCGGCTCTCCTTCAGCGAATCAGCGTCCGGAAACAGCGATGCCGTATGTCCGTCATTGCCGACGCCCGTCTGAACGATGTCGAAAACCGGAATGCCGTCAGCAGTTCTCCGCATCGTCCTGTAATTGCGCAGCAGCAGTTCGTAATCGTCCGCGGCGGCGGCTTTTTCGGCCTCGATCCGGTGGATGTTCAGCGGCGGAACCGGAACATTTGCCAGCAGCAGACGTGCCGCTCTCCCGAAGTTACTGAATTCCGAGTCCGGCGGAACGCAACGGTCATCCACCCAGAAAAAGTGTCCTTTGGACCATTCAATGCGGTCCCGGCAGTCCCCCGCCAGCAGCGCAAACAGCCCGTCCGGGGTCGTCCCGCCTGACAGCGCCACCGTGAAAAATCCGGATTCCCGGACCGCCCTTGCCGCGCAGTCGCAAAAAAATTGAGCGGCGGCGGCGAAGACTTCGTTTTTACCGGGAAAGATTTTAAAATTATCGTTCATTAAAATACCTGAATTACTTGCTGAAAAGGAAGTTTTTAATGCCGGTGAAGATGATCTGCGAGGCCAGCGCCGCCAGCATCAATCCGGTAAGCTTTGACAGAATATTCAACCCTTTCCGGCCGATTGCGTGTTCGATCCAGTTGCCCACAAACAGCATGCTTCCGGCCAGCAGGACAGCGGTTGCGATGCCGGAGGTGTCAATCATTTTTTCGGCGGCGGTTGTCGCGGAACCGCCCATTACCAGCAATGCCCCGATTGTTCCAGGGCCGATGGTGAACGGAATGGAGAGCGGCACCACGGAGATATCGCCTTCTTCAGTATCCGGCAGGGCCGGGGTTTTTCCGGAAATCAGATCATAGGCGGTAAAAAAGAGGATAGTTCCGGCCCCGATTCTGAACGCGTCCAGCGTAATTCCCAGGAAATAAAACAGCGGTACGCCGAAGAAATAGAGCAGCAGGCAGATAACTAAATTCGACAGCATGGTTTTTGCGGCGACGGCGTTCCGCTGAGACCGGCTCATATGCTGGGTCATCGCCACAAACATGGACAGAATAAAGAACGGCGTCAGCAGGAAAAAAATCTTGATGAGCACGGCAATAAACGAATTTTCGGGAGCCATTTAAAATACCTTCAAATTAATAAGTTCAGTTCAATAGGACCTTGATGATGTTATCATCCTGTTCAATGGATTTAATGGTTTCAGGAGCGGGTTCGGCGTCAAGCCGCAGCGTGCATGAAGCTGCATGGCCGCCTTCAAAAATCAAGTTTTCCATCTCTTCAATATTGATACCATCATTTCTGAGTTTGTCAAGCACTCCGGCAAGAACTCCGACGCGATTGTAGTGGCGGATGACCAGATTAATGATCGCGGATGACTTGGCGCTGATGTTTACCGTATTCAGCGGCCTGCCGGTCCGTTTGTAGGATTCAACGATTTTCACCACTTCGTCGGCAATGGCTTCAGCGGCCTGTTCGGTGGACGCCCCGATGTGCGGGGTGCCGGTAATCATCTGAGCCAGTTCGACATCGGCAAAGCCGGCTTCCCCGCCCGCCGGTTCGTTTTCAAAGACATCGGCCGCCACATTCAGCTTTTTCGATTTGATCGCCTCTTTTAGCGCGGCGGTATCGACGATTTCGCCGCGGGAGGTATTGATAAAGATCGCGCCATTTTTCATCCCGGACAGAAAATCTTTGCCGATTAGGTGTTTCATTTCAGCGGAAAAGGCCAGGTGGACACTGACCGCATCGGCGTTTTCCGCGACTTCCGCCAGACTGGCGCAGTATCCTATTTTCATTCCTTCGGCGGCTTCAGGGGTCAGGCTGCGCGACCAGGCAATCACATTCATGCCGAGGCCTTGGGCCCGTTCAGCCACGGCTTTGCCGATGGACCCGAGCCCGATAATGCCCAGCGTCCGGTCTTTAAGCCCGCTGGCTTTGCTGTATTCTTTTTTCCGCCATTGGCCGTTCCGCAAATCGGTTGCGGCATTTACAATCCTCCGGTCGGCGGCAATCAGCAGGCCGATGGCAAGCTCGGCGACTGCGGCGGTATTTTTGCCCGGACAATTGGCAACGTGGATTCCGCGACTGCTGGCGGCGTCAAGGTCGATCGTGTTGACGCCGGCCCCGGCGCGGATTATCAGCGAGAGCAGCGGCGCGGACTTTATCGCTTCCGCGGTCACTTTGGTCGAGCGCACAATCAGGATTTCTATATCCGCAAGGTTTTGCGGCAGTTCCTCCGCGGACACTGATTTGCAGATTACGCGGCCGCCGAGCTTTTCCAATTGCGCGTTTACCGCGTCCGACAGTTTGTCCACTACTAATATCTTCATTTTTTTCTCCCGTTAAAAAAACCGTACAGTTGGTTTATAATTATAAAATAACTGTTAAAGAAAAGGTTGCAAGTATCTCAATCTTTATATTTTGGACAATCATCTGCACATTTTGGACAGTACCCAACCACGGAGACACAGAGGCACAGAGAAATCCTTTTTTCCCGTACTTCATTTTGGACACCGCTCCCGCACATTTTGGACAGTCGTTCCGCACAACGCGTTTCCAAAATCCGAGAGTTCCGGGATATTGCCGTCCGAAACGGACGGCAATACGACAAACCCATTTTGGACACCGCTCCCGCATCCCGCAAAAGCGGGAGACAGCCGTCTCCCATAGGCCCCATAAGACCCATAGGCCCCATTGTTTTCCCCTGCGCCAGCGCCGCACTCCGAGTCGCTGGAGAGTCACTGAGCACAACGGTTTTTGTTTTACACCCATTTTGGACACGCCGCTCCTTCATTTTGGACAGCCCCGTCCGACACGGACGGCACTACAAAAAAACATTTTGGACACCCAACACTCCGATACTTTGGAGTGCTGTTGAGCACAACGGTTTCATAACTTTTCTCGCTTTCACCATTCCAAGACTTTGGAGAGTCACTGAGCAAAGGCTGTTTCGCCCATGCGGCCAGCATAACCAGACGGACAGCCGTCCGACTCCGAGTCGTTGGAGAGTCTCTGAGCACAACGGTTTTTGTTTTACACCCATCTTGGACACGCCGCTCCTTCATTTTGGACAGCCTCCTCCGATACGTCCGGCACTGCACTAAAACCATTTTGGACACCTGTTCCCCATATTTTGGACACACGTTGAGCATAATGTCTTTCAGTTTTACACCCATTTTGGACAGTCCCGCGCCAGCAGAATAAACCGGACAGCCGTCCGCTCTGTGGCAACCGTTTCGCTCCCGGTTATGACAGAGCATAACCCTCCATTCTGGACAGCCGACTCCGATACTTTGGAGTGCTGTTGAGCACAATGGTTTCATAACTTTTCTCGCTTTTCTCGCTTTTCTCGCTTTCACCATTTCAAGACTTTGGAGCATCGTTGAGCAAAGGCTGTTTCGCCCATGCGACCAGCATAACCAGACGGACAGCCGTCCGACTTTGAACACAACCAATTTTAAACACATAGAGCGAAATCCTGTTAATTCTTTGTTCTCTTATATAACTTATCCTGTCTATCCCTGTTAACTATGTTGCCATATTTCCCCATTTAAATTTATATCAAAGTCTACATATATAGTATTTTTGTCAACTGAAACGGCAACAATAAGTTCAAATAATGCGATTAAATGCATTTTTAAAAGCGTATTCGTTTTAGCAAAATACGCGATATATATTTAACCGGAAATGCAGAGAAAGCAAAGCCCGGGATCGCCGGCTTGTCCGTCTATGGAGGATCGCCTGACCTGCTTTATACTCTTCAATTCCATAATCAAGGTTCGCCGTTGAAATATTTTTTCCGCTTGCATTTAACGGAACATAAAGCATGTTAAAAAAAGAGGCGATTGAAGCAGGCAATCCGGACTGGTTGCAGCGCACCGCCAGAGAAGCGGGTATTTAAAAATATTATCAAAAACAGCGATACAGATGATGAAAAATATAACCTTTATCGATTGGTTGAGTAAAGTTTACTCAATATTTATAATTACTTTAATTTTGCTTTCAGGATGCGTGGCAAAATCAGAAAGTAAAGACCCCGCATTACTTCTAAAATCAACTGATGAGGATGCGCAAGCCCAAGGGGCATTGCTATTATATGATTCAAAGCAATATGATAGTCAGTTTATTCCGCTGCTTATTGATGTTTTGAAAACATCTAAATCGAGTGGCACTAAATGCAACGCGTTGCTTGCCATATCTTGTTATAAGGAAAAAGCTTCAACGGCCGTTCCTGAAATTATTCGGCTGCTTAATGACCGTGACAAAACAGTAGTTTCTAATGCTATTGGTGTCTTGGGAAAAATAAAATCATTTCCTATAATATCTTTGCTGGAATTGCAGAAAATTGCAAAACGCGACAAAGAGCTTAGGGGGATTGCATGTAAAGCGATAGGAGAATTTGGCAGTGATGCCAAATACACTGTGGCGGAAATAATAAGTTATGTAAATGACCCGGATATTGATACTAGGGCAGAAGTAAGGCAGGCGCTCAAAAAAATCACCGGCAATAAATTTTGGATTTCAGTTCCGGAAACCGCGGAAATCCAACCTGAGCAAGCTTCAACATTTAAACCGACTCAATTCAGGTTTGAAAATTACGCCATAAAAACAATTCCAGAGGAGACAAAGAAAATTTATATAACTCGCGATCCGCATAATGGGCGGGAAGTTAATGTCCGCTTTGAAAATATTCAATATGACAGAATTCCTGCCTTTATCAGTTTTTTAGAAACGACACATCCGGAAAAGAGTTTTTTGATAATACATGGAAATAGCACTAACGATTTCGACATTATCGAAATTATAAGATATTGTACTAGAAATGATCTTAATCTATATCAGGTCTCTGATATTATGGTCGCCGGATGTAAATATCTTAAATATATATCTGTTATTCAAGAACATAATGAAGATGAATAAAATTTGCGTACCGTCGCAGATACCGCCTTCTTTGTCTGTCAATTTGACAAGCCGGCTTTTTTCGAATGCTCGCTGAAAAGATTCCGACGCAGACTTTTGGAATCATGATTTTCTTCATTTTCGGCGCCGTTGCAATTTAAGGCAATCAGAATAATGGAGGAAATGGTGGGCGATGGGGGGCTCGAACCCTCGACCTCTACCGTGTGAAGGTAGCGCTCTAGCCAATTGAGCTAATCGCCCGTTTCAAAACGCTTATAAAAATACTTTCATATTCCAGCTTTTCAAGTTGCGTTTACGCGTATCATCGGGATTACTGCTGGGTGACGCCGGTGAGTGGAACGAATCTTACGCCGATGGTTTCTTTTATTTTAAACCCGCCGCCTTCGCGGACAACCACATTCAGCGACTGCACGGAACCGGAGTCGCCCAGAGGAATAACCATGCGGGCGCCGGGCTTGAGCTGTTCCAGAAGCTGTTCCGGGATTACGCCGGCGGCGGCGGTGACAATGATGCCGTCAAACGGGGCTTCCTCCGGCCAGCCCAGGCCGCCGTCGCCGACCCGGAAATGAATATTGCGATAACCCATCGCTTCGAGATTCGCTTTTGCCCGTTCCGCCAAGGCGGGAATTATTTCGATAGTGTAAACATCCTGAACGATCTCCGCCAGCACCGCCGCCTGATAGCCGGAGCCGGTGCCGATTTCCAGGATGCGCTTGGCAGGGTCCGGACTGAGCAGTTCGGTCATATAAGCCACGATATAAGGCTGGGAGATGGTCTGTCCGTGTCCGATGGGCAGCGGGCTGTCGGCGTAGGCGACCGGCTGCAAGTCATCCGGCACCAGTTTATTCCGTTCCACTTTCCGCATTGCCGCCAGCACCGCCGGATTGGTGACCCCCCGCATTTCGATCTGCGAACTTACCATGATTTCACGATTAATAATTGCCCTCCAAAATTAAAAAGGAATAAAGCAGATATGGCCGGACCGTTTACCGGTTTGTTTGTCTCTGCGGACATCTAACAGATGCCAGCCGAATGAATAGCTGGAAAATTCTTTTGATCCGCGTGCACTGATGAACGGAAAGATATCATAACTGTATTTGTCATTCTGTTCTTCCGCATGGTAAAGATATCTTAGAATCCGGAATGAACTATAGTTCGGGCGGCTTGCACTTTCCGCCATGAAAAAGAGAACGTTGGTATAAGATTCATCGTTTTCAAAACTGCTGTAATACAAAGGAATCAGCAGCGAATATCCGGTCTTGCTGAAGGCTGACTTTGTGCTGTTGAACTTAATCGGAGTTTCCTTATATCCGCTGAAAAAGAGCGGCAGGACGACGGTATCGCCTTTATTTTCGACGGCAGTATATTTACTGTTAAACTTTTTGATTTCCTGCATCAACTCTTCTTCTGTTTCGCACTTCGCCTGCATTCCATATTTTTGCATGGCTGCAATCAGGCGACTACGGGTTTCAGCCATTTCATTTTTGCTTTTCAGTTGAATATAGAACCAGTATTGCTGATAATTATTTGATATTTCAATGGCATCTTTCTGCTCGATTAAAGCCGGGTTCCAGACTTTATTCCTTTCTGCTGTACGAATGTATAAAAAGTAGAAATCCTTCCGCGATTCAATCATATTCTGCGAATACGGGAAAACCTGATCTCCTTTTGCGCAAGAAGAAGACATTAACAGCAGCGACCTGATTTCAGTTTCTTCCCGTTGGTCGGTTTTATTATGATAGTATTTAAACCCAAACGGTCCGATAAAGCTGAATCCTTCATTATCAACATTGACCAGCAATGACGGAAAATCTTCATTGACTGACACCACCGGCCAGAACCTGAAACTGCTTTTTTTATATCCATATCCGATCAGCGGAAACAGAATGTCAGCACGTTTGCTGCTGAAATTTGACAGCAATGGCATAATCAGCAGATTATTTTCCTTTCCTCCATAATAAAACAGCGGAAAAGCGGCACAGGAGAACGGCTTATCCTTCTCTGAATACTGATAATACGGAAACAACCACAAACTATTTTCATCCGGAGAATTCTTCTGATGATAAAACGGCAGTACGGCACTGGTGACTGTATCCTTATCTGTCCCCTGATAGTACGGAAACAACCACAAACTATTTTCATCCGGAGAATTTTTCTGATGATAAAACGGCAGTACGGCGCTGGTGACCGTATCCTTGTCTGTCCCATGATAATATGGAAATATCCACAGGTCACTCGCGGCCGGCGCGGTTTTTTGATAATAAAACGGCATTACTGAGCGGGAAAACGTATCTTTGTCTGAGCTCTGATAGTATGGGAACAGCCATAAGTCGCTGGTCTCCGGGGTTTTTTTCTGATAATAAAACGGTATCAAGGAACGGATATATTCGGTGCCGGCAGTGTTGCTCTCGCAATAATACGGGAAGAGAAACATATAATCAGAAGTTTTGTCTTTTCCTTTAAAGAAAAATGGGGCTGCCCATGCCGCGGATTCTTCCGGCGAACCGGAATATCCTCCGAGCGGCAACATTATACCGGTATAACTTTTATCTTCATTGATGCTGTGATAATATAACGGGCCCATGACGTTGACCCAGTAATCGCCTGATTTAGAATCCGATCCATACATGAAAGGCAATGTCAAGAAAGTCCTCCAGCCGTCATTTTGCCGGTATAAATATAGCGGCGGCAGCATATCGTTGACGGTGTTGTCGTCTTTCGTTCTGGAGTGATAATAAATCAGCGCCATCAGCGACTTGTTGCCATAATTGTTGCGGTAATGTCCGAGCAAGCCGAACATCGGCAGATAAGTACTGTTGTTTTCAGTCTGGTCGTAATAATACAAAGGGAAGAACCAGCCGTAGTTGGAGGATTTGTGGTAACATAACGGAAAAAATCCACCGCTGCCGCTGGCGGAATTATACCAGAACGGACCGCCGTAATTCAACCCGGGATTTCTGGAGAAACAGAACCCGGGGAACCCGATGGAATCCGGTGTCCACCACACAGGCATAACATAGCTGAATTTCGGTCCAAGATGATAGAGCGGGAATGAGCCGTTAAACGATTTCTCCCAGTAGGTATTAAGCACCCATCCGTCTTTATTGACCGGATTCCACGCCGCCAGCGGGAACATGACAGAATATTCATTGCCGTCCCTGACGTAAAAAGGCCGGATCGCCATGCCGTTTTTATCAAAATCCGCCATTGGCCACAGTATGGTGAAAAGTTCAGGCCGGCTGTAGACCAGCGGCCAGAAATTGATCCGTTCCTGATTAACATTCAATTCTGCAGGATTATCTGTTTTGCGGGCAAGTTTCAGCGATGAATCGGTTCCGCTTTTTGCGGTTTGGCGGATGTTGCTTTCCGGTTCACCGGCAAACGGCGAACTTCGCGCCATACGGCGGCTTGATGCGCATGAAACTGTTAAAATCAGTGAACAGGCGGTTGCAGCGATAATCGCTGTTCTGCAAGTCAGCAGTCCCGGCATAATGTGTTTCTCCTCAAGTCTGTTTTTAGCAAAAGCGTGTTCAGATAAAATAATCTTCGCGCGGACAAAATCAAACCGGATGTTGCGGAATCCGTTTGCGGTGTTAAATTACTGATGGTGTTTATTTAAGATATTATAATGAGAGATTTATGCGCCAGAGAACGCTTTCAGCTTTAAAACAATATTTCGGCTTTGACGGATTTTTAGACAATCAGGAAGAGATCATCCATCACATTCTGGAAGGCAAGGATTTATGCGTCATCATGCCGACCGGCGCGGGAAAATCGCTGTGCTATCAACTGCCGATTTTGATGAGTCCCGGCTACGGCATCGTCGTCTCGCCGCTCATTTCCCTGATGAAAGACCAGGTGGATGCGCTGCGGGCGAAAGGCGTCCCCGCGGCATTTGTAAACAGCACGGTGTCGAATTCCGACCAGCAGGCCATTCTGCACGATGCCGCCATCGGCAATATAAAATTGCTCTACGTGGCGCCTGAGCGCTTTTACATGAGCTCGTTTCAGCAGTTGCTGTTGAATTGTCCGCCCGGCATGATGGTGGTGGACGAGGCGCACTGCATCAGCCAGTGGGGCCATGATTTCAGGCCTTCCTACTCGCGCCTCGGCGACATGGTCAATGACTACGGAATTACGCAGGTATGCGCCTTCACCGCCACCGCCACGTCAATCGTCAGGGAGGACATCAGGACGCAGCTTAAACGCCCGGACATGCATCTGCACGTGGCCGGTTTCAAGCGGCCGAATCTGGCGTTTACCGTGCTGGAATGCGGCGCCAACAGCCAGAAAAGCCTGGCGCTGGCGAAACTGCTGAAAAATCCCAGCCCGACGATAATTTACGCGTCCACCCGGAAAGCGGTTGAACAGATCGCGGAAGAGTTCAAGCGGTTCGGCTGCATCGCCTACCACGCCGGCATGAGCGACGAAAGCCGGAGCGCGGCCCAGGACCGATTCATGAACGATTCCTGCCCGGTGCTGGTTGCGACCAACGCGTTCGGCATGGGCATTGACCGCCCTGACGTCCGGCGGGTCATTCACTATAACCTGACCGGTTCGCTGGAGGCGTATTATCAGGAGGCGGGACGCGCCGGGCGGGACGGCGAACCGGCGGAATGCACTTTGCTTTATTCATACAGCGACCGCTTTGTCCAGGAGTTTCTGATCGATTTGAACAACCCGCCGGAAGAACTGCTGAAGGGACTTTACGCCGCGCTGCGCAGAACCGCCCAAAGACAGAAAAACAATATCCTGGAAGTGACGCTGGCGGAACTGGTCGCCGCCGTGCCGGAGGCGAAAGCCGATAATCAGCTCAGCAGCGCCATGCGGATACTGGAGAAAAACGGCTATATCGAGCGCGGATTCAAGTCGAACAATACCGGCTCCATCCGTTTTACCGGCAAGCTGCTGGATTTAAAAAACAAACATTTCGCGGAGTCCACGCAGCGTTCCCGTTTCATTCATCGCTGCATCAATCATTTCGGAGCGCAATTGTCCGCGCCGACGGCCTGCTCGTATGACCAGCTCGCCGCCGTTGCCGGGTTGACCGTCGAACAGATAAAGCGGGTGGTGCGGGCGCTTGAGGACGATTGCGTTGAATGGACGCCGCCGTTCGCCGGAAACACCACCGCACTGCTCCGCCCGGACGAACCGAAGCTGGAGATTGATTTTGCGGAGTTGACCAGAAAGCGGGAATTTGAAATCGCCAGACTGGATGAAGTCATCAGTTATACGAACAGCCGCAAATGCCGCCAGCAATTCCTGATCTCTTATTTCGGCGAAGACACGGCCGGCTGGAAATGCGAAAACTGCGACCGCTGCCAGACCGCCGTTCACGCCCCGCGCCGCGAGGCCGGAGCGGATGAAAAGGAAATCGCGAATATAATCCTGTCCACGGTGCTGGAATTCAAGGGCCGTCTGGGCAAAGGCAAAATCAGCCAGGTGCTGGCCGGCGCCAGAAGAGTGGAGATTGTCGACTGGGGACTCGACAGCCATCCGCGCTTCGGCGCGCTGAAAGGCATCAGCCAGAACAATATTCTGCTGTACATGAAGTCGCTGGAGAATCTAGGCTGCCTCGGCCGTGCCGGAGACCCGGAATTTCCGTGCATTGAAATTACGCCGCAGGGCATTGAAGTGCTTAACGGCCGCGCCGGCGTAATGCTGGACTTCCCGGAAATCGCGGAGCATGCCGCGCCGAAAGCAAAAAAATCTTCCGCCGGGCCCGTAAAAAAGAAATCAGCCGGCGTCTGGAATATATTTAATGACGATGATGATGATGACGATAACGATTTCAGCGCCAGCCGCAGTGATTTATTTGAAAAGCTGCGCGAACTGCGCACAAAAATGGCGGAGCAGAAACGGGTTCCGGCATACTGCATCTTGCATGATTCCGTGCTGACTGAACTGGCGAAAAAACAGCCGGTGACGCTGCTGGAAGCCTCGAAAATCAAAGGCATCGGCCCCGCAAAAATTGATACCGTAATCCCGAAATTCCTGGCCGCGATCAGCGCCTGGCGGCAGGAAGACGTTATTAAGTTTTGAACTTGATTAAATAATATTTGCGGATAAAGTAAAACATTAAAACAGGCAGCAGGATATCATGCTTTACAGCAGAATAAAAAATCGGACATGGGAAATTCTGAGTACAGCCGGACGCGGCGATTATCCCGCCGTTTTTTTCCAATGGTTCATGCTGGCGCTGATATTGTTGAATGTCATTGCGGTTATATTGGCTACAGTTCAGTCTGTCAATAATCAATTCAATCAATTTTTCAACTGGTTTGAGACGTTTTCGGTAATCATCTTTTCGCTGGAATATCTGCTCCGGCTGTGGAGCTGCACTTCGGCTCCAGGACGCAGTCGGTTCTGGGGACGGATAAAATTCGCTTTTTATCCGATGTCAATAATCGACCTGTTGTCGGTGCTGCCGTTTTATCTGCCGTTTTTCGGGCTGGATTTGCGCTTTTTACGTATTTTGCGCATGTTCAGGATTTTCCGTCTCGCCAAAATCGGACGCTATTATCAATCGTTAAATCTGATGCGCAACGTTTTTGCCAATAAAAAAGAGGAGATCGTGTTGTCCGCCACCATAATGGGGGTGCTGTTGATTCTATCGGCCAGTCTCCTGTATTATCTGGAAAACGAGGCCCAGCCGAAAGCGTTTTCCAGCATTCCGGCCGCGATGTGGTGGGCCGTCACCGCGTTGACCACTGTCGGATACGGCGACATCTATCCGGTGACGCCGCTGGGAAAAATCGTCGCATCGCTGATTGCGATCAGCGGCATCGGCATGTTTGCTCTCCCCACCGGCATTATCAGTTCAGGCTTTGTCGAGGAGATTCAAAAACACAAAAAAGGACATGCCGGACCACCAGAACAGGACGGCGGTAATATCATATGCCCTCATTGCGGCAGGCAGTTTAACCATGAGGAAATCAGGCAGGCTGGAAAAAAGGAATAACCGCCTTCGTTTTCAGCGGTGAATGATGATGCCCTTGAGGCCGCGCACCTTCGTATCCCCGAAAGAGCCGGCAATGGCCAGCAGTTCCGTGTCGGTATAGGTCTTATGCAGCAGCAGACTGTCGTCGATAATTTCGGCCGGATTGAACTGCTGAAGCGTCCATGCCCGCTGTCCCAGCGAATGCAGTTCGTGGCGCATCGTTTGCAGATCATCGACGGAAAGCAGATGTTTATGCACGGTCGTCCGCACATCAATTGAAATATTGTTTTCGACGGCAAAGCGGATCACGCTGTGGACTTTTTCCGCCAGTTCCGGAATGCTGCAATTGGTGATCTCGTGATATTTTTCGGACGGCGCTTTATAATCAACGCCCAGCGCGTCAATTCCGGCTTCCCGGTGAATCTCGAAAACTTTTTCCGGCGTGCTGCCGTTGGTATCCAGTTTGATCATGAACCCTTTGGCTTTAATCTTTTTCACAAATGACAGCAGTCCGCGGCGCAGTGACGGTTCGCCGCCGCTGATGACGACCCCGTCCAGCCGCCCGACCCGCTTGTCCAGAAAAGACAGAAATTGTTTTTCCGTGATTTCCGGCTGGCTTTCAGGATCAAAAACCAGCGACGGATTGTGGCAGTAGGCGCATTTAAAATTACAATTTCCGGCAAAGACGACACAGGCCAGTTTGCCCGGGAAGTCAATCATGGAAAAAGTCCGCATTCCTCTAATATTCATAAACTTTACCAGCGTAAATTTTTATCCGGCAGATGAAAAAAAAATTCTCCTGCCCTGATGCGGCAGGAGAATCAGGAAGAACCGGATTATGCATCTGTTTTTTTCAAGCAGGCGCAATTGACAGTTTCAAAAGTCTTTCTGTCCTTGAACTCTTCCCGCTTGCCCTTGTTCCAGCTTGCGACCGGCCTGAAATAGCCGACCACTCTGCTGTAAACTTCGGTTTTTGCTCCGCATTTTGCCATTTCACGCTCCTCTGTGCAGCGCTTATGCGACTGCCTGTTTTGAGCAGTTGCCGGCAGCAACCGCGTAGGTTTTTCTATCTTTAAATTCTTCTTTTTTACCTTTGTTCCAGTTTGCAACCGGCCTGAAATAACCACACACCCTGCTGTACACTTCTGTTTTTGCTCCGCACTTCGCCATCTTTCATTCTCCTTGCTTAATTTATTGCTGAATCAGTTCCGGTCATTACGGGGTTACTGAGTTCCGGCCCTGGAACACAAAAGCTCCCCTTCTAATCAGATTCTGATTCAAACCTTATGATTTTTTAACATTTTCGCGACATGGGTGGGATGCGCGAAAAACTCTCTTTAAAAACTGCTTTATCTCTTCATAACTAATTCCGGCGCCATGGGTGGGATGGGCAGGAAACGATTTATAATCTATCAGCCGACAACCTTCAAGCCTTCTTCCGCCGCTTCCAGCGGACATTCGTGGTGTTCGCCCGGAATATAACCATGGACCGGGCAAATACTGAATGACGGCGTAATCGTGAAATAGGGAATCTTATAGGTTTCGGCAATTCTCTTCACCAGCGACGACACCTGCGCGGCATCTTCAATCCGTTCTCCGATGAACGCATGGAAAACGGTTCCGCCGGTATATTTCTTCTGCAGCGGCTCCTGAAGGTCAAGCGCCTCAAACAGGTCATCGGTGTAGCCCACCGGCAACTGCGAGGAATTCGTGTAATACGGATTGGCGTCTCCCGCGCAGATGATGTCCGGATATACTTTGCGGTCGGCCCGCGCCAGACGGAAGCTGGTGCCTTCCGCCGGGGTCGCTTCCAGGTTGTAGATGTGATCTGTTTCAGACTGGAAATCCGCAATTTTATTGCGCATGAAATCCAGAACCCTGGAGGCAAAATCGTTGCCTTCCGGATCAAAAATCGAACATCCGAGGAAGTTCAGGCAGGCTTCGTTCATTCCCACCAGCCCGATCGTGCTGAAATGGTTCTGCAATGTGCCAAGATAAGTCTTGGTGTACGGCAGCAGATCGCCGTCCAGGTGGCGCTGCACTATTTTCCGTTTAATCTCAAGCGAATCCTTCGCCAGCTCCATCAGGTGGCCGAGCCGGTTGAAAAATTCTTTTTCATCTTTCGAAATGTAGCCGAGACGCGGCATATTGATGGTGACTACGCCGATTGATCCGGTCTGCTCGCCGGCGCCGAAAAGCCCGCCGGTCTTGTTCCGCAGTTGACGCACGTCCATCTGCAGGCGGCAGCACATGCTGCGCACATCGCCCGGATTCAGGTCGCTGTTGATGAAGTTCTGAAAATACGGCAACCCGTATTTGCCGGTAACCGCAAACAGCAGTCTGGCGTTTTCGCTGTTCCAGTCGAAGTCGCTGGTAATGTTGTACGTCGGTATCGGGAAGGTGAAAATCCTGCCGTCGCGGTCGCCTTCGCTCATCACTTCCAGGAACGCCTTGTTAATCAGATCCATTTCGTGCTGGAAATCGCCGTAGTAGCTGCCGTCCTGAAGTTCGCCGCCGACAATTACCGGCGTCTTCTTCAGGTCATCCGGAACCACCCAGTCAAAAGTCAGGTTGGTGAACGGGGTCTGACCCCAGCGGCTGGCTATGTTCAGCCCGAACACGAACGACTGTATGCTTTGCTTGATTTCGGAATATTGAAGATCATCGAATCGGACAAACGGCGCCAGCAGCGTGTCGAACGAGCTGAACGCCTGGGCTCCCGCCCATTCCGTCTGGAGCGTGGAGAGAAAATTCACAATCTGGCCCAGCGCGGTGTCAAAATGTTTCGCCGGTCCGGCGCTGGCCCGGCCGCCGCGCCCGCGGAATCCTTCCATCAGCAACTGCCGCAGGCTCCAGCCGGCGCAGTAGCCGACGATCCCGCAGGAAAGGTCATGCAGATGAAAATCCGCATTGGTATGGGCGTCCGCGATTTCTTTCGGATATATGTTGGATAATGTGTAATGGGCTATAACCGTTCCGCTGACATGGTTCAGCAGGCTTGCATAGGAATACCCGGCATTGGAGTTTTCGTTTACCCGCCAGTCTTCGCGGTCAATGTAGGAGGCGACCAGGTCCTGGACGTCCATCATCAGTTTCTTGCCTTCGCGCATCTTGTCATGCTGGGCGCGGTACAGAATGTAAAGCTTGGCCGCTTTGGAAAGGCCGCGCTTGATAAACGAATTTTCAACCAGGTCCTGGATAAGTTCAATGTCAGGAACGGC
Organism: Victivallaceae bacterium; assembly: GCA_041665605.1. Taxonomy (GTDB): domain Bacteria; phylum Verrucomicrobiota; class Lentisphaeria; order Victivallales; family Victivallaceae; genus CAIPAT01. The sequence goes on along the minus strand of JBAYIO010000040.1, from coordinate 3,285 downwards.
ATTGGCCTCGAATCCCTTTTCCTCAAGGGCGCTGAGGACGTCTTTGCAGATGGTCACGGCCAGTTTTTCATTAGCCGTGCCGGAGGCTTTCAGCGCCTTGCCGGCGGCAATCGCGATCCGGTCAGGTTCAAAATCAACGACCCGGCCGTCTCTCTTCCTGATTTTTTTAATTACTGAACTTGTGTTGGGCATCGTTAAAAATCCTCTCCGGTATTAGAGTTTATTTTTTATCGTTCATTCCCGTAAAATCACCTATCTCCCCAGACAGCAAAAATCTCACGGTCCTTTTTTCAATGCTCTTAATTTAAATACATAATATGGAAGATTCAAATTGGCAAACCACAAGATATTGTGTTTTTTTGAAAAAAAATTATAACCATTGTAAATCAATAACTTATAATAAATGACGCCTCTTTTGGCATATTATTTCAATTCTGCAAGCGCAATATTAAATAAATATTAACGCTTTTCCGTCTTGATTCTTTTCATTGGAGAGTGTATTTTTTTCAGGAATTAGTATATCTTGCGATGTAACCGGGATAAATGACAGATAAAAACGAGATTAAACCATGGAACGCAATAAACGGATTCTTATAATTGACGATCAGGAAGACCTGCGCGAACAGCTTGCGAGACTGCTGGTGAATGCCGGCAAGCCGAACAAGACGGCGGCCATGGTTCAGAGCATGCGCGCCCGCTTGATGGGCCTGGAACAGTCCCCTGAAACGGATGAATCCAGAACTGACGGCCCCACCTATGACATTGACACCGCCGGACAGGGCGAGGAAGCGTTTGAAATGGTCAAAGCCGCAATTGAAAACGGCGCGCCTTACGCCGTGATGTTTACCGATATGCGCATGCCCCCCGGCTGGGACGGCTTGAAAACCGCCAAAAAAGTCCGCGAAATTGACAAAAACATTGAAATCGTAATCATGACCGCATTCGCCGATTACGAGCAGGACGAGATCTGCCGCGAAGTCGGCACCCCGGAAAAACTGCTTTATATCAAGAAGCCGTTTCAGGCTGAGGAAATTTTTCAGCTCGCGCTGTCGCTTACCTCGAAATGGAATTTTGAGGAACTGGAGAGATCCCGCAGAAAATGGCTCGAAAATCTGATCAAATGCATGCGCAAAGTGAAAATCTCCTCCAATGTGAAAAGCCTTTTCGGCGCCACCCTCGAATCCCTGCTCAATTTCACCGAAGCGCAGAAAGGCCTGATTGCGGTATGGAACGACGAGAAAAAAGCCTGGACGCTGCGCGATCATCGCGAGGTGCAGGAAGCTGAAGCCGAAAAGTTCCTGAAAGACAGCTCGGAGATGCTGAAGGAGGCTTCCGCCATCCAGAAAAGTGACGGCAAATATCTTATCCCGCTCAAGGCCGCCGACATTACCGCCGTTGTGGCGATTTATGACGCAAAAACCGAAAGCGATCCTGAATGGTATAAATTGATGTCGCTGCTCGTAATGATCTCCAATGAAAATCTGGAGACAATCTCTTTCAAGGAGAAAAAGGATTCCGCGGGAACTGAAACCGCCAGACTGCGCAGCGTAGTCAGGGAAATCAAAGAGTCCGCCGAAAATTTCCTCAAGTCACATAAAGACGAACCGGAAATCAAAAAAATCGTGGAAAAATCCAATTCCGTACTCGAAAAATAATTCCCCCCGTCGTCGCCGTTTTTTCAGCAGAATCCAAAGCTAAAGACCCCGGGTTTACATGGAAATTCTTTCTGCCCGTCATTCATCTGTTATTTGTATAATGGTATTTTGCATAGTGCGTCTACTTCTTGTCATCGGAAGCAGGAGCGGGCTTCTCGGCTTTGAGTTCGGCGGCGGTCTTGGCTCCTTTGGAGCGGAGCAGGGAAATAATTTCCTTGGGCTGTTCCCTTGTAGTTGCCTTGTCCAGCGCAGTGCTAGTTTGATCATTAAAAAATCCATATCGGTCAACTGCATTTATATCCACGCCTTTTTCTATAAGCAAGAGTATTATCTCAGTTTTTTCAGTATTATTCATTTTTCTATGACATACAACTTCCATCAACAAAGTTCTTCCGTTCAGGTCTTTTGCTTTTACATCAGCACCTTTGCTAATCAAATATTTAATAGTTTTCGCATCATTCGCATACATTAACGCTGTCGCTTTGCTTTCATCTGCAAAATTAATATCCGCACCATTCTCAACCAGAAGTTTTACAATCTCATAGTACCCATTTTGACAGGCGCCCATAAGAGGAGATTGTAATTTACTGTTGCTATTGGGATCGGCTCCGTGTTTAAGCAACAACTCAACCATCTTAGTTGAACTACTATAATTGGAGAAACAAGTTGCAAAATTCAGAGGGGTAAAACCATTATCAATTTTTGCATTAACATCCGCACCTTTGGAAATTAAGAGTTGTGCAAATTCAATATCATCTGTAACTACTGCGATATGCAGAGGCACCATGCCTCTTATTGTCCGTGTATTAACATCCGCACCTGAAGCTATCATCCGTTTGGCGATATTTATAGCCCCTTTATTATCATTATTGTTGAGACGTGATTCCAGTGCTTCGTTATCGCCAACGCTACTACATCCAGATATAAGCGCTGTTATAATGAAAATACACGATACGATTATAACAACTTTCATTTACTTTGTCCTCATAATTATTGATATTCCCAAATACTCTAATTTGCCATCGGGGTAAGATTTAGCTTTGGAGTTTTCGTGCAATACTTCATTGATTTTACGCCTCTTTTCGCTATTTTAATTCCACCTTCAAAACAACAAACTGAAATATAGCCGGATAGGTAACATTATCAAGCATCAGCAACCCAAAATTTGGCTTCAATACTTTTACTGAAATTCTGTCAGAACGTTTAGAAAAAATGATTTTCAATTGACCCGTATTTTCCAATCAAAAAGCTTTTCAATAATTATTTTCAAGCCAGGAAAACAGCAAAGATAAAAACCCGATTTTCCCTGGATACGATCCTGTTATTTAATCAGGATATAGCTTATTATAATTCATTGTTTATCCTGTCTATCCTGTCCATCCCGGTGAAAATCCATGGTCCGGACCGGACTTCGTTTTTACGCCTTCCTGATCTCGATTTTTTGTGATTGACAACTGCAATTTCATGCTGCGTAATGTCCTTTATACAAATGCTTTATACCCATGCCGCACACCTTTCTGTTGACAAAATTACTATAGGTATACGCGTGTTGCGACAGGCGATAACGCGAAAAACAATAAAAAATTAAGGAGACAGGTATCATGGCTGAAACAAAGTACGACGAAAGTTT
>JBAYIO010000039.1:0-42605 GCA_041665605.1 Victivallaceae bacterium | reverse complement strand
TTCAGCCCATAATTGCAATACATGAGCTTCAATTTGTATCATAGATATGAATACATAGACTTACTATTGGGATAATCACTCAATAATGTACCATATTTTTCTCAGCCCGACAGCCTGCTAGAGCGTCTACATTCGCTTTGTATTCTAAGAGGATTTCGACAATTTTGGAAAAATTACTCAGTGTTGCCAACATTAATAAAGTATAGCCTTTATTAGAATACCCAAGATTAGGATTTGCTTTATTATTGAGCAACATTTCAACAATTTGAAATCTGTTGTTGTTGACCGCCAGCATCAATGCAGTCCAGTTATCGCAATCTCGGGCGTTTACCTCTGCCCCATGTGCCAGCAACAATTTAACCGCGGCAATTCTTCCCATGGAGGATGCCACCATTAAAGGAGTTACGCCACCCTCAAGTCTGGTGTTTGCATTCCCCCCCAAATAAAGGCATTCCTTGAGCAGGAATATTTTCTGGTGTTGTATGCAATACAAAATTATTTGCGGGCTGAACACAATCCAGGCCATTACCGTATTCGTAATGAATACAGCAATTATCAGTATGATTTTTTTCTTCATGTACATTCACGCTGCCGGGGTATGAACTTAATTTCTCTATTGTTTTATTACTCTGCGATAATGGTCTCTTAATCCCCGCTTTCCTTCATTTCCTTCAAGCTCTTCATGGGGAATTGAATTTACATCCCGCAGTCGCGGTGATTATCCTGTGATGCCGTCGGTAACTGTATGGAATTGTTCTGCTGATTTATTTTCTGTTTTTCCAATATTCTGGTTTCCTGTGCAAATTCATTACCGCCATGATTCTGATTTCCTTTTCTGAGATGCGATAAAGAATTCCATAAGGGAATTTGATCGTGAGGCAGCGTCTTGTTTTGGAATCAATCAATTCCCATGCCAAAGGGAATTTACATACTCGATGAATCGCAGCATATACTTCTTCGGAGAAGCAAAAACCCAATCCGGGCTGGCAACTTTCATAATATTCTATTGCCGATATCAGTTCATCCTCGGCAACTTCATGAAAACTGAATTTCACTTACCAAACCTTTGTCTTATTTTTCTAAAAACTTCTTCTCCTGGAATCAGTTTTGCTTTCCCGGTTTCAATGTCTTTGCATCTTCGTTCAACTTCTTTAGCCCATAACTTGTCGATTTCCGGTTGCGTTGGCAGATTTGCGCTGTGAAGAAGCTTGTCTATAAGCACCATGCGGTCGTCTGTCGGCAGATCGAGAGCCTGTTCATAAATTTTATTTGTCATTGCGGAAGATATCATTGCAGCCCTCCATTTTTTTATAAGATACCACGGGTAAACTGATTTTCAATTGCGCGCGTAAAACATCCGTCTTCACTGGACATGATCCTGACTGACGATTATCCGCAGAACCGGAACCGTAAAACCAGGTCATGATTCCACAGTAGCGGTACCTCTCCATATAAAACAATAAAATCCGCCGTGATGGTCACTTAGGAGTTGTAAAGGAATAAGTGGTATTTTTATACTGAGGGTATCGGGGAGAAATTTTGGGGTTGCCGGTAAGGAGCAAAGCCGTAGCTTTGTAACGAACCGGCAAAGCCGAAAGTGCCCCCGAGACACCAGTAGAAAGTACCAATTATTTTTGAACGACTCCTTAGCTTGGCGGTATTCGCAATCTTCAGCGTTGGTGCTTATAAAATAATTTTCCGACTCGCTCAATATGATTCAGCAGTTCGGCATTATTAATTTGTCGCTTGAGTGACAGGTCGATTTTATATGGCAACAGCAAATCATCCAATTTATTTTCCAGTTGCAGCAAATCCGAAAAAGTCATGCCGTCGTCAATAATTGTCAAATCAATATCCGAACCGTCCTTGAAGTTGCCCTTCGCCCGGGAACCATACAAAATGACCTGTTCAATCGCCGGATATTGAGCAAAGCATTGAGTTATGACATCAATCTGTTCTGATTTTAATCCGAATTGTTTCATACTTCCAGAGTTTGAATTTTGTTTTTAAAATCGGCAAACAGCACATAGTATTGCTTAATGATTTTATTCATAATTTCATCTGCAACTTCTTCATTATAGGTATGAGAAGATTGATTACGGCTTTTAATCATGTCCATCCAGCCTTCGCCGTCCTTAATAAGACCTTTGTTGAATGCTTCCCTTGTCGCATCTCTCGAGCCGGTAATGGCCGTATTGCCCTGATATTCAAAATAATCCTTGAGGACATTCCACGCCAGTTCATGAGTAAACTCGAAGCGCTGGATCAGTCCTTGCTCTTCCAACTCATTAAGCGGTCTGTCATTGCTTAAATTCACCGCCTGCGCTAACAAAGAAAACGCCTTTTCAAAATTTTGAAAACGCTGTTGCCATCTTATGTCTTGATTGCTCATAATGAATACCCAATTCTATTAAGGTTCTTTTTATCGCGTTATTCCAAGCTGTTGCCTTTTCGCCTATCCCCGGAAGTCAGACAACTCGCATAAGTGTAAACAACTCCTAATTTAACCCATAAACGCGATGAATCAACATCTGAACAAAAAACTGCCATTCCATGATTATTTTCCAACTGTTTTTTCACCATAAACATTTTCGAAGAACATCAAACGAAATCAATGACTTGATGTTATCGGCATTTCCCTGATTTTGATTTTTTGCCAACTGGTGCTATCTTTTAATTCAGAGGAGATAATATACACCAAGCATTAACCATCGAATAGAGAAGAGGGTATTATGAAGAATGTCATTATTGTTTGCTGTCTGGCAATGGCATTAACCGCCAGCGCCGCTAATGATGCCGCCAAACCGGTAACCGCAGGAACAGCGCCAAACGCAGCTCCGGCCGCGTCCGCCGACATGGTCAGACAGAAAATGGAAAAAATAGTTTTTCCCAGTGTCGAACTTGAGAATGCCAACATTTACACTGTAATCCGCTATCTTAACCGCAGCGGCAAACACTATGATCCGGATAACACCGGCATTCCGGTTATTTCGGGCATCGCCAAACAACATCTGGACAAATTACCCCGGTTTACGGTCAAGGCGACCCAAATCTCATTTGCAAAATTGCTGGATCAATTAAAATTGAACTATAAAATAGACGAAGGCGCAATCGTGATCCTGGCCAGCGCCAACACAGGCGGGAAATAACGCGCCGCAATAGTTTTACCCCCAGGAAACGCCGGCTTGTCCGCTTTGGGATGGTCGTCTGCCCGGCATTGCCATTTTTTCCAATTCATTCATAATCCGGCTGCTTCATTGCCGGTAAAACCGCTTTTTACGCATTTCACATGCGAAAATAAAACGTTCGAAAAATGCATTATTTGAGCCTGCTGTTTCCGTTTCAGTTGACAAAATTACTATATATGTAAAGACGATTGACAATTAAAAGTTGAAAATGGAGAATTAAAATCATGGAAAAAACGGCAGGACGGTTTGTCCCCAATGCGGGTAGAGACGCAATGCATTGCGTCTGTACTCCGACGGAGGCGTAAAATGTGCGGGACGGGTGTCCAGAATGTCCAAAACGGACGACTGTCCGGTTTGCGGTCATTTGTTAACGAAAAACTTAACCGGTGATGGACGGCAGGCAAAATAGTTCCGCACAGAGTATGTCCAGAATGTCCAAAATACGGGAAGAAGTGCGGGAGCGCGGATACCGGACCAGGAACAGGGCTATAGGACTTTATCCTGAATAATTCATAAACTAATGGAGAAATACTGCAATCTGCTCAAAGTAAAGGTGTTGCCGATGTCCTCGCCGCAGCGCTGCCACGGCTGCGGCATCGTCAGGAACTTTCTTTCTGAGCATGTTTTCGTCTTTCATCCATTTTTTATGAATAATCCAGGTTAGAACTATTCCGGTCTGGCATATTTCTCTTTTTAATGTATAGTTACGCGGCGGCGCTGAATGAACGCTGCCATTATTATTTTATTTAAGCTCAATGGAGGCAACATTTTATGAACAGTAAAGATTGGATCAGCCGCAATCACCAGTACTCGCTTACCGATGGTGTCAGCGGTTTTACATTATGCGCCGCGGGCATGAAGTTTGCGGATTCGGACCTGGATAAACTGCAGGGGATGTTCGGTAAAGCGCATCAGGAAATGGTCAGACTTGAAGCCGGAGCAATCAAGAATCCCGACGAAAACCGCAGGGTCACCCATTTTACCGACCGCATGGATTACTGCAAGTCCAGGATATATGCCGAAGTCGAAACGTTTGCCAGAGAAATACGCACCGGCGCCGTCAAAGGCAGCACGGGCAGGAAATTTGAGTCGGTGGTGATCAACGGCATCGGCGGTTCGGCCCTCGGTCCGCAACTGATGCAGTTTGCCATCAACGGCCCGTACTGGAATGAGTTTTCCGATGCCAGACGCGGCGGCAATCTGAAGATATATTTCCTGGACAATACCGACAGCGCCGGTTTTGCCGATGTGATCAACGTAATAGATCCGGAGACCGCCCTGATTCTCCACATTTCCAAATCCGGCGGCACTCAGGAAACTAAAAACAACATGATCTCCATGGAGAATTTCTACAAGGCAAAAGGCGTTGATTTCGCCAGCCATTCCGCGGCGATCACGATGAATGACAGCCAGTTGGACAAATATGCCCGTTCAAATAAGTGGCTCCGGATCTTTGAGATGGCCGAATCAATCGGCGGACGCACCAGTGAAACCAGCGTGGTAGGACATCTGCCTGCCGCGCTCGCCGGAATCAGCTTCAATAAGTTCATCGCCGGCGCCTGCCACATGGACGTCTGGACCAGAAATGAGCGCATCCTGGACAACCCCGCCTACCTGATGGCCGCGATGTGGTACATCGCCGGCAAGGGCAAAGGCGACCGCAACATGGTCATCGTTCCCTATTCCGACCGGCTGATCCTGCTGTCCCGCTACTTTCAGCAGCTCGTCATGGAATCCATCGGCAAGGAGAAAGACCTTGACGGCAATACCGTCCATCAGGGCTTGAATGTCTTCGGCAACAAGGGCGGAACTGACGCCCATGCTTTTATCCAGCAGTTGAACGACGGACGCGACGATTTCTTCGTCACGTTCATTGAAGTGCTGAAAGACGCCATGGCTCTGCCGATTGACGGCAACACTCAAATGGGCGACTATCTCCACGGCTTCATGGAAGGCCTCTCCGCCGCGCTGCGCGGCAAAGGGCGGCAGGCCATGAAAATCAGCATTGTCGAGGTCGATGAATTCAGCCTGGGCATGATCATTGCGCTCTACGAACGCGCGGTGGCAGTATATGCGGAACTGATTCATATCAATGCGTTCCATCAGCCCGGAGTCCAGGCATATAAGCTGGCGGCGAAAGAGATTCTTGATCTCCGTCAGCAGGTGATTGAAAAACTGCATTCGGCAGGCGCCTGCACCGGCACAGCCGCCGAAATCGCCGCTAAAATCGGCATGCTGGACGGCGAAATCGAAATCGCCGGGCTGCTTAATAAGTCCTCGCTGAATTGCCCGTGCGGGTCTGTTTCCCGCTCCTGGAACGGCAAAAACTGGATTTATACAGTCAAATGACGCCAGGCTCCGGCATAGTCCATATTGCAAGTCTAATCTGCCGGCCGGAGCCGGCAAGCTAAAACTATGAAGCATGAGTTTATATGTAGCGCCGCCGAGGCGGCGCAGCTTCTGAATACCGCGCTGCCGGAGCAGTGCAGCGCGGTCGAGCAGCTTTATCCAGTCCGGATTACGCCTTATTATCTGAGCCTGATTGACCGCAATGATCCGGCGAATGACCCGGTCTGGAAACAATGCATGCCGGATTCAGGCGAACTGCTTGATCCGGATGCGTCGTTCGACCCGCTGGCCGAGGAAACCCAGATGCCGGTACCCCGCGTCATACATCGTTTTGCTGATCGTATCGTGCTGCTGGCCACCGGCCGCTGCGCGGTCAAGTGCCGCTTCTGTTTCAGGAAGCGCACCTGGAAAGCCGGCGCGGAGTTGACCGACATCAGCAACCCGGAGCTTGAAGACGCCTGCCGCTATCTTAAAAACAACCCGCAAATTCAGGAAGTGCTGATTTCCGGCGGTGATCCGCTCATGCTCAGCACTTACAGACTGCATGAAATCTTAAAGAAACTGGTTTCCATCGGTACTGTTTCCGTGATCCGCATCGGCAGCCGGGTTCCGGTTACCTGGCCGGACAGGATTGACACGAAGCTTGTCACCATGCTGGCCGGATTTGACGGCTTGTGGCTGATGACCCATTTCAACCACCCCGCTGAAGTCACTCCGGAATCGTCCGCCGCCTGTAGGAAGTTCATCAAAGCCGGCATTCCCGTGCTCAATCAGACGGTATTGCTGCGCGGCGTCAATGATGATGCCGCCATTCTCGAAGACCTATTCCGCAAACTTGTCCGGATACAGGTAAAGCCGCATTATCTCTTCCATGTTGACCCGGTCAGGGGCGTCCGCCACTTTGCCACCGGCATGGAAAAAGGGCTGGAGATTCTCCGTGAATTCCGTCCCCGGCTGTCTTCGCTGGCGGTTCCGACTTTCGCCATTGATCTGCCGGAAGGCGGCGGCAAAGTCGCGCTGCAGCCGGATTACCGTTGCGGAGACGGGTTCATGACCATTGCCGGCGATAAAGTAGTAAAATATCCAGGGCCGCTCAAATAACTTTTCAATGTTCGTCGCGCTCATGTGTTGCATCTGCGCCGTTTATTAACAGAGGAGACAAAGATGTTAAATGTTTATGCCGCCGAATGGTGTCCGCACTGCCGGAATACTGTCGAATGGTTGAAGGCTCATGGCGTGGAGTTCCAGTACCATGATATTGATGAAATTGATGCTGAAGGCGGAGAACTTCTCCGGAAAATCATTGAGGTCAACGGCGGGACCGACTGGGTTGTCCCGACACTTGAATTCAACGGGCGATGGCGGTCAGGCAAGGTGTTTGATGCTAATGAACTGGAACTCGATCTGAAGTCATTTGGCGTACTGTAAAGAGAAGAATTGTTTATTGCTCAGTTTCAAGAAATACCACCTGAGTCTGTTGAAAAAACATGGACAATGCTGTATCTTAACAACTCAACAATTTTATAGCGGGGATTCTATGTCTATCGTCAAGAATGTGTTTTTTACATCATTGACTGCGCTGTTTGTAGTCATGTCCACGGGGTGTTCATCCACCGATCCGTCCACCGGTTCATATAATTCAGCAGCAGTCTACGACAGACCGCTCTACAGCACGATTGCCAGAAACTCCATGTCCTACGAGGGGATATACCGTAATCCGGTCATCGTTGTTCATGGTTTTCTCGGGGCAAGATTGAAGAGCACCACCACAGGCGATACCGTCTGGGGAAATATCACCGGACGTGAAACTGTCTCCGGCTTTGCCGATTATCAGTTGCGCCAACTCGCTCTCCCCATGGCCCAGGGGAAAACATTGAAGGAATTAAAAGACCATATATATGCCAGCGAGCTGCTGGAGAGCTTCACCGTCAGAGTCCTGGGCATGGAGTTCAATGTCAACGCCTACAACAAAATGCTGGACATGCTGAGAAATGCCGGCTATAACCAGGAAGGCAAACCGCTGCCGAAGAACAAGCACTTCTACTCGCTGTTCACCTTCTATTACGACTGGCGGCGCGACATCCCGGAAAATGCGGCCAGACTGCATGAGTTCATCCTGCAGAAAAGGGCTTATTTGCAGCAGGAATATAAGAAGCTGTACGGCATCGACAATTACAATGTGCAGTTCGACGTCATAGCTCATTCCATGGGCGGCATGGTCTCCCGCTACTATCTGCGTTACGGCAATCAGGATCTGCCGGCTGACGGCTCAATGCCGAAACTCGACTGGTTCGGCAGCAATTACATTGACAAGCTGATCGTTGTCGGCACCCCCAATGCGGGCTACCTCGATACTTTTGTCGAACTGACCGGCGGGCTCCAGATCGACCCGGACGCCCCGGTTCTTCCGCCTGCCGTCATCGGAACATTTCCGACCTACTACCAGATGCTGCCGTTGACCAGCACCAGGTCGGTGGTCTATTCCGACGATCCCAAGGGCAAGGCGGTCGATCTCTTTGACCCACAGATATGGATCAAAAATAAGTGGGGTCTGGCCGGTACGGATAATGACGATGTCCTCAAGAAAATGATGCCGGACGTAAAGACGCCGATGGAAAGACGCGCCATAGCTCTCGACCACTTGGCAAAATGCCTGAAGCGGGCCAGGCAGTTCACTGATGCGCTGCGGGTTGACGCCATCCCGCCGGACGACGTGAACCTGTACTTGTTCCTCGGCGATGCGGTCCCGACCAGAAGGGCGGCGGCGGTTAACCGGGATACCGGCTTATTTCAGATCACCGATTTCGAAGCCGGCGACGGCAAAGTGCTGGCTTCCAGCGCCCGTCTGGACGAACGCGAAGGCCGCAAATGGACTCCGTTTATGCAGTCTCCCATCAAATGGCAGACCGTTGTTCATTTGAACGCGGCGCACATGGGAATAACCTTGAGTCAGGAGTTCGCCGACAACGTCGTTTTCTTCCTTCTGGAGAACCCGACGAAGGCACAGCAGCTCAGCATGAAAAAGTACCAGGCAAATCAATAAATAAATTTGTAACTTGTTTATTGCAAACAAGTTACAAATAAAATTACATATTCAGACAGACTTCCGGCATCATACTCGCGCTTCAGGATTGAATCCACCGGTCTTATTTATCAGCCGTGATCCCTTTGACATTGGGCGGCAGACTTTTTCCAACAGCTTCCAGCTTGGCGGCAAAATTATCTTTATTGTGGTTCGACATCCATTTACGCAGAATATTCCAGCCGATAAAGCGCCAGACATTGTTCCGCCATGAGTGATACCACTTGCGCCAGCCGTCTTTCACGTTGAAGAACGGGAACAGGATCATCGGGAACAGCAGGAAGTCCAGCCCGATGGCGAAAACATAGCTGAACTGGTAAAAGCGGGCCATGATCGTTTTGTTGGCCAGATGCATATCTTCCGCGGTGAGCGGGTAATCCGGCGTGAACAGCGGAAAATTGCCGTCGTAATATTCCCAGCCGATTGTCGCTTTCGGGAAAACCCGGCCGGCGTCGCTCAACCGTTTAGTCAGCTCGGTTCCCGGCAGCGGCACCGGCAGCAGGATCTGAATGGTGTCGATGCGGGCTTTACGGATGAATTTCCAGAATGCTTTGATCCGGTCTTCGGCCGACATCGTGAAAAACTGCCCTTCCCTGGCGGGATAGCCAAAAATAAACATGCCGTGGACCATAAAACCGGCTTTATGAAAAATTCTGGTGTTGGCAATCATTTCATCCGGATGAAGTTTTTTGTTCATGGCCTTGAGTTCTTCCGGGATCGGAGATTCATATCCGATTGCCACGACTCTGATGTTGGCGGCCTGCATCGCCTTCAGCAATTCAAGGTCCTTCGCCTTGTCCAGACGGATCTGGACCGTGATGAAGAAATTAACCCCCATGTTCTCCTGATATTTCCTCAGCCGTTCGCAGAAATCCAGCGCCAGCAGACGGTTCTGGCCGAAAAGATCGTCAACAATAAAAAAGTAGGTTGCATTAAACCGTTCAAACAGCGAGGATATCTGGTTCATGACATAATCCGGCGACGGACAGCGCACCCGGCCTTTCACCGTGCAGAACTCGCACTGCATCCCGCAGCCGCGTTCCCAGCTCACCGGATACAAATTAATCTTGGCGTGACGCAGCAGCGAAAAATCCGGCAGCGGCAACTGGTCAATATTCTTAATGTCTTCCCGGATCGCGGTTTTGACCAGTTCGCCATTGCGGTAAAAGGCGATGCCTTCCACTTTTTCCGGGTCTTCGCCGGCAATCAGCGTGTTCATCAATTCCCGGATCGTGACTTCGCCTTCTCCGATCACCAGATAGTCAAGACCATGGTCCAGCCCTTCGCGCAGATTGTCATCCACAAAATGCTGGCCCCCGCCAAGCGTGATCGCGCCCTGCTCCTTGTAGAACCGGGAAATCTCGTAAAGCCGGGGAACGGTGCTGGTCAAACCGCCGTAAAAGCCAACCACATCCGCGCGGCGGATCGCCTGCAAAGCCGCATGATCCGGCCTGCTGGAGTCGTCTTTCGGGCCGCGACGGTGGTAATTGTTCTCGTCGATAACTTCCACTTCCCAGCCGGGCATTTTGCTGATAACCGTGGCGATCATCACCGGTCCCAGCGCGGTAGTATAACGGGCAACACTGGAATAGATGTTAAAAGTCGGAAAGCCTGGAATAACCAGCCTGAATATTTTTTTACGATCCACAGACAATGCCGCCTTAGTATCAGATGTACTCACTTGCTATCCTTGGTCTTTCCCCCGCAGGCGGGAAACGTTTTTTAATATTAAATAGTTTAAACTTCGTTTAAATATAGCCCTTAATCCCTTATGTTTCCAGTCCGTCACTAAAAAACAACCCGGTTTCAAACCCGTTATTAATGATTTTGGACATATTGTACAGCTTTGCGCGGAACGGTTTTCAGATAATACACCATCTGGAAAGCCGGCCGGCCGCAGTGGGCCGGCGCTGCAACAACGCCGCATTCCGGACACACGTCCCGAACATTCCGGACACGCATCCCGCACATTCTGGACACTCGTTCCGCACATTCTGGACACTCGTCCCGCACATTCTGGACACTCGTCCCGCACATTTTGGACAGTTCCCAGCCACAAGGCACAGAAGCACAGAGAAATCATTTATACTTCAGCTCCCCTGGCATTCCGAGGAATTAGAGAGTCGTTGAGCACAAGCGTTTATAGTTTTCAAACAACATTCTGGACATCTGTGCGGTACAATAGCTTTATAGGTCCTATGGGGCTTATGGGTCCTATGGGACTTATGGGTCCTATGGGGCTTATGGATAAATGAACATTTTGGACAACCACGTGTAGTGAAGTTTTGCCCATGCGGCCAGCATGACAAACCAGACAACCGTCCGATTTTGGACAATCATCTCCCTCATTTTGGACAACCATGTGCAGCGAATTTTTGCCCATGCGGCCAGCATGACAAACCGGACAACCGTCCGATTTTGGACAATCATCTCCCTCATTTTGGACAACCACGTGCAGTGAAGTTTTGCCCATGCGGCCAGCATGACAAACCGGACAACCGTCCGATTTTGGACAATCATCTCCCTCATTTTGGACAACCACGCGCAGCGAAGTTTTGCCCATGCGGCCAGCATGACAAACCGGACAACCGTCCGATTTTGGACAATCATCTCCCTCATTTTGGACAACCATGTGCAGCGAAGTTTTGCCCATGCGGCCAGCATGACAAACCGGACAACCGTCCGATTTTGGACAATCATCTCCCTTCCCGCATTAGCGGGAGACAACGCTCCCCATTGGCCCCATAAGACCCATAGGCCCCATTGGCCCCATGTTTTCCGGCTCTGCGCCGGGCAACCGCCCGCCAGCAGAACAAACCGGACAACCGCCCGCAGCCTGGACAGCCTTATCCTGAACGGTTTTCGCATATCCCGCTTTCTGAATTCGGTTTTCATTCTGACTCCTGCTATTAATATGTCGCTCCTCTGGAGCTGTCTTCCGATTTTCCGGTTCCCATTCTGAATTCTGACTCTTGGCTTCTGACTTCTGGTTTTCAGAGATCCAATTCGAAAAATTCCGCCCGGTCTTTCCAGGCTCTAATCATGTCCGGGGCGTATTTGCCCTTTACCGTCCGGGGAGCGGCGGCGGTTTCGGGAATCAGCGGCAGACCTTCCGCTGACGCGTTGGTATTGTATTTACGCCTTTCCATTTCGGTAAAGGTGACCAGCATCATGTCTTCGAATTCCTCGGTCTCTTTTTTGCTGAAACCGTCACCGGCGTCGGCGGGACACATGGCCATATATTCGGCCAGCGCCTGCAACCCGGCGATTTCCGACGGGTCCAGCTCCGGTTCCGTTCTCGGCTGTTCGGCCTTCTCTTCCAACTTTTCTCGTTTTTCTCGCTTGTCTATCCCGCAGTCGCGGGACCCGCAAAGCGGGGCAGGCTTAATCCCTCTCCGCCTGTCGCTGCGCTCCAGCCAGTATTGAATGGCTTTGAGATTGGGCACGGCGCTTTTGACGGTCGTGCGGGTTCTGCCTTCATGATCGGTCACATGAATGGTGATGCTGTAATCACCCAGTGCCAGTTCCAGCAGACGGTTTTCCACCCGGCTGTCAACGGCCTCCCGGCCGGCCTCAATCGCCTCGGCAAATTCCGGATGCTGCTGTTTATAGTTATAGAACGATGAACGCGAAATGTCCATTCTGGACGCAATCTGACCGTCGGTCAGACCGTCGGCTGCAAAATTCATTGCCTGTTCCGGAAAACTTTCGTCGTACTTTGTTTCAGCCATGATCCCAATCTCCTATTTTTTTGTTTTTCGCACTATCGCGTAGATGCAATGTGCTTTTACTAATTAGCAATTTTGTCAACAGAAAGCTGTGCTGTAGATACACAAAGTATTTACATACAGCGCATTACACTTACTGTTTTGTGGAAATTACTGATTAGAAATTAAGAAATAAAAATAGCGGGGATGAACAGGATAATGAAGTTCAAAAAGGGGGTACTGGAATCTTAACCCTGCGGAATATTCTTGCTCTTTCTCAGCGTATTGGGAGAAACGTCCGCCAGTCTTTTGAAAAAGCGGGAAAAAGAATATATATCTTCAAATCCAGCGAGCTCGGCAATGTCCGTAATGGATAAGTCTGAATATAAGAGATACTGTTTTATAAATTCTGATTTTGCTCTGTCAATATAATTTTTAAGCGACATTCCGCTATATTTTCTGAAAAGCGCGGAAAGGTGTCCCGCCGAGCAGCCGGCGGTTTTGGCAACAGAAGTGATAGAGACATATTTATTTTTATTCTTTTCAATAAAATTCACGGCTTTGATAAAAGCCGGATGATTGTCTGCTGAAGAATCCACCGCATTTAAATCACAGATGGATACGATTGAAGCAAGCAGATACTCCATGAATATTTTTTCAGATTCAGAAAGAGAATGCGTACTTTCCGCGAATTCGAATAAAGCATAACATATAATATCTCTTAATGGGTTGTCTGGAAATAGAAATGCTTCATTGTAAAGCGTTCTGTTTCCTGAAGCATTGAACCTTATGCTTATAATGCTGGAGTCGGAATCATATTTGAAGTGGTGCGTAACTCCCGGCGGCACGACAAAAATATCATTTTGACTTAGAGTAAATATATTTTTCCCGGCAATGCCTCTTGCCTGTCCGGTTCTGAAAATCTCCACCTGCCAGAACTCATGGGAATGGCTGGGCGAGACAAAGCCTTCTTTAAGGCTTGCCAGAGTATAAAGCAGAAATTCTGTTTTGATAAAAAAGTTATTCATAATGCACAGAAATATTTGATTTTGATAAAAATATAACTGATTTTGCTATTTTCAAATCCGATAAAATCATTTATAATAATATTAAGCAAATTGGAAAATCATAATCAGCAGGATGAAAATGACAGAAATAGATAAAATTATTGCAGATACTTTAAAATATATCGTCGCCGCGCAGGATTTCTCGCCTGGCGAATATTATGGTGCATTCTGGAGCGAAAAAGCATATCATGCGCCGCTACTCGACTGGCACGGCGGCGGCAGCCATCACCACCGGGGGGCAGGCAGTGCGGCACTGGCAATGTGGCTGACTGCGGTGGAAAGCAGCGATTCTGAAATGAAATACCATGCGGAGCAGGCGTTTGACTGGCTGGTATCGCGGCAACACAATCGCGGTGGATGGTTTGAGATACAGAATAATGAAAAGCCGTCAGACTGGGAAAATACGGGTTTTGAAGAGCTTTCGACGATAGAGACAGCATTTGCGATACATGGCCTGGGCTATGCGCTGCTGAATGGATTGCCGCCAAAAAAGAGTTATATGGATTGTCTGCAAAAGGCCGGACACTGGTTGCTTACTCTGGAATGGCCGGCCGGCTCCGGCATATTCCCGCACCATGAACGGTCTCCTCATGATACTCTTAACGCCAATGCTCATTCCGTTGAATCATTGACTCTTATATTCTGTTGTCTTGAAAAAATATATGGCAGAAGCATGAATATTTTTCTACAGGGGGCAAGGCGCGGGTTTGTCCATACACTCCCGCTTCAATGGGAAAATGGCTGTTATCCTTACCGGAATGATAACGGCAGCACTATAAATTACACGTCCCTGGTGTTATGGTGTTTTCTAAATACTCTTGAGATACTGCCGGAGAGATTCAGATTCGGCTGGCCCGATCAGAGAATCATAAAGAAGCATCTCGACAAAGCGGCATCTTTCCTCTGCTCCAGCATAAATCAGGACGGAACTCTCGACTGGGAAAAGAGCGAAACCAGTACAGCAAAATATAATATATGGGCTTATGCAATCACCGCGAACGTACTAACTAGAATCGGCGGGAAGGAAAATTGTGAAAGCGCAAAAAAAATACTCGAATGCCTTATAAACATGAAAACTAACTCCGGGCTCTTACCCATGCGGGACAGAGGCGACGAGATAATCGAATGTTTGTTCATGCAGGCGGACATTTTGCTGTTTATGCCGCCATTGTCAAAGTGCATGAAAGAAGCCGCCACAGGTACATGCAGGGAGAATGAGCATTTGCGAAATGTGATAAAATCAACTAAAATAAGAGGTAAAAATTTAATGGCAGTTTAAATTACGGAAGTAAATGCAACTATTATAAAGAAATTTAACCAAAGGAAAAAACATGAAACGACAGCAAGTTTTTACACTCATAGAACTCCTCGTCGTGATAGCTATCATCGCGA
Source organism: Victivallaceae bacterium (assembly GCA_041665605.1). Lineage (GTDB taxonomy): Bacteria > Verrucomicrobiota > Lentisphaeria > Victivallales > Victivallaceae > CAIPAT01. The sequence continues at coordinate 27,820 of JBAYIO010000039.1, read as the reverse complement.
TTCTCGCCTCAATGCTGCTGCCTGCCCTGAATAAAGCGCGGGAGCAAGCCTCTGCGATAAAGTGCGTTAGCAACCAGAAACAAATATACCTGAGTTTCCGCATGTATTGCGATAATTATAGTTCGACCTATGTCAGTCCGCCAAATACCTGGAATACCATACTTTACGATAAAGGTTACATAAAAGATAAATTATTCATGAAATGTCCTTCCGGGCTGGCGCGTCCACATGGCCTTTATACCGCGACTTACACTAGCAACGGTGATTTATATTTCTACGAATACTATAAAGGGCGGATTGACAAGGCCAAAAATCTGTCAAATGTCGGGTTGTTCTCTGATGCTTACGGACAATGGCTTGCAATAGGAATATATTATAGCGGGCTGCCCAAACTGCAGGGTGAAGTATACCCATGGCATAATAACGGATGCAATCTTACATTCTACGACGGACATGTAAAATACATGAAATGGAGCGCGGCGACAATGTCGGCATTCTGGAATTATAAACTCTGGTAAAAGATATTGTTTAATAATCTGTATCACATAAAAATTGAGGGAATGATTGATGAACTTGTCAATAAAAAAAGTGTTGCTCTGCTGTGCGGTTCTAGTATGTGCCGCCGCGGCAACTTCCGTTTTTGCCAAAGCAATTTGCCCCGGAGTAATTGATTCCGGCGGCAAATGTACTGGTTGGCGCTATATGGATTCAGATTTTTTCGGCAACCCCAGGATTGTTGAAGTAAAAGGTCCCGGTGGAAAAGACATCAAGGCCGCAGTCCTCATGCCTGCGTTGAAAAATACGCGGCTTTTCATTATGACCGGCAGTTTCGGGCCGGAACCTGCATCTTCGCCCGATATCGGGATACAGATTATAACGAAAATTGAAGGGGCAGATCCGGCACTGCCGTTAATGGCACAATTGAGTTACGCGGCGGATGGATTTAAGCTGGGGAAAGCGTCTCAACCAGTCAAACTGCCTGAAGGTGAAGATATCGGTAACGGCTGGCGCATGATAAAAATACCGGTATCGGCATTCGGCATCAAGGACGGAACGGTAATCAAAAGAGTGCATGTTTTTCTCGAATCCCAAAACGAGGCTCCTGAGACGGCCAGGGTATTAGTCAATGAAATCAGTATAATTCATCAACCGGGACTGGTTTACAAGGCGCTGGCAACCGAAGAATCCGCCGCGCCGGCAGCAAAGGCCCGGCGCTATTGTTCTATTTTTCCGAAACCTTACTGGCATACTGATACTAAGACCTTTTATGCTCCTGAAGTATATAAAATGTTATATGATGACGGCTTTAATGTGATTGGCGTACCCGGCATCTCTATTTACAGCAGGCCGGAAGAGCTGCCTGAACGAGTGGTCCGTTATATTGCCACCGGCAAAGCCGCCTCAAAATATCCGGGGATGCTCACTTATCCGAAAATTACGATGTGCTGGCAGTATCCGGATGATGTCGGCGGCAGATACAGTAAAGTCGTCTGGTTCAACGGCTATGAAGCAAATTTGCCCTGTCCGGTTGATGACGCATACTGGAACGAACGCATCATCCCCTATTGTCTGGCTTATGCGAAGGCCTCGAAAGAGACGCCGACGTTTGCTGTTATGCTTGACTGGGAAATATATATAAAAAATAAGTTCAGGAGCGTTTACGGGTTGTGTTACTGCGATAAATGCTGGAGTCGCTTTTTACAGGAAAGTGCAGTGAAAGCGCCGGAACTGGCGTTCAATGATCGCAATTCATGGTTGATAAAAAATGATCTGCGTTTGAAATACAGCCAGAGCTATTACAAGCATCTGCGCCAGCTTGGAACAAGACTTCGCAATGAAACCGATAAAATAAACCCTGAACTTTCTTACTGGTTCATTCCCGCAGTGTCCGACAGCTTTATGACCGAACTGGGCAGAGTCATGGCAACCAGGCAGGCTCCGCTCATCGTCACCAATGAAGATACTTACGGGAAACCTTCGCTGGCGCTTTCGAATGATGAAGGGATCAAATCAGTCGTTTCGAAAGTCGAAAGTGATCTTGCCAGTCTCCGGAAATCCGGAATACCGTTTGTCTACATGGCCGCAATAATGGCCGACCAGGATCCGGTTTTTCACGGGCGTCAAGCGATTGAGATGGCAAAACTTTGCGATGGAATATGGGTATGGGAACTTGGCAAGGAAAGTGATTATAAATATGGGCGTCGCAATGTGATGAATATCCTGAAGTCGGCCAACGAGGAGATCAGAAGCGGAACTTTCAAGACTCCAGCCGGGTGGCTGCAAGACACCAAAAGTGAAAAAACCACTATTCCCGCTGGACAAAAAGGCGTCGGATTGTCCGGCATCCAGATAAAGACATTCAAACTCCCGGATACGGCGTATCCTTATGAGTTGAAGGAACTCTCCTCTGATAATTTAAAGGATATCCGACTGGTGATTCTGCAGAATTTCAACGCGAGCCTTGATGCCGGCAGTCCGGTAGTGAATATGCTCCGCGAATACGTCAGCAACGGCGGCAGTCTGTTTTTGACTCACGACACTGGTTACTTTATGGCAAGCCCGTTTCCTGAAATCGTGAAAGGCTATATCATACCGCCGGAGCAGGGGGATTCCCGCCACATTCTGGATACAAAGATTGTTATCAGCAAACAGTGTATTCCGTCTCCGTCTTTCGGCGGCAGGGAATTCGACTCGAGTTTTAACGACCATCTGGTATTCGAGGCCGGGCTGGAAGGCAGTGTGCTGGCCCGTGACAAATATAATTATCCTGTCATCATCAGTGGTCAATTCGGCAAAGGGAAAGTAATCTTTTCAGGCTGCTACTATCACAATATCAAAGAAGACGCTCTGGAATCGCGCTTTACGAAGTCGTTGGTTGACTGGCTTTTTAATACAAACTAAGTATGTCAACTCAAAGAAACTCATAATATAGTTCAACCATGAAGTGTTTCGGAGACAGGACGTAAATACCGTTACTTTCTGAAGATTTACCAGTTCGGCATGAAAAATGACTTTGTGTTATTTAATATTGCCCGTCCGCATATCATTAACTCTGTCTGAAGTATTCAGAACGCCTATTCAAATCAAACACAGCAAGGATTTTCAAAATGATAAAAAAGGCATTTATAATGAGTTTTATAATCAGTATGGCGGCTGCCGGCGTCAATGCTGTTGAATTGCCCGGACACGGGATCCAGGAAAGCAAATTGAAAACCTGCATTCCCGTGCAGGCTCCGCCTGGGAAATGGGGGGCAGATTATCATAATATCATGCTGTCGCGGGAACCGAAGAACATGCAAATCATGTTCCTGGGGGACTCTATTACGATGTACTGGCAGAATCTGCCGGGAGTTGAGAACGGCAGCAAAATATGGGATAAATATTACAAGCCTGTTCCTGTCGGGAATTATGGCATTTCCGGAGACAAGACCGAGCATGTTTTGTGGCGGCTGACCAAAGGCGGCGATCTGCGGGACGTCACCCCCCGGGTAATAGTGCTTCTGATCGGCATAAATAATCTGTATCAGGGCGATTCGCCAGAGGATACTGCGGAAGGCATAAAAACTATTGTGTATTTATTGCGCAATCAGCTTCCGCAAAGCAAAATTCTGCTGTTGGGTATTTTTCCGTGCAACCAGAGCCCGGCAGACCCCATCCGCGGAAAAATTAAAACCGTTAACTCTGCTATTCAAAAACTTGCGGACGGCGGGAATATTTACTTTCTTGACATAGGACATGTTTTCCTGGAAAAAGACGGCTCAATCTCCAAAGCTGTACTGCGCGATTATATTCACCTCGCGGAAAAAGGCTATGCCCGCTGGGCGGAAGCGATGAACCCGTGTTTGTTCGACCTACTGAAAAAAGAGGGGAAGTCGGACGTATGACCGTATTGAATTTTTTATGAACTCCAAAAAAAATCTGATTTGAAAGGAATTGAAAAATGACAGAAAAACCATTAGTGGGCCTTGTCGGCTGCGGCCATCGCCTTACCGGCCTTGCCGGCTACCTGAAAGATAAGGTTCAAATCAGGGCCATTTGCGAACCGGACTCCAAGTGTGCGGACAACTTCCGGAAGCTGATTCCCGGCGACTATTCAGTCACATCCGGCTATGATGAGTTTCTTGAACAGGGCGGCATGGACTGGGTTATGGTCGGTTCGCCGAATAATATGCACAAAGAACATATCGTCAAAGCCTTTGAAGCCGGTTTAAATGTATTTGCGGAAAAACCGTTAGCCACGACGATTGATGACTGCGTGGCGGTATGTGATGCGCATCGCAGAAGCGGCAAACAGTTCGCGACCGGATTCGTATTGCGCTTTTCGCCGCATTATTTGAAAATAAAAGAGCTTCTGGACAGCGGCGCGGTTGGCGATATTATCAGTTTTGAATTTGATGAATGCATTCCGCATTATCACGGCGGCCACATCATGAAAGGCTGGCGGCGCTTCAAAGAGATCTCCGGCGGACATATTGTGGAAAAGTGCTGCCATGATATTGATCTGGCCAACTGGTTCACCGGCAGTACGGCCGGCAGAGCGGCTTCTTTCGGCGGCCTGAATTTTTTCAAGCCGGAGAATGCCGGAATCATTGACGAGATCGGGCCGGATTCCGGCGGATGCAAAGCCTACTCGGAATGGCAGCATGTCACGACGCAGGATACCTGTCCATTCAATAGCGGAAAAACTATTATCGACAATCAGGTGGCGATTATCGAGTACCGCAACGGGGTCAGAGCAACTTTTCACGCCAATTTGAATACGGGATTGAAAAAACGCGGATTCTATATCTGCGGAACTCGCGGAACGCTTGAGTCGGAATGGTATTCCGGAAGGATATTGCTTCAAAAAATCGGACACGGACTTCCAGTTGAAGACTTCAGCACTCCGGCAGTAACCGGCAGTCATGGCGGAGCCGATGAAATCATAATGGACAGTCTCTATGAAACCATGACTACAGGGAAGAAACCGTTATGCGGCGGCCTTGAAGGACTGCTGAGCACCGTTACCGCCATCGCCATTCAGCAAGCCATGGAGAAAGGCGAAATCATCAATCTGAACGATATATGGCGCAAGCTGAATATCAGATAATTCCGGGATAGAATTATGGGCCAATGTGGAACTTTTTGAAAGGCGGACTTTGGGCGGTCCCGCGCCGCTTCAGCCGGCCGCCCCCGAGCGTGTAACAGCTAAGATCAATAATGTATCAGCTTTTGTCAAAAAAATCATCTGCTGGGAATACCCCTATTTTGCCGGCACAAAAGGAGCAGCGGGAGCTGACCTTATCAGAGCACGCATTTTTTGATGTTCCCCGGGCAGCGCTCAAGTGCACGATAAAAAACAGCCGTGCGGCCCATCCGGGCGCACGGCTGTTATAATGCAGACTTGCTGTTACTCGGTAATGATATTCTTGTAGCTTTTGCCGGGCGGAATCATCGGCAGCACATGTTCTTCATAGCCGGTATGGATGTCCAGCAGGAACGGGCCTTTGGTTTCCAGCATTTCCTTCAGCGCCGGAACCAGGTCTTTCTCCTCATAAACTTCCCTGCCGGGGATCATGTAGCCTTTGGCAATCGTGACAAAGTCCGGATAGGGGCGCGCGACATGGTTGCTCTTCAGTTCGGTATTGCCGCGGCAACTCCCGTAGAAACGGTCTTCCCACTGCGCGACCATGCCGAGGTGCTGATTGTTGAGGATAATCATTTTTACCTCAATATCCTCATTATGAATTGTCCCCAGTTCCTGAATGTTCATCTGGAAACTGCCGTCGCCGTCAATGTTGATGACCAGCTTCTCCGGGCAGGCGACTTTGGCGCCCATGGCGGCGGGCAGGCCGAAGCCCATGCTGCCGAGTCCGCCGGAAGTCAGATGATGGCGCGGATGTTTATGCACATAATACTGTGCCGCCCACATCTGGTGCTGTCCGACGCCGGGAACGATAATGGCTTCGCCGTGCGTCAGTTCGCACAGCTTCTGGATGACATCCTGCGGCTGAATCTTGTCTTTCTTTTTCTTGAAAGTCAGCGGATATTTATCTTTCCACTCTTTAATCTGCTGATGCCACTCGGCGTAATCCTGACGGATCGGCTCCTTGTTCAACATTTCCAGCACGGGTTTGATATCCGCGACAATGCCGATGTCGGCCGGTTTGTTCTTGTTTATTTCCGACAAGTCGATATCCACATGAACAATCACGGCATTGACGGCAAAGGTTTTCGGGTTGCCGGTCACGCGGTCGTCAAAGCGGACGCCGAACGCCAGCAGCAGATCGCATTCGTTCGCCGCGTAATTGGCGTAAACCGTGCCGTGCATGCCCAGCCAGCGCAGACACAGCGGATGATTGCCGGGAATGGCGCCGACTCCCATCAGTGTAGTCGTGACGGGAATATTATAAGATTCAGCAAATTTTATCAGTTCCGCGGAAGCTCCGGCGGTGATGATGCCGCCGCCGATGTACAGGCACGGTCGTTTGGACTTCCTGATGGCTTCCCGGATGCGCTCAATGTCTTCAGGTTTCGGGGCATTGACCTCTTTGTAGTAAGGCAACTGCATCGGCGCGTCATAGTCGGGAGCGCACAACTGCTGCTGTACGTTTTTCGGAATATCAACCATCACCGGACCAGGACGGCCGCTGTTGGCAATGTAAAATGCTTCTTTCATGATCCGGGGCAGATCGTTGGCGTCCAGCACCAGATAGCTGTGCTTGACTACCGGACGGGTGATGCCGATGATGTCAGTTTCCTGGAAAGCGTTTTTGCCGATCAGGGCTGCCGGAACCTGGCCGGTGATGAAAACCACCGGAACGGAATCCATATAGGCGTCCGCGATGCCGGTAATCAGATTGGTCGCGCCGGGGCCGCTGGTGGCCATACAGACGCCGGTGATGCCGCTGGCCCGCGCAAAGCCGTCGGCGGCAAAAGCGCCGCCCTGCTCATGCCGGGGCAGAATCACCCGGATTCTGGATTTCTGAAGCGCCTGGTGCAGTTCCAGCGACTGACCGCCGGGATAAGCGAAAATGGTTTCAACCCCTTGCCGCTCCAGGCATTTTACAACAATTTCGCAACCCTTCAACATCTTGCCTTGCTCAGTTTCTTTAGTCATTACCTCTCCATCCCGTTTTGATACAATTACCCCGTTAAATACTTTTTACGGGGAAATCTACTGTTAACACTTGCAGAAAAAAGTCAGAAAAATCGGAATCCCGGCTTCAAAGCGCCGGGCGACGCACAGCAACTAAAATTTTCTGAACTTTTATATTCATTATCAGCGGTCTTTTAAATATTTTAAGACTCATAAGCAAAAGTCGAAACTACTTTTGCCGACATTATAAATTTTACTATAGACCGGAACTTAAAAAAATGCAATCGTGTTTGTGAGGGAATTTCCAAGAAAATGCAAGGTTTTGCTCTGACTCCCGTGTTCAACGGCGGAAGTCAGCTTAAATGAAGATTTACCGGTTATGATTATTTATCCCGTGAACCGCCGGGAGCCCGGCTGATGCCGCGGCCCATCTCATCGCTGATTTTCAGGTCTTTTTTTCTGGCTTTAAGGAGCCGTTCAAAAATAACCTTTACATCTTCGCGATTCTCCCGGATGCTTTTGTGTTTGCCGGTTCGTTACATACCTTCAGGTATGCGCCTCTCCGGCAATTCACAAAATCACCTCTGGATATTTCACGAAACTTGTAAACTTTATTTTTGAACAACTCCTAAGTAAAAAAATCATATCCCAGTCTATCGAATATACCACAATGAACGGCATTCCGTTTCATAAACGATTCGAAATCTAGTTTTGTCTTTTCAGACCATACGATTTCGGCAAAGGCCCACAACCGCGGAAATATCTTTTGAAACACTTTTTCCTGCGGCACCAACTCCGTCCAGAGACAGGCCTCAGACCCCAAAACCAGTTTTTCCTGTTCCACCGACAGTCCGGTCGGCATAGGATCAAACCCATAGACCTCTTTAACAGGCAAATCCGGCATCCAGTGGTATCTATTTTCATCCACGCTCTGCGGATAATCCAAATATACTCCGCGATGGTAAGAATTAATCGTCTTAAAACCGTTCGACGCTGCTTCGTATGATTCCTTGTTGTCGAACCACCCCTGAACAATCTGTCCTTCCGGGATGCCCAGCGAAAGTTTCTCCGCCCATGCGATTGAAGTTTTATTCCTGGAATGAACGTATTCCGCCATTCTGTTCATGAAATCCTTCTGGAACATCTTCGTATTTTTCAAGCCTTTTTCTTTCATGGCGGCTTTGCAGTATTTACAGAATTTCCAGTTGGAATCGGCCGCTTCGTCGCCGCCTATGTGAATATACGGTGCGGGGAAAATGGTTTCAATTTCCCGGATTATTGCCTTATTGAATTTTTCCGTTTCTTTCCTGCCGATGCAATATTCATTAACCACAGTGTTATTTGAGACGCCATGACATTTTAATTGAGACATTATAGAAAGCGCCGCCTGACTGTGCCCCGGCATCTCCAATTCCGGATATACCATAATGTGCCGCGCTGCCGCATACCGGACCACTTCACGCATCTGTTTCGCCGTGTAACAGCCCTTGTCATTGGAAATGCCTCTGATAAAACGCGCTAGTCCGGGATATTTTTCCGATTTGAACCGCCAGGAATTGTTATCGTTGAAATGCCAATGCAGGCGGTTTATTTTATAAAGAGCAAGCGCGTCGATAAGTTTTTTAATGGTTGCAATGTCCTGAAAATAGCGTGAACTGTCCAGCAGGAAACCTCGCCATTCGAAACGCGGACCGTCTTCAATCTCCAGACACGGCAAATCAATGCAGGATGCAGTTGAAGTCATGCGTTCCAAAATAATCTGTTTGAGAGTCTGGACGCCGTAAAAAACGCCGGCTGCCGCAGGAGCTTTGATTGAAATCTTCGAAGGAGTGATTTTAAGTGCATAATTTTCCTGATTACCGCCGTCTTCAAAAGATGACAATTCAAGCTCGATGATAGTTTCAATATTGGCGCCAGAGCTTTTTTTGCCGATCCGGATGCCGCCAGTTTCTTCGACGAAACTCCGGAACTGATTTGCGGATGTATCCAGTGAACGGCCATTATTGATTCGCGAATTTGAATCCAGCCGGAAAACTCCCTTATTCAACTTCATTCCGGCCGGAACGGGAATTATGCTAATATTATCATTGTTCATCGCAACTATCTCCTGCTTGCATTAACATTGTGCTTATTTTTTTGATCCGTAAGAAAATTCAAATATAAAATTTATTAATTTCATTTGTCTTCCTGAGAAGCAAGAGCGCGGGAAATTCTATTTCAAATCGTTTTCAGTAAGCGCACAGTCAAAAATTCTGATTTCATCAATGGCGGCATTCATCCACGTACCCGCGGAGCCGTCCTGGCCGATGCGGAAGTCCGGCGAAGAAATATCCCCGGTTTCATCCTTTACCGGCGGTATTGCCTGCCCGTTGATATACAGCCGCAATTCTTTATTAGCGCAGTCCCGGACTGCCACAATATGCAACCAGCCGGTAAAATCAAATCCGGAATTTCCCCAGGCGGCGGCTTTGATCGTGGACGTATTATTGCCGTCATCCACGGTAAAACAGATTTCATCTTTACTTTTATCACTGCCGACGGACCAGCCTTTTTGTTTTTTGTAAACATACCGGTTGGAACGTCTGGAGCCGGCGAACAAGTTGTTATTCATAGTGACGCCGTCACCCTGATAATTTATCCAGAGATCAATTGAGAAAGAATCATTGCCCCCGATTTTCAATTTTTTGTCTTTCGCCAATTCAAGAAATTCCCGGGCGCCTTTCAAGACTTCCTGTCTTTCTTCGACATTCTTAAATTCACCGCCATGCAGTCTGACGGCCTGCCCGAAATTTGCATTGACCAGTTCCGGAACCCCGGCGATATTTAAATCCAGTCCGTTGCCGGAACTGTCTTTGCCGATGCCGGCAGGGTCGTTAAAACGCCACCATGCGCAGATGTGCGGATCAGTTGCCCGGCGTTCCAGCATCTTCTGATAAATGGCTTTTTCAGTTGCGAACTGTTCTATCTGCTTGTTCCGTGAAGCCATTTTGCTTTGGAAAAGTTCGACCGTTTTCTTCATTCGGCCCAGTTCCCGCATTCCGGGCTTGATTCCGGCTACCGCCTGACAGGCGGCGGCGGCTTTTTGCAACTCCTGTTCCGCCTGCGCCAGCGTCAACGATTTTCCCGGAAGCATATCACTGCGGGTGTTCGTAGTTTCGGCAGTAAAGCAGGTCTGGAAAAATACCACCAGCCCCGATGTTGACCTGTTAAAATCCATCATCGGACCGTAAACGCCAGCGCCATATATTTTATCGGAAACGGTTTTTAATGCGTCAGCTTCATTGAATTTTTCCGGATTCCAGCACCAGATGCCGCCTTCGTACAGGCCCGCCGTCTCGTTTGTGCCGAAAAATACGCCGTTTGTATTTTCCGCCAGATTTTTAAGGTCATTTACCGTATTTTTACGAGGAACCGCGCCTCCAGCCGGATCAAAATCAAAACCGTACCATATTTCATAAAACCGCGGCATTCCGGTATAATATGTGAACCATCTTTCCGGACGCCACAGGCCGTTAATCCAGAAAATATAATTATGAAGCCCGTCTTGCTTGAGCTGTTTAAGCCGCTCCCTGTCAAAATCGCAATGAAAAGTTTTGACCGCTTCCAATTCCGGCCCCGCAGTCAACTGCGCAAAATATCCCCTCCAGATCTGACCCTGGTAATTGTCATTTTTATATAAATCATCTTTCCGGTATGGCGACGGACAGACCATAAAATCCTTCACGCCGCAGGCGCGGCCGATTTCAACCGCGCGTTTCAACATGAAATTATGCATATTGCCGGAAGTTTTGAATCTGGCGGCGCATTCCGGGCAGAGTTTTGCATGACTCAGAGCGTCCGAACTTTGTTTCCCGTTGAATTCAAGCCATTCCAGGTCATCGAAAGCCAGCGCTAATCCATATATTCCCGCCCGGCATACACGGAAAACTGTATCGTCGAATAATTTCATGTCTTCAGCTTTGCACGGACACAGTGGATGATTCAGCGCTTTGCATAAGGAACCCACTCCAACGATTGAATAAATTCTGACGCCGTATTTCGCGGCTGCGCCTGCCCAATCCCTGTACCACAAATAATCCCACTCATTCCATGTCCCGTTGAGACGCATTCTGGTCATTTCCTCAAGCCTGGCGTTCATGTATTCAGAGGACGGCTGTGTATTGTCTTTCCATTTCGTCACTTTATCGCAAGTGCGGTCCTTGAATGTCGGATAGTCAATGATGCTGAATTCCTGCGGCAGCATCAGTTTGTCTTTGCCGGAACCGGCATTTTTAAGTAAGTCAATCAAAGTCAAGGAGCCATATAAAATTCCGTTGTCGTCAGCGGCAATGACTACTTCATAATTTCCGCCGGACATTTTGCCGTCCATCCGGTAGCCTTCCTGCGGCAAGCCCTTTGCGCCGGTTCGCAGCGTTATCACCAGCGTCTTTTCTGTCGGAGCAGAAGTAACTTTAATATCAATTCCGAACTGTGATTTGAAATCCTTCTTCAACAACTCTACTGCGGTATTATGGCAAATCGCCGTCGCCGCTGCCGGAGCCGCCACCACGACATTGCCGGTCAGCGCGACCATGATGTCATGCTGCCTGAACTCTTTAGGCTGCGGAACGAGTTCGACAGCGGCTGATAACCGGGCGCAAAGCATCAGTATCGAAAAGAACATGACATGAAATTTGCAGATCATTCGATTTTCCTTTAAAAAAAATTGTATAAAATTTCAGTCTGATATACGGCCAATAACGCCATGCTGCGGACTTTTACCGCTGCTGCTTATCCCAGGAGCCGCCGAGGGCATGACTGATGCCGCCGGCCATGTCGGCGCTGATTCTAAAGTCTTTTTTGGGGCTTTCCAGCAGTTGGCCGTACTCATAAAACTCCACCCGCTTGAACTTCACGCTGTCTTTGTCCTGAAAATCAGAAATGATTTTGAATTCTGTGAACAGTCGTTCCCCGCTTTTCGGATCGTAGGTTGCGATCATAGGGCTGAACTGACTGCCAGCGGCTCCTGATTTCATCCATTTTGAATAAGATTGGGCTAGCGCGGCGGTGTCATCCAGGCTGGATTCCGGACCATTAGTATGGCGGCTGACATATTTGGAATGCCAGTCCAGCGGATACTTATTTACCCAGCCCGGCGCTTTGCATCCCGGAGCAGAAATCGTATAACACGCGGTTTTGATGTCCGGATCCATTTTTTTGCATAATTTATTCCATTCCACTACAAATGAAACCAGGCTTTCCTCCGCAAATTTTTTGTCAATCATATCTTTTGAAAAATCCGGATGTTCAGCCGCGAACTTCGCTTTCTGTTTCAGCGAATAGTCACAGAAACAGGAAGTGTCATAACCATCTTTATACCGGATATAGTCCAGATAAAGTTCGTCAGGATGATATCTATTGATAAGCTCTTCGGTTATTTTTAACGCCCTTGCCCTGACCGCCGGGTGATCCGGGCAGTTCCGCCTGGCCCATTTCCGGTCGGCGTCAATATCGGCAGTTTGCATTTTACCCTGTTGTATTTTTTCGTATTCCTCCCTGCTGATATCCGGCGCATATTTATCCCATTCCTGACTGCTCAGGAACGGGCAGAGAATCAGCGATATTTTCATGCCTCTCTTTCTGGCTTCTTCAATCATGCATCCGGTATAGCTGAAGCCTTCGCGGCAGCCTTCCATTTTTTCATCAGTATTCAGGCCGGTCGGGTAATAATAAACTCCGAATTTTGCGATAATGGCAATTTTGTTGAAGCCCATGCGCTTATAGTTGTCCATGACGGTAATGATTTTTTCTTTGGAATCCATCATTGCGCCAGGGCCAATCCAATACGATGGAGCCCAGGCAACGGCTTCGTCAAATTTCGGTGCAGGCAGATCCTTGTATTTTGCAAGCATTATTTCATCCTGCTGTTTTTTATAATTCATGGTTTCCGCCAGCAGTCCGGTTTCAGTGGCTTTCATCGGAACATCATATCTCGGTTTAGCGCCTGCCCATTTTACCGAGTTCAGCAGCAGCATTTTATCGGTGTTGGTAAGCTCGCCGGTTTTCCCCTGCCAGTATACTCCCATCGGGAAGCCGATCTGAACGATGCGTCCGCGTGACACGTCACCGGCGACGACTACGCCTTTGTCGAATTTATCAACCGCCAGTACTTGTCCATTTTTTCCGGCCATGATTTCCATGTGGTCGTACTGATGATTGAATTTGGGCGGAATGCCGTTCATCACCGGATGGGATGCGTCTTTTACTATGTAGTTCGCGTCCAGGTTCCGGCTGCAAGTCGTGCCGACCATCGGGAACAGTTTGTATGTGCTGAAAATTCCGCGCAAACCGATGGCATTGTGGCCAATGATTAGTCCGCCGCCGCAGTCAACATAATTGGTCAGCGTTTTGATCCAGTCCGTGCCTTTGATGCCGCGATCGGTGTCGCTGAAGTCTTTCGGGGCCGGCTTAGTTACGGTGCATATGACTACCGCGTCGTATTTTTTCAAAGTATCGGAGGCAAGATTGTCGATCAGCTCTGCTTCGACGCCAGTCGCGTTTTTCAGCGCGTCATAGATGTGATTTATGGCAAACTCTTTGGATTCAATGCCGTTATCATAAACCGCCACTTTCAGTTCATTGCTGTTCTTCGGCAATGCCGCATAATCTCCAGGAGCAGCAATTGAGGGCAGGCACACGGCTATGCAGCACAACAAAGTCAGGATTCGATTTTTCATGAAATAACTTCCCTGCTGTGGCAGATTAAGCTTGAGCTTTAAAACAAGATTTAAAAACGTTTTCTCGACGCCGGATTAATATAAAAATAGAGACGGAGATAATAAGGATTTTCCCCTACTACCGGATCGCAACTGCCTTTCATTGCCGCGACATGATTATCCAGAAACAGCAGATTAACGCTGCCCTGATGCCGGGCAAACGGACTGGGGGCGCCAGATTGCGCAAATCCCAGAGCGCTGCAACTAACATCGCCGAGATAGGCGATTCTACTTAAAGCCACTCTCAGCGTCGATGTTTTTTGTGATCTGCCTTTGGAAAACAGATAGTCAGGGCCGAGAGGCACTGTCGCCGGCTGAATATCCCAGTGCTGCATGCCGTTATATGCCAGCCCTTTTGCGGCGCTGGTTCCATTTAAATTGTGATCGCCGAACGGAGACCACGTCCAGAGCAGTACTTCATTTGCCGCGCTGTCGCAATAAAATAGCGCCTGGGACATTTTCTCCGCCTGTTTAGTTTCTCCGGTATTGACTGGCGCAAGTATTTTTTGCGGCGCAACATTGTTTGCTGAAGCCACAATCAACCTGGCCCATCCATCATTATTTGATGCGTTGGCCGGTAGGTAATCGCTGAATTCGTTAAGATACATGCTGGTGGCGGTGCCGATCTGTTTCAACTGATTGGCGCATTTGCTTTTCCTGGCTGTTTCTCTGGCTTTTGACAGCGCCGGCAGCAGCATTGAGGCTAAAATTGCGATGATCGCGATCACGACGAGGAGCTCGATAAGAGTGAATCTCTTTTTCATAATTCCGTCCTTTTTTTACGGTTTTAAAGCTATATCATCATTGTTGCAAATAAATTTAATGGAGAAGTACAACTCTGGCGGATCATCAGTTCGCCCGGGATGCGAATTTCATCCATGGGAATTTTGCCGCCGCCTTTTAAGGTTTTTATCAATTCCGCGGCACGGGTTCCAATCAGTTGCCGCGGTTCAATCAGGATGCTGTAGGGATGCCGATTATCTATATTGAACTGGTCGGTTTCGCCGAAAATGATCAGGGAAATGTTTTCAGGAATCCGGATATGTGCAGTTTTAAAGTAATCCATGAATTCACGGGTCAGCGTACTGGAAAAAATCAGCGCGGTGGTGTCCGGACATACCGCAAATGCGTGTTGTATCTGTTCATTTGTCAGCGCCCTGAATTTTGCAGTAAAAACGTGATTCTCCGGACGCAGTATGCGTGATTTACGCAGTTCCTGAATAAACGTTCTCTGGCGTAAGCTGTAGATCGGCGCCGGATTATCCAAATCGTAAAACATAATTTCAGTATGTCCGATGCCGCGCAGGAACTTCACCGCTTCGCTGATTCCGGAAGCGCAGTCAAAGGCAATACTTGCCACGCCGTCAATTTTACGACTGATGGTGACTTGCGGAATCCCGTCATCCCGCAACGCCTCAATAATCGGATAAATTTCAGCACTAGGCCGTTCCCAGATGATACCATCAAACTTCAGGTTTTCGTATTGAGAACGCAACTGGCTCAAAGATCCGGCTTCTCTTCTGACTTCAAACTGACACTGGTGGGTATAAGCATAGTCTGCAATTCCGGAAATAAGTTTGCGGTCGTAAATATGGTCGGAGCCGGGAGCGATTATTACAAGAATTTTAGTCAATCGTACCAGTTCAGGTGAACGGTCTTCCGGCGGCACGATGAAGGTGCCGCGTCCGTGAACTTTATTCAGCAAGCCTTCGTCAACCAGTTTCTGCAAAGCTTTCCGGGCAGTATTCCGGCTGATTGCATACATCTGCGACAACTCGGTTTCAGTTGAAATCGGTTCGGAATATGAAAGTTTACCGCCAAGAATAGATTTACGAAGATCTTCCTCCAGCCTGGAGTAGGCTTTCAAATTCTGCGTTGAACGATTATTTATCATTGTTGTTCAATATTGTTTAAATAGTTGTTCACTGTTGTTTAATTAAATATTATACGTCATTCTCCGCATTCTGTCAATATCAAAAACACTAAATATAATAAAAATAATATTGACAAAGGTTTTTTGTCGAATCGGCTGGAGGCATTGTGCAGTTAATCGGGCAATAATGGACTACTTGCCCTCTTCGCCATGCCAGGGGCGGATTATTTGTGAGCTTTTCTCGATGAATCCGGTCAGCAGTTCAATTTCCGCCGGGCCGGACGCCGTCATGAGACGATGTACGGCATACCATCTGGCGGCCCGGACTGTCTGCCTGTATTCGCCTAACGTGTGATGCAGGGTTCCGGCCATCAGGCGGAGTTGCCGCCCGATGTTTTTGCATTCGTCTTCCTGTTTTTCGCCGCTGAGTCCGGAATCGGCGAGAGCCGCTAATTGCACGGTTATTTTGGAAAAGTCCTCCGGCTTCTTGAATATCGGTGAATTTTTGTTCCAGACGGTTTGAATGTCGGCAAGGATTTCATTTAAGTCTCCGCAGACCGGAACCAGTTTAGTATCCTGTTTGCTCTTCTCCGCCATCCATTCCACCGTACCGGCGCCCCAATCCCGGTAGTCTTTGCAGCGTTCATTGACATGAACGATAAATTCATTCATTCCCTTCAGGCGATCGGCAATATATTCCCGCTTTTCTTTCTGCTTTTCCTTCTCGAAGACCTTTTCAATTTCTTCCGTTGCGCCGCAAACACCGCGGCCTTTCCAGATCGGCTGATGCTGAGCCGCTTTCATCTGTTCAGCGCTTAGCAGGCTTTTTAATTGAGGCATCGGCATCATTGCTTCGCCGGAACTTTTCGGAAGAGCATCAATGGCATAGATTATCTGGCTGCCTGCATAATTTATCTTGACTCCTCCGTTGCCATAAGCCATCTGCCGCAAAAAGGTTTCACCATCTTTTATATAAACCGGATATGTGAACGGCCCGTTAACTTGTTCATAGCCCTGCCAGATATCCGGTTTAATTATAAATATGCCCGGCATCATTCGTTTCTGTTCTTTCTGTTCCAGTTTCGGCACCGGATACGATTCATCAAGAAACAGGCGCTTGCGGGGATTCATGATGCTGTAATTAATCAGCCATTGCGCGGCGAACGGCTGTTTCCAGTTGATTTTCTCAAACTTATTGTCCTTCGGTCTGGCAGTTACTTTGTTCCAGATGCCTTCGGCGGCGGGAACGCCGAGTTGCAGCCGGTTTTTGCCTTTGAACTCAATCCGGCAGTAATCATAGTATTGTCCGGCGGCCTTTTGAGTTCTCCCGCTGGATACCAGACCGGCCTGCCGCCATGCGCAGGTGAACATTCCGCGTCCATTGTCCAGAAGGTGTACAACCATATTAAAGCCGGGGAAAATCAGTCCGCCGTTCTGTTCAGGACTTTCACGAAAAAAAAGATAATTGTCGCTCAGGGTGTCCGGAACAATCATTACTTCACTTTTAAAATTCACCAGCAAAATATTTTCCCGGTCTGCCGGACTGTCAATTTCCAGATTGAGATAAGGACTTTGATCGCTGATGACTGCCCGCATCATCACCTGATTGCTGTATTCAATTGCGATGGCGGAGCCGCCGGATTTCTTTTCTTCAACCGCGCCCTTGATGGTATTACCGGCTATCTGGAAATCCGCGGCAGGCACCGTCTGTCCATTGATACGGTATGACAACACCGCTTTCCCGTTGTTTACGTCCAGCGCGATTTTGTCATTGGCTATTCCGGCGGCAGCCGCGGCATGTCCGCAGCAGATAATCGCTCCCGGCAGCAGACAAACAGCGAATCTTCTGATCATCGGGTTGATGCTGAACATTTCTTCTATCTCTCCTTCTCTTTTATTGCTCAAGATGCCTGTAACAAAGCCTGATGGCGGTTAACGCGTCTTCGGGAGGACATTTCTCCGGATATTGTCTGCTGACTGCGCATGTGATAAAATACTCCAGTTCCTTCAAATATCCGGATTTTTCTCCGGACAGGTCTTCAATCGTAACATTGTTCTCTGTGATAAATTTCACTTTCCCCGGTTCAAAAGAACTGTAAAGAATTGCCCCGTTTTCAAAGATACCGGAATAGCCGCATTCGAACGGGCGGCGCGGCGGATAACAATTACCGCCCTCGACGACGGCGGTAACGCCGGAAGCGGAATATTCCCATACTGAATTGATATAGCCGGTACTGAAAGCCCCTGCCAGCGGAGGCGGATTCCAGATTTTTTCCGGTTGTCCCAGCGCGTAATTCAGAAAATCGATGTCATGGATAAGCAGATCGAACAGCGCGCCGCCGCAATTTGCTTTGACCTGTTTTTCCTGCCAGCAGCCCCATGACGGTTCGCCGGAACTTCTGGACATTTTCAGCAACTTCAATTTGCCGAGACGATTACCGGCAATCGTGTTTTTAAGCAGTTCATATTCAGCGAAAAACCGGACGCAGTGCGCCACCATGAATGTGCGTTGTCTGGTTGCCGCCAGCCGAATCATTTCCTCCGCCTGCGCAATATCAAGACAGATCGGCTTTTCGAGCAGGACATGACAGCCGTGTTCCAGACAAAGCCTGGTTGCGTCATAGTGAAGGAACGTGGGCAGGCAGATTATCGCAGCATCCGGTTTTATCTCATTCAGGCACTTTTCCGTATCGTCGAAATAAGGAATCCGGCAGATTGCTTCCGCGCCAAGCAGACCGGTATTGAAATTGCCGCCGGATGACTTTAACACTTTTTCCAGCGGAGTCCGGTCAACGATTGCACAGAGTTCCACGTTTTGTGTTTTTAA
This sequence comes from Victivallaceae bacterium, assembly GCA_041665605.1. Lineage (GTDB taxonomy): Bacteria > Verrucomicrobiota > Lentisphaeria > Victivallales > Victivallaceae > CAIPAT01. The sequence continues at coordinate 9,287 of JBAYIO010000039.1, read as the reverse complement.
AATATTGCCTGCATGGGTCTGGCCCATGAATCCGAATCCGATAATTACTGTTCTCATCATAATCCGGCCTTGCTCCAGTCAATAATTATTCCCATATCTTTTGAGCGGTCCGCCAGCAGATCTCCGTAAATTTCCGCCGCACGAGTGTAATCCACTTTCCGGCTGATCATTCTGCCGACATCAATCTCTTTGTCCGCCACCAGGTCGAAGAACATTTCCACATGGCGGTGCATAGTCCAGGGATTATCCGGCGAGGCCGCTGCCGGATGGGAGAAATTATGCGCCCCGATGATCGTATAACTTGGATTATTGCACAGATCATGAAAATCGAAAAGGGTTTTTTCTCTGGGGCTGCTTAAAATCACAAACCTTCCCTGCGGACGCAATGCCGCGAACTCCGCCGGAATCAACCCGGCATTGCCGGTGACTTCGAAGACTGCATCCGCCAGATTACCGCGATTGTGCGCTTTGATGATTTCACCGATATTGCCGCCGCTGCCGGTATTGATTTTTATGATGCCGCTGTCCGCCGGCAGTACATTGAGCCGGTAATCTGAAACATCCGCGGCGAACACCGGTCTGGCGCCGCACAGCCTGGCGAATATTGCCGTAAACTGTCCCAGCAGGCCCAGACCGTAGACCGCGACACTTTCGCCCCATTGCACGTGTGAACGGCGTATTCCGTTCATTACGATTTGCGCGATGGTGAAGAATACCGCGTGTTCGTCCGGAATTTCCCGTGTGACAGGATAGAGATTCTCGACTTTCTGTACTGAATAAGCCGCATGCCGGCCCCAGGTGGCGAATTTTCCGCCCAGCAGCTTCCTGTCCGCTCCATTTCCGGTTTCAACCACAGTTCCGATATTGTTGTAGCCGGGATAGTATGGAAATTTGAAATATTTATCCCATACTGAGCCAGGCGGGTATTCGCCTGTGAACGCGGTCATTTCCGTGCCGGTGCTGACCATGGTGCAACCGCTTTTGATTAATACTTCGCCGTCGCCGGGATGCGGAATATCCAATTCTTCGATAACGGCTTTTTTAGCTTCAGGAAACACTACTCCAGGATTATTTCTCATTATATGATCAGCCCTCGCATAAATCCAGTTTGAATTATTCTATATTTAGTATACCTTGTTTTAAACAGTTAATCCTCCTGAAAAAAAGCAAAAAACTATGCAAAAAAAACCAATAAAAGCAGCGGCGGGGTTTTACGATCCGATAAATCTGTCTAAGGATTTTCCGGTAACCAACCCGGATTTCTGCACGCCGCCGCATTTGCCGCATGTGCATAATTGCTGCGAAATCGGATTTTGCCGGTCGGGGGCCGGGATTTTTATTGTCGAGGATAAGATCTTTTCATGCGGTGCGGGAGATGTTATTTTCATAAATCATCAGGAATTTCATATCCTGGAAAATGCGTCTCCCATGAATTCCGACTGGAAATTCATCAACTTTGACCCGGCGGGACTTCTTGCCGGCTGGCTGCCGCCGGAAGAGCACGCATTGGACGTATCACGTTTAAGCGGGAGGAATTTCCCCAATGTCATTCATGAGAAAGACCATCCCGAAATCACTTTAGCGGTACGCCGTCTGGTTGCAGAACTGGACAACACGGCGTCAGGCTATCGTTCCGCGGCAAGGGCGCTGGTATGGTATTTGCTGGTAATGCTTCAACGCCTGGTTCAGCCGGAGGATAATCATGTGGAAAAAGACCCGGCGGAGATTGAACGGGTATATCCGGCGTTGAAATATATTTCCGCTCATTATGCGGAACCTGTGGATATTTCCAGACTCGCGGAATTGTGTAAATGCAGTCTTTCCACTTTCCGCCGGCTTTTTCATCGCAGCCTGGGCTGCATGCCGCTGGAATATATCAACGAATTCAGATTAAAAGCAGCGGCGGCAATGCTGACTTCAACCAGCCGCTCAATTCTGGAAATTGCGCTGTGCGCCGGTTTCCCGACGCTCTCAAACTTCAATCGCCTGTTCAAAGCCAAATTCAACAAATCTCCCCGCGATTACCGGCGGGACGTCGCCAAAGGCTGAAGACTGAATGGAAGCATCCGTTATTTCATTGCTTCAAAGATCAGGATTTTCTTCCAGTTGGTTTTAGGCTTGTGCAGCAGAAAGAGATTGCCCTGGGAGTCGAGTACCAGAATGCCGACCGGTAACGCCATCAGATTGATGAGGTCGCCTCTGGTGGCAGGCAGGATGGTTTTGGGCAGGCAACTGCCGGCCGGCTCAAATTTCGGAATATCATAAAACGAAAGCGTACTTCTTACAACGGTTTCCGCTATCAGGCGTTTATTTTTCTTGTCGTACACCAGGATATCGCCGGCATTTTTAGCCAGCGCCCGGACTTTGCCGGCGCCGGCCCAAATGATCTCTTTGCCTTCGGCGGACGCCGCGAACAGGCTGCCGTCCACACTGCATAAAACAAGATGCTCAGGGGTGAAATCCGGCGGCAGTTCTTTCTCGCTGAACGGAGTGCTCTGGCCGTTTGTCAGATTGAAGTATAACAACTTGCCTTTACCCGCCGCCGCCAGAGTGATGCCGTCGTCCGCCGCCGCCAGCAGGCCGCCTTTGAACGGGGTTTCCAGCGCAGCCGGGTCCTGAGCGAGATTCTGCAGATCGAAGATATAAATTTTAGCTGATTCCGCGCTTTTTATCATAAGCCGGTTGTCCGGCATTGCCGCCAGTCCGGTTATTCTGCTGCTGAATATTGGGGTTTCAGAGCCTCTGACTCCGGTTTTAAGATTAAGCGCAAATACTTTGATTTCCTGTCTGAACGCCTGCTGCGGTTCCTGGACGCAGACTGCGGAATCCGCATCCGGCAGTAAGATAAAACGGGAGATTCTAGTTTCCGGAATCTCGATAATTCTGATGCACTTGTAATTGTAAGTGTTAATCAGGACGATTCGGCTGCTGAACGGGCCGTTGGCCGCGCCCGCAACTTCCGCGACGGCCAAAACGCTGCCGTCAGCGCTGAATTTAGAATCCGGCAGACGCGGACCGCCGGAACCTTCGAAGTACCATTTCGGCTTCCACTCCAGGTTTTTGCCTTTATCGGCAACCCGTGCCGCAAAACTGTCCGGCGGAGTATTTTCCAGCAGATTTGCGGCAGCGTTATTTTCAATGATGATATTATCTTTGGGGTCTTCGACTCTGGGACGGTCTTTATCCGCGTCCGCGTCTCTGATTTTAAGTCCCTTGTAATCTGAATCCCTTGGAAGCTTGTTGTCTGCCGCATGGACAACTCCCCCCGTCAGCAGGGCAGTAACTATGCAGACAAATATTTTAAGCATGATTCCAGATCTCCAGTGATTAGCCCTTGACTTCGGAGTCCTGGTTTTTGTTCTTATCTTCGCTGACCGGCGGATTGTAGAACAATATGATTTCAACCAGGCTCCACAGCCACACCAGCACCCCGGCGGCAATCGCGATGATCAGCGGCACCGCGTTAATTTTAGGAAACGCGCTGGTGGCAACATCGCTCATGGCGTAATTGATAATCGGCAGCAGGAGCTCCATAAACCCCCAGGCGATGGCGGCGATGAATATCAGCAGTTCAAGTGTTCCGCGAAGATACCATCTCAATGCAAGCTGTCCGATTCCGGGGGCCAGCATGTTCAGGCCCAGATAAAATAGTCTGCTTCTGTAATTCATCTCGAATCACCGTTAGTTATGGGGTTAATTCTCACTACTGTTAAATTTAGCGCAATTCACCAGTATTGCAAAATAGCGTTCATGCTGAAACCAATGTTTTGATGACGTTTTTTCGGTTTCAGCTTGAAAAAAACGTGTTTTTGTGCCAAATTGTCTCAAGTGCCGGGAGTGATGAAGTGAGACAGTCAATCACGGTCATGGTAAAAACTAATGATATTTGCGGAATAAATCAATGATCTCGAAAAAAAGCTTTCTGGACCGTTTTCTGGAACGGGTGGATTCGATAGATTCCAACAGCGTTCAGGCATACATACTGCGGCTTTCCCGCGAGAAGGGCTTTCTGGAAACGATATTCAACGCGATCCAGGAAGGCATTCTGGTCGTTGACCGGCGGCTGAAGATCCGCTACCATAACAAGGCGGCGAAAGAGCTGCTGGGACTGCCGGACGACCTTAACGATTTAAGGATTTCCCAGTTTCTGCGGAATGTGGACTGGCATCGCATTCTGAAAGAGGATGAGGAGGAATGGTTCCGGGCTTCCAGGCAGGAAATTGAGATCCTTTATCCGGTTCACCGCTATTTGCAGTTTTATCTGGTGCCGACCGAGGAAAAAGACGGTTATGCGACAGTCATCCTCCGGGACGTCACCGAGACCCGGGACCGCACCATCGAGGAACTGGAATCCGAGAAGATTCAGGCGATCTCCATGCTGGCCGCCAGCGTCGCCCACGAAATCGGCAACCCGCTGAACAGCCTTTATCTGAATATGCAGCTTCTCCAGCGGATGTTTGCCGACAAATCAAAAAAAGCTTTCGACCGCCAGGCCGCCGCCGAAATGATCGAAGCCGCCAAGAACGAAGTTGAGCGGCTGGATAATATCATCAACCAGTTTCTGCATGCGATCCGGCCGGGACGCACGCAGATGGTGCCGGTGGATATGAAGACCCTGATTATTGACACCTTGAATTTCATGCGCCAGGAAATTGAAAACCGGGCGGTCAGCGTGAAATGCGAATGGCCGGAGTTCCTGCCGAAGATTTCGGGCGACCCCGCCCAGTTGAAGCAGGCTTTCTATAATATCCTGAAGAATGCAGTGCAGGCGATGCCGGAAGGCGGCGGCATTGATGTGATCTGTTCGTATGACGAAGACTGGCTGGAGCTGGAATTCGCCGATACCGGGGTCGGCATCAGTTCCGGAAACCTGAGCAGTATCTTTGAACCGTTTCAGACCTTCAAGAAGGAAGGCACCGGCCTGGGCATGATGGTCATTGAGCGGATCGTCAGGGAACACGGCGCCGAGCTGAGCCTGCAGACCACGGAAGGCAAGGGAACTTCGATCGTCATCAAATTCCCGCGTCACGGCAAACGCATCCGGGTGCTGCCGGAGCCTAAGGACGACGGCCTGATTGCCGATTAATAACTAACTAAAGCAGAGAATGGATATGGATAATAATAAAAATGATCAGCTCGTGCTGGATGTCACCTCCAGCGCTTTTAACGGCGATGCCGGCTATGCGAATCTGCTGGAATGCCGGAAAGCCTGCGAACAGCATGGTTTCACTTTCGGCATCCAGTTGCACAATACCGCGACCAGAGAGGAAATCGAGCGGATTGCCGGTTTCGGCGTGCCGATGAGCGCCCATGCGCCGCTGCTTTCGGAGTACGGGATCAACCTGGCCGCGAAAGACGCCGATTTGAGCCTGGTTGAACTGCGCCGCAACGCGGAAATCATGCGCCGGCACAAAATGACCCGGGCAGTTTTTCACGGCTTCGTGATGACCGATCTGCCGGTCCCGGCCTTTGGCCGCGGCCGCTCCTATGACGAGTCCATGGGACAGATATTCCGACCGGAAATGTCCATTGACGGCAAATCCCGGATCTGCGGCGATTTCCTGAATACCGAGGAATACGCGATGCGGCGGGAATGGGTGAAACAGCGGCTGGAGTTCATCCGCCGCGAATTTCCCGACCTGCTGTTTTGCATTGAGAACGACTTCCCGGCCTACGGTTCGGCCAATCTGTTTGCCGGTGACAGCGGAGCGGCGCTCGGCCATCCGATCTGCCTGGATACATGCCACCTGTGGGCGGCTTCATTTATTTATGACCGGGATTTTCATTTCGAGGTGCTTGAATTCCTGAGCAGATGCGATGTGCGGATGGTTCATCTCCATGCTTCGCTGTTTACGCCGGAGACGGTTAAAACGGAATGGGGCGACGGGCATCTGCCGCTGTCGACTCCGAACCTGCTGGATCTGCCGCGCTTTGTCCGCAACTGCCGCAGAAACGGGGTGAGACATTTTGTGCTGGAAATTATCAAAGCCACGCCTGACGACATTCATGCGTTTGCCGCAATGTGGAACAGCTAAAACAGGCAGGGAGCAACATTATATGATTACAAAAAAGGACAGTCAGCCGGCAATCCTGATCGTGGAGGATGAGCGTAATACCCGCGAAGCGCTGGCGCGTTACCTGCGGCCGAAATACGAAATCACCATCGCGGAAGACGGAATCCGGGGCATCAACCTGATCCAGCGCAATGATTATGACCTGGTGCTTACCGATCTGCGCATGCCCGGCGCCGACGGTATGAGCGTGCTGGATGCGGCGCTGAAGAAAAAATCCCCGCCTCCGTGCATTGTTTTTACCGCATACGGCTCGATTGAATCCGCGGTAAACGCGGTCAAGGGCGGCGCTTTTGACTTTGTCACCAAACCGGTCAATCTCGACCGGCTGGAAATTGTCATCAACCGGGCCATGGAATCGAAGATGCTGAAAGATGAAAACCGCATGCTGCGGAAGAAACTCCGCAATGAGTTCGAAATCGATTGCATTGTCGCCAAATCCGCCCCGATGCAGGAAGTGCTGGAGACCGTCCGGCAGGTGGCTCCGACCCGCTCCACGGTGCTGATCACCGGCGAGAGCGGTTCCGGCAAGGAAGTCATTGCCCAGGCCATCCACCAGCTCAGCGGCAGAAAAGGCGCGATCATGGCGGTGCACTGCGCCGCGCTGCCGCCGACCCTGCTGGAATCTGAACTGTTCGGCCACGAAAAAGGCGCTTTCACCGGCGCGGTCGAACAGAAAAAAGGCCGGTTTGAACTGGCTGACAACGGCACGCTGTTTCTCGACGAAATCGGCGAAATCGAACCGCAGATACAGGTGAAGCTGCTGCGCGTGCTGGAAACCCGCACCTTTGAACGCGTGGGCGGCGTGGAACCGGTCTATACCGACACCCGCCTGCTCTCCGCCACCAACCGCGATCTGCGCAGTATGGTCGCGGAGGGAAAGTTCCGGGAAGACCTCTTCTACCGGCTGGATGTGGTCAATATCCATGTCCCTCCGCTCCGGGACCGGCAGGAGGATATTCCGATCCTGGTAAAGACTTTCATCGACGAATTCTCGGAGGACAACGGCAAGGGACAGCAGAGCATCTCCGAGGAGGCGCTGAACGCGCTTTGCTGCTATAAGTGGCCCGGCAACATCCGCGAGCTGCGCAACTGCATTGAACGGATGGTCGTGCTCAGCCGCGGCCCCCTGCTGCAGCTTGACAACGTTCCGGTCGGCATCCGCGGCGGCGATTCCCGCGCTCCGGCGGCAATCTCCTCGCCGACGCTGGACCTGGACCGCAACGAGAAGATGCTGATCCTGAAAGCGCTTGAGGAATGCGGCGGCAACCGCACAAACGCCGCTGACAAGCTCGGCATCAGCCGCCGTACCCTGCATCGGAAATTGAAGGAATACTCGATAAACTGAGCTCAATTCAGGAGGGACGTCAAATATGAATGAAAAGAAATTGAAGATACTGGTGTTCGGAGCGGGTGGCGTCGGCGCTTATTTCGGCGGACGGCTGGCCCAGGCCGGGGCTGAAGTCGCCGCAGTCTGCCGTTCCGATTACGAAAGCGTCAAAAAGTTCGGCTACCGGATTGGCAGCATCGCCGGCGATTTTGAGTTCATCCCGGTCAAAGTGTGCCATTCCGCGGCGGACTACCATGACGCCGCCGATATCGTGATGGTGACGACCAAAGTCCTGCCGGGCATCAGCGTGCCTGAACTCATCCGCCCGGCGGTGGCGAAACATACCGCGATCTTCATCGTCCAGAACGGCATTGACGTGGAACAGGAGTTTGCCGCCGCTTTCCCGGAAAATGAGCTCATCAGCGCCATCGCCTATATCGGGGTGTTCCGCGAAGGCGACGGCAGGATCACGCACCAGGGCGCGGGCCGGCTCCGCGCCGGCATGTATCCGGAAGGCAATGCCTCCCCCCGCCTGAAACAGCTCGCGGAGCTATTCAAACTGGCCGGGGTCGAATGCGAGACCGTCAGCGACATCGTCCGCGTCCGCTGGGAAAAATTGGTCTGGAACGTCCCCTTCAATCCGGTGTCCGTCCTGGCCGGCTGCGTGGACACCCGGGAAATGGTGCTGAATCCGGAACTGGAGAAACTTTGTCTGAACCTGATGCTGGAAGTATGCGCCGTCGCCAAAGCCTGCGGCAGGGAACTGCCGCATGATGTTGCCGAAAAGAACCTGAACTACACCAGAACTTTTCCGCCGTACAAAACCAGCATGCTGGTCGATTATGAAAACGGCCGCCCGCTGGAAGTCGAAGCCATTCTCGGACGAGTCATCCGCAACGCCGAAGCCCATGATGTTCCGATTCCGCATATCCGCACCGTCCACGCGCTGCTCAGTTCGGTTGACCGCAATGTCATCCGTAAAAATAAGCTTTAGGAACTTTATCATGCTCAGAATTTCGGACAAAATCGCCATCCCGGATGAGGAACTTAAAGAGGAATTCTTTCAGTCCTCCGGCCCCGGCGGCCAGAATGTCAACAAGGTCGCCACGGCGGTGCGCCTGCGCTTCAATGTGCACAATACCGCATCGCTGCCCGAAGACGTCCGCCTGCGGCTGCTCAGCAAAGTCGGCCCCAGGCTCACCAATGAGGGCGAACTGGCCATCGAAGCCCAGCGGTACCGCACCCAGAAACAGAACCGCGAAGATGCCGCGGAACGCCTCGTCAACCTGATCCGCGGCATCCTGACGCCGCCTAAAAAACGCCGCCCCACCCGTCCGACCAGAGCCTCCGTCAAGCGCCGGATTGATTCCAAGAAAAAGCACGGCACAACTAAAAAGTCCCGTACCGAAAAATCCTTTGAAGATTGATCCGCAATACCCGCCGGCATTTTGGACAATACCCGGCCACGGAGATACGGAGAAATCCATTTTGGACATCCCATTCCGATAGTTTGGAGTGTCGTTGAGCATAATGCTTTTCAGTTTTCTTCCCTGACTCCGAGAGTTTGGAGTGTCGTTGAGCATAATGCTTTTCATAATTTGGCACATTTCGCTTTTCTCGCTTTTCTCGCTTTTCTCGCTTTTCTCGCTTTTCTCGCTTTTCTCGCTTTTCTCGCTTTTCTCGCTTTTCTCGCTTTTCTCGCTACTTCCTGACTCCGAGAGTTTGGAGTGCCGTTGAGCATGACAACTTTTATATTTCAAACAACATTTTGGACAATCTGGACACTGATGAGCAGAACCGCTCTCCATTGTTTTACTATTCACCAGTTACCATTCACCAGTCACATTCTTTACATTTTGGACAATCTGGACACTGATGAGCAGAAC
>JBAYIO010000038.1:0-42649 GCA_041665605.1 Victivallaceae bacterium | reverse complement strand
TTTGACGGTGGTGCGGGTCCGGCCTTCATGATCGGTCACATGGATGGTGATGCTGTAATCGCCCAGCGCCAGTTCCAGCAGACGGTTTTCCACCCGGTCGTCAACGGCCTCCCGGCCGGCCTCAATCGCCTCGGCAAACTCCGGATGCTGCTGTTTGTAGTTATAGAGCGATGAACGCGAAATGTCCATTCTGGACGCAATCTGACCGTCAGTCAAACCGTCGGCTGCAAAACCCATTGCCTGTTCCGGAAAACTTTCGTCGTACTTTGATTCAGCCATGATACCTGTCTCCTGATTTTTTATTGTTTTTGCGTTGTCGCGCTGTCGCAACTCGCGTATACCTATAGTAAATTTGTCAACAGAAAGGTGTGTGGCATGGGCATAAAGCATTTGTATAAAGGACATTACGCGGCATGAAATTGCAGTTGTCAATCACAAAGAAAATAAGATTCGGAAGGCGTAAAAACGAAGTCCGGCCCATGAATTATAACAAGGATGGACAGGATAAGCATATAAACATTTTGGGCAATTAGCTATTTTTAACACCTCAGGCCAGACCCCGCAGAAAAACAAAGTATGTGATAAAATATGTTCAGATGAAAACAAAGTGGACAGACCAGGATGTACCAGGCATGATAAAAAAATGAATATTGCTTGACTTTATCTTAATTTGCATCATAGTATGTCCATATAATCTGGACATACTATGACTAAAATTAAAAAACTAATGACTGGCGGCGCTGAACTGAGAGGCATGATATCAGAGGATATCTTTGACTATCAACAGTTGACCGGCTGCCTGACCGAATATCGCAAACCCCGGGACAAGATCAGCCAATTGCTGGAATCCGGAGAAATCATTCGTATCCGCAAAGGGCTTTATACCTTCGCCGAAGCGTTGCGCCGCGGCCCGATATGCAAAGAGCTGCTGGCGAATCTCATTTACGGACCATCATATCTTACCGCGGAATATGCCTTAAGTTATTACGGACTGATTCCGGAACGCGTCACGATCATGACTTCCGTCTCCACTGGAAGTTCATGCCGTTTTGAAACGCCATTCGGCATCTTTACATACCGGAAGATTGTCGTTCCGTTATATGCCGCCGGCATAGTAATTGAACAATCAGGCAAGACTTCTTTTTTGATCGCTTCGCCGGAAAAGGCGCTGGTCGACAAAGTCTGGCTGGACAAGAGTTTTCCCGGAACGACGGCTGCCGATTATGAATCGTATCTGCGGGATGATCTGCGTCTGGATTTTGACAATGTAAAGAAATTTGACTTCCGGCGTTTACAGAGCATCGCCCTGGCATGCGACCGCCCGAAAATCCGGCGTTTATGTGAATATTTACAAACCATCATGGAGACCAATCATGAATGATGCAATCCGCGGCATGCTGGATTCATACCATTGTTCCACCAGCGACGACTACGTTAACGCTTTGCGGGAAATTATTCAGGAACTCGCACTGCTTGGATTGTGGCGGAGTAAATTTTTCGAACATGCCGCGTTTTACGGCGATACCGCGCTACGCATACTTTATGGCCTTGACCGTTATTCCGAAGACTTGGATTTTTCCCTGCTGGCTCCCAATCCTGAATTTACGCTGAAAAACTATGGAGATGCGCTGAGGCAGGAAATCGGAAGTTTTGGCTTTCATGTCGATTTCGCAACTAAGGAAAAAGCAAAGTTAACCAACATTGATTCAGCATCCATCAAAGCAAATACCTTAAAGCAAATGATCCAGATTGAAGCAGACTCAAGCCAGTTGGCAGGCATCCATCAGGGGCAGTCTCTAAAAATCAAACTTGAAGTCGATATCGATCCGCCGGGAGGATTCACCACGGAAAGCCGCTATCAGTTCCGGCCTATCCCTTATGCAGTCAGAGTGTACTGCCTCCCTGACCTTTTTGCCGGGAAAATGCATGCGGTGTTATGCCGCAAATGGAAAAGCCGCCAGAAAGGCCGCGACTGGTACGACCTGGTCTGGTACGCCGGGCACCATCCGCAATTGAACCTCAACCATTTGGAAATCCGGATGCGCCAATCCGGCGGCTATACCGGCCAGGCATCCCTGTCATGGGAAACGCTGCAAAAAATGCTGAACGAAGCAATCGAACAGGTCGATATCGAACAGATTCGTACCGACGTTACTCCATTTGTCCGCGATCAGCGCCAATTGGAACTATGGAGTAAGGAATTCTTTACTCAAGCCATCGCTAAAATCAAGCCGGAGCAGGGCGTTCCCGTGCTTGCATTTCGCGCAACATAAAGCATGTTAAAGCGAATCCATTGCGGCAGGCGGTCCGGACTGGTTGCATGAAGAAGCCTCCAATATGGGAGTTAAAAGATTAGAGCCTTTGAAGCTAATTAATGAACAATGTTTCATCGGAAAAGGTTAAATTAAAGCTTATTTCCAAATTTTGTGACTGAAAATATTAAGATAAGACGTGTAAATAAACGATAAATCAATGAACATATGCACAAAAAGTGAAAATAAAGTGGACAGACCCGAATGGAATGACAAATATAATTTTATCTATATTGAACATTATTGGAGACATAAGAATTATGAAGTATAATATCAGTATATTTTTGCTGCTGCTCACAATGACCGCTCAGGTAATGGCTGATGGCAAAATGTACTGGCGGGAAAGCGTGCCGCCAAAGATTCCTTATCAGCGAGCGCTGATTCTTTTCAAAGACGGAACTGAAACTCTCGTTCTGCAGAGCAAGTATGAGATTCCGAAGATTGAAACGAAGGCGTCATTGGGCTGGGTGGTTCCAGTTCCATCAGAGCCGCAAATTGCCAGTTTGCCCGCGGATTTGGCAAAAGACATTTTCGGGAGACTTAGTATGAATTCACGACCTGAAGTGACACTCTTCGGAGATATTATTGTTTTAGTGCTGCTTCTGGGGTTAGTCGGACTTTCCGTCTTGACCATTCTGTTTTGCCATTTTTCATCTGTTGTTCCCTTGCCTGGATGGTTTATGCGAAACAGAAGCAAACTGGAACGGCTCTCCTTGTATAGTCTGCTTCTATGCTTTATCGTGGGCTTTTTCTTCTTCATTCTTCTCACTCCACTTAGCGCTTCGCCTGGTGTTGATGTGATTAAAGAACAACGTGTTGGCATTTACAATGTTAAAGTCGTAAAATCTGCTAACTCCGACGACTTGATTGCGTGGCTGAATAAAAATGAGTTCAAATTCGGCAAGGAAGACAAGGCTGGATTTGATTCTTACATTTCTCGGGGTTGGTGTTTTGTGGTGGCTAACATCAAACCAACCCAAGATCAAAAAGAACAGGAGATCGTATCAGAAGGCCTGGCTGCTCCCCTGATTCTTCGTTTCTTTCATATACAACCGGTCTATCCGGTTGTCTTGACGGGAACAGGAAACCATGATACCGAAATACTGATATATATGGCAACTTCATCGAAAATGAACTGCGGAGATCGCCTCACACTCCGGTTCGCAGGAAAAATTGGCGAAAACATCCTTAACCATTTGGCGATGGAGACTGAACCAAAAGATTTTTTCAAGCCGCAAGATTTGGCTTGTTCATACCTCTGCAAGTTCAGGGATGTTTTACCCGCGTCCAAAATGACTCAGGACATTACGTTTACCCCGGCTTCCGACAATACGCCATATCAAGAGCATATCGTGAAATGGTAAAACTCCGTTTAAACTTAGCGGTTGGATCACAGGGTTGATCCTAAATTCCGCAATTGAGTTTCGTCGAAATAACTAAATTTGCAGTAATTCCGACTGTTCCATATCCCACGAATTCAATTGCGGCGCAGTGTCATTGTCAAAACTTCTTTTCCTGTGTTTGCTTGGCATATATTTAGCTTGACGGTCTGAATATCAATGCAATATGCCGATCCGCAGATAGACCTGACTTCAAGCGTTTCTTTGTGAAAAAAGACGGATAACTTGCTGATTGCTTGTCAACTTGAGACCGGGGGAATTGGTATTAACCGGAAAATTGACGAAATACATACTTTTAAAAGGAATATCTGATTGCTGTTATCTGCCGGTTTTTAATAAAATTTGCCTTTGACCAGTTTGTTCTTAATGAAGGTGGGCGAGGATATCGGCATAGAATTTGCTTTCTCTGCCACTGATGGCGAAATATCAAAGTAAAGCCATTGCCGATGTCCTCGCCGTAGCGCTGCTACGACTATGGCATCGTCAACAGTCTTATTTTCTGTTCAACTCATACTTGAACCAGGAGTAGAAGGAGTCGGCGAACTGCAAATAACCTTCTTTGGTCGGATGACAGCCGTTTGAGGCTATGAAGATTTTCGTCGGATTTCTGGCGTTGATCTGCTCCTCCTCTTTCGGATAGTTATTTTCACAATCTATATTGACATGAAGCGGCATGATGAACAGATTCTCTTTTTCACGTCCGCCGAATTTTTTTATTAAACTCTCGTTGTAGCGGTGCTGATTTTTCCGGTACTGCCATCTTGTCTGTCCGCATTTGTAATTTTTACCGAAAGCATCCTGGGACGCCGCGGGCGGCGGGACTAACGCAATCGCTATTTTCGTGTCAGGCGAGACTTCCCGGAATGCGCTGATCAGAGTGTCGGCAGAGGCGAATATCGCCGGAAGATTCTGGTCGAACCTGGCATCGTCCAAAGAGAAGATATCATTTATGCCGAGGAGTATTGTGATGTAGTCGGGGGCCCTGCCGTTGTTATTCCTGTCGCAGTAGTTTTTGAAATCCAGAACAACTTTACCGTCTTTCCTGACCAGGAAGGGGCTGTTTTTGAAAACCGGGCGGGGTTCCCCGGGATCTTCAAACTGGGTGCAATATCTTGCCCAGCCCCAGCCGCCTCTTCCCTCGTGAGCGGCAATGCCCTCTTTCACCGGAAAACCGGAAGAACTGGCGGTTCCCACAAATTTTACATTCAGGCCATCTTTTTTGAAGAGGTCATAAAGTTCCTGCGGATAAATTGACGCGGCAGTCTGGCTGGCGCCCAGCAGCATCACGCTGATGTCTTTGCCTTTGCCGGAATCTTTCGGCGAGACGTAAACCGTCGCCGTCGCTTCCGCGAGCAGTTTTGAAGCCGCATCATACACTTTTATGGTGAGCGGAAAACTGCCGGCATCCTTGTCCGCCGGGGTGAAGCGCCAGCGCGCCTGATCCTGTCTGCCGTATTTGCAGTCAACATCAAATTGCAGTTGTTTTATATCAGGCACAAGAACGATGTTATCAAAATAAACATTCAACTCTGTTCCCGGCACCGCATAAAGCGCCGGCGGCAGCAGGAGACGGACATTATTCCGGGCGGCATCCTGTACTTTCGCAACGGGATTTCCCGTTTGCGAATAAAGTTCAAGCCCCGCCATACATAACACAACCAGCGCCGGAATCAGCAGTTTTTTCACTATTTATACTATGGAGCCGTTCAGTAATAACCTCTATATCTTCGCGATTCTCCCGGATGCCCTTTGTGTTTGCCGGTTCGTCAGATGCGACTCGCCGGCAATTCCTGGAACCGGCCCGGGATACTTCGCGAAACCTGTAACGCATATTTCTTTACAACCTCTGTCAGCCTTTGATGTACAGCAGGCGAATTTCGCCGGGCGGAACATCCAGAGTTAACATTTTTTCAGCTTTTAACATTTTCCCGCTGCGCAAATCTTTGATTTGAGAAACCTTGTCCAGCGGCAATTCTATGGTGGTGGCGGTGTTTTTCACTTTCAGGTAGTTGCCGATTAATAACAGCATCTCATTGCCTTTTTTCATTCCCGAATAGGTGAATTCCTGATTGGAGCCGGCCGGCTCCAATACTTCGCCGTCCATAATCAGGTCTTCATAGGGGGCGATCTCCGCCAGGGCTCTGGCATGATAATAAAAATCCAGCGGCGTATCGAAATCATTGTAGCAGAAATAAGTAATCCCGCAGGCCCCGTTAAGCAATGCTTCCAGTATCATCGGCTCCATCTTCGAAGATTCGAACTCCCCGTAAGTTCCGGCGGACAGCCATGGAAGAATTGCGTTCTTTTTCATGAGCTGATAATTTTTACGGATGGAGTCATGAACATTCTGAGCGCGTCCGGCAACATACAAACTCGGCTGCGCCTGTTTGACATATTGCGGATAAATCTGGTTGAAATCGACCACCAGCAGATGCACCGGAACTGCCGCGTGATGATTGTACGAGGCCACCAGCGGCATTTTCGCGCCGGCGCTGCCTTTCTCCACGGCCTGGTACAAATCTTTCAATGCTTCCGTGCCTTTCTCTTTCAGGAACACATCCATCGGTCTTCCTGATGCTTTGCAGGCTTCCCGGCAGGTGGCGCATTTGGCGGCATTGAGGGCTCCGTTATACCAGCACTCAATGTCCCAGAAGACGTAATCCGGTCTGGATTGCCGGACATTTTCAGCAACCCGCGCCATCTCGCCGTCATAAAACTTGCCGCGATATGAAGGGCAGAGATCGGAGTTCTTTTCACCGGCAATCTGGGAGAACAGCTCCTCGCCGGGCTTGTGTCCTTTGGCCATAATGTGGAACGGCGACTCGTTCATCACTATCGCAAAACCTCTGCCGCGGGCGTCGGCCAGAAATTTGCGGCACTCCGCGGCGTCTTTCGGGTTCCAGTTCCGCGGAAAACTCGAAACGGCATTGAAGCCAAGTTTACCCCAACTGTCAAAAAAGTCCGGCCAGTCGAGAGCCGCGTTTTCCGTCATCCAGGCCAGACTGATCTGCAGCCGTTTAAACGGCTTGATTTCCGAAATTGCAATTAACTCCACGGGCACGCTTTGTCTTAATGTCGGTTCTCCGTCACAAAGCACATAGAACACCGCCTCCGCTCCGGCCGCCGGCGGCTTGACCGCCTTAAAAAAGAACATCGGGGTCTGCGCCATATTCTTCACGCTGACCAGCGGCAGCGTGAGCCTAGTATAATTCATGCCATTGGCAGTGATTTCTTCCTGTTTTACCGGTTTGGGAGATTCCAGCACGATCCCGGCGGGCAGTTCCATGACTAGCCGCGCCGGCTTGCCGGCGGCGGCTTTGTCGCGCATATCTTTTATCATCAATGCATTGGGCGTTGTCATATTGGTGGACACCGCCAGTTTGCCGATGCGCGGCGTGACAATCACGCCTTTCATCGGAAAATCTTCCGGCGCACCGGCATAAGCCTGGTTGAATTCCGGACTTTTCTGTTCCGCCGGAGTCGCCTCCATCACCGCCATTTCATCGGCAAAAACCGAATCGGCCTCGCCGGTGATTATAATTCCGACATACCTGATGTCAGCTTTGACATCCAGCATAAAAGGATAGGTCCAGGCAGTGCCGTTTTCTTCCAGATAGAAGTATTTCCTGAAATCGCTTTGAGCTTTTTCTCCCGGCATCAGCTTCTGCATTGAAGCCGTCCGGTAAAATTTTTTGCCGTCCTTTGACACCAGGACTTCAAACTTTTTCGGGCACGGCAGCACATGCTGGCTTTTTCCGCCGAGACAGCGAATGACCACCCGGTCAACCGGCTGCTCCCTGCCCAGGTCAATCATGAAATTAACCCCTTCAGTCTCCTTGTTGTAGTACCAGCCGACAGCTTTACTGTCAAACCAGATGGTATCGTCATTGCGTGAACTCAATACTCCGTCAGTCAAATCATATTCATCAGCGCCGCCGGGAACGGTAAGGTGATAGTTCGGGATTTTGGCGAATATCACTTTCTTCCCCAGGGCTAAATTAGTTCCCCTGGTTCTCTCCGCCCATAATTTGCGGTTGGCATCCGCCAGTTCCCTGCCATCAGCGGCGGCAAATGAAATATTGCCGAACAGCATTGCAACTCCACAAAGACACCAGAGGCCATTTTTTAACATAATCATATCCTTTTTGCATAAATTGATTGTTGTTTTGATAAACATAATGATTTAATTAGAATGCCGTTCCGCTGTTGGGAAAGCCGAATCCTGCTTTCAGCGCACTGTACGAAGCATCTTTCGCGCCGGCGTCATCCGGCGTTTGAGACATTTCCCAGTATGTTTTCTCCTCCACATGGCCGTCCATCAATACCAGTTTGGCTTTGCCTCTGGTTCCGATTGCGGAAGTGGCGTAGGACGCCCGCGGATCGGCAATGTCGTGACGGTAGGCGAAATATTGGGTGAAGTTGCCGGCATAGGAGTTAGTATTTTTCGAATCTCCGGCAAAAATCGTCCGGGTCGGCGTCTTTACCGATGAAAGCTTATGCGCGTTGACGACATATGAACCAAAGCCGCCTTGCATGCCAAGCAGATAAACGTTTGCTATATAATGCGTATAGGTATAATAGCCCAGAGTGTATTGGCCGAAGCCGACCGGCTCCGAAGGACAGGACATATTGCCCCGCAGTACCCAGGCGCCGAAATACCCCAGATTGTAGCCTTGGGCAAATACTTTACCCGCATCGTTTCTGCCGGACAGTTTTTGATACCAGACGCCTATCGACGTGTTCGTGCTGGCGCCGTCGCGGGCCTGAACAATCCATTCCTGGTAATCCACGGAGTACATCGCCTGGGACAGTCCGATCTGTTTCATATTGTTGGAACAGGTCGAAGATTTGGCGCGTTCACGGGCTTTGCTGAGCGCCGGCAGCAGCATTCCGGCGAGTATCGCGATGATCGCGATCACCACCAGGAGTTCGATGAGTGTGAAATTTGAGGCCTGTCTTTTCATGATAATCTCCCTTTCTTTTTCAGTTTGTTGTCAATAAAGTTAAACGTTCATTTTCCTGCATGGTGGATTCGCGTTCGATGATCCTGCCGCCGAATATCTGCCGGCCCGGCCTGAATTCATCTTCCAGCAAGCGCTGCGCCGCAACCCGTCCGATTTCCTCATACGAGAAATCCATGGTGGAAAGCGACGGAAAGAAACAATGGTTGTAACCGGTTTCATAATCGGCGATGATTTTCACGCTTTCCGGCAGACCGAGATAGCGGTTCAATGAATGCTGCGTCCGCAGTTTGAAAATATAGCGGGGGTCCAGCAGCAATGCGTCAAATTTATTATTTTTATAGAAGCCGGCAATGACCCCGGCAATAGTTTCGTCAGAAGCATCAGACGTATTTACCGCGGCGGCATAACGGTGTCCGCATTGCGCCAGCCCGGCTTTGTAACCCAGCAGCGCCGGGTGGTCTTCCTCGTCAATATTGCCATGCGCCAGCGCAATCCGGCGGCAGCCCCGTTCCGCCAGGAACTTTACGGCCGATCCCGTTGCGCCCAAACGGTCCACGGTTAAGACAAACCAGTCCTTCAAACAGTCCGTATAGATTTTATAATCGCTGGTCTGAGTTTCGACAAACGCGACTTTACAGCCGCGTTCCTTGAATAGCCGGAACAAACCTTTGTACCAGTAGCCATACGCCAGCACTTTACTGTCTGAATTGATGAAATCCAGCTTCCGCCAGTCAATATCATGCCAGTTGTTGGTCGGCGAGACCGGCACGGTCACCAGTCCGCAATCATATTCAAATGCTACTTGAGAAGCCCCCTTGAGTATCCGGCGGCTATTCTGCGCCATCGCGTCCGCGAAGGTCTCGCTGAGAAAATCCGCGCACGGCAGCAGAAACGTGATTGGAACATCAGGCTTTTTCACCTTCTGCACAAATGAACCTTTGCCGGGGCTGCGGCGAAGCAAGCCTTCCTCCACCAGCCTGACCATCACCCGGGTCATGGTGGTGCGGGCCACTCCGAATTCATTGCATAATTCATGTTCCGTCTGAAATCGTCCGCCTTCCGGCAGACTGGCCAGACGCTTGCGCAATGTTTCAAGTATTTGCGCCTGAATTGTTTTTCCGGCAACCGTTTTCATCAGTAAATCCCGTTCAATATTTCTTTGTGTACACAAAGATTATAACCCGGAAAAATCTCTTTGTCAATACCCCGCCCGGAAAAATAATTTGAAAAGTTTTGAAAGAAAAGTTTTGAAAAATGTAATTGCCGGGATAAACACAGGCTCATTTCTTCAGAGACTGCCATGGACCGGAAGCCGGCCAGTGCTTCGGCACTGGTTTTCCGGAACGCAGATTTTCAATTACGGGCATCAAAAAACGCTTGATCATGGTCACCGTTCCGGCAAAATTCTCAGGCGCCGATACGTTCCGCAGTTTTTTCCGGAACGCGTTCCACTGAATTCTTTTTTGCTCAATAAATTCATCGGAAAATGCCGTAATCTGTTCCGGCAAATGAACATTGCGCCTTTCCAGCGTCCGGCGCACGGCATCGCGAAGTTGTGATCCGTCAAAGTCGCACTGTCCGGCAAGCAGCCAGATGTCATAGAAATCTTTCATCCGGCTGTTCAGTTTTCCACGTTTCAGCATTGCTTCGAATTTTTCCGCAATGGTGCTTTCCCTGCTGTAGCAAAACAGATTGGGCGCAGGCGAATTCAACATTACCGGGAAAAAATGTTTTTGCGGATCGGGATAAACCGCGTCGCCGAAGCCGATGTCCATTTGAACTTTCAGTGCCGCCGTATCCAGCATGACTGGAATTCTTGCTCTAACTCCCGGGTAACCGGCATCTTCCGTTATCTGTTCCACGGCGATGTGTTTTCCGTCGAAAATCAGGCCGTCGTCATCAGCGATATCAAGTTCACATATTGCTCTGACGATTCCGGCAATATTCTCCAGATTGTCGCTGGTGCGTCCCAGCATGTCAATATCCATCGTCGGACGTATTTCCGGAGCCTGCCACACCCGGAGCATCAGAGCTCCTTTCAGGATAAATTTGTCAGCATGGGAAGAAACGCTCAACCGGTACAGGAAGCGTTCCATGCAATAATATTTCATTGAATGTCCGGTTTTCCGCGTTGGCTTTATTCAACAGTTTCTGCCGGATGGACATTGCGGCGTTTTTGAGTTTTTTTACGGTCATTGTATCGCCTCGAGATAAGGAGTCATCACTTTTTCAACGCGGCAGATTCTGCCGTATTTAACCAGGTCATCCGCATCAAAGTGTTTTCGCTCTTTGTAGAGCTTCAATGCTTCCAGCACGATATCCATGCCGAGTTTATTTCTGAATTTGAAGCAATCGGCCAGAGTTTTTTCCGGACTGTAAACGCGAATCGTAATTCCGTCGCTTATATGCTCCTCAATCCCGGACTGAAAAGCCTGGCGCGAGAAGTGGTGAACCGATATCGGCAACCCGGATATTCTTGGCGGTTCCATTCCCGTTTCAAGCGCAATATTCACTTCGTGCGGAATCTGCGTGGTGATTTCGTGAAACGCAAGCGCGGAAATAAGACAGATCACCCCGTGCGGAACTCTGGAACCAATGACCGCCAGATCAGGATTCGCCAGCGGCGGAAGTTCCGTCAGCCGGTAAATGCCGCGGGAAAATCTATCAAGAGTGCCATTTTTCAGCAGCGCCCTGAGTGTTCTCTGAGATATTCCGGCGGCAATCGCCGCAGAGCTCCGGATAATTCCCCCCTGTTTCCGGATTATCCTTACGGCGTTTTTTGTCCTGATTTCTTTCATTGCGTATAGTTTTACCATTACTTGTTAATATCTATAGGTAATTATATACTTTATTTTGAAAAAGTCAACCCCATTTTTATACTCGTTTGAACATTAAACGCGAAATATCAAGGCGATTTCATTTCTTGATATTTTGCGTCCAGGGATTGCCGTAAATGCCTTGAACAGTGCCGTCCGCGAAAAGCACGTTGCCGAAATAACCGTGATTATTGGCTTTGTCATACATCAGCGGCAGTCCGGGATCGGATTTTGTGTTTAACCCGCCGATGTAAACGTAATCCACGATTTCTTCAGTTAACGGCTGAGGGTCTTGTCCTTTGTCTGTTTTTGTGCTTGGGCAGGTAAAAACGGCATAATCGGTCAGGTAACCGTATTTTCTCAGCACCTCAAACCCAGCAGCACCGCCTGGCGAAGGATAATTTCCTGCATAATCCGCTGCGTATTGGCGGAACGCAAGCATAAAGCATTTCAGGTTTGAAGCACAGGAAATACGTCTAACGATTACCCTGGAATTTATGTGCGCTGGAAGGAGCACACCTAAGATAAAAACAATGCAAAGGAGCGTACAGATACTGCATGTTATTTTGTCAACTCTCTTTTGTTTACGCAAGAATAATCCTGTAATTCCGGCAGCAATGCCAATGACAGAGCAAATAAAAATTCCGATGCCTGCAGACGCAGTAATCGAACTGTGATAAAGCAGAAACTCCTCCGATAAAATATACATGCAGATAGTTACGCCGATAGTTAAAAACACGCAACATAAAGTTGCAGATAAACAGACAACGCTTGCCCGTGAAATTATCTTATTACTCATATCTTTACTGTTTTGTGGTTTAATTCTGCCGCACCACAGAATTTATAGTGTTTGCGGGAATAGTCAAGCTGGCAATATTATTCTTAAACGGGCGGTGATTTTCCGCCTTTTTGGCTTGTCTCCGTTTTTATGTGTTGAAATCGTGCCAATACTGAAATATAGTACAACCGGTTTCGGAAGGGGACTGCGGACTGTTTGGCGGTCCCTGAATATTTTAGGGAATTAAATATACTATTAAGGATAATTGCGCTCCTGTCAGCAACGCTATTAAAAATCAATAAATGGACTTTACAATTAAAGATGTTTCAGTATTGCTAACGAGGCCTGAAAAAGAGATTCAGAATTTGATAAAGGCGAATGAGATTCCTTTTCAAATAATCAATGATAAATACTTTTTCAATAAACAGCAAATCGTGGAATGGGCGTTAATCCGGAATATTCCGATTAACATCTCGAATCATGGCAATATGAGCGAATATCAGGTCAAGGCGTTGAATACGATCCTTGACCGGGATTCTTTCTACTATGACTGCGCGCTCACGGAAGACTCCTATCTGGAACAGATGCTGGGCATGGTTCATCTTGACGCGAACGTTGACAAGGGGATCATCATTCAACTGCTGAAGAACCGCGAAGCCCTGATGAGCACGGCCATCGGCAACGGGATCAGCCTGCCGCATCCGCGGATACCGCTGATGGTCGGACGCAATCCGCTGATCAATTTCTTCTTTCCGCAGCGCCCGCTTGATTTGAAATCGATTGACGGCAAGCCGGTGCATACGATCATTCTGCTGGTCTCCCAGACCATTAAACAGCACTTGAGCCTGCTGGCCCATCTGAGTTTTCTGCTGTCGCAGGAAACGTTCCGCGCCGCGCTGGAAAACCGGCTCAGCAATCAGGATCTGCTTGATATAATCAACCATATTGAGAGCACGAGGGGCGCATGATACCATGGATCTGTTCTTTTATTCTTTAGCAATTCAATTGTCCGCCTTGACCGCCGTGGTTCTGCTGCGCAGCAACCGGGCGGCGTCCGCGGCGGCGCATCTGCTGCTGCTCGCCGGCCTGATTGCCGGATTTGTCCCCACGCTTTCCGCGCTGATCTTTTCCGCTTCGCCGGCGCTCAGTTTCAGCATTTGCGGAATGCCGCCCGGCATGTTCCGGTTTGACGCGCTGGGGCTCTATTTCCTGGCGATTGTTCAACTGGTCGCTATTCCGACCACCATTTACAGCTATTCATCGCTCAGGCATTATATTGAAAAAGGCAAATCGGTAAAACATTTGCTGACGGTGTATCCGATACTGCTCGTCGCGACGCAGTTGACGGTGGTCTCCAACCACTCCATTCTGTTCCTGGTCTGCTGGGAATTGATGAGCACTGCGGCCTATCTCGGGATGATCTACGAAAAAGAGAAAAAGGATGTTCAGGTCGGCAGCTTCTATTATCTGGTAATGAATCATGTGGTTGTGTTTATTCTTTACATCTTTTTCTTCCTGCTGCACCGTCAGGCGAACAGTTGGCTGTTCAGTGACTTTCATGTTGCGCCGGACACGGGCGGACTATTCATCCTGCTTTATGCGCTGGCGCTGGTCGCGTTCGGCATGAAGGCCGGATTTATGCCGTTCCACTTCTGGCTGCCCCGGGCGCATCCGATCGCGCCGACGGTCTTCAGCTCGTTTCTTTCCGGGATCATCATTAAAACCGGGATCTACGGTATTTTCCGGACCTTTCAGATGCTTAACCCGACGCCGGAATGGCTGGGCTGGGCGGTGCTGGCGGTGAGCATGATCAGCGCGATATTCGGGGTCTGGTATGCGCTGGCCCAGCACGACATCAAACGGCTGCTCGCGTATCACTCGGTGGAGAATATCGGGATCATCGGCATCGGCATCGGCATCGGCTTTATCGGCTCGGCCTACCATTCGCTGCCGGTCCAGGTGCTCGGTTTCGGCGGCGCGCTGCTGCACACGCTAAACCACGCGATTTTTAAAAGTCTGCTGTTCATCGGCAGCGGCGTGATTTATCAAAATCTGGGAACGCGGAACATTGAACTGATGGGGGGGCTGGCGCGGCGCGGCAGATTTTTCGCGATCCTGTTTCTGACCGGCTCCGTCGCCATCAGCGGGATTCCGCCGCTTAACGGCTTCATTTCCGAGTTTATCATCTTCAACGGTTTTTTCACCACCGCCCGGGAATTGAAAAATTACTATCCGCTGCTGATGCTGATTTCAACGGTCGGCCTGGCGTTTGTCGGCGGCCTGGCGGTCGCCTGCTTCACCAAGATCAATTCGATCATGTTTTCAGGCGATGAACGGAAAGAGGTAAAACATTTTCACGTTTCGGTTTATGATTATCTCTCGCTGGGAATTTTCGCGCTGCTGTGCGCGGCAATCGGCTTTTATCCGCAGCCGTTTGTCCGCGTGGTCAATGACGTCCTGAGCCGCTCCTTCATTCCGGACAGCGCTTCGCCGGCGCTGCTGAACATCAACTGGTTCTATATCAGTCTGATTTTCCTGGCGCTGCTGGCCGGATTCATACTGATTTATCTATGGAAATGGTGCATCAACAAAAAATACGGCAGAAAAAATTCGCCCGCCTGGGGCTGCGGCTACGAGCGGCTGAACCCGAGAATGCAATATACGGCGTCCTCCTTCGCCGACCAGCTTAACACCATTGCAAGAACCGTACTGGGCTATCACAAGAAGACGAGGCCGCCGGCGGATATTTTTCCCGCCAGGAATAAATTTGAAAGCCATGCGGATGACTTCGTTGACTCAAAAATAATTCTGCCCTGGTTCAAGAAAATCAACGCCTTTATTTCGCGGATCGAGTTGCTGAATTACTCTGACATACGGTATTACGTCGCGTTCATTCTGGTAATAATTTCAATTTACAGCCTGATAGGTTTCTTATGGATTTAAACACATTGGTCCAGGGCATTGTGGCATTGCTTGCCATTCTGATTCTGTCCCCGCTTTTTGCGGGTGTGATCAACAAGCAGAAAGCGTTCTTCACCGGCAGGATCGGCGCGCCGGTCATGCAGCCGTACTATGAGTTGAAGCGGCTGCTGCGGAAGGAAACGATTAACGCGAACAGCTCATCGTTCATCAGCGACATTTCCCCGGCCATCAATCTGATCGCGGTCATCGTCGCCGCGGCCATGCTGCCGGTCGGTCTGGCGAAGCCGCTGATAAGCTTTGAAGGCGATATCATTTTATTCGCTTATGTGCTGGGCCTTGCCAGGTTTTTTCAAATCCTCGCGGCGATGGACATCGGCAGCTCCTTTGAAGGCATGGGGGCGTCGCGCGAAGCCACTTTCGCGGTGTTCGCCGAGCCGATTTTCTTCTTTACCATCGGCAGCATCGCATTTGCGGACAATCTCACGTCCATCTATGATATTTATCATTCGATAAAGCTGAACAACGTCACGTACATCGTGTTTATCGTGGTCTGCTCGATTTCGGTTCTGATCCTGGCGGTCACGGAATGCTCGCGCATGCCGATTGACGATCCCAATACGCATCTGGAGCTGACGATGATTCATGAAGTAATGATCCTCGACAATTCCGGGGTGGATTTATTCCTGTATCAATATTCCAGCTATGTCAAGCTGTGCATTTATGCCATTGTCGAAGCATCGCTGTTTTATCCTTTCGCGGTGCAGAACAGCTATGTCGCAGTCATAATTTTTCTGGTTGTCATCGCGGCTTTAGCCACGACACTGGCGGTGGTCGAAACGGTGACGGCCCGGTTCAAATTGAAATATGTTCCGCAATACCTGCTGTTTGCCACGGCAATCGGGGTATTGAATTTACTGATTTATACATTTACAAAATAGAAAGCAGTTATGCAAAACGTTCTGAGTATAATCTTTTGTCTGTCGCTGTTTTATCTCGCGGTCACGTCGCGGGTGAAAACGTATGTCACGGTTTTGCAGCTTCAGGGCATCATCCTGACAGTGCTGCTGCTGTATCCTTTGATCGACCATTTTTCCGTTCCCGCCTTAATCCTGCCGGCGACGCTGTTTATCGTCAAAGTCTATCTGATTCCGAAATATATCAAAAGAATCCTGCTGGACCTTGACATAAAACGCATAATCGAACCGACCATCCAGCAATTCTCCTTTCTGCTGCTGGTGATTTCCACCATGACGGTGATATTTGTCGCCACCAATATTCTGTCTAAAAGCACGGAAATAGAAACCATCCCGTTTGCCAGCGGCTTTTCGGCGGTGGCGGTCGGGATGTTTATCATCATCTTCAGAAAGAAACTGATCATTCATGTCGCCGGATTTCTGGTGCTGGAAAACGGCATCTTCCTGTTCGGCTCCACTATCGCGTCCAAACTGCCGATGATGATTGAACTGGGTTCGCTGCTGGATATTTTCGTAGTGGTTTTCCTGATGGGGATCGCGCTGAACAAAATCAGTTCGACTCTCTCCGGCTTTGAAGCAACCGCGCTGAGGAGGCTGAAAGACTGATGTTATTACTCGCTATTTTACTTCCCTTAATCTCGGCGGCGGCATGTTATCTGGTCAAAAGCATCCGTGCGCAGTATTATCTTTCGCTGGCGGTAAGCGTGCTGCATCTGGCATTTTCGTTCAGCTTGTTCATGGGCTGGTACCGTCCGGGCGAATTTATTCTGTTCAGCGCGGATTCGCTCAGCCAGTTGATCCTGCTGGTGCTGTCGAATGTTTATTTCTGGGTGGTGCTGGTCTCCTTTGCCTATTTGAGGAGAACGGCAATCTCTCATTCGGTATCCGGGAGAAGATATTATTTCCTGCTGCTCAACTTTTATCTGTTTGCCAATACCGCCGCGATTCTCAGCAATAACTTCGGCATGTACTGGGTGGCCTCGGAAGCCACCACGCTGAGCGTGGCCCCCCTGATTTACTACTACCGCAATGAAGAGGCGCTGGAGGCGATGTGGAAATATCTGTTCCTGGTTTCGCTCGGCATCGCCTTCGCCTTTATCGGCATTCTGTTTCTCATGCTTTCTTCCAACGGAACCGTGCTGGAAGGACGGCAACTGTTTTTTGACGAGTTCGCGAAAAATTCGGCGCTGCTGAATCCGATCTGGCTGAAGGCGAGTTTTATTTTTATCTTTGTCGGGATGAGCACGAAGATAGGCATTGCGCCGATGCACTCCGCCGACGTCGACGCGACCAGCAATTCTCCCAGCCCGGTCGCCGCGCTGATGGCCGGTTCGCTGCGCATAACGGCGCTGCTCGGGGTGATGCGGATTTTTCAAATCGTCACCCCGTCGTCTGTTCATGATTTTGCGCGGACGATCCTGATCATCGGCGGCCTGTTTTCGCTTTTCGTCGCCTTCGTTTTCATGTTTAAAGTGAAAAATTACAAGCGGCTGCTGGCGTATTCCAGCGTTGAGCATCTGGGCATAATCACTTTAGCCATCGGCATCGGCGGGCTGGCGTTTGTCGGCGCGATGTATCACATTGTCTATAATTCGATCTGCAAAGTAGTTCTCTTTTTTATCGCGGGCAACGTGCATCGCGAATTTAAAACCAGGGAAATCGCCGGCGTCAGCTCGGTGATAAATTTAATGCCCTGGACCGGCTGGCTGTTTCTGCTGGCGTTTTTCGCCATCTCCGCCATTCCGCCGTTCGGCATCTTTTTCAGCGAACTGATGATTTTCGAGGGCATGCTCTTCTCCGGCAAACCCTGGATACTGGTCGTCACCATGTTCTTCATGCTGTTCATTTTCATTAATATGGGCCGTGCGCTGTTTCAGATGCTGTACCGGAAAAGCGAGCATGAAGTGATCCTGAAAGAGCCGGAGCGTTTCGACATTACTCATTTCGCGTCAATTGTGCTGCTGATCGCCGTGATCGTTATCGCGGTTGTGTCGCCGGATGTTCTGCGGGAACATATTTTAAGCATTTCAAAAGATTTCGGGATTATATTATGAGTTCATTACAAATACAGAATAATCAATGTTTCCGGCTGGATGAAATTATTTTTTCAGATAAAAATGATTTCCTGAAGACTGTTGCGAAGCATTTAGCCGGCGGCTTCAGAATGATCGGACTCTTCCCGCCCGACAAGCGCAATCCGGGCAAAATCATTGCGGTGCTGGCCAATTCCGGTTCCTCCGAGCTCTGCATTGCCGGCGGCGAATTTCCCGCGGATAAACTGGAATTCGACAGTCTGGCCGCGTCATTTCCGCAGACTAATTATTTTGAATGCGAACTCTCGGAGAATTACGGTTATACCCCGCTCAATCATCCGTGGCTGCGCCCGGTGAGAAAGCAGAATGTGATTGCGGGCGGCAAGCCGTATCAATTTTATAAACTCGAAGGGGATGAAGTCCATGAAGTGGCCGTCGGCCCGATTCACGCCGGCGTGATTGAACCCGGGCATTTCAGATTTCAGTGTCACGGGGAACTGGTTTACAATCTCGAAATAAATTTAGGTTATCAGCATCGCGGCGTTGAAGCGCTGTTCCGGGAAGCCGGGCCCGGCCGCGGAATCATGCTGGCCGAATCAATCGCCGGGGATACCGTGATCGGCCACACTTACGCGCACTGCAATGTCATTGAAAGCCTGTCCAATACGCAAATCAGCCTGCGAGCTCAGGTCATCCGCTCCATCGCCGAAGAACTTGAACGGATTGCCATGCATCTGTCCGGGCTTGGCGGCGTTTCCAATGACATCGGGCTGGCGCTTGCCGCGTCTTCCTACGGCAGGCTGCGGACGCTGGTCATCAACAGCCTGGCGGACTTGTCCGGGTCCAGATTCGGGCGCGGCTTGTTTGTTTACGGCGGGGTGCGCTTTGATTTTGACCGTGAAAATATAAATAATATAATAAAAAAGTTGAACACCGTAAGAAGCGACGTAAAGGTCATCAACGATTTCCTGTTTTCTTCGACCGGCGCACTGGTGCGTTTTGAAAAGACCGGCATTGTTTCCCAGGATTCGGCTTTAAAAATCGGCATGGTCGGACTGGCGGCGCGTTCCTGCGGAATTGAACTGGACACGCGCATCAATTATCCATACGGCGCTTACCGCTATTTCCCGGTTTCGCAGATAACCTTGTCCACCGGCGATGTCTTTGCGCGGTCCCGTCTGCGGGCTTTGGAAATTGATGAATCGCTCCGCTTCATTTTTGAACAGATTGAGAATCTTCCGGATGGCGGGATCAAAACCGCCGTCGGCGCCGCCGAACCGGAATCCGGGGTAGTCGCAATAACTGAAGGCTGGCGCGGCGAAGTCGTTCATATTGCCGTTACGGATGAACAGGGCAGGGTCGCCCAATATAAAATTAAAGATCCGTCATTCAACAACTGGTACGGCTTGAGCCTGGCGTTGCGCAAAACCGAAATTTCGGATTTTCCGCTGTGCAACAAAAGTTTTGATCTGTCCTATGCCGGCCATGATTTGTAAGTAAAATATCGGGAGAGTGGTGATTCTATGATAGATGCAGTAAAACTGAGAATACTTCAGGGCGATCCCATCGTTCACGATGTAAAAAATGCGAACCTGCCCAAATTATTTCGCGGGCTGCCGGTCATTGCCGGCAAGCCATGCCCGGCGGGCTGCGATAAATGTGCGGCGGCATGTCCGGTGCGGGCCATCACGGCGGACCCGGTAAAAATCGATCTGGGACGCTGCACTTTCTGCCCGTTATGCGAAGAGGCCTGCCCTGAAAAATTAATCCACTACACCAATAATTATCATATCGCATCCGATAAAAGAGAGAGTCTGATTGTCACTAAAGACACGCAGGCGATCACTTCCGCCAGCGCGGCAAAAAAAATCCGGGATTATTTCGGCAAGTCGCTGAAGCTGCGGCAGGTTTCCGCCGGCGGCTGCAACGGCTGCGAACTGGAGCTGAATGCCTTGAACAATGTGAACTTTGATATGGGCCGCTTCGGCATTGAATTCGTCGCCTCCCCGCGCCATGCGGACGGCATTGTAATTACCGGTCCGGTCACGCGTAATATGGCGAATCCGCTCCAAATCTGCTATGAAGCGGTTCCCAATCCTAAAATAATCATTCTCGTCGGAGCCTGTGCAATTGCCGGGCATGTCTTTGAAGATTCGGCACAAGTGCAGCGGAAATTCCTTGCGGAAAATAAAATAGACCTTTACGTGCCTGGTTGTCCGCCGCATCCGCTGACCTTCATCACCGGCATTCTCCGCTTCATCGGCAGATGACCGTTATTTCTTTTCCGGTTTGTTTTTCAGGATGACTTCAAATACGAGTGCTGTCGGCATTCGTTAACCTTTAAAATTTATTTTCATTATTTTTTGCTGATTTTTTTCGTTCGGCTGTTTACAAAATCAAAATTGTATGATACAATAGTAAATAGGCAATATCATGGAGCCAGAATAAAATGTATGACCCGGACTCATTGAAACATAAAAAATTCGGAGATTTCTTTTTGCAGGAAATCCGGAATGGGAACTATCATACCGGTGAAAGGCTGCCTTCTGAGCGCGAATTGGCCAAACGTTACAATCTTGCCCACATGACCGTGAACAAGGCGCTGAACGGGCTGGTGGCTCTGGGATACCTTGAACGTCGTCAGGGCGACGGCACTTATATAAAAGAACGCGTCCTGCCGAAAACGGCATGCCTGATACTTGATTATAAGGATGACATCCACGCGCCTTTTCCAAATATCATGCAGCGAACATTGTTTGAAGCTGGCTTTATTGTAACAGTTTTTGACAGCCATATCATAGCCGAAACCCCGGCGTTGTTGAAAATGTACTTGAAGAATCCTCCGGAACTGCTGGTTTTTGACGGATGGACTGGATTTCCATTCAATCTGTTGAAATATGTTCCGGAAACGACGAGGAAAATCATTTTTCACCGCTGCGAGACGAAGCCGGATTTTGATGCTTCTTATGTGCTGGCAGATACGGAGAAATGCGGCTATCTGGCGACAAGACAGCTTGTTCTCTCCGGCAGGCGGCGCATCGGTATTGTTTCCGAACTTCCGCAGAGCGAATACGATCAGCCAACGCTGTTCAAAAAAGGTTGCGAGATGGCGCTGTCTGAATTTAAAATCAAAAATGCCATTTTTCTTGAGCCCAAACCGGTATGGGGACATGAAGAAATGTCCATTTCAGAAAACGACGTGATGGATATGGTACATGGCGAAAACCGCCGTGATGGAATCCTTGCGCTGATGGATGCGGAACTTACCCCGTTCATTAATGCCGCTAATAAATTGGGGATTTCGATTCCTGAGCAACTTGCGCTAATCGGCAGATTCAACACGCCATGGGCTGACCGGTACAAATTGACATCCACTGATATCCAGCCCGGCGTGATTGCTGCAAGCATAAAAACGGTTTTAAATTCAAAGGAAAATCTTACTATTATGATTGATCCCGAAATAGTGTTCAGAGAATCCTGTCCGCAAACAAATGAACATTTGACTTTTGACAAGATGATGGTAAAAGAGTCGAACAGGGTGCTGAATCGTGAACCAGGACAATTAGCAGTTACAACAAAATAAGTGTTTAAAACAAAACGGAAAGGTGCAACATGAAAACAAACGGTCAAACGGAAAGGTGCAACATGAAAACAAATGGTCTTCAAAGTGGGAAGCGAGTCGCAGTAGCATCGAAAGGATTTACGCTCATAGAACTCTTGGTGGTGATAGCTATCATCGCAATCTTGGCAGCTATGTTGTTGCCGGCATTGAACAAGGCGCGCGAAAAAGCACGCAATAGCCAATGCAAAAACAATATGAAGCAAATCGGTTTGGCAACGATGTCTTATCTCAATTCGTATAATGAAATGATGCCGATTTACGGTGCGTCCGTGAACCGGGGATGGGCGGAGATGTATATTGACATGAGTATACTCGGCAGCGGCAACACCGCTCTTCTCGGCAGGACATACAAACAACTGCAGTGTCCTAGCGATACGGTGACGCGTGCCGAAAACATTCTTACTAGTCTTGCCGGCGAAGATCAGCTACGCCGTTGCTCTTACGCCGCCAGCCGCGGCTATTGGTCGTATTACTGCGGATGGCTGCACAATACCAAGGGCAAATCAATCAAATTCAATGAAATTAAAAAACCGTCATCGTTTATCATGTTTGGCGAAAAGGCGGATCCGTATAATTTTGTTGGTTACTCGGGTCAGAACGCCACAGGATACGCCGAAGGTTATTCCCAGCATAGTGTCAATAAACTAGACGGCAATTATACTTATGCTGATGGTCATGTGAATTTTGTTCCATTCAGCCCAAGCGCCGAATTTCAGAATTCCTGGTCACGTAGTGGCAAATTTGAAGATCTCAGTGCGCGTTGGTGATAAATAGTTTGGTTTCTTATTCATATATTGTACAGAAGCGGTACTGAATATCAAGAAATGAAGGGGTAATACGGATTTATTACTCTGCACCGGTTTGAATCTTGTGTTTACTGCCAACCCATACTGCATTTCCATATGTTAAAATTTTTCAAGTATCAAGAAACAAGGAAACGCAATCGGGTTGGAGCGGCACAGAATATATTTGGACATTGGAAAGTTCTGTACAATATAATTAGGCGTAGCTTTTGTCAATAAAAAATCTCAAAAATATATAAGGAGGTTCAGAAAAAATGATGAAATATGAACAATCAAGCAAGCAAGCAGTCAGCTCGGCAAAAAACGTTTTTTTAGTGGGGAACAACTTTTCTAGACTAAATCTTCACAAAAGAATAATGTTTTTTGCGACGGCGTTGTTTTGCACAGCCGCTATCGGGGCGATGCCCGCGCCAAAGCGTCAGGCATTGTTGAATTTCGGCAAGCCTGCCGAAACCGCCAATTATCAGGTGAACCCTGGAGTGACTAAAAAAATAGTCAAAGACACAAACGGTAATAACGTTGTTGAAGTCGCGGTTGCGCCATTTTCCGAGCATAAGAATCAATGGCCGAGTCTCGGAGTGACCGTCGAATCGATTGGTGTCAAACCGTGGGACTTGAGTAATTATTCCTATATTGAAGTAAAAATTCAAAAGATTTCCGAAGGGTTGGCCACGGTTTCCTCTTTGCTTTCTTCGCTCCAGACCAACGAAGGCGGCGCCAATTTCGATTATTTCCAGATTTTGATTCCAGGCGGAGAAACGATTGTGCAGCAAATTATGCCCGGCGACATTGTCAATCCGGCCAACGATCCGTCGAATTTGCGATATATCCTTTTTACCTTTCCGGCTACCTCGAAATTGGAAATCTACCGGCTTATCAGCGTCGAAGGCATAAATGATCCGGCTTACAGTTCGCTGATGGACACTTTTGATAACGAACTCAAAAATATTGTAGGCAATTTTCAGGCATTAAAACAAAAAACAAAAAAGAATTATCCTGATCTTGAGCAGAAGTTGAATGAGATTCAAAAGTCGGCAATTCAATTTTCTACCAAAGGTTTCTCAGGAAAATACAATCTGATTCGGAAACAATTGGTTGAATTAAATTTGAAAATCAATGCGGCTTTTGTCGCTTGGCTAGACAGCGATCTTTATTGCTGGAATTTGCCGGTCAACACCGTTCTCGATGACCAGCAAAAGCCTGGAGCTTTGAGTCCGGAAGTGAAAACTTTGCAAATTGATATGGCGCAAAATGAATATCGCGATGTCAGTTTTATGCTGACCTCGGTGCGCAAAGACTTGAATTTGAGTTGCAAACTGAGCGCTCCGGAAACACTACGAGATGCCTGTGACGTCTTTTATACCGATTATTATTATAATTATCAGCACAAATACAATGCTGGCGACCTGATTCAGCCGTGGACGGGTCCATTGATGTTGCCGGCTGGCGATGCACGCGAAGTACGGGTTCGGGTAGGCGGCGGCGATCTGCCGCCGGGGAGTTATGATTTAAGTTTGGAGATTCGCGACACCAAAAATAATGCCGCAATAACTATGCCGGTCAAAGTTGTTATTCGTCCGATAAAATTGGTTCAATATCCGGATAATTACGGTTACGCCGCTTTTTGGGCGGGCAATCAGCCTGAAGTCGACCGCCATTTGGACGCGATGACGGCGATGAAGCGTTATGGTCTCAATGTGGTTGAAGTGCCGCCGGTATTTTTAAATAAGGTGACTTTTGATTCCGACGGTAATATTGCCACATTCAATGAACAATTTCTTGATTACTGCGTCGGCGGCGTTAACAAAATGTGGCGGTCATTACCGGGAGAGCAAAAAATAATTTTCCAGCTCTTTTGCCATGTTCCGCCGGATATGCCGAAAGATGCATCGCTGCATAATAAGGCATATGTCAATTGGATCGGCAAATTGGTCGAAAAAATGCGTTCTTTTGGCTTGGAATACGATCAATTCTGTCTGTCTTTCGGTGACGAAGCGAGCCAGGCACGGTTGCTGGATAATGAAATTCCATGCGCAGAATTGGTCAAAAAACATTTCCCTGAAGTATTGACCTTTCAAAATTCGAGTCAGGTTTTTTCCGATGAGGCACTGAATAAGCGTTACTTTGCCGCGTTCGATATTCTGGCGCCAAATATGGATTCGATGGAAGTCAATCCGTATTTGTATCCGGCTGCCATGACATCCGGAAAGCTCAAATCGACCTATCTTTGTCGTCACATGGGCGGGCTATTGGTTGACGTTTACGCATATTATCGGGTGTATTTGTGGCGTTGTTTTGATAAGAAAATTCCATCCGCCGGTCTGTGGACATTTAATGCTCAGGAAAGCGGCTTGTTCCGCGAAGACCAGAATATCAATAATGTCGGTTCTTCGCTGGTTAACTTCAACCGCGCAGGTAAGACAGTGACTACCCGGCGGTTTGAAATTTACCGCGACGGTATCAACGACTGGCGTTATTTGTTGACGCTTCAGGCATTAAGCAAGCAGTATCCAGAGAAAAGTCAGGAAATCAACGATTTTCTGAACAAGGCGGTGCTTGAAGTTTTGAATAATAAGGCGGATAAGTCACGGGCGGAAAAAGTCCGGCTGCGTTTGGCCGATAAAATTCTTAAAATTAGTGGAAAGTGACCGAAATGCTGAAAATTCCCCGTATCATTTATAATGACGATTCGTGCAGTCTTAGTATTGTCGATCCGCAACTGCACAACAAAGATAATATCTCCCGCGTTTTTGATTATCTGGATAATACTAGAATCGACCGGATTTGCTGGAGCGTCTATGGCGCATGGGCATCGCAAAACTGGTATTCAAACCGGATTGAAAATTACTTTGATCTGGCAGAGAAGACTATCGGATATTCTTCGTCGCTGCTTAAGTATAATTTGATGTATGCGCTGTACAAGCAGAACATTGATTATCTGCCAATTCTGATTGACGAGTGTCATCAGCGTGACAAAGAGTTTTACGCTTCGTTCCGAATGAATGATTGTCACCTAAAAAGCGAACCCGACGGTGCATCGGCTGCGCTATTCTGGCGCAACAATCAGGATAAACGGCTATGGGAAATAACTATCGCCAAGAGTTATTACAATGCTTTACTTGATTATTCCTACCCAGAAGTCCGGGATAATGTTTTCAACGCGATTGATGAATTTGTTTCCCGTTATGACGTAGACGGCATTGAATTGGATTTTTTGC
The DNA here is from genome assembly GCA_041665605.1 of Victivallaceae bacterium. Classification (GTDB taxonomy): domain Bacteria; phylum Verrucomicrobiota; class Lentisphaeria; order Victivallales; family Victivallaceae; genus CAIPAT01. The sequence continues at coordinate 16,807 of JBAYIO010000038.1, read as the reverse complement.
GGCAGGAATGGGCGTTCAACCCCTCCGAAGCATGGGGTAAACGGCAAATTCTGACTGATTTAATTGCAAAAATCCGTACACGCCTGCAGGCAGGCAACGTTACCGGCCGTGTTCCGGGCTTGATGGTGCGAGTCCCGGCCACCGCATCCGGTCGGGTGATGGGAGGATTTGACCTTGAAGCGTGGATGTTGTCCGGTCTGGTCGATCTTGTGGTCGGAGGAGTGCAGAATCTCGATTATTCGGTCGATTTAAATGAAATGACTGCCATGGGGAAAAAATATCACATTCCGGTTTTCGGCGATATTGAAGCCTTTCCGATATTGACATTTACCAATCAGACCGAATTAACGAGTGAACAGTCATCGCCGTCTCATAACTACAATCCTGAGTTTAAGATCGGAGAGTTGGAGTGTGCGGTTTATGCGCTTGCCGACATCTTGCTGAATCATTGCCGGGTCGACGGATTGTATATGTTCAATTTTCCCTGCTGGCGCAATGAAATCATTTTGAAACATACTCAACATTCTCCTGCCGAGATGGCGACGTTCCAGCGTTTGCTGACAAATATCGGTAGTGATACACTTCCGGCAGGAATTGGCGAACGTTATTATTTTTGGACGTTGACGCCGGTTTACGCCGAAGCGTTGCGTCCGGCGAAATATCATCAAACTATACATTTGCATCTTGGAAAACAGCCGCAGGCAGAGGAGCAGGTGATTTTTTCAATGCGAATTTATGCTGCTCCGAATCCGCATGCATTATTGCCGGAAATTTGCGACGATTTGAAAAAATTGCTGCATGTCCGGTTGAATGGACGCGAATTGCCTGTTTTGTCAATTAATTGTGTCCGGCAGGCAGCCGGACTGATTCCTTCCGGTTACACGATAGGCGATCATGAACTGTGGAGTTTTGAGTTGTCGGGAGCAGCGCTGGGGGGGCCGAAGATTTCTTTTGAGTTTGAAATGCCAGATTATCCGCGCGGCGGTACTCCCTACATTTATATCCATGATTTGCAAATTTGCCGTCGTAATTATTGATTGTTTGTCAGGAGCAGTCAGCGTTGTCGGCAGAGCAATCGATTTTCGGTTGGGGAAACTGATTGACCGGAATCCTTGGCACGGTTCATTGAGTTGTCGTGCAGGTTCCGTTTTTTGTAATCATCACTCGTTTTGGCAAAAAGGTTTCCGCTTTTCTGAATCCGGCGATGTTGAATGCGCCTGAGAAGACGGCGAACTGCAGTTCGTTGTCAGCTTCATTGAAGAAGTTGATGCTTTGCAATAATCACGATAATATTCTAAACTATTACTCGTAAAGGAACAAACAAAATGTTTATAGACATTCACGCCCACGCATATCGGAGGCCCATTCCATTCGTGGTGCAATTTTGCACTGCGGAGCAGGTGCTTGAACGCTACGATCAGGCCGGAATCGAACGGGGGGTACTGCTCCCCATTGTCAGTCCTGAAATTTATCTTCCCCAGGCCAATGAGGATATTCTCGATATGGCGAAACAGTACCCTGACCGGTTTATTCCATTCTGCAACATCGATCCGCGCGCTCTGACCAATTCGGCGGATGCGCCGCTTGACCGTCTGCTGCGGCACTACCGCGATCAGGGCTGCAAAGGACTGGGCGAGGTGATGCTGAACGTGCCGGTCATGCACCCGATGGTGCAAAACCTGTTCAAGCACGCGCAGGACGTCGGGCTGCCGGTGATCTGCGACGGCTCCGATGTTGTGGGCGGCGATTTCGGCTTGTATGACGATCCCGGGTTGCCGCAACTGGAACATACTTTGCAACGTTTCCCGAAGCTCATCATGCTCGGACACGGTCCGGTATTCTGGTCGGAGATAGGCCGTCTGGAAACTCCTGCCCAGCGGAAGACGACATTCAATCCCGACGGTGAACAGGTCGGATGGAATCCGCCAGGCGGTCCGATTAAAGAGGAAGGCGTAGTGCCAAAGCTGTTCCGCCGGTATTCAAACCTGTATGGTGATTTGTCCGATCCGTCGCCAGCCAATGCGCTGGCCCGTGATCCCGAGTACGGCCCGAAGTTCCTGAATGAATTCCAGGATCGTCTCATGTTCGGAACTGACATCTGCGGTTTTGACACGCCATTTCCCATGGTTGATCTTCTCATTGAATGGCGAGACACGAAGAAAATCAGTGAGCAGGTATTCAATAAAATTGCCAAAGAGAATGCCGTGAAACTTCTCGGCTTGTAAGGTGTAGAATGTCTGGAAAAGAAAAAACTATGGGATTATCGAACAGGACACGCTATCAGCCGGTGGATAACGGCTATGAAATTATCGGCAGCCGGGAGTTTTTCAACCGGACGCTGTATGGTGCGCATGCCAATGATGACCTCCAGGAGCGGTATTTTACTTTTGCCGGAGATTTGCCTCTGTTTATGGGGGCGGTTACCGATTGGACGAAGAACAACTGGGGCAATTACGCGAAGAGCGGAGTCTTGATGAGCGGGCTGGCTTTAGCGCCAGGATTGAAAATACCCTCTTTCTATTCTCAAGACGTTGATGTCAGTTCGCACTGGTTTCATAATTCCGAGGATATTGTCGCGGTGTTCCGCAACGGCTGGATGGAATACGAGTTCTGTCAGTTCTCCCCCTGGTTTCCAGTCGTCAAAGTGAATATTTCCGTATTTCCATTGATGCCGGAAGACGGCTTTCTGGTTCATTACAGGATAAAAACTGATCAGCGGATAATTTTCTGCGCCGGTTTTGGCGGAATGACTGATTTTATCAGCCGCCTGGAGTATCCGCAGATTAAAGCGCGAAATTTCAACGCTTCCGATTGCGAAAATAACAGCGTAAGCTGCGGCAGAAACCGTGCATTGCTGAAAGGAGCCCGATGTGACTCAATGTGGATTGGCTCCAACTTCAATATGGAAGTTGAAGCTGGCGATGCATTATCCTTGCAGGATTGCGCTCCCGGCATGTTCCTGAAAAACAAACCCGCGGCAACTGCTTCCCAGGTTGTTAAAATGTCCGCCATCATAGATGCCGGAAAAGAGTTTGAAGGCTTTATCGTAGCTGTCCGGAATGCAGATGAAAGTGTACTGGATAAATGGCTGAATCTGGAAGCTCCGGTGGAATACCTCAAGCAGCAGATTCATGCTAAACAATCGGGTGTTACTGTGAACACTCCGGATGTAATGCTCAATCTGACCGTGCCGCCCACGATACTGGCGATGGACGCTTCTTGGCATAAGAATATATTCTATCATGGAGCGCATGCTTATCACGCGCCGTTTCTGGGCTGGAGAAACTGGTACGGCCCGACTGTCATCGGCTGGCATGACCGGGTGGAGAACGCCATTAAAGCCCATTTCACCGAAATAATCAAAGCTGTTCCGGGAGCAGAAGCTGTCTGGTATGACGGCAAAGACCGGCCCGATCTCGATCATGAGGGCTCCCAGTACCATCAGATCAGGAACAGTATCGGTTTTATTCCCGCCAAGCTGGGAGGGAATGACATCTACAATATGCAGGAAGTGGCGCTTGATATGCTTTTTCATCATCTGGAATGGCAGGGCGGCCTCGATTTGGCGAAAGAGCTGTTTGACGATATAAAAGGCGTTCTCGACTGGGAGGAACGGATTCTTGATCCCGACCAGGACGGACTTTACCAGAACTTTCTAAATACCTGGATATCCGACGGGCATTCCTATAACGGCGGCGGTTGTGCTCAGGCCAGCTCCTATAATTATCTGGCTAATCTGATGATGGCGAGAATCGCTAAAAAACTGGGATATCCTGATACAGTTTTTAAGAAACGCGCTGAGAAGATTTTGAAAGCAATTCAGGAAAAATTGTGGCTGCCGGCGCAAGGAGTAATTGCAGAATTTATTGACACCATCGGCAATAAACTTGTTCATCCTTCGCCTGAACTGGCAACGATTTATCTTGCCATCGACTGCGGTGTGGCAGATATGTTTCAAGCGTATCAAATGCTCCGGTTTACGGAGACAGATTTACGCAATGAGCAGACACTCAATCGGCATGGCCGGCTGGTATATTCTTCAAACTGGTATCCTAAAAAATATTCCACCTGCGGTTTGTTCACGGCTGAGAACATTCATCTGGCTTTAGCATATTTTCAATGCGGCTTGAAGAAGAATGGCCTTGAAATATTGGATGCGCTGGCAGATGCTTATTTCCTAGGGAAAAATCCAGGGATGGCAGCTCACGTCCTGTCCGCTCACGGAATATCTGACGGAGGGGACTTGGATTTCTCCGACGTTTCAAGCATGTATCTGCGCCTGATTGTCGAAGGGCTTTACGGCATCAGGTTCCATCTGGTGGACGATATTATTGAGGTTGCGCCTAACTTTCCGGCTGACTGGACGCAGGCGGATATTAAACTGAAGGATATTGCACTTAATTATCACAGGGAAGGCTGTCAGGAGATGCTTACCGTGTATTGCGAAAAGCCTGCCTGCAAAAGAATAAAACTGCCGCTGCGTTCTAACATTATTGAAAAAGTTTTACTGAATGACACGCCGGTAAATTATAAGGTGGAAGCTGCGGTTAATAATTGTTATCTGATTGTGGAGACGGAAATCACTGGCGTTATCAGATTACAGGTTACTCATGGCAAAAATCCTGCTCCAACTGTTGAGTGTCCGGCTGAAGCTTTTACGGGTGACGAACTGGCAGTCAAAGTATCCAGTGGTGAAATAATTGCCTGTCGGGATACTTCCGGGTCGCTTGAAAGGATTTATCTTTCTCATAATAAGCTGTCGGCAAAAGTAAAAGCCGAATCCGGCAGCCATACGGTATTTATCCGGGTTAAAGATGAGCAGTATGACGCCTGGCTGGCGACTGACTTTATGGTGCAGAATAAAACAGTTCAAGAAAGACTAATTCCTATTGAAAAAAGCGCGGCTGGCAAATTTGAGCCGCTGGATATAGCCCGGTATTTCAATTGCTCTCTAACGGTAATCCATACGCTTGAATATAGGACACCACGCCCGGCGGGATATTCAATCGGGGTTCGCTTGAACGGCAGATATGCCTGGGACTGGAATCAGCACGGCCATAATGCGCTACAAGTTGATGATACTGCCCTAAGGCAGGGGAAAGGCATGTTTTATTCTCCTTCAGGAATCGGATTCTCAACGCCGGAGGAAGGGCTTAATGTTGCCTGCACATCCATCTGGGATAATTTCCCGACTGTCCTGGAAATCCCGTTGACAGGAAAAGCCTCGGAGCTGGCGCTGTTATTCATCGGGGTTACCAATCCAATGCAGAGCCGGGTGGAGAATGCCCGTTTTACCGTTACCTATGCTGACGGCTCAACGCAGTCAATCAGCATGGTTAATCCGGAAAATTTTGACGACTGGCTTAACGCGGCGCTGCAAACACAAAATGAAACGGTGTATTTCAGCGATTATAATCATGGCATGGTGCAACGAATTAAGCTAGATACTCAAAAGGAGTTGAGCAAAATATCAATAGAAGCTATTGCCAATGAAGTTATTATCGGCCTCATCGGGATAAGTATACGAAAATAACAAGAACGGTACTTGTTCAAAAATCAATGCAAAGGAATGTTTAATCAATGAAGATGCACTGGATTGACTGGTCGATAGTTGTTTTTTTACTGGGAACGCTACTGATAATTACATTTTACGCTAAAAAATACATGCGCAGCGTAGCGGATTTTCTGGCGGCGAACCGTTTGGCCGGTCGTTACATGCTGACCGTTGCCAGCGGGATTGGCGGTGCAATTTCGATTATCGCGGTCTGGGAAATGCTGTACAACTCCGGACTGCCGACTCAGTGGTGGGGCATGATCGGAATGCCGATCGGACTTATCCTCGGAATTTCCGGCTTTATTATCTATCGTTTCCGGCAGACCCGCGCACTGACGCTGGCGCAATTTTTCGAAATGCGCTACAGCCGCCAGTTCCGGTATTTTTCAGGCTTTATCTGCTGGGTGTCCGGAGTGTTCAATTACGGTATTTTTCCGCTTATAACCGGTCGCGTCATTGTTTATTTTTTCGGACTGCCGGAACATTTTCATCTCGGCAGCTTCGAGATGCCGACCTTGCCGCTGATTATGGCTGGCTATCTGAGTATTGCATTGTTTACAGCCTGTTCCGGCGGCCAGATCAGCATCATGATTACAGATTTTTATCAGGGGATTCTGATGATGCTGATTTTTCTGATCCTCATGTGCTTTTTGATGTTCAAGTTCGAATGGAGCGATATCATTGCCGGGTTGCTGATTGCGCCGGAAGGTAAATCAATGCTCAATCCGTTCAAAACCGGCGAAGTGCATGATTTCAGCATCTGGTTCTTCCTGATTGGAGTTTTCAGTATGATCTACAACGCCAGATCATGGCAGGGGAATTCCGGATTCAATGCCGCGGCCAAAACTCCGCACGAAGCGCAGATGGCCGGGATTATCGGAGCATGGCGTGGTTTGGCTACCGGGCTGTGCATGTTATTAATTCCACTGGTTGCTTATGCCGTGCTGCATCTGCCTAAATTCGCCGAAATGGCCGCGCCGATTCACTCGCAGATTGCGGCGATTGCCGATCAGCAGATACAGAAGCAGATGATTGTGCCACTATTCCTGGCCAACGTTCTGCCGGTTGGGATTATGGGGTTGTTCGCCGCCGTGATTATAACTTGTTCCATCGGGTGTGACAACAGTTATTTGCATTCATGGGGTACTATTTTTGTACAGGACGTATTAATGCCGATCCGCAACAAGCCGCTTGATCCCAAACGGCATCTGCTCTGGCTGCGGGTATCGATTTTCGGTGTCGCATTGTTCGGATTCGTCTTCAGCATGTTGTTCCCGCTGAAAGATTTCATTTTCATGTTTTTCGCCTTGACCGGTGCGATTTACCTTGGCGGCGCAGGCGTGGTAATTGTCGGCGGATTATACTGGAAACGCGGCACTACTGAAGCGGCCTGGACGGCATTGATTCTCGGTACAGTGATGGCGTTTGGCGGTATGCTTATTCAGAGCTACTGGACGACAATGATTTCGCCAATGTTGCTAAAATTCTGGCCGGACTGGCAGTGGGGTATTGCACATAAGGCAAACTTCCCGCTGAACGGGCAGGAAATTTATTTTTACGCCATGCTGACTGCTTCTTTAAGCTATGTCCTGGTATCGCTGCTCGGGCCCAGGCGCGTATTTGACATGGACAAGATGCTGCATTGCGGAAAATATGCCGTAAAAGATGACATGGTAGAAGCCAAAGACGCGCTGAAAGTCAAACGCAAAACCTTCGGCGAGCTTATCGGAGTGTCCAGAGAGTTTTCCCGGTTTGAACGTTTCCTGTTCTGGGCGACATTCTGGTGGACTATGGCCTGGTGGGGAATATTCGTTATCGGCACCGTAATCAACATATTTTATAAAGTTTCGGACAATGCTTGGGCATGGTTTTGGTGGTTTAAGGTCTGGTGGTTCAGCCTGATCCTTGGCACCGTCTGCACCGTCTGGATATTCTGCGGCGGAGTGCGCGACGCTTTCCGGCTGTTCCGCGATCTAAAGGCAGAAAAGGTCGATAATACCGACGACGGGACAGTAGAGAAATAGTAAAATACTGTTTTGCTTTCTCATGGATAGTAATAATCCAGTTGAAAGTTGAACTTGATACCGAATCCGATCTTTACTTAATTTCAGATTGCGAATCAGTATAAAATACTGTCTTATTTTGAAAAGTTAAAGCGCAGGATATTTAAATAGTTCAATTGGACCGGTAATTTCTGTTATCGGTTGTGCGGGCGGAGCCCGCTATAACTGTTATCCTAAAAAAAGCAGTTGAACCATGTCTTAAGTTATATATTGTTTTAAATAAATGTCTTATATCAAAACATAGTAATAACAAAAAGTTAATCAACCGGATTCCCAGAAAATGCGGAATTCAACCCTGCGGGTCGGTCATTGCACCATGCCTGCACCGTGATCTTGAACTTGCAGTGGTTACCATAGCGGCGTTCAAAATCGCGGCACATTCACGGCGTACTGACTCGACTGCTTTTTTTAGGGTTATTTCTTTTCCGGTTTGTTTTTCAGGATGACTTCAATTCTATTGAGCTCGTCATCCGAAAATACCAGATTCTTTAAAGCAATGACATTCTCTTCAATCTGCGATACTTTGCTGGCCCCGATCAGCACTGAAGTTATCCGGCGGTCTTTGAGAATCCAGGCCAGGGCCATTTGCGCCAGCGATTGGCCGCGCTCCCGGGCAATGGTGTTCAAGGCGCGGACCTTGTTGATTACTTCCTCGGTGATGTTTTCCTTTTTCAGGAACACGATACCTTTGCCGGCGCGGGAATCATCCGGAATGCCGTTGAGGTAACGCGAAGTCAGCAGCCCCTGGGCGAGGGGACAGAATGCGATCGCGCCGATGCCTTCCTCTTCCAAAACGTCAAGCAGGGCGTCTTCGACCCAGCGGTTCAGCATGCTGTAGGACGGCTGATGAATCAGGCACGGCGTGCCGAGATCGCGCAGGATTTTCGCCGCCAGACGGGTTTCGGACGGAGGATAGGAAGAAATACCCGCGTAAAGGGCCTTGCCCTGGCGTACCGCGGTGTCCAATGCGGTCATCGTCTCTTCCAGCGGGGTGTCCGGATCCAGGCGGTGCGAATAGAAAATATCCACATATTCCAGGCCCATGCGCTTGAGGCTCTGGTCCAGGCTGGCCAGCAGATACTTGCGGGAACCCCATTCGCCGTAAGGCCCGGGCCACATCAGATATCCGGCTTTGGTGGAAATCACCAGTTCGTCGCGGTGCGCATCCAGTCCTTCGCACAAAATCCTGCCGAATTTAGATTCGGCGGCACCCGGTTTCGGACCGTAGTTATTGGCCAGATCGAAGTGGGTGATGCCAAGGTCGAATGCCCGGTAAATCATATTACGGCAGTTCTCGAAAGCGTCATTATCGCCGAAGTTGTTCCACAGTCCCAGCGAAAGCGCGGGCAGTTTGAGTCCGCTTCTGCCGCAGCGGTTATACGTCATTTTAGTATATCTCTGTTCATCCGGATTATAGCTCATTTCATTCACCTTTGATTAATAATTAAGAATAGTACATCTAAATTATATCAGAAAGTTGCAAGTTTTAAAACCGCAAGCGCAATAAAAAGCTTTATTTTTTAATTTTAAAAGTAGTCAAAGCAGTTTTAAAACATGTCGGCAACAAGAAAGCACTTTTAAAATTTGAACCGGAATCGGAAATATAGATTGCGTTTACCTCCGGCATTAATGGAAAAAAGTTATTGTACGCATTAAAGTATATGTGTGAACACGGCAAATATAGCAGGATTTCCGGATTTATGTATTACAAAGAGGAAAATGATCTTTTCGCAAGAGAAAGCTCCTTAAGATATTGCGACTTGAAAGTCGTAAATTCTTTCGATCTTTTCTTTCTTGGCATCAGTTTTTTCAAAGCCAAACAGGACTTTTCCTATCGCAGACACTGTCATCCGGCCTATGAGATCATCATACCGACTGCAGGAGATTACAGGTGTCTGCTGAATAATCAGGAATTGTCTGTGCGGGTCGGTGAATTGCTGCTGGTGCAGGAAGGTGACTGGCATCAGGACATTTTGCAGCCGGGTACCGAATTTACCATTATTACTTTCGCAATCAATAATCCGGGTGATGGACATTTGGACAATACGAAGCCCGGGAATGCCAAGATCAAGCGGAAATTATTCCAGGACGGCGTGACTCCGGACGACCAGAAAATTAAATGTCCGGCTGATGAATTCTTCACCTCCGTTTTTAAGCAACTGGTTGCAGCCGGAACCGCCGAAAATCATTCCAATACGTTCTATATTATGGATAGTCTTTTCCGGGCACTTTTCTGGAAAATTATCTTCCTGTTTCCCGAATGGCAGCTTTCGGCGACATTTACAAGAAGTTTGGGCGATGAAGCGATGAGACGCACATTGTTTGAAATATTTGAAAAGCATATTCACGGCAAATTAAATATCGCGGAAATTGTCGCCGGCATGAATATGAGCAGAAGTTCGTTGACCCATAAATATAAAACCATTATTGGCGAACCCCCGGTTGAAGCATTTACAAGGTATAAACTAAGCAGGCTTGAGCCGTTCCTGAAAGATCCGCGAGCTACAATTAAAGAGATAAGTGAAATGTTTGGATTTGAGAATCAATTTCATTTTTCCAGAATTTTCAAACGGTTTTACGGCATCAGCCCCACAAAATACCGGAAAATACATTGAACGTCTGATTTTTCACACGGGAGGCGTTAAAACTGAACATTTGCCCTGATAGATATGTTTTTGCTTTTTTGGGCATATCATTTAAACTGTTTGCGGGTTATTATCTATAATGCAGTCAGATAATAATAAACTTAAAAACAGAAAATGGAGAGCATAAAAATGAAACGGCAAATTTTAATTTTCACACTCATTGAACTCCTCGTGGTGATCGCGATCATCGCGATTTTGGCCTCAATGCTGCTGCCGGCCCTTGCCAAAGCCCGCGATGTCGCCCGTTCCGCAAGCTGTGCCAATAATTTTAAAACCATCGGGACGGCTCAGGCGTCTTATTCGCAGGACAATGGCGACTGGATAGCGCCGGCGGCCAGAGGAGGCTTTGCCAGTGACTTTTTCCGCAACTTCCTTTCCGGCGTAAAAGACGACGGCATCCGCGGCGGAACGAATTTCGGAGTCACTTATTATGGTTATTTTGGCGGTTCGACACTTACCAAAGGTACTTTCGCCTGTCCGGGCGAACCGATTCCGTTCGGCCTTCTCGCCGAGAATAAATATGCCCATACGCACGTAGTGGTCAATACTTGTCTGACAGCGAACAAACCCAACCAGGGAACATACAACGACTGGCGTACCGGCGCGGCGGTTACCCGTAAATACATGTACCGTAAAACATCCGCCATTACACAGTCATCGCGGGCGTTATTGTGTGCGGACAACAAAATACTCAATGACGGAACGACTAACAGTTTCGGCAATTTTGCATACCGGCATGGCGGTGAAGATCCGCGTACCCTGCTTACAGCCGGCGCGATGCCGCCGCTCAATCCGTCCAAAGGCAAGGCCAATGTATGTTATATGGACGGGCATGTGACATCCAAAAAATACGAGCAGCTTTTCAAGCAGGATAATTCAAAGGACAACAACGCGGCCATGATGGAAGGCATAAATTTAAACAACGGCACAACCGATTAACATATCTTGCGGGCGTCCCGGCGGGGTTCTCCCTGAACGGGGTAACTGGCAAAGCGGTTAAAAATGTTTTAAAAAATTCGCTACGCTGCTTCGATGCCGACAAGCAGCGTAATCAAGTACCAGGCAATGGTTCGCCAGCCAGATAAAAAGCAGAAAAAATTTCAGAAGAAAAATGAAAGGCAAAATAATGCATCCTCATATATGTTTTCGAATTCTAATATGGTTGTTCTTTTTAATTATTTCAGTAATTGCACTGCCGTCTGCAACAATGCTTATTGCCGCGGACGCAGTTCCTGACGGGTTCAAGCTTCCCAATGAGGCCAGGATCGATATTGACGGCAGCGCCGGAAACATTGAGCTTAAAGACGTCAACGCCGGAAAAGCAAAATGGTCTTATTCCGCATGGCGCGGCGATAAAGCCAATACCCATGTCCGTATTGATATAAGTACAGTTTTTAATAAATGGACGGAGGCCGATATATGTTTTACTCCGGCGAAAAGCGGGAAGGTGAAGATCATTCTCATGGGAAAATATCTTCCGGGAAACGATAATCAAAACTATCCGGTGCCTGTCATCTGGGACAATCTTACTGCTGAAGGAGCAAAAATTGTAAATGGGGACTTTGAGGAACTTGCCGGAAACTTGCCCATGGGGTGGACTGCCGGAGGCAAAAAAGCCGGAGAAGTGAAACTGGTGACCGATATGAAACAGGTGCAGCACGGTAAAAATGCAATATGCGTGTGGCATGACGCGGTAGTATCGCAAATATTCGAAGTCGAGGCAGACAAACCGGTTACTATTCATGCATGGATACTGCAGCTTAACGGCGCGGCGGATCCGGTGAGCCTGTCCGGAGTCGCCAATATGGGATTGACGGATGAAGTTGCCGGAGACCGGAAAGGCGGATGGACCGATCAGGGCAGACAAAATGACCTTTCGGCTCTTCCAACAGGCGATAATGTTTATGGAAATGTGCGTTTCAATATTGCAGCCGGTCCCCAAGCTGCGATTGTGCTCAGAGATGCTCTGCATAATTTCCTGCCGGAAAAAGCCGTTTTAGCGATTCCTGATTCACTTGCAGACGCAAAATATGTTTATCTGCTGCATGCTACCGCATGGACGTCTAAAACAAATACAGAGGTGGGCCGGATTATTCCTGTATTCAGCAATGGAGAAGGGGCTCCGGTTCCGGTGATGCGCGGTCGCGACGTTGCTGACTGGTGGGCTCCGAATCATCTGCCTAATGCTTATGTCGGCTGGTCGGCTGAAAACCGGAGCAGTTATGTCGGGTTGTATGTTTCCCGGTTTGAATTACCGGCCGGAAAGAAATTGTCAGCTTTGCGTTTTGAAAGCGCGGGAAACGCCATGTGGGGAATCGCCGGAGTATCTTTATCTGCAATGCCTGTAGATTTCCCAAAACCTCAAGGCTGGACGGTGACTGCCGGCCAGGAATGGATTCCGTTTAAACTTGAAAAGGAAATAGAGTCAGGAAGCGCACTTGACCTGTCAGATCTGCTGGATGCGCCGGCAGGGAAAAATGGATTTGCAAGAATACAGGGAGAACATTTTGTGTTCGAAAAAAACGGGCAGCGGGCACGTTTTGCGGGAACAAATTTTTCAGTAATGTCCCCTAAAATATTCGAAAATGCAACTCGGGAAGATCTGGCCCGTCTGGCTGATCGTTTTGCCCGCATGGGAATTAATCTGGTGCGTGTTTCGCATGTCGACTCTGTTATCCGGAAGGAAACAGAACACGGTCCGGACCTTGACAAGATGCAGACAGACAAATTTGACCAGTTGATTTTCGAACTGAAAAAAAGGGGCATATATATTACTATGGACCTTTTTATGGGGCGCTGGACTCAGAATATCACTGACAAATTTTATCCCGGCTGGAAGGACAGGGGTAATTCACGCCACGCTTATGAGTCTTCATTTCCGCTGAAATCCGAATTCAGAGATGATTTGAAGCAGTGGATCAGCAAACTCATCTCTCACGTCAACCCCTATACCGGGCTGGCGCTGAAAGATGAACCGGCCATTTTATATCTGGGGCTGGTAAATGAAGATTTCCTGCCTTATGTATTCCCCAAAGCGCCGGAGCAGGTTGCTGTAATGTACAACAACGCTTTCAGTTTATGGTTGAAGAAAAAATACGGCACTACCGCGGAGCTAAAAAATAACTGGGGCAGTTCCCTTGCTTCATCTGAAACCATAGAATCCGGGAATATCAAGTTCACTCCCGAAGCCGCTTCGGACAAAAGAGGTTCGGACAATCTGCGCTTCACCGTTGAAGTTTGTGCCGCCGCATACAGGGAAATGGCTGAATTTCTGAAGCAGACTGGGGCAAAAGCTCCGCTGGTTGATTTGAATATGGGATCTGACAGATATACGGCGCTGGTGCGGCGCGAATTTCCGTTTGTGGATAATCACTGTTACTGGGATCATCCGCGTTTTGCAGAAAAAGAGTGGTCATTGCCTTATTCATTCCATCAGCGTGCAATGCTGCGGGCAAATCAATGGTGGTATCGGGACAATCCTTTCTTGAGCGTCGCATGCACTCGTCAGTGGGGAAAACCGTTTGTTATAAGTGAGTATGATATTGTTTTCCCGAACCGTTACAGAAATGAGAACGGCCTCATGCTGGGAAGTTTATCCGCCTTGCAGGGCTGGGATGCCTTAATCAATTTTACTTATGCCGGCGAACCCGGTTCGCTCACAGGCGATTTTCCGGCGAAATCTTTTGACAAGGTCAATGAGGCAATCGGGCAGGCAACGGAACGGCAGATAAAATTCCTTTTCCTGCGGGGCGATGTAAAGCCTGCGGCGGGGCGGATTGATTTGTGGTCTCCGTCCACAGGACTGTTCGATAAAAATTTTTCAACTCATGGCGAAGCGGATATCCTTGCATTTGTTACAAAAACCGGCGTGAACTTGAATCAGGCCGTTTCCGGAGAATTTCCTGTCCTGCCGCTTATTGCAGGCATTAATGCGGGAAAAATGCAGATGGAACTGGCGAAAAGTGGAAGCCCGGAAGATTTGTCCGCATGGTTCAGCAAAATGCGGAAAACGATTATGCCTGATAAGAACCGCAGCAATATCGCTGGCGGAATAATGGAGACGGAAACAGGAGAAACGGTTTTCGAGTTCAAGGCAGGCCGGATTATTCTGGACACCCCTAAAAGCCGGGGTGCCGTTGTGCAGCATAAAGATAAAATAAGTATATCCGGTTTGAGCATGGACATTGATGCCGGCGCCGCGTCTTTATCTTTCCACAGCCTTGACGGACTGCCGCTGGAACAGAGCCGGCACATTCTTGCAATATTCCCGACAGACGTTCTTAACGAAGGCATGCGTTTTGAGAATGTGAACACCTGGGTCTCCGCATGGGGAAGCGATAAGAAACTGCTCCGCGCCGGTCAGGCCGGAATAATTTTGAACAATGGCAATTCTCTGAAGGTATGGGCGCTGTCAAGCTCCGGGCGACGCCTGGAACAGATACCTGCGACCTTTGAAAATGGTCAGCTTAAAGTGTCTCTCAAGCACAAGCTGACTAATGGATCCGCCATGTACTGGGAATTCGCTGAAAAATAAAGACAGGAATGTTTCAGGATATTATTTACAAAGACATAACGATGGAATTGAAAATGAAATTTACTACATGTTCACAGATTAAGAAGTCTCCATGCAACCCGTTGATAAAACCGTCAATGGTGCCATTTGAATCAACGCTGACTTATAATGCAGGTATTACAAAGTACCAGGGCAAGTACGTCATGCTGTTCCGGAACGATTACGGCTATTACCGGGAAGACATGCGCCGCCTGAAACATAAGGTGTTTCCGCAAATCAGGATCAACCTTGGACTGGCGGTGAGTGATGACGGCGTCAACTGGCGGATCAAGCCTGAACCGGTACTCCCGATTCCATTGACGGATGAAATATTGCGGGTGTATGATCCCCGGCTTACTGTTATCGAGGATAGATGCTATCTCTGTTTCGCCGCTGACACCCGTCACGGCATTTGCGGGGGGATTGCCGTCACTGACGATCTTGAGAAATTCGAACTGCTGTCGCTGTCGGTGCCGGACAATCGCAATATGGTGCTGTTTCCGGAAAAAATCAACGGTATGTTCGTGCGCCTGGAGCGTCCGTTCCCGATTTACGGACGGGGAGCCCCTGAAGCCTTTGACATCTGGATTTCCGAATCACCGGACTGCAAATACTGGGGCAACAGCCGGTTGCTGCTGGGTTCTGAAAAAGTACCGTTCAGCAACTGCAAGATCGGCCCGGCGGCCCCGCCGGTCAAAACCCGTGCCGGCTGGCTTACCACATTCCACGCGGTATGGAAGCATACGGACAAGGAACTGCTTAGTTGGCACGGCGGCTGGAACAAGGAATACTTCGGCGGATTGATGCTGCTGGATCTTCGCGATCCGTCCAGAATCATCGGTATGTATGACCGGCCGCTGCTCGCGGCGGAAAAGGATTACGAGACCGACGGTATGCGCGGCAGCGTGATTTTCCCCGGCGGCATGATTCTGGAGGATTCCGGTGAGGTGAAAATATATTACGGCGCCGCCGACACCGTCGAATGTCTGGCGACGGCGGATGTGAACGATCTGCTGGAACTATGCGGGGCGCCTGCCGGTCGTCCATTCGTCAGCAGGACGCAACATACCCCGGAACGCGAACTCGCTCCGGCATGATTTTGCCGGTCAGTAACTTCTCCAGGCTTGATGAGCTGACGGGCAAACGGATAAAATAAAACAGCCGGCGGGATTGCTCCTGCCGGCTGTGAAAACGCTAAAGCGTTACTGGAACTTAGTAGCTTCTGCGGCTACCGCCGCCACTGAAACCACCGCGGTCGCCACCGCCGCGATTACCGCCGCCAAATCCACCACCGCTGCTGCGGCGTTCGCCGCCTTCGGGTTTCGGACGGGCTTCGTTCACGTTGATGCTTCTGCCTTCGAGATCGGTGCCGTTGAGTGCAGTGATTGCAGCCATGGCTTCTTCACGGTTGGGCATTTCGACAAAGCCGAAACCCTTGGAGCTTCCGGTATCGCGATCCATTACAACGCGGGCAGATTCGATCTGTCCGTGAGCCTGGAATGCGTCTTTGAGTGATGCGTCTGTGGTCTTGAATGAGAGGTTGCCGACATAGAGATTCATTTTTCTTCTTCCTGAACGCCATGATTATTAATGTAAAATAGAACCGAAAATTTTTCCATGGCCAGAAAGATATTTCAATGTTCCCCTTTTAACGGCAGGTGACTCGCCGGTTTTCGTCAGCCTAAAACGAGGCATGACAAAATAGAAAAATTACTGAACAGGACTAATTCCCGTCCGGTAAATATTTGACAACCATCATAAATGTAACACTTACAAAACATCATCAAAAATTCTACAGTTACTAGTATAGCAGACAAAACATAAAAATACAAATATTTATCCGATTATTTTGTGTTTATCTACGAATATTAGTAATGGCTCAGTAGAGCGGTGATGATTATAATTCTCAAGAAATACTTTCAATAAAGTTTCATTTTTCTTTAATTTTGTTTTTGACAAAGTCATTTTTTGCACTATATTTCTTGTATTGTAT
>JBAYIO010000037.1:0-42823 GCA_041665605.1 Victivallaceae bacterium | reverse complement strand
GAGAAAAGCGAGAAAAGCGAGAAAAGCGAGAAAAGCGAGAAAAGCGAGAAAAGCGAGAAAAGCGAGAAAAGCGAGAAAAGCGAGAAAAGCGAGAAAAGCGAGAAAAGCGGGAAAAATTATTAAATCAGTCAGTTTTTTTTATGCTTGAAATAAGCCCTTGCAGCATGCGGGATATTTCCATTGCTTCATCAGCAATAGTTTTCATGTCTGCAGAAGAAATGATATTAAGTTTTCCTGCTATATAAATCTGTGTGCGGAGTTCAGCGACAGAACCTTTGGCAATATAAAGAAATTGAATGAATTCCTTTGAAGTCTGACGCTCGGAACCTTCTGCGATGTTGGATGGAACGGAGACAGCCGCACGGGTAACTTGATTGTAAAGCCCATAATCTTTAACTTTTTCAAAAGTCTTATAGGTTGCAACCGCAAGCTGGCAACTTCTTTTCCACACGTCCAATTGTTCAAAATTCTTAATCATGGGAGCAAATTTATCATGGTTTTCAATAACTTTCAACTTTTCTCGCTTTTCTCGCTTGGCTCCTTCAAGCTTCCAGCTTGAGTTACTTGAAACGGCCCTGGCTGGGGGAGTGGCCGTAGTGGCGCTTGTATACCTTGGAGAAATAATTGCTGTCCTCAAAGCCGGTCATATACGCCACGTCCGATACGATGTGACGGCCTTCGTGCAGCAGTTCCCGCGCCTTGCGCATGCGCACATCGTTCAGGTATTCAAACAGCGAAAAGTCGCTCTCATGACTGAACACGCGGGAAAGGTAAAACGGGCTGACTTTCAAGCTGGCGGCGACATCTTCAAGTTTTACCGGCTGCGGGTAATGTTTTTCCAGATATTTTTTGGCTTCATTGACCAGCCATTGCCGTTTATTGCCGGAAAACTCCGGGGCGGCAGACTGATTCTGCTGCTGGCTGATGTCCCGGTAAAGCAGCATCAGCACGGTCAGCAGACGGCTTGACGCAACGATGCGGTCGGTTTCGTCGCCGCCCGGATCGGTTCTCAACTCGTCAAACACCCGGGACAGGGCGGTTCTGGTGTCCGCGGAAATCTGGTTGATGTTCGAACTATTTACCAGTTTCAGAAATTCCGACTCAAACGTCCAGTCGAAAAATACAATGAAAACTTCCAGCCCTTTATCGAAATCGAATAAATCGCGATGCATGGTCTGGCGGGGCGTGATCAGACAGTCCCCGGGACCCGCCGTGAACTTTTTGCCGCCTGCGACCTGGCAGAGCAGACCCTTGCGGACATGGATCAGTTCGCAGATATTGGTAGAATGATCTTTCACTGCCCACATCGGGTCAAAGATCATATCACTCATAGAGCGTATTTTCGGCAGTTCCTGGAAAAGCATTTATCCCTTTCATTCCTCACTTATGGTTTGGCAATGTCCGGGATAAATATAACTCTAATCAGCGTCGATTCAACCTTGAAATAAGGGACAGAAAATTCAGGTCAGATAACTTCCAGATAGTCGCGGTCCGGCAGTTGCGGGAACGGCGCGGCCGGCAGCGTCTGATACCAGAAGGCTACCGATGAGATATCGTCCTGCAGTGACAGATAGCGTCCGTATGAACGCCAGCCGAGCGCCTGGATTGTGACTTTCAAATCCTGCTCGAATCTTACCGGGTCCATGATATGCCAGCGGTAGAGGCTGAAACGCTGCTGCGACTTGTAGAGTCCGTCCGGTCTCAGTACCTGATGCAGGCCGGCATAGGCAGTGCTGAATTCCCTGTATCCGCCATTCTGCTGTCCGACGTCGAAATTGTATGATCCGCAGAAGTAATCTTCGGTGCCGGTTCCGCAGATGGTCGGAAATTCCTTGTCCCCGTCCATGAAGAACTTGATTTCGCCTTCGCCCCACCAGTTGTTGTTATTAACCCCCCATGCCATGTAAGTTCCGACATAATGGCCCCGGCCTTTGACGCCGTCGAGGATGGTGTAGGCTTCTTTATAGGGCAGGGGGTTCGTCCGCCGGAACTGGGCGTGGAAATAAGCGGTGTCCTCCGGCACTTCGGTCAGCGTGTAATTTATCTGATAGTAGAGCGTCATCGCTCTTTCATCAGGTTTGTCCTTGACCGGCTCTTCGATGTTGGTCATGGTTATCCGGCAATGTTTCCTGAACGGCATCTCCCAGTAACAGTTGAAGGCGCTGCCGGGATTGATGCATACCGCCAGTGACGAAAGCTGCCGGAAATTTGCTCCAGTGTTGTTCTCCCTGCCGCCCCAGCCCGCGCAGAAGAAGTCGCCGACGGGGCATTCGACTGACGGATGCTCCTGCCCGTCCCAGTAAATGCGGAGAATGGTGAAGCGCCAGTTCCCGGTCGGGGTAAACCAAATCTGCTGGATTGCGCCCGGCCCCCGGATGTCTGCGAGTTCCGCCGTTTCTCCGGCCTTGATTTGAATGGATGGCCTGATCTTCCAGCCGCGTCCGAGCTCCCGTCCGCAACTGTTTTCGCCGGGTTCGGCTTTGGCGCCGCCGCCTTTCGCGCCATCCGGGTTTTCCGCGCTGATTGAACGGGTTTGTGCATTGGACAGCAGTGAAAGATTGCCCAGACTCATATTAAGACCGTTGAATTTACTCATAAGATAAAGCTCCTTATATTTGGCTTTTATTATCCAGTATGCTATTATTATACTGGTAAAAATGGTTAAATTGTATGGCATCAATTATTGAATGTTTATCAAATATTATTATTCATGAAATTTAAAACGTTAAAATTCACGCCGCAGCGACCGGATACCGAGCTGCACATTTCCGGCACCGGCATCCGGGAGGAGATGCGTCCATGCATTATTGACCGGCCGCAAGGCACCGGCGACCGGCTGCTGATGTTCTTTTACGAGCCGGTCTGGCTCAAAGAAGATGGAGATATCCGGCAGTATCCGGCCAATACGCTGATGCTGTGGGAGGACGGCACCGCACATTACTACGGCAATCCGGAACGCCGCTGGCGGCACTCCTGGATTCATTTTCATGGCCGCAGCGCCGCTGCGCTGCTGACGGAGAACGGTTTTGTGCCGTGGAAGCCGCTGACTTTTAACCGGCCGGACATAATGGAAGAGTACCTGCTTAAAATCTATAAAGAACTCACCGGGTCATATGCTCCTGATGCGGTCATTTTGAAGAACCTGTTTCACTGCATGCTCCGGGAAATGGACCGGGCGATGCGCGAAGCCGCCGCGCCCGCCATTCCGGAAAGGATCTTCAGGACAAAGGCGTTCATCGAAAAAAATCAGACCGGGAAAATCCATTTGCGGCAGTTGGCGGCGGTCGCCAGACTGTCCGTTCCGCATTTTTGCGCCGAGTTCAAAAAATGGCTTGGCGTCTCCCCCGTTGAATACCAGTTGCAGTTGCGTTTTGAATTGGCGAAATATCTGCTCGGAAATCGTAATCTGAACATTACCGAGATCGCGATCCAAACCGGTTACGGCGATATTTTCCAGTTCTCAAAGATGTTCAGGAAGCGTGCGGGGCAGAGCCCGTCAGCTTTCCGGCACACCCTGTTTTCAGTCGAATAACTGCGCAGTTGACACGCCGGGGAATATCGGGCATTTATGCATTTTGGGGAATTCTCCTCTTGATTCTCCGATCTGCCGGGCAATATTATGCAAATATTAAAATCAGAAAATCCTGTCAGGTGTTGCGCGGCATATGAAAGAAAAATGGTTTGTAAAAGGGGACTGGGACGGGTTTATCGGGCTTTTTATTGATAATCTGCTTCAGTTGCTGCTGATTGCAACGCTGTGCCCGCTGGTGTGCGGAATTCCGCTCGCGACCGTTGCCGGATTGATTCTGCCGGGGGCCGCCGTGTCCGTCGTGGCGGGAAATCTTTTTTATTCCTGGCAGGCATGGCGGCTGGCGAAACGGACAGGCCGCGATGATGTGACAGCCCTGCCTTACGGAATCAATACTGTAAGCCTGATTGCGTTTCTCTTCTTCATCATGGCGCCGGTCTGGCAGGCGACTAAAGATCCGGTAAAAGTCTGGGAGGCCGGGGTTTTCGCCTGCCTGATCAGCGGGCTGCTGGAACTGGCATTGGCATTCTTTGCGGACCCGCTCCGCAGGAAAGCGCCGCGAGCGGCTTTGCTTTCGTCCCTGGCCGGGGTGGCGCTGACATTTATTTCAATGGGGTTTGCCTTTCAAATCTTTGCTTCGCCGGCCATCGCGCTGCTGCCGATGTTTTTAATTGTGATTGCGTATGCCACGCGGGTGCGCCTGCCGCTGGGGATTCCGGCCGGATTGCTGGCCATTCTGACCGGAGTGGCGATCGCATGGGGCTTGAAGTGGGCGGGCGTTCCATCATTTTCGCCGCCGTTGGATCCGATTCCGTTCGGGCTTCATCTGCCGCAGCCGGATGTCACCGCCTGGTGGGCGCTGGTGTCCGGCGGCGCGCTCTGGAGCTATCTTACAGTCATTATTCCGATGGCCCTGTTCAATGTCCTCGGATCGCTGCAGTCACTGGACAGCGCCGAAGCGGCGGGTGACCGGTACGAAACCATGCCTTCGCTGGTGATGAACGGCGCCGGCAGCATTGTAGCGGCATTTTTCGGGAGCGCATTCCCCACCACTATTTACATCGGCCATCCCGGCTGGAAAGCAATGGGTGCCAGAATCGGATATTCCGCATTGAACGGCATCGTGATCAGCGCACTCTGTTTTTTCGGAGCGGTCACCGCCGTCCTTCATGTGGTGCCGCTGGAGGCGACGTTCGGGATTCTTATCTGGATCGGCCTGGTGATGACGGCACAGGCGTTTCAGGAGACTCCGCGGGCTCATGCGCTGGCGGTTGCCGCCGGTCTGTTTCCATCGCTTGCGGCCTGGGCCTGGCTTCTGATCGAGACCACGCTGCGTATCACCGGAACGCCTCTGGAGAAAGCTCTGCCAGGCTTCGGGAACAGTCTTTTCATCCGCGGCGTTCTTGCCATGAATCAGGGTTTTCTCATCACCAGCATGGCATTTGCCTCGATTATTGCTTTTGCCATTGACCGTAAATTTGTTGCCGCTGCCGTGACATGCTTCCTGTGCGCCGGATTTTCCGCGACGGGTTTGATCCACGCGTTTAAGATCACCCCTGGCGGAGTTGCTCCGGTGTTAGGCTGGATGGCGGCTCCGGAGTTTGCCGCCGCTTATGCGGCGACCGGAGTCTGCCTGCTGGCGCTTCACTGGACGAAACGCTTTGACGCGGCTGAGAAATAATAACATTTGCCATGAAAATACCTAAGATACCCGCTACTGCATGACAATCTGTTGGAGATCATCATATATTTTGTGTGGATTTTCGCCAAACGTTTTATTGCTTTAAACTGTTTACATAGTCACAACGTTTTTTTAAATTAATTATTTTTGAGAATAATTGTTGACTTAGTCAGCAATATGTATTATAATCTTCATTGTTGACTTAGTCAGAGTGATTGGTATAAGAAATGTCATAATCGGAGACAGGGCCTGTTATGGAAGATAAGATTACAACGACGAGAAATTATATTCTTGACCTTCTGGAAAGCGGCAGCTTGAAAGGCGGCGACAAGCTTCCGGGTGCTCGCGTCATTGCCTCCTCCATAAAAGTTTCTTTTCTCAAAATTCAACAGGCTCTGGACAATCTTGCGCAGGATGGTATACTGGAAACAATTTCCCGGAAAGGAACTTTCGTTCAGCGGAATTGGGAAGATCGGATTTTACAGACTAATTTTACGCTGTTCAACAGAGATCTGCCGTGGATCGACGGTTTTGAAAAATTACTGGCAGCCCGGATTCCGCAGTTAAGGGTGTGCAGAAAATTTCCTCAAAGCGTTTTTGAACTGCGTACAACTCTGCATGTACAGAATAACCGCAATGACTATCTGGATCTGCAACCGTTTTTTGACCGTATATACCCTGATAAGTCGTTGTTTTTCAGCCATCCTTTCAAAAACTTTTACGTTGACCGCAAACTGGCGGGGATTCCGTTTATTTTTTCGCCACGGGTAATATTTTATAATCCTGATCTGCTGAAGAATTTCAACTGCCCGGAGCCTCATTCAGGCTGGACCTGGGAAGAATTCATTCAAAGTGTCCGGAAAATGCGTGCGCAGAAGGTTCCAGGAACCGAGATTTTTAACTGGTTCCCGGAAATTTTTCAATGGATGAACATTGTGTTCCGCGCCGGCGGCTGTCTGATTTCATCTTCGCCGTCCGACCCGGTGGCGATTGATCATCCGCGTACCCGGCATGGATTACAGTTGTATACCGAACTGATGCATGAATTGAACGTATCTTACAATGAAGTGTTTTCTGACTGTACAGCGCAATTCGCTTCCGGAAAGCTGGCGTTCATGTTGTCAGAACGCGAAAGTCTTGCGCATTTCAGACACGCCGGTTTTGATGGCTGGAAGACCGTGCCGTTACCGGTGATTGAGGGCGGTTCGGACATTACGGCTCAGGCAACTGACTTGATTTGTGTCAGAAAGAACTGCTCCGATCCGACGCGGGTTGAAGATTTTGTCAGATTTATGCTTTCTGAAGAAACGCAGGACTTTATCGGCATGGAAAAATACGGGATTCCGATCCGGAAATCTTCCGCATTTAAAAGCATTGATGCTCAATCACCGCGAGACATGCTGTTCCTGTCGGAGACCAATAAAATCAGTGCTCAATACAATATCAGCTCTCCGGAAATGTCATCAATGATAGAAGAGGGAATCAAGTGTATCTGGCGTAATGATCTGGATATGGTACAGGCGACCGGGGCGCTTGCCCAGGCGATCAGATTGTTTTTGCATATCAAACAGGTAACTAAAAATAATATTTTAATTAGAAACAAGGAGGTAAGAAAAAGTGAAGAAGCATGTCTGGTTTAATGTTTGCGGCGGTCAACGTGAAACCATTTTTCAATTCAGTAATCTAAAGGAAGGAAACAGAAAAATGAAAAAACAAATTTTCACACTCATTGAACTCCTGGTGGTGATCGCCATTATCGCGATCCTCGCGGCAATGCTGCTTCCGGCATTGAATAAAGCCCGCGAAAAAGCCAAAGCGATAAAATGCACCAGCAATCTCAAACAACTGGCGGTAGCGAGCGGTTTTTATGCCAATGCCAATAATGGTTTTCTGACTTTCGGAGCGGATGGTTATTATTATCGTTTTGTTTTCGGTCCGATTGATAAACCGAATGCGGCTCGAACCATTGTGCCTTACTTGGACGCGAAGCGAGTGAAGACGATAGTTACGGGGGAAAGCGAAATTGTTGATGTTGCGCTTTGCCCGTCCGGGCGTCGTGATGGTACCGGACTCTGGGGGGCCAGAGATACCGGGGCCCCGAATAATAGTTATGCATTTAATACTTACCTGGTTAGCGATCCTGGCGCCGCCAGTAAGCCGCAGCGCTGGCAGAAATTTGAGAATGCCAAACGGGCGTCGGCAAAAGTTCTATTAATGGATTTCTCTGAAACTTGTTATGACGGCACATACGCAAGTGGAAGTGCCGGTGTTTATGCGCGGACTTATTATTATGCCAACATGGCTATGGCCCGGCGCCATGCCAATGGGGCAAATATTGTATTTCTTGACTGCCACGCTGAATGGAAGAGCCATAGTGATTTAATTAATAAAATAGGAACAGGCAGCCTTAGTGCGGACAAGAATAATTATGCATGGCATGATGCAACCTGGTAATGAATAACGCGGAAATGACAGGCCGAAGAGAACCCTGTGGGGAATGTTCATTATGAATAAAATGTGGATAGCTGGTCTGGCGATGATTGCTTTGACAAGTTTCGCCGGAAGTGAATTAACTGTAAATAACGCTAGTTTTAAGGAGTTCAGCAAAGAGAACTCACTGCCGCAAGCCTGGCGTGATTACAGTTCCGGGAATACGCAAGTTACTCCAATGGATGGCGGCGGCGTTAAAATTACCATTTTGCAAACGGCCCAATTTGACAGTTCTCTTGAACAGGAAATAAAGAATCCTCCAGTTAATCAAAAGTACCGTTTCAGCGCTACCGCCAGCGGCAGTCGCAACGGCATTGCTTATTTGATGGTCAAAATTTTTAAAGGAACCAGGGAAACCAAGCGTTTTACTTCGCGCGACGCTCAGCGGCCGGCTGGTGAGTTAAGTGTGGTTTTTGATACAGGAGAAGCTGACCGCCTGACTTTGCATTGCCGCACCCGGCTGGGTGATGCCAGCCTGATTGGACAATTTGCCACTTTTAAAGATTTAAAACTGACTAAAGTTGATGCGATATCAGCTCATAAAGCGGAAAGATTGGAACTGGTTCCGGGCTTTGAGAGTTGCAGCATCTACCTGAATAATCTTAAAGCGGTACGTCCTCAGGTTGCCGAAGGTAAAGTTTTTTACCGGCGGCAGGGGGCGGACAACTGGCAAAAAGCACTGGATTTAGTCTGGGTGCCGGATGAGCGGGCGGCTCGTTCCAGCTTGCTTAAATTAACCGAAAATACTCCTTACGAACTTAAAATCGAGCTGGCCGATAATGGCAAAACTGAAACGCTCAATGTAAAATTCCGGACGCTGTCAAGTATTGTGCCGGTTGCCGAAACGGTGATAATTGGTCCGGATAATTTTGACGGAGATCTGGCGATTAATCGCGCTGGAAAACCGGATGGTTATATCCGTTATGTTGCCCGTCCGGGTTTTGTGCTGAAATCCACGGAAAAATCAGAACAGACTATTTTGCTGGATCAGGCGGAATATATAATTTTGGACGGTTTGACTATTCGCGGCGGACGCAGGCATGGCATCAATGTGGTGAATTCCAATCACATCCGGATTATTAATTGCGATATCGGCAGCTATGGCGGAGTTGGCGTTCAGGATATTTACCAGGATGGTAAATACTACCAGAATAACAGGGCGCTGAACAACCATGCGGGAATAAATATTGACGGCAGCGGACAGGTGGTGGTGGAGCGTTCTTATATTCATGATGCGCGAGGACGTGCCAACGCCTGGTTTTATTCGCATCCAGCCGGGCCCAATGCGATGTTTGTTCATTCCGCCGGCGGTACTGTGATTCGTTACAATGACTTCGTTGGAAGTGACGGGCATCGCTGGAATGATGTGATTGAAGGTTTTGACAATGGCAGTCAAACAGGCGGGTTTTACCGGGATGCCGAAGTATATGGCAATTATCTGGCTTTTGGCAATGATGATGGAATAGAATTTGACGGTGGACAAATGAATTGCCGTTTTTATTACAACCGCGTGGAAGGTACGCTTTGCGGCGTAAGTACGGCGCCTTGCCTGCTTGGCCCGTCGTATATATTCCAAAATCTTATGTGCAATTCAGGAGATGAGTTTGGCGCGAATAATACTTTGATCAAAAATAACTATAGCCAGTACGGTAAAGGACGGCTCTATTTTTATAACAACACCATGACGGGCGCTGGAAATGCTTATTCCGGATACAGCAATGATGTGCCTGCTGAGTATGCCAATGAACTGAAAGCCGTTAGCCGCAATAATCTATTTTATCCCATAAACAGTCTGCTGTCATGTAAAATATTTACGATTCCCCATGATTTTAATTATGATTTATTCTGGATCGATAATCTGGATAAATCACCGCTGATTGCTGAGTTAAAACAAAAGAATCAGGAGATTAACGGGATTTTTGCGAAACCTGAATTTATCAATGCATCAGCGGGAGATTACTGCTTGAAACCGGGCAGTCCCGGTTATCGTGCCGGAGTTCCGGTTCCTGATGTGATGCCTGTTGAACATCCTGACATTGGAGCATTTCAGGCTGACGGACCGCGGATTTTGCCACATCGTCCGCTCAAGTTAATCCCGTCGGTCAATCAATTGAATTTTACCTGGCGGAATTCGCTGCCCGCTGAACAGACGATGACGGTAAAGGCTGATTCTTCTGCTGATGCCGGCAGTTTTAAAACTGTTCAAAACGAGTCGACTAATTTCTTTAAGGTGACTCCTGACTTGTTTACCGTTAAACCCGGCGAATCCGTTACGCTGAAAGTGCAGTTAATTGACGGCAATATGCCGGTTGCGCGGTTATACTCCGGAGCATTTCTAATCCGCCGTGCGGACGGGCTTTCACGGCCAATTTCCGTCTATGCGGATATGCGCAATGACACTCAGCGCCTGGTCAGGGATCGCCAGCCGGCAATATTCGGCAAAATAATTCTGCCCGACGCGGCAGGCGCCGTGCAGCTTGATTTCGAATTACCGGAGGCCGGGGATTATTATTTATTCACGCGTTTAACTGCTCCGCCTTACGGCGTTAATCTCAGTCTTGACGGAGGAACTTCCGAAATGGCAAATTTCTACGGTACCGCCGACAAGTCTTCGCATTGGTATGCTATGGTAATAAAAGCGTATTCCAATCTTCCCAACCGGCCATTTAAACTTAGCGCGGGGAAACACCATTTTGTGTTGGCGAAACGCAAAGATTTTAATTTTAATATCGAGGCGGCGGCGCTGGCTAAAGCTCCGGCAACTTTTTTAATGTCACCATTCAAATAATTATTAACCGGCAAGCAGAGGAGAAAGATGTTTCCAAAAATATAATCAGCATGGAAGTACTGTGAAAAGAAGAAGTATGCCAGGTCTGATGTTGCTGAAACCGGTCAACGTGAAATTCGTTTGTAAATTAGTAAACTAAGAGAAGGAGACAGAAAAATGAAAAAACAAATTTTTACACTCATTGAACTCCTGGTGGTGATCGCCATCATCGCTATCCTCGCGGCAATGCTGCTGCCGGCGCTGGCAAGATCCCGGGAAAAGGCGAAACAGATTTCCTGTACAAGCAATCTCAGACAATGGTTTTTTGGCGCACAGAACTATCTTGAAACATTTAATGATTTTTCACTGATGTACGGAAATATGGCCGGATACGATGCTGGTTACAATGGACCGTATAGTTGGAATGAGTATGGTTCGTGGCTGATCGGTTCAATTACCAAAACCGGAAAACTCAACAATGGAGCGGCAAAAAGTTGGAACAACTGTCGCGGATTCAACGCCTGTCAGTCGGTTAATGACGATGCGAAATTACAGAGCAAATGGTATCCGAATACGTTATTGAAACCTCGCAGCTATAATATCAGTTATGGTATCAGTTGGAATTCGAATACACAAGTTATGTGCCGGAAAATCCTTACGATCCGCAATCTGTCGCGAGTGGTTTTTCTGGTTGATGGCGTCAATGAATGCGGTTTTAATCCCAGTGATCCTGCCAATGTCAATCCCGCGACAAACATAAACGATCTCACCGCGAATAACGATACATCCGGAGCAAGATGCCGGCTTAGTTACCGCCATCTCGGTCAGGTTAATTATATCATGCTTGACGGGCACACTGGCGCCACTAAGAAAATGCCGGCGACCGCCGGCGTAGGAGTGAATCAGCTTGCAGTTGATTTGTAATCTGTTCTATGCAATCATATCGTAATCTGGATTAAATTAAGGAATTATATGACAACGTTTTATCGAATCAATGCATTTGCAACTGTCAGTCTGCTGTCGGGATTACTGGCAGCGGCGGCGCCGGATGGAATAAGTTCCGATATTGCCGGTACTCCAGTCGTCCAGAAGGTCAAACTCCCGGCTCCGCCGGTCAAGGGCTTTGCCGCTGAACGTGTCGCTGAAAAACTTGGCCGCGGTCTGATCGCGGTTCCGGTTGAGAACGGCAAGGTTTATCTTTCCTGGCGTTTGCTTGATTCCGATGACCCGAAAGCCGGCTTTGACATCTTCAGCGTGGCGGGCGGCAAAGAAAGCCGGTTGAATTCTACCCCGGTCGTTCAAACCACCGATTACACGGTTGATTCCCCGGTCAAAGGAGCGAAATACGCGGTCCGCCCCGCTGCCGGATTTAAGGGTGCCGCCGGGTTTGCGGCAGTGCGTCCGGTTATGGACGACGGCAGTTGCACATATGTCAACTACAAGCTAAGCAATCCGAAGGCTAAAGTCGACAAGATCGGCATCGGCGATCTTGATGGTGACGGCGAATATGACTTTGTCGTCCGTCATAGCAGTACCGGAGCCAATGTCGATCCATGGTATGCATTCTGGAAACCTTCGGCTTCAACTTTTGTGCTTGAAGCAGTGAAAAGCGACGGTACTGTTCTCTGGTCAAAAGATCTGGGCTGGAATATCGAATGCGGCATATGGTACAGTCCTTTCATCGTTTATGACGTCAACGGCGACGGCAAGGCGGAGGTAATTTTGAAGGCGTTTGATCCAAAGGCCGGAGATTTGCGCGAAAAAGACGGCAAGGATAAAGGCAAAGTGATGACTGGAGAAGAATATCTGATGGTGCTTGACGGGATGACCGGCAACGAAATAGCCCGCGTCCCGTGGCCGTCGCGCAATAATTTTGAAGCTATGAATATGGCTTACAATTATTATTCCCGCAACCAGCTTGCAATTGCCTATCTGGACGGCAAGACCCCGTGCATTATTGCGCTGCGCGGCACTTACAGTCTGATGCTGGCGGATGCATGGCAGCTTAACCAGGGCAAACTTGAACCGCTGTGGAAATACGACAGCCGGAATTATGCTAAGAAATACACCGGGCAGGGTGCTCATACAACCCGTACCATCGATCTTGACGGTGACGGCAGAGACGAAATCATTCTCGGCGGTGCGGTTATTGACGACAACGGCCAGCCGTTATGGAGCACCGGGCACGGGCATCCGGATTATGTTTATGTGACCAATATCACCAACCGCAATCCCGGACTGGAAGTCGTTACTATTTATGAGACACACTGCAAGCGGGGCGGCGTGACCTGCGTCGATGCCAAAACTGGCAAGGTGATTTGGGAATTCGAGCAGCCGACCGGTCATCTCCACTTCGGTTATGCCGGTGATATCGATCCGCTTTATCGCGGATGGGAGGTTGGCGCCACCGAAGCAGGAGACGACGATAAGAAAGCACCCGGGCTCAGACGCCATTTTTCTCCGGATGGCGAACTGCTGCTCACCGGCGATAAGGTTCCGTTTAACAAGAAGTCATTTATTTACTGGGATGCCGATCTGCAGCGTGAAATCTGCAATCCGGTGATTTCCGACTTCAGCGGCGGCCCCTCCGGCGGCGGATACGGCGGTACATTTCTGATGCAGGCGGATATTCTCGGAGACTGGCGCGAGGAGGCTTTAACGACTCGCCCCGGCGAGTTCCGGGTCTATTCGACCATTATTCCGGCGATGGACCGGCGTGTGTGTCTGATGCAGGATCCCGGCTACCGGCAGACCATTGCCGCTAATTCGATGGGGTATATCTATGATCCGGCATTGAGCTATCTGCCGACCGATGTATCACCGAATCTCAATCTGACCTGCAAGGATAATAACGGCATATTATCGCTTCAGGTGGTGACCAGTTCGCCGGTTAATCGTCCGCTGAAGGGTAAACTCAAGCTTATCGCGCCCGATGGCGTGAGTTTAACGCCATCTGAATGGATGGTCGATCTGAAACCCGGGAACATGGCGGTTACCAACGTCAAGTTGGAAAGAAAATCGTCAACCTGTGCGCCGGTCAAGGCCGAATTGCGGCTTGATGACGGCACTATTTTACGCGGTCAGGTTCCGGCCGGCAACAAACCTGTTCCGCCGCTGAAGATCGAAGGAATCATTGCCGAAGCTGAGGATTTTATCGGGCAGAAAAACGGCAAGGTTGAAATCCGGACTGACAAGACCGGGATGCACAATAAGTGTTTTTCGCACTGGGATAAAGCTGGACACGAAATATCCTGGAGTCTGAAAGTGCCGCAGGACGGGAAATATTGCCTGGCTGTACGTTACTGTGCAACCGGAGACGCGTTGCGCAAAGTTACAGTGAACGGCAATATTATCGGAACCTTTGAGCTGCCGTCGTCCGGCGGGTTGGGTGAAAATGCCGGTGATTGGCGGAGTTACACGCTTAACCGCGGCAATGCCGGCATTATCTTTGACTTTAAAAAAGGCAATGTCGAGCTGGAGATGGAGAATGTCGGCGATACGTCACTGAATCTTGACCTCATTCAATTGATTCCGGTCCATTGAAATCTTAATAACCGTTTACCGTTCAGATAATCAAGAGGTATAATATGGCACTGGCGGAGCCGATGCCGCAGCATAAGGTTTACCGTTGCGGAACGCTTACCTATACCAGAATCGGGTTGGCGTCGTTGTTCATCTGGTTGCTGTGGGGCGACTTTTGCTACACTTTGATGGAAACTGTGGTACCGAGCATCATTCCTTTGACGCTTAAGGATCTAGATTGCAAGAACTGGATCATGGGTATAATTATTACCGCGATTCCGAATTTCATGAGTATGACCGTTTCTCCTTATATCGGCGTAAAAAGTGACCGTTGCCGGACTCGCTGGGGGCGGCGTATTCCGTTTATTGCGGCGAGTATGCCGTTTCTGGCAGTCAGTCTGTTGCTGCTGGGATGGAGCAGGGAGATTGCCGCCTGGCTTCATGTCGCGGTTCCGATTCTGCGGGGGATGGCGCCGTCAATGCTGGCGATTGTGATGATTGCGGTTTTTATGGTGCTGTTTCAGTTTTTCAACCAGTTCCTGAATGCCGGATTCTGGTCGTTGTTCAATGATGTGGTGCCGCCGACCCATTTAGCGCGTTTTGCTGGCGCATTCAAAATGGTCGGTACTGCCACCGGGGCATTTTTCAGCTTTTTTCTGTTCGAATATGCTAATACCCATTCACATGAGATTTTTGCGGGATCGGCAATCCTGTATGTTGCCGGGTTCGTTGCCATGTTGTCGATGGTCAGGGAAGGTTCATATCCACCTCTCGATGAACATCAAATGAAGACAATCAGCCGGTGGCAGGCAACCAAAGATTTCTTTAAAGAGTCGTTTCATGAACGTTTGTACAGGTTGGTTTTTATCAGCGGCGGAGTTCTTGCTTTTGCCGGAGTGGCCTGGGGATTTCAGGTGTTCTTTCTGCTGGAAATGAAAATGACCTTGAGCGAGATCGGCAAGTATAATGCCATTATTGCGGTTGCCGCTTTTGTCGCCACCTATTTTGCCGCGGTTTTCGTCGACCGCTGGCATCCATTGCGCGTTTATACTTACGTGGTGATTTTTTCGCTGACCGGGCCGATGATGAACTGGGTCTGGCTTTTTGTCGACATTCCAGGACGTGTTTTTTTCTGGCTTTCGCTGGCGGCACAGCTTCTGTATGCCTTTATGAACGCTCTGGCGGGGGCTTGTCTGATGCCGTTGCAGATGCGGCTGTTTCCGAATTCCCGTTACGGTCAGTTTAGCGCGGCGCAAGGCATGATCCGTTCTTTTTGCACTATCGTGGCAGGGATGGCGGTCGGTGGTTTTTTCGATGTGATCCACTATATTTTTTCCATCAGCGGCAGCACCGGTCTTGCCGCCGGTGACGGCTACTGCTACCGGTTCTATTTTGTCTGGTCGTCGCTGGCCTGTCTTACTAATTTTGTGCTGATCGCCTGGGCCTACCGCCGTTGGAATCAGCTTGGCGGCGATGCGCATTTTCATCCGCCGGCTACCTGGAACAGCAGCGGATACGAAAATGTGGCCATCGTCGCGACTACCGGGTATCAGAGTAAATGGTTGAAAATTTCACTGCGGCTGATGGATGGCGTGATGTTCGGTTCTCTTGCGCTGGTGCTTATAATGCTTCTGCCGCTGATCACGCATGGTATGTCGTCTGCTGTCCGGTGGTTCTGGATGGCGGTGATTCCGCTTTCCGGGATGATTGCGGTATTGTGGTTTATTATGGCGCGTGGCATACGGCGGGATATTTTGCGGGCTAAAGCGGGCGAACTGCCGGTCAACGGAATTCCGCATCACGGGATGATGATGGTTTTCGGCACCAAGTTCTTTTTGACAATCGGACTGGTTATCGCGCAGCTCTATGTTGCGGTCCGGATGGGAAATGATTCGTATGTGGTTATCTTTGCGTTAAGTAACATCGTCACCAACTTGCTCTTGCTTTTTTGTATATATTTTATCCTGAAAATGGAAAAAGGTTATGCCGCCAAAATAGATGATGCATCGCTGCAGGCAGTGGAATTTCCCACCTGATTTTCATAGTGAAGCGGACGATTTTTATGGAAGCAGTTAATAAACAGCCATATTCTCCGGACATGGCTGTTTATTCCGGTTTCCAATGGATATTTTTGGGTCTCTGGCATAAATTTATTCGATTATCTTGACAATTGAGTTCAGACGCTGTATTTTGAAGCAGTCGATTCAAGGGGAACAATATTCTGCAAGGTGATTAAATGAATTTTGGCATGAGATTTATTGTTTTTGCGGTACTGTGTCTGGCGTGCTGGAGTCTTGAAGCAAAAAATACGGCGCTGCCGGATACTTCATTTGACGCGGTTACGGACAAGCTGGATAAAAACGGCACTATGTTCATCTACTTTTCTCCTGATTCAAGCTTTAAGCTTATTGCCGAACATTTCAAATTATTCAGGCGGATGGTTGCCGATAAAGATGACATCAAGCCGGATGACAAAAAAGCCGCTGATGATCTTTTTGAATTTATTTCCATCCTGACCGACAGCAGCGGCGTTCCTTCAATAGACGGGATCGGTTTGAGTTCCGTCCAAACCGGCAAAAAAATGTTCCGCGGACGCTTGTGCTTTCATAAAAGAGAGGAAAGCGGTCCCGGTATGATCTGGTCGGTATTGAATGAATCCCCGCAGACATTTTACCTGACCGAAATCATGCCAGCGGATACGGTTTACGCCGCCGGATGGTTCTTTCAGCCGAAAATATTCTGGAAATGGCTGGAGGATGCCGCGGAACAGTCGAAGTCGGAGAAGGCGCAGCATGTACTGAGTTCGATTAAGAAGTCTCTTGATAGCAAGGAAATATCCTGGGATTCTTTTCTTGATTGTTTTGAAGGCGAATTTGATATTCTGCTGCTCGCCGACAGCCGGAAGAAACATCCGGTAAAATCCGGAACAAAAACTATAGAACTGGAACAGCTTGATTTCGCGATGGTTTGCGGCGTCAAAGACGATACGGTTTTCAAGGCGCTAAGAAAAGGGCTGAATCTTGTTCAGCCGCCGGTCGGAGGCGAGTCGAGCAAACTGCGAATTGAAATTCCGTTTTCGCATCCGGATCTCCCATGGTTGAAGCCGGTTATTGTTCAGGAGGACAACAGGCTGTTCCTGGCATCCAACATTGAAACGGTTGAACGTCTGCTGAAGCTTGCCGACTTGCTGAAGAATACGGAAGCGTTCAAGGCGCTGGCGGACAATATTCCATTGAAAGGCAATTCCTTTGAGTATCTCAGCGCCCGCCTGGTGCGGATACTGGTCGCGGCGTTTAAGCAGTCCAGTGAATCGCAGTCTAAACGTGAATTCGCGGAGTCCGTTGAGCATAATTTTGCGGTCGGATTTTTTGGCGTCTGCCAGGTTACGGAGGACGGTTTTATCTCGACATTCAATGTCACGTCCGATCCGGCGGCCTTGCTGGCGGCTAAAACCGTGCTGTTTCCCGCTGCATTAAACGCGGGTATGCTGTTTCCGATGTTCAATAATATTGTCGAGAAAAACCGCCGCGATGCCTGCGCCGCACGGCTGAAGGAACTTGGATTTGTGCTGAAAATGTATGCCATGAACAATCAGGACCATTTCCCGGAAACCGGCGGCGCGAAAATGATGGATGAACTTGTGCAGAAAGGCCTGCTGAAAGACCGTTCCAAATTCTACTGTCCCTCCGGCAAGCCGTATGCTTATATCGGCGGCTACATGGAGACTTCCAGCAAAGATATTCCTTTACTTTTCGACTTCCCCGGAAATCATGGCGGTACTTTCACCAATGTATTTTTTCTTGACGGCAGAGTGCAGGGGTACGAGATGCGCCTGAACAGTTGTGTCGAATTAATTAATTTTCTGCACCGGCAGTTCAACTATCCGCCGGAACTGTACAGGCAGTTGCTGGAAAAGGCGGCGCAACTGGATTCAGGCAAATAGTCAGGCACCGGCAGCCTGTCGGACTTATGCCTTCTACTGCGAAAAGTCCCGGACTTTGCCGGAATTTTAGTCGAAAAGACATCAAATAGCGTTGCTATTCTCAATTTTTCGTCAGAAAATTCGGCTTTGCCCGATGATTTTCTCGTTACGAAGTCCTCAGTCCGGCAGGCTGCTGGAGTATGGCGGAATAGGATTCCCAGTCCTGTTCCGGCAAAAGTTCCCAGCGCAGAATGACGACTCCGGCGCTGCTGTCTGTTACCGGGGCAAAGCTTGAACGTCTCACTCCCGGAACCCACAGGATATCGCCATCGGGGATTCTGATAACCGGCAGATTATCTTTCTGTATTGCGGAAAGTTTGCGGTCTGTAATCAGTTTCTTTAGTTTTACCGGCGATTCCGCGCCGAACGGCGTCATCCTGTCGCCATCGCATCTTTCTGTCACATTCAGGACATGAGGAAGCATGGCGGCATCGAAAACCGCGGTATTTAAATCAGAAAATTCATCACTGTATTTCTGTTTTTCGTCAGGGCTCACGGTCTGGGCGGTGAGTCTGCCATGCTTAAACTCCAGCGGACATTCCTGCCAGTTCCATGGTATTTCAAACAATGTCTCAAGTTTCAATTCGCTGTTGCTGATTACCGAGCAGTCGCTGCCGGAAATGCGGATGGCGATTTCGGAGTTTACCGGAATCAGCGTTGTTTCGCCCTGAAATTTTCGCACCGCTTCGTTAAACCGCGTTCCAAGACAGTAGTCAGGGATCATATCTTTGTCGCAGTTTGCCGAGAGCCAGAGCCGGAGGACCCTATGGGACACGGCAGGGTGCAGCGATGTCCAGAACGCCAGCGGCGCATAGGCGCTGCCGCGGATTATTTTGAAACTCTCCATTGCCGCCTGTTCAATGAAATCGGCATCAATCTGGATGGTTTCAGCCGCCTGCAACAAGCCTTTTTCGGCATGAGGGAGCTGATTTTTTATTAGCGGGATGATTTCATGCCGGAAGAAATTCCGGGCAATAGTGCTGTCAAAATTGGAATTGTCGGTGCGCCAGTCGCAGATGTCGTTTTCCCACAGATATGTGGTCAGTTCATCTTTGTGATAGTGGAGCAGGGGACGGACCAGGGCAATGCCGTGGATAATGCCGCGGCAGCGCATCGCGGTCAGGCCTGAGATATTGGAGCCGCGGCAGAGCCTGATAAACAGGTTTTCAATCAGGTCGCCGGCATGATGCCCAAGCGCGACCACGGTCTTTTCCTGTCCGGCAAGCATTGCCACCCACTGCTGAATCCGCAGCCGGCGTGCCGCAGCTTCAATATTTTCTCCGGGATGGCGCAATGAAAGAACGTCAAGATTGATTCCGGTAAAAGGGATTTTGCGCAACCGGCAGAAATCTTCGCACCAGGCGGCATCGTCAAGGCTTTCCTGTCCGCGGATGCCGTGTTCAAAGTGTACCGCCTGCAAGTCCAGCGACAGGTCGGCGGAGAGAGTATGCAGTATCACCAGCAGTGCCGTACTGTCGGCTCCGCCGCTGAAGCCGGCATATACTTTATACCCTTTGAACGGAGCAAGTATCTTTTTTGCAGGATTTAAGTCCATAATGCTTTAAAGCCATACCTTCTGTTTGATTTATCCCCGTTTGGTTATAATATATGTGATGATCGAATAAATACAAAAAAATTGAAAGGACAGATCATGGCGCAAATTGTCGCTGCAACATGTAACGAGCATAAACTTAATGAATACCGCGACCTGCTGAAAGATCAGCGCGTGGAAGTCGTCGGGCTGAATTCATATAAAAAATGTCCGGAAATCGAGGAAAACGGCGCTACTTTCGAGGAAAATGCTTCCATCAAGGCGCTTGCCGCCAATAAATATTGCGATATTCCGGCATTTGCTGATGATTCAGGGCTGGAAGTTGAGGCTTTGGGCGGTGCGCCCGGCATCCAGTCGGCGCGCTATGCGGATTCAGACAGCGCCCGCATCGCGCGTATTCTCAGCGAACTTGGCGACAATCCGAACCGCAAAGCTAAGTTTGTCTGCGTGATTGCGATTGCGATTAACGGTGAAGTCATCGAAACGTTCCGGGGCGAAGTGCCCGGAGTTATCACGAGAGAACCGCGCGGCAGCAACGGTTTCGGCTACGATCCGATTTTCATGCCTGACGGCTATGATCAGACCTTCGGCGAACTTGATGCTGAAATAAAAAACAAGATCAGTCACCGGGCGCGGGCGTTCCAGAAAGCCATCGAGTTTGTTGAAGATGAAATGTCGGTGCTGGACGACGATTTTTCCTGATATTAATTAAGGATATATGCTGATGCATGCATTACAGTCCTTGCTGCTTGTTTTATCTCCATTTTGTCTGGCCGGCAATATATTCGCCGGCGGAGATTTCAAGCCGGATCTTTTCCGCGGCGTTAAAGCCGGACAGAAATTCCGTTGTGAAGCCAAGGCTGATTATCTTGCTGAACATTATCTCTCCGGCAGCATCGAATCAAACAGGAATCCTTTAAAGAATCTTCAGCTTGAAATTGCCGGAGCGTTGACTGTCATTCAGGTGATGGAGGCTCAGCCGTCCGGGCTGGAACTTAAAATTGAAAAATTCTCCTGTCTTGAAAACGGCGTGAAATATCCGCCGGGCCTTGACGGCAAAACATTATTTATCCGCCGTGACGGCAGCAGTAAAACAGTTTTTACGTTTAAAGAGTCAGGCAATGCCGTTCCCGCGAAAGATGCAACATTGCTGGGCATGGTTTTCGACCTGGGGACGCTTGAACCGGCCGGCAGAACGATCTGGGGTTATCCCGGCACAATTCACGCCGGAAGCACATGGGGGCCTGATTTGGAGCTTTTCCGCAGTCAATTATTGAGACTCAATTTCCATCCTGAAAAACTGGAGGGCAGGGCAACTTTTAAAGCGAAACGGATTGTTCAGGGAATAGACTGCCTGCTGCTGGATATGGATATTAACTGCCTGCTTGTTGGCGGAGAAACGTGCATCGTAACCTGTCATGCCGCGTTTCCGGCTGACAATGCCATTTACGGGCCGGTGAAGAATGAGCTCCGCATTTTGCGCAAACGGCAGATAAAGCTTCCGGAAACGGAACCGCTTGCGGCCGGGCAGATTATGCATTCTGAAGAAAAATTTCAGCTTGAAACTTTAATACTTCCGCTTAAATTAGACAAATAAAAAATGCAGTTTAACCGGGACAAACAGGATATACAGGATAAAATCATGATCAATCTGGACATAACCGGATTCAAGCCGGTTGAACTCAGCGATAAAACTGTTTTCGATAAACACCTGGCGATTTTGAACCGGATGAGTTGCGAATGCAATTTTAATAATCTTTTCTGCTGGGGCGAGGCTTATTTAACGCGCTGGAATATAATCCGTGACCGGATAATATTGTTTTCCGAGCAGGAACGTTCGATTCAAATGCCGCTCGGAGAGTATTTTACCCCCGCTGAAATGGCCGAAATTGCAGATTATTTTATTGAACGCGACTATTCCAGCGGCAGTTTTTTCGATGTGCCGGAAGAGTATATTCAGGCATTTTCGGATATTGAACAATATTTTGAAGTAAGCTGTACCGCAGATAATTTCGATTATATTTATCTGACCAGCGATTTGCTTGAGCTGGGCGGTGCTAAGCTTAGCAAAAAACGCAATCTGATTAAGCAGTTTGAGCGGGAGCATCCCGATCACCGGGTGGTGACGATTTCCCACGCATCCGCCAGGGAAACGCTGAAGCTGGCGCTCCGGCTGAATACTTTTCTCGAACACAGCCATTTTCTGCTGGAGGAAAATTCCGCGCTGCACAAAGCATTTACTTATTTTGACAAGCTGGATATTGAAGGCCTGATTGTTTTTGTGGGTGATGAGCCGGTGGCGTTTACGGTTTTCAGCCGCCAGAACAGCGATAGTTATGATGTGCATTTTGAAAAGGCCTCCCGGGATTTCAAAGGGGCGTCGCAGTTTATCAATCACGAAACCGCGAAACTGCTGTCAGGCAGATGCAGATATATCAACCGCGAACAGGATTTAGGTTTGCCCGGACTGAGAAAAGCCAAACAATCCTATGCCCCCGCATTAATGCTCAAGCGTTATACCCTGAACCGCATTACAATCTAACCGCAGACGCATTCGCTGTGGTTAAATTGTCAGGAAGACGTTATTTTATATGCTGGTTGGAGAAGTACATTTTATTGAAATAGTCATTGCCCCAGCCGATCAGTTTGCCGTCTTTGAACATTACCGGCATGCACTCATCGCGTGTATAAAATCCGTCATGCCATTTGGTCTGGGTGTAATAATACCAGACGTTGGGTGAGCAGAAATCCTCTTCCAGCGGTTTACCCATTACATCCAGCACTTCCTGTTTGGTCATGCCGACGCGCATTTTTTTCGTGTTCTCCACGTTGGAGTATTGAGTCCAGTAGCCGCATCCGCTGGTGGAAACACAGAAAGCGGCGGCCAGAGCTATCAAAAGAATAAGCGGCATCCTTATTTTCATAATTTAAAGACCTCAGTTTTTACAAATTAACAAATATATCTTTAAATATAGCACTTCCGGCGCTAATGAAAAGCATGAAATAAATAACGAATAATCTTTTATGTAAATAAATATAATGGCTTAATAAGGCATTGATCCATACCAGCGCTGGAAGGCATAAGTCCGATTATATAATTTACCGGCATCTTGATGGCGATATTTGAAGCGGATAAAACATTTTATATTATTTTGTATCATTTTGTATTATGAAGTATTGCTTTTTTCAAAGATTCATTGTATAATAGTAAAAAGAAGCCGACCAGACTTTAGATTGGTAGCAGGAAGAAAACAATAAAGAGAATTTTAAGCATATGAAGAAACTCAGCATAGAGCCGACGAAACGGCAGCAGGTCATAGATGAGATCAGGAAATGTATCAAGATCGGGAGTCTTGAGCCCGGGGACAGGCTTGCTACGGTGAGGAATATGTCAACACATTTCGGCGCAAGCATTTCCGTAATACAAAGCGCGTTGCGTGAACTTGTAAGCGACGGCATGATTGAATGCTGCGGCGCAAGCGGGTTCTTTGTAAAGCAAAATGGTGAATCTCCAGCATCCGAAAAACATCACAGACCGCCTGCGGATGCCGATGATGGAAAGATAGTATTGACTGCGCATCATCACTCCGATCTTACCTGGAATAAGACATACGATGAATACGCTGTAATACGCGAAGAACAGATCAATCTGATTCTGGCATATATCGAAAAATATCCGCAGTTTCATGTTTTTTTCGATCAGTCGGAAGTCATGCGCATGTATCTGCAAAAGCATCCGGACAAACTCGAAATCTTGCGCAAATATGTCAAATCCGGCAATATTGAAATATTCGGCGAATTCTGTATCCCCGATTCGAATCTCTGTTCAGGGGAATCGTTTGTGCGGAATCTGCTCGCCGGACGCCGTTACTTCAAGGAGAATTTTGATGTCGTCCCCGATATTGCAAGCATGAATGACTCTTTCGGCATGAATGCGCAACTGCCTCAAGTGCTTGACAAAGCCGGATACCGTTACATATTCGGCGGACGTCTTCCCGGAGTACCTAAAGAGCTGATTGACAAAAAAACGTTTATCTGGAAAGGTCTTGATGGTTCAGACATCATTGTTACATCCGCTTCGCGTTTCATAGACCATTCGTCTTATACCATCAATGTTCCCGTAACGGTGCCTCCAGCTATAAGGCTTGCTCAGACAATTTCAAGTTTAAAGCTTCTGGAAGGCGATGCCTTGGCTGTTTATATGACGGAAGAAGATCTGCTGCAGGAAGATTTCTTCTGGATTATGGATACCGTCAACCGTCAGGGCGGCCGTCCGATAGAGTTCGGCAAGGTGCAGGACTTTGCCGACGGGATTGACCCGGAAACGCTTTTGACATTCATCGGAGAGATCAATCCTGTGTTTTCCGGATGCTATACGACCAGGATTGGCGTCAAGCAGAATATTAGAAAAGCGGAAAATCTGCTTTTCACTGCCGAAGCCATTTCCGCTCTTTCAGGCGCATCTGATGATTATGACGCCGCCTGGGACGAACTTTTTCTCACGCAGTTCCATGATGCGGCGGCAGGATGTCATACGGACAAAGTCAATGCCGTTATCAACGGCAAATTCGATTCTATCACTGCCTGCTGTGAAGCAAAAATCGGTGCGGCAGTGAAACGTCTTTCGGGTGGCGGAATTACTGTTTTCAATCCAAATATCTCAGCCGGGAAACAAATCATCTCCTATGAAAATGAAGCCGGCCTTGTCCCTGACGGCGTTCCCTGCCAGACCGATGGCGGGAAAGTCTATTTTGAAGCAGAGCTCCAGCCATTGGGAATAACCGGATTAAAACTCAAGAAAGCTGCTGCCGCAAAAGAGAAGACAGTGCGGACACCGAAGACTTTTTCGCTTAAAACAGATTATTATGAAGCTTTATTCACCGATGGGAAAGTGGAGTTGAAGTCATGCCGG
The DNA here is from genome assembly GCA_041665605.1 of Victivallaceae bacterium. Taxonomy (GTDB): domain Bacteria; phylum Verrucomicrobiota; class Lentisphaeria; order Victivallales; family Victivallaceae; genus CAIPAT01. The sequence continues at coordinate 18,388 of JBAYIO010000037.1, read as the reverse complement.
ACAAAGAAGAATGTATTCGGTGAGAACTTCGGTGAGATCATTTTCCGCCGTGAAAACGGCTCCATGTGGGCGGAACAAATTCTCAGTCCGCTCCACGGTTCCGAGTTTCAGGATGAGAAGATTATTGAAGCTGCTGAAGGAGAACTTTTCTTCAAAGTCGTCACGGAAGGCGGGGTCAAGCCCGGGAAAAAACCAGTGATGGGTAATCTCGGCGATTACTGGCCTGGATTCGGGAAACTTTCATTCCGCAAAGAATATTTCTTTCCGAAACATCACGATCATTTCAAACTTAAACTTGTCCTCGACTGGAAAGGCAATGATACCAAGATACAGATTCGCTTTCCAGTGGAACTGAATCCGAAATACTCTAACGCAACTTATGAGGTACCCTTCGGATCAATCGTCAGAAAACCATATTTTGAAGTTCCTTATGAATATGAGGATACTGCTCTTGCTTTGAACAGTTCGGACTACCAGCATGCGGCAGGCGACTGGCCCGCGCTCAACTGGGTGAGCTACGCCGATACGGCTGCGGCTCTTTCTGTCGCAAACACCGGAACGCCAGGTCATCAACTCGTCGGCAAGAACATCCTGGTCAGCCTGATACGCAGCGGAACCCGCTGCTCGGACGGAATGATGACTCCTCAGCAGGGAGTTTTCGACAACGCAATTCACGAATACGAGTTTGCCTTTTGCGCTCATCACCCGTCAGAAATCGGCAAGGCTGTTCTGTTGGGCCAGACCATGAACCGCAAACCGGTTGTTCATCTTTCAAATTCCGGGAAAATGCCGGCAGAGTCTCACTCCTGGCTGAAATACGATGCTGACAATATTCTGCTGTCCGCGGTCTATAAGGCTGGTGATTCAATCATCGTGCGCCTTTATGAAACTCTCGGCAAGGCCGTCAAAACTCGGCTTCACGGTGAATTCAAAGTTTGTGAAACGGATTTTGAACTCAGCAAAGAACGCGCATGTCCAAATAATGAGTTGTACTTTAAACCACACGAAATCAAAACATTAAAATTAACTGTTAAATGATATTCTGAATATGAAACAATGCTAATAGCCAAAACAACAACCGGAGGTGAAAGATGAAAAAAAACAGTTTGAACTGGAACGGGAAATCGGGGAAGAACAGAATTTTTACGCTCATTGAACTCCTGGTGGTGATCGCCATCATAGCGATCCTCGCCTCAATGCTGCTGCCGGCATTGAACAAGGCCAGAGAAAAAGCCAAAGCCAACAACTGTGCCAACAATTTGAAGCAACTGGGAATTGGTTTCTCGATGTATGCTAATGATTATCAGGACTGGCTTCCTGCCAATTTTATGGCGGGGCAGGGCGCGGGGCCCAGTACCGTCGGCTGGTGGTATGACTGTATTTCGCCTTATGTCGGAATTAAAAATGGTACTGCCGCCCGTAAAAATGGCAAGAACAACTCCTTTCAGTGTCCTTCCGATAGACGGTATATGATAAGTTCAACCGAGCAGGGAGTAAGCTATGGGATTAATCAATTCATAACGCCGCCAACCAATAATGCAAGTAATGTTCGCCGTAAAATATCAAGAGCCAGAATCCCATCCAGAGTCATGCTTCTGGCTGATGCCGCCGGATTTCAAAGTGGTAAAAAATATGTTTTCGAAGACCCCTACAGCATTGGTTATTCAGCCAATGCCGAACCCAGAGATAATTACGCGGATGGAACAACTGTCGTGGATTTCCGCCATATCAGTACGAAATTCAACTGGCTGGCCCTCGGCGGCAATGCATCCGGTTATTCATTTAATGATTTAAAAAACCATTATAAAGATCAGGCCACCGGTAATGGCGATAACACTTCTTCATTCTGGTCGATTGAATGGGGCGGCGGCAAATGTCAATGGTTCTATTAATGTTTCCGGTTCCATCCGGAAAGAAAAATTAATAGCCAGTTTTGCGTGAATGAATATGCTTTAATTCCTCATAGCTGTTGAAATGCGGGGATGGGGAATTAAAATTGTATGGTCGCTTTATCATACTCCATATTAACTATAAATTTGTTCTTGCGATACGGCGTTGAAGTAAGCAAATTTAATATTGCCTGATTAAATTTTAACATGCTGTTTTTTAGGTTACTCGTCGAGTTATTTGTGTTATGCACTGGTAAAATATGCCGGGATACTTTTCCCGGGCAAATTAACGCGAAAGGTTTAAGATGAAAATGAATTGCTGGCGTGTGATTATTATTATGGCGGCGGGGATATTGGGTATATTTCAGACAATAGCTGCGGAAAAGGCCGGCCCGGCGGTGCTTTTCACTTCAAGCGGCGAGTGGGGAAAAGCCTCCAATATGCATACTTATCAGGAATGGCTGGATGAAGGGTTTGAGATAGACATTAAGCCTCTGGAGCAGATTAAAAACATTTCAGAATTGAAGAAATTCAGCGTAGTGGTGATCAATTCACTGCCGTATGTCAATAATGAACACAAGGTTTCCGAAGGCCAGCTTGATTTTGAACAGGTTATTGCGGCATATTTGAAGAGCGGGGGAAGCGTTATTCTGATTCATGCCGGCGGGGAGTGGGATCGCGGTGTGCCGTCATTTGAACACTTTCTGTCATCCTATGGCGCAGGCACTGCTGAAGAGCAAATTACTGATTCCAGAAATATTCTCGGCCTCGCAACCCCCAGGGGGTTGAAATTTAATTATACGACCGATATAGCCAAGGACAGCCCTTTAACCAAAGGGATATCCCGTCTGGGATATTTTGGTCAGGCGGTGCGCGCTGATGCCATGAAAACAACCAACCCGTTGATATTTACTGATAAAAGTTCCTGGAAAATTCTTGCACGCGGCGAAAAAACAGCTTATTCCGCCAGCGCCGCAGAACCCGGACGCAGCGAGAAATTGAAAAGTACGCCGGCAACCTATTCTGAAAATCCGCCGTTCATAGCGATTCGCAGCGTCGGCAGGGGACAACTCCTGGTTATGGCGCAGAGCAGCGCCGCGCTGACTGCATCGCCTGAGGTCGTTGAAAATATTCTCTGGCATAAGAATGATATGACCGAGCCTGGTCTGGCCCAAAACCGCACTTTCATTATCAATGCGGTAAAGCAAATGGCCGAGTCCGGCAAAGCGAACGGATTTGGAGGATATATTGCTGACCGCACGATTATTCCTGATAAAGAATATGTACTGAATGGAACTAATGCTGACTGGTCAAAAATACCGTCACTGCTTAATACGCTGCCGCAATTAAATTATCTTAGGGGAATAGTCGGCGCGCAATCCACTTTCAGCGGCGGACGCCACTCGGTTGCGGAACTGTCACGGGCCGCTGGCGCCGCAGGACTGGATTTTCTGGTATTTACCGAAAAACTGGAGAAGATGAATGCGGAGAAATGGGGAACTTTGAAAAAAGAGTGCAAAGCGGCATCAAGCGATAAATTTCTGGCATTCCCCGGATTAATCGGCCTGGACAAGGTTGGCAATCGCTGGTTTGTCTTCGGATACGCCGACTATCCGACAGTGCCCGGCTTGACCACGGACAGGAAAAGAATTGACAACACTTATTTTCTGAATGCAAAAATTTTTGGATTGCGTATGACCGGCTATGCTTACACCGGGAAAAACCCGGTTCCGCCGTGTGAAATGCGCCAGTGCTCCGGCATGTCAGTATTTACTTATGAAAATGGCAAACAGGTTGATGATGCGGTAACCCACTTTTTGCGCAGTTCATGGAATCAGGAGTATATGCTGCCGTTTGCGGTTGCAATCTGCGACAGCCCTGCCGCGATAAATGAAACTGCGCAGAACACCATGCTTAATATCTATACCGGAATATCGCTTAAAGATTTCGATGGCTATGTTGCCGGAAAAGGATTTGCTTCGCTGCATATCGAGCGTCCGCAGCGCTGGTATTTAACGCGCGGTCCCAGGCTGGTTCAGTATGGCGCTGTCAGCGGCGGATTCGGCGTGGATGAAGAAAAAGAAAACCGCAGCGCTGTTGCATTCAGATTGACCGGTTTAAAAAACGGTGACACGGTCAGATTGATGAACGGCGAGGATGTTCTGAGAGAGTGGCAGGCGGATAAATCGGAGTTATCTACTGAATTCAGATGGGCTAATGATAAACTTCGTTCACCGGTAATTGAGGTTAAACGCAATGGTGAAATGGTTTTAGTTTCCTCGGCAACCATGCTGCAGAACGGTTCATTTTTTAATCAGTGCGGTGATCGCCAGAACACAATTCCGTATGTTTATCTGCCGGACAAAAAAGACAATGTATATGTTTCCGGCACTCCGATTGAGATGAAGTACCGCGGCTGGACGCCGGTTACCAATGTTTACGCACCTGTAAAGGCTTGGGCGATTGGCGCAGTTGGACTCGAACTTGTTCCTGTATCATGGTCAAGCTGGTCCAGCGGTCCGGATATTCCAATAAAATCTGCACGGCAGGAACGCCGGGCCAATCTTGCCAGTTACCATTATCAGGTGTTATCCGCGCCCGGAATCATGATCGTGGATGATATTGTCGGGCGCGTTCATCCGAACGGGAAAACTCATCTTGGCGACTGTTTTCCTCCGCAATTAACTGAACCGTTGCGCTTTTTTAACGCCTTATGCCGGAAATACGCATTGTTCGGCCGCATTGGCGAGGGACAGGTGAATGGCCAGTTGCTTGAAGGCAGAATTAATATCCTTGAGGATATTGAATTGAGCAACGGATATATTGATGTGGCGTTTCCGAAGATGTCCGGAGCCACTCATGTTGAATACCGCAATGACGGCAAAGTCGTGCGGTATGCAGTGTCCGATCCCAATTGCCGGGGAGAGTTTAAGATGAATACCGGTGATTACATCGGCCTGTATCCGTTCGGCCTGGCAGGAGGAGGTGCGATATTTGCAGTTAAAGGCGATTTATACGGAAAACTTCCAAGCGGCCAGATCAGATTGAAAGTTCCTCAGCAGCTTAAAAAGGGTGATGTGTTGGAGTATTCGCTGTTATTTACCAATGGCGGCTCGATGCCGCTGAGTCCAGTTTCCGATTACGAGCGGTTGTGGAAACATTTCGGATTTGGGGGTTCATTTCCTGCTATTGAGTCGGTAAATGGAGGAACCCTTGAAAAATCCGTTGTCATGCCGCTGGTTGCGGTTACTCCGGTATCCACGCTGAATGTTATTACGAAAAAAGTTGATGATTCGCCTTGCGGACTTATTTTTCGTATTCGCGGGTTCAATCCAAACTGGCTTGTTGCCTGGCAGCTTGACGGTTCGGGGAACTGGCGTTTTATGGGCAATGACGGCAAAGACTTCTACTTCCAGCTCTACACCGACATTGCCGCGCATAAGCTGTTTGCCGGTCATCCGGTAACAGCAGATGATCCGGAAGTCAAAATCACGTTGAACGATCCCGAAGGCGGCAATCAGAGATTTGAAATATACAATCCGACTGATAAAGCGAAGAAGGTTATTCTTTCGGCAAATGAGTCATTCCTCAAAAAATTGACAAAAACAGTTGAACTTGCGCCGCATGAGTCTAAGAATATTATTTTCAGTGGTAAAAATTAGATTATACCCGTTAAACTATAAATTATAAATTTTATATAAGGATGAAGATAAATGATGTCAAGATTATCAGGGAAAATGCTAATGTTTATGTGCGCAATGATATTGTTATGCAATGTCATGAATGGCGCTGATAAACCGGTATTGATGGGAATTACGCGAGTTGACGGTGACAAATACAGCGCTGAATATGTAAAAGACAGTAAAGCCGCCGCATTCCTTGCGGAGCATGGGGTCAAATCAGTGTTGATTGACTACAAGGCGCTTTCTTCGCCTGCGAATTTGAAACAATATAATGTAATCTTGCTGCGCGGTCGCGAAGAAGGTGTTCATCTGTTGACTCCGGAAATCGCGAAACAGGCGGAAGCGCTGGGACAGACTTTAAAGCAATATGTCGAACAGGGCGGCAGTCTGCTGCTGCTGCCGCAATCGGTCAGATATGCCAATGACCAGGATGAAAAGTACTGGAACGTGGTATTAAAGCCGTTTAATGTTGAAATTCTTCATGAAGGTGTTTTTGATCTGGACAACCAGGCGCAGAATGAGATCAAACCGGCATTCTTTGCAAAATTTTTCTTTACTGCGAACATAAAAAAACATCCGGCGGTAGAGAATGTCAGCGGTTTGTGGCTGCCGCTGAACAGTTATTACCCGGCTGCCGGGACGCCGGCAATGAAATACGGTCCGGAATGGGAAGTTATAGTCAGCGGGGAAAAATCAGCGAAGAGCTTTTTGACCCATCCGTCATCAAATGAGCTTAGCGCAACGCCTGACAAAACCGGTACTTACAAGGAGTCGCCGCCAATAGTCGCGGTGCGGAATCTGGGAAAAGGGCGGGTCGCCTGTCTGCCGCTGGATGTGATTTATACCGGACAGAATTACGGCAACGCATTCTGGTCGCATATTGTTGAAAGCGCCGGCGAACCTAAATCAGGAAAAAAGAGCAACGGCATGCAGTTGATCGCCGGCCTGGCGAAATGGCTGGGAGACGCTAATATCAGGAATCCTGAATTCGGAACATTCAAAATACCGGAATATACCCCCATACAATTCGCGGAATCCTGCCAGCATGACAGTTATTATTTCCCGAAGCTGGCCGATGGCTGGTGGAAAAAATCCGCCACGGGGATACTCGGAGCTCACACTGCTTATACCGACGGTGCAGGGTCTGTTGCGGACTACGCCAAAGCCGCTAAAGCGGCCGGACTTGCCTATATCGTTTTCACCGATCCGCTGGAATTATTGACCCCGCAAAAACTTGACGCCTTAAAAGCTGACTGTAAAAAATATTCAGATAAATCATTCTACGCCTGTCCGGGCGTGGAATTTACCGACGGCTCGGGCATCAGATGGGTGTTCTGGGGGGAGAAGGTTGTCTGGCCTGCCGGTTCATTCAAGCATATGAGTTATTCCTATCAGATTTGGGATGACACTAAAAAAGTTGTCAGTAATTTCGGTAAATATATTGAACTTTGTGGTTATGCGCCGTCTGCCGTGATTGATTATAAGCAGTTGAGTTCGGCCGGAGCTTACATGGAAAATATGTGGTGGTTTTTCAATATTTTCCCGTATGCCTATGATGGCGACAAGCTGATTGCGGACAACACAAAGGAATTGCAGTTGTCACTGCGCGATCTGCGTTTTCTGGTTCCCATGCCTTATACCCGGATTAAAGCCCCGGCGGAGGTAAAGCTTGCCCGGCATACCGCGCTGTCCGGAATCGGCATCGGCTCCGGGGAAGAGAATATGGCCAACGCGTTCAAAATGCTCAACGCACGTTGCGCGTCATCATATTATCAAGCCACAGACACTACTGCGTTTGTCACTTATGGCGGTTATGCGCCGGTGGCGCTGCGGGTTTATAACAACCAGATGGAGGAAAACTGGCAGTTCACCAGCGGCGCTCAGCGGGTCAAGGTCCGGATTGATGCCTATAGCGAGGCAGGTATCAAGGAAGTTAAGCTGCTTGATCCTTCGAGCAATGATGTTCTCCGCCGTTTTCTGCCTGCCGCCGGAACCAAAATGTTCTCTCAGACGTTTGAACTGGTGCAGGACAAACAGCGCTGGGTAATTACAGAGGTGACTGACGGCGGCGGGACGAAATCGTATTCTAATTCCGTGCTGATTTTCTGTTATAAACAGGGGCTTGCACGGTGCGGCGACAATTTAAACATTCTCGGCCCATTGGGTATGTACTGGCATCCTGACCGGAATCAGTCATTCCATTTCAATAAAGATTTCAGAAATGCCGAACTGTTCAGTGTGCAGGGCTGGGATCGCGGCGGACCGGATTGTCCGGGACCGGTGGGCCAGTCCTGTGACTGGGTCAATATCAAAGGTGTTGGCGAATTCCCGTCTCCCGTGGACAAAATGAAAATTCTGGGCAAACGCATGGATGTGCAACTTGCCGGGCATAATATTCAGATCGTAGATATGAAGATGGATAATCTGATGGAGAAGTTCGACAACAAAGACCGTCCCGGCCCTTCATTCGCCTCGATCTGCCGGAAAGTGGCGGATAACGAATACTTTGAGCGTTTTGACCGCATGATTTCGCCAATGGACCGCATGGATCACTTTGTCGCCTGGAATCATCGCCGGCTGGCCGAAAGTATCCGTAACTACAAGGGCGATTACATGTGGCACGAAGGGTATATCAAGTTTAAAAAAGATGTGGTTCTGCAAGGCAATGTGCCGGTTCCGCTGGGCTGGATTACTATGCCGTTTAATCCGGAAAAAGGCTGGGGTAACGCACTGATAGTAAAAGACGGCGAAAAAGAGGTCGTCAAAACAGAAATCAAGGGAAAAGGCAATTCTATAAATAAGTCCGGGCAAATTGGCGGCGGCGGTTATATTTCGGTCGTTAATAACCCGATCGGCTATATCGGCGTACTGGTTCCTCATGGCTATGAAATGAGCTATCAAGCCAATATCCCCGGCAGATTATATGTCGGTATCGGCAGGAACGGACAGGAAGTAAAAGCTGGAACAATTCTCAAATATGCTTATATCTCCGCCAATATTACTGATGATAAAAGTAGTGAAGGACAAAAGATGGCCGCCCTGTCGAGGGCGATGGATCTCGACGGCAAAGGCCCCGGCTATCCGGTTGAAATAAAGACCGGCAAACTGCTTGATTCCACTTATTTCCTTACTATTCAATCCGTCGGCAATGAAGCGGTGTTTACCGCCGGGCCGCAATCCGACATCGGCATTGACCTGCCGATAAAAATTGAAGGCGTCGAAGACAACGGCTGCGCCGCAATCTACAGTTCAAACCGGCAATGGTTCAGATTTATTGCGGCGCTGAAAGATACCGCATATTTCCAGGAACCGATTGATAAAAAGAATGATATCTGGGTTGGCAACGTGTTTGCCGCTGATAACAAATCCATAAAGCTGACGCTGGTCAAAGACGGCATCGCTGAAACGCGTAATCCGTTCCTGGAAATCCACAATCCGACTGATGCGCCGGTGAAAACCAGAATTTCATCCCCCGCCGGAACCCCTGAATTCGGCGGAACCAGCTTTGAAGTGACCGTTCCCGCCGGTTCAAGTATCGTCAAGGAATTGAGAAGTAAGATCAAGCGTAATCTGGCCGTCAACGGTTCGTTTGAAAAAGGCGGCGGCATGTTGAAAGTTCATGCCGATCTGCTGTTGAAAAAAGGTTTTACGCTGGATTTTAAGCTGGCTGACTGGCCGGCGCAATGGCTGGTCAATAACTCTACACAGCCATGTAAAGTTACGCTGGTCAACGCTGGCGACGCGCAGGACGGAAAACGGTACATCCGGGTTGCCGCCGGACCGGAGAGCGTTCATATCAACCCATCCTTCAAACCATTGCCCGGCGACCGCAAATATAAATGCACGTTTTTTGCCAGGGGAACTCCGCTGGAGCAGGACGGCGCGGCTTACGAGCCGAAAGTCAGGTTCTCGGTCTACACGTTCAAGCTGCCGGAAGGCAAATGGTATGGCGGCAAACAGTACGAAACGTCTGAGTTGACCAAAGACTGGAAGGAATACACCTTTGAAACAACTAAATTCGAATCGGATGACGGGATCATTCCCGCCATTGAACTGACCGGCAACTGCGATCTGGACAATGTCCGGTTCATGGAAACAGAGTAACCAATATTGTTCCATAACAAATATAAGGGAGAAGTTAAATGAAAAAGTCCATCACCATCGCCGCTTTAATCGGAACCGCCATGCTTGTTCAGGCTGAAATCAAGGAATTGCAGATTAACGGCAGTTTCGAGTCGCTGGACAATAACAACATGCCGGCTAAATGGGTCAACAATGATGTGTTCAAAGCCGAAGGCAAACTCGGCAAGGTAACGGTATTAACCGAAGGCGCTCAGGACGGCAAAAACTGCGTGGAAATCAAAACGTCTGCATCCGAACTGGTTCATTTTTTCAGCGGGAACATAGCTGATGCCAAGCCCGGCGATAAAATCAAAATATCCTATTATGTAAAAGGAACCGGTAATATTCGCGCCGGCGTTTATGTGTACAATGCCAAAACCGTATGGTGCGGTGACCTGGTGCAGGAAACAGAGAGTATCGACGCAAAGGATTGGACATTGAAGGAAATTACGCTGGAAGTACCGGATAAAGAATATCCCGGCAAAGGCCAGATCGGTAAAGTCCGTCCGCTGTTCCAGGTTGACGGCGATGCCGCGCTGCAAATCGACAATGTCAAATTTTCTGTGGAAACTAAATAATTCCATTCTGGAATAACAACAGAATTTAAAAGAGGCTGATAATGAAGGTCAGGCGGATAACTTTTACAGAAGTAAACAGGGCGGAACTGGTTGACGGAGAACTGGATGATAATCTCCGTCCGGACGAGATTATTTCCAGGACGCTTTATTCCGGAATCAGCGCCGGCACGGAAGGCGCGATGTATGCCGGTTACGGTTCGCCACGGCCGCCGACCACGTCCGGCAGTTCCAATGTCGGGGAAGTTATTGCCGTTGGCAGCGCGGTAAAAAGCGTCAAACCGGGCGATAAAGTAATCAGTTGGTGCAATCACGACAGCTATGCCAAATTCAGCGAAATTCCGCGCGAATTCGGCTGGAACGGTTTTTGTCTGGGAATCAAAGTTCCGGATTATCTGCCGCTTCATCATGCGGCAGTTATTTATCACTACTCAATCAGCATGTCGGCAGTGCGTCATTCCGTGGTCAGGCCGGGAGACGATGTGCTGGTAGTCGGCGCCGGCATTATCGGCGCATCCGCGGCTCAACTTTATGCCGCGGCAGGTGCGCTGGTGACGGTGGCGGATATTTCTGAAAAGCGTCTTGCGGTCATCCGCCAATGCGGAATACCGGCAGTCAATCCGGATGGACGCAACTACAGAGAGATAGTCGAAGAAATCACGCAGGGGCGAAAACTGCACCAGTGCGTGCTGGCAATTGAGGGTTCGAATATCATTGCGGAACTGGTTGAATGCATGCGTGTTTACGGCTGCATCATACTGCTTGGCGGCTACCGTAAAACGGCAATGCTGGATATTGCCCCGATTTTCGACCGGATTAACGGCAGCAGTCTGCGCATTCAGGGATCGGCCGGCATGGCTTTCCCGGTTGCGGAAAAGCCTTATCTGCACGATACGCATAACGGCAATTACCGCCAGATTGCCGACCTGATGCACCGCGGCAAACTGCAGCCTGAACCGCTGATTGAGCTGGTTAATCCAGTTGACTGTCAGCAGGTCTATCAGGATCTGGTTTACCACAAGGATAAATATCTCGGCTGTGTTTTTGATTGGAGTATGGCAAAATGATGAAGGGCCGGCGGAATACGCGGGAATCCCGGTAATCTTTCCGCCGGAACTTGAGATTCCGGCGATGGCGGCGATGGTGAAAAACGAAAGGCTATCCGATAATTTAAACAAAAGGGGTTTTAAGTCTTATTAGCAAAATAAACTAAGTTATTAATGTTTTGATAAGAGGGATAAATTTTGACATTCTAACAACACAATGGGGAAGGGGGATTAAATGAGAAATATTCTAAGATTATTATTGGCTGCCGGAGTATTGATTTTGATCGCACGGCTTGAAGTGTACGCAGACGATTTCGAAAGCGGCATAGCAAACTGGACGGCAATTCAGGAAAATTCCGGAGATGTGATAAATCTATCCTGGGAAAAGCTTAATACATACGGCAATTCCGCCGGTGCGTTACGCGTTGTCATGAGAATCCCCGAAACCCAGACACGAACTGTCGGCAATACAGGCGCCCGCTATAATTGCGCGACAATTGCCGCAAACTCCAGGGTGAGAGTATCTTTCAATGCCAAATCCCTGTACGGTTCTCCGATATTGAATATAGCCCGGCAGGTGAGTGATTCCGCATCGGCCCGTGTGAAACTGACGCCGGACTGGAAGTCTTACACCGTGGATATGGATGTTGCTTCCAGCACCAGTTATCTGGTATTCAGCACAGTCAGCGTCTTTGACGGGGCCGACACTCAATGCGTGGTCAGCGGCGAATTCATATTGGACAATGTTGCCGTGTCAACTGTTTCCGAAGCTTACGTCCTGAATCCTTCTTTCAACGGCGGAATATCGAATTGGCAGGGATATCGCAATGCCGTTGCTGATTCGTCAATAATCGCCTATAATTCCGGAAACGGTCCGGACGGTAAATCCGGTTATATGAATGTTAATATCAGTACCACTGCATTACTGTACAGTCACCAGACCGGAGCTTACTGTATAACTAACAGTATTCCTGCGAATTCACGTTTGCAGGTTACTTTCTGGGCAAAGAGCGTGTCTGGCTCAAATTACCTTAATGTCGAGCGAATGTACGGAGGTGGATCGCGGGCGCAGGCAGTTCTTTCGACTGCATGGAAAAAATATTCTCTTGCCTTCGATGTGGATTATACGACAGCAGGCATTATTTTCAATACTGTCGCAGTTCCGGGATACAGCGGGTTTACCAATGTGACCAGCGGAAATTTTCTTATAGATGATGTGCATATCGACGTTGTGGCTAATTCCGTCAGCAATTACAATTTTGATTCTTCGATAACCGGCTGGAGCGGATTGCGGAATGGCGCAGCCGACGCGACAATACTTTCCAGAGAGACTGCTGATACCTGGGGAGGATCCGCGGGAGCTTTGCGGGTTAATATCAGTACTGCCGCCCCTTTGACCAGTTGCTCGTCCGGTGCGACGTGCACATTTTCAGGTACGGTAAAAGCTTATAACAGGATAAAAGTCTCCTTCTGGGCAAAATCTGTTTCCGGATCGCCTTATTTGAACATTGAACGGACTTGGTCAGGCGCGCGGCAGCAGGTCACGCTGACTGCCGGCTGGAACAGATATGATGTTTATCTGGATTTGCCGTATGATACAGGTGATATAGTTTTTAATACAGTTGATGCAATCGGATTCAGCGGCTTCGACCACGTGGTTAATGGTGTTTTTCTGCTGGACAACGTGATTGTTTCAGCATTGCCGGAGGAGAGTCTGACTGCATCATTCTCCTATGACCGGCCGGCCCAATACAGCAATTTCACAACCGTTAGTACGTCTGCGGCGTTAAATACCGCATTGAACAGCGGGACGATTAATTATATTTATCTGCCGCCTGGCGATTATACTGTCAGTAACCCGATAATCATTAACCGTAATACTCCGTTGTTCATTCACGGAGGAGACCGGATGGGAACACGGCTGATTCCAAGTGATAATACTAAGCCTATGTTTATTGTCCGGAATGCGCCGTTGATCAATATCACCGGACTTTATCTCCTGGGGCCGGCGGTAACAGAATACCGGAGTTTGGTTTTCCAGAATTTTGTGCCGACAATATTTGAAATGCATGCCTGTTTTGTTGATCGTGCCGCCGTGGAAATCCAGGGCAGGGGAAGTTTCACGTTCCAGGGGGTTTATCTTACTATGCGCGGTTATTCGCAATCCTCAATTATTGTTGATCACCCTCTGGCGGATACTTTTATCATTGGCGGCAATATCGCCAGTTCCGGCGCCGCCCCCCAGTCGCCGGCAGGCGGACATTTTCATATTGCCCAGAAGCAGGGACGGCTGCGCCTGTTCAGCACCGGCTTCCAGGGGGCACTTGGACCGGCGGACGTGAAAATCACCTCTGCTTCAACTATCGGTCCGCATATGATCGCCAATGTGCGCACGGAAGGCAGCGCAACGGCAAACACATACCCGTCAACATTGCTGCAGGTGCCTGCGACCACGGATGATGTGGATGTGATTGTATTGAATAACTCGGTCAATTGCGCCAGGCCGGCTGGAGAGGCAATCTATGTGGACTACAATGGCGGCGGAACTCTCTGGCTGCTTGGCAACAATTCGACCGCTTCCGCGGGCAAACTGGTAACCGGAACGGCAGCGTCCGGGGCGACTGTAGTTGCCCTGGGTAATTATTTGTATACCAATATCAACACGCTGCCGGTAACCGGTGCGACATTGATATTTGACGGCAATATATATAATTATAAAGCGCTGACTGGCGATAACACCTATCCGAATGCCAGATGGGTCGATCCTGGAGTCAACTTGTCGGGGTACTCCAATGTACCGCCACTGCCGGAAGTCACTGTGCCTGCGCAGATTGAATTACCGGTGGTTGACACCACGCTGACAGGTATGATAAATGTCAAAAATTCGCCTTACTTTGCTGCCGGAAATGGTGTTACTGATGATACTGCGGCAATTCAGTCGGCGCTGAATGCCGGTAAACTGATTTATTTTCCCGCGGGAACTTATCTGGTAACCAGCCCGCTGGGGTATTCACATTCAGTTTATGGCGGAGTATCAAAAACTGCCGGCGGCTGGATCGCCGGCGCTGGTTCAGGGAATACTAAAATCCTGCGCCGGCTGACCGACAAAGGTTCAGTATTTCTTTCCCAGGGCATCGCATATTTCACTATCCAGGGGATAGCTTTTGAAACTGCCGCTTATGACTCCGGCGATCCCGGCACGATCACAGTTCCATGCGTGACCCTGGAATACCAGAATTTCGGACACGCCACCCAGGAGGTAATGTATGATGACTGCAAGTTTACCGGGGGTAAATATGCTGCCGGAATCGGTCTGACTTCCCCAAACCAGTGTTCAGAATTTATGTTCGTGAACTGCGTATTCCAGAATGCCAAATACGGCCTTGCCACTGGCGGCTTCAACGCTCTTGCCAACCTGGCTTGCAGCAGTTGGTTTGTCAACAATGAGATTGCGACAGGGGCATGCGAAGACGCCGGAAGTTATATGGCCGGTACCTGGGCGCTTTATCATACCACGATCTCAGGTTCTTACGGCAGAGACTTCTATCCGAGAGGAAGCGCCAGTGACGTGTGGTATTTCCACCGGGTATTCTCCAGCAGCAACAAGCTATATGAACAAGGCGGCACCGGCGCCAGTTACATACATTGTTTCGACCATTGCGAATTTACTCCTGTAAGTCCGTCAAGTACATTTGCTAACTTCGATGCCGGCGGCGGGGCGCTGTTCAACTATACAACACTTAATCCCGGCTCAACAAATTTCGGGTCAGGGCCGATGTCTGTCAAATTTGGTTTGAAGCTGCATAGCAATATCCCGTCATGGAACACTGACCAGAACGGAATGTACATTACTAAAAAACCATAAGGCTTTTAGCGGCCTGTTCAAATTTTCCGGCAGCATGGAGCTGGAGCTGTTATGCTGCCGGAATAGTAATTCTGGAATCAATGTCAAATGCTGAAGCAGCGGTCAGAATAGTAAAGAAGAGAAAATTAACCTGATTTTCTAACGGAATCAGCAGTTTAATAATTAACAAAAGAAGGAAACAATTATGAATACAAAAATGTTGAGCAGATTTGTTGCGGGACTGGCTGTGATTGCTGCATCAGCCAATCTTTGGGCAATGCCGTCTTACGACGATGTATTACTGGTAGTCAATGACAAATCTCCGGCATCATTGGAAATCGGAGCGTATTTTAAAACTGCACGCAAAATTCCTGATATCAATGTTGTCCACGTCTCAGTGACCGACTGGCAGGCTGTCGGCAGCGAAAATGAATATGGCTCGATGAATAAAGATGAGAAAAAAGCGTTACTTGATGCCATAAAAAATCATATGACGGCCAACAAACTGACAGACAAAATAAACTACATTGTCTTAACGCGCGGTATTCCGATGTATGCCGCCAGTCCGGAATTTACAGGCACCGCGTTTCACCTTACTGACATCTATGTGCTGTTCAATTTGTCCGAGTCCGCGGCAAACTACAGCATTCCGGATATTTTCAGCAGGAACAAATACTTTTATTATTATAACACAGATATTCTTAACAAGAAATTTTCCTCGAAAATGTTTGGTTATTACATTGTATCCCGTCTGGATGGTCCGGGCATGATTAACATTAAGCAAATGATAGACGATACCGGAAGTCCAGCGTATGGTTCATACAAAAAGAACAGCGGGAAAGCAAAATTTCTTACGCTGCATCAACAAATTTCGGCTATGGTGCAAAACGAATTGAAGAAACGGAATATAGAACTGGTGCAAGTGCCGGCGAATCCGGTCACTAAACAGTTGACCGCGACGATGGATACTGTAGCCAATGGCCTGATGTTCGCGTTTTTCAATGACGTCAGCAGCTCTGGATATGGCTATGCCGATTTGCCGGTGGATAACTATTTTTATGGAAGCGGCGACATGGTCGATCAATATCCGTTCATTTATCGCGGCGCTACATTCAGCCCGGGGTCGTTTGCCACTTGTTTCCGCTCATACCCGTCACGGCAGATGAACCGGTCTAACGGCGGACTGCTGGCAATAAATACTGACACCGCGGCAGTCACGGACTACCAGAAAGCTTATGACGGCAGCGACATGAAATTCCGCCACCAGACCTGCGTGGCTTATGATCCGGTGAATAATCAAGTCTGGTGCGGCACCGGGGAACCGGCATTGAATGTGAATATGACCTTTGATACTCCTCACGGTACGGATGAGTTTTACCGCGAACATACGCGTAATGAAGGCGGCGGCATCGCCGTCTATGACGCAGCGAACGGTAATATCGTCAGTTGGATAAACGCTAAAGACACAGGCAGCCCATTGAAAAATAACCGCGTAGTAAAAATGGTCTATGATAAGGCATCAAAACTGATGTGGGTGATGCATTACAAAGGGGTTCAATACTTTGATCTGGTCAGTAAAATCTGGCATGATGTTCCGGCATTGCAGAATGACTTTGCCGCCGGCTGTTCGATCTACCTTGATCCATACGACAGCGATAAAGTATATTTCTCTTTCTATTGCAGCGATTACAGCTATTATAGTAAAATTTCCTCCAGGCTTACCGGCGCTTCAAGCAGTATTTATGAATACAGCAAAAGCGCTCAGACGGTGAAAATTTTTACCATTGACACTGACAGCATGGTTACCGGCACATCCCCGCAGATGGTAAAAACGTCCGCCGGCACGCTATGGGTTACCAAAGGGTGGGATAACGGTTCATCCAGGAAAATAGCGCTCATCAGGTATGACCTGGCTAAAAGCGCAATAGCGGAGAAGCTCATCCTCAATGATCTGATTCCGGAAGTAAAAACCCCCCCGGCTGATCTTAGCTCCATTAGTATCCGCCCCCCGCCTGCTCTGGTCGCCGGGCCGAATAATACTATTCTTACTCCCGTCGGCTGTGCAATAGCTTATACTGCGGCAAGAACCAGTTCCGACGGTAAAACAACCTATCTCGCGGAAACTAAAAATTATCTTGTCCGGGTCACCGAAAAATCCGGAACCGCCAGTGCCGTCGAAGTTATCAATGATCCGGTACTTAATTATACCGATTCCGCGCCTCCGGATTTTTATGCCCGCTCACTGATTGTCGATCCGCAGAACAGCAACAACGTATATATGGCGCTGTCCTGGCCGCTCACTACCTCTGCCATCGCAATACTGGCAAAATCAACTGACGGCGGCAAGACCTGGATCAGGCATGTTTCAGGGTCACACAAAATTGACTGTATATATGATCTGACTATAAATGATAAGACTATTTACGCCGTGCGCGGTTACCAGGCCTCACAGAATCTGCTATGTGACTTTATGGCATTCGGGCTTGACGCCTTTGGCGGCGGCATAACCCATGCTACCATGATGTATAATCCGTCACGCACTACGGTGCGAGCTCCCGGCTTTTCGGAGTATGCCAGAGGTCCCGGCGATATATATGCGGCCACTATGCAGTCTATTTCCTGGATTACCGGCTATTGCGATACTCAGGGAAATAACTATGACAAATGGGACAGTCTTAAAACTTATAAATTCGGCGATGCAGTGACGGACGGGTTTTCGGCGGTGTATGTCAGCGCAAAAGACAATAATACAGGGAATCCGCTTACCTCAGTCTGGCAGCTTGTGGATATCAGTAATATCAGTGACTATTCACCTGGAATTACATGCGCAAAATATGATTTTGTAAAGTACAAAGGGAATACATATATTTGTCTCATAAGCACTAGTACCTACGCTCCGGACAGCACTTACGGTCAATATTTCTGGGGGGAGACGGATATCAGCAATATCGGTGCTTACTCAAGCTCGACGCAATACGCCTATAAAGATCTTGTGCAATACAATGGCGCTTATTATATAGCGCAGCAGGCCTCAACTGGCTCCACCCCCGGCATTGTTTTCTGGCAGAAAACGTCCACGACGGTGACTTCCGTTCAAGCTCCGATTTCCCAGGCGGAACCGATGATGTTTCTGTATACGGACGGATTCAATATGGGTGAAGTGCGTTTTGCCACCCAGTCGCAGTATCCCCAGGAAGGCGGCGGCGGCTGGACCGGCCACTTCCTGATG
>JBAYIO010000036.1:0-44517 GCA_041665605.1 Victivallaceae bacterium | reverse complement strand
TCCTGATTCACTGGAGCAACTCGCGCCCGGTATTCTGAAAGCAATTCCGGTAGATCCGGTCAGCGGCAAGCCGTTTGAATACCGGAAGACAGACGGTACGTTCAAGCTCTCCGGCGTCTGGCTGAAGGAGAAACAGGAGCAAGACAGAAAGCGGCAGGAGCAGTACAGGAATAAGGCCGGGAAATAATCAGGACTGCCATGTTGAATAGGGGCGCTGGGCGAGGTTGGAATTGCAGTATCTGACATCTGCGGTTACTTCCTGGCCGGCCCAGGGGGGCAGGTCGAACTGTTCGGTTTCGCTGCCGAGTTCGATTTCGGCCATGACCAGGCCGGCGTTGCCGCCTTCGAAGACGTCCACCACCCAGAACTTGTCGTGGTATTTGACTTCGTAACGGGTTTTTTCGACGGCGGCGGAGTCGCACAGGTTTTCCAGCATCTGCCGGGCGTCGGCGAGCGGGATTGGATATTCAAATTCCGGACGGGTGAAGTTGACCGGTTTGCCTTTCAGGGTAATGTACGCCTGCTCACCGGCGATCCTGATTCTGACCACGCTTTTGCCGCTGCGGGAATAAATGAACGACTGCCGGAAGTGTTCGCCGCTGTCGGCATGTTTCTTCCAGCTCTCGCTCTTAACCAGAAACTTTCTTTCTATTTCCTGAGGCATATTTCTCTATGGGGTGTAGTTAAAAAAGACCATGAACGGCAGCCAGCCGCCTTCGTTGAAATTCACCAGTCCAATCTGGAAAGCCGCTTTCCTGCTGACATTCACCAGCCCGACCTGAATGCCTTTTTTATGCGCCACATTCACCAGCCCGGCCTGGGTTCCGTAAGCCGCGGCCTGCGCGATATTGACCATGGACAGTTGAAGACCGCTGAAGTCTTCGCAGAGGGTGTTGCCGATGGAGCACTGCAAGCCTTTGACATGATCGGTGGCGCTGCAGAAAAACGAGGCCTCAACTCCGATGACATTGCCGCTGCCGGAACAGACGGGGAGACCAACTTTCAGGCCGTATACGTCCTCATATTCCGTCGCGGGCGGCACCCCGAACCAGAAACCGGCCTGAAGCGATTCCCAGCGTTCGGTCCTGGAATATTTATTGTGTTTGGGCGAGGCCCAGACATCCTCTTTCTCTTTGGGTTTGTCCGCCGCCGAAACAGTGATGCCGGTGAACAGCAAAAACAAAATGATGAAGAAATTTTTCATGGTTGACAACTCCTTGCTGATGTTAATTTAGCCTGTGACATGGTTAAAATCACGCGATAATTTTTGAAATCTCATTAAATACTTTCCACGGTCTTTTTCTGGGAGAAATACATCTCTTTGTAAATGCCCTCCTGCGCAAGCAGTTCGTCGTGTTTGCCCTGCTGGACAATGCGGCCTTCGTTCAATACCACAATCAGGTCGGCGTTCTTGATCGTCGAAAGCCGGTGGGCGATAATAACGGTGGTCTTGTCCTGCATCAGCCGGTCCAGCGCCTGCTGGACCAGGTGTTCGGAGACCGTGTCCAGCGCGGAAGTGGCTTCGTCCAGCACCAGGATGGAGGGGTTTTTCAGCACCGCGCGGGCAATCGCCAGCCGCTGTTTCTGGCCGCCGGAAAGACTGGCGCCGTTCTCTCCGATTATGGTTTCATAGCGCTGATCCAGATGGGTGACAAACTCTTCCACATTGGCCATGACGGCGGCATTCTTGACCTCTTCATCCGATGCCCCTTTTTTGGCATAGGCAATGTTATCCTTGATGCTTCCGCTGAACAGGAACGGCTCCTGGAGCACCACGCCGATGCTGTTGCGGTAGGACTCAATCCCCAGTTTTTTGATATTGATGCCGTCAACCCTGATCTCGCCGGTGCTGATGTCATAAAAACGCAGCAGCAGACTGGAGACCGTGGATTTGCCGGAACCGCTGGGGCCGACCAGCGCGACTTTCTGGCCGGGTTCTATCTTCAGCGAGAAATCCTTCAGCACCGGCCGCTGCTCATCATAACCGAAAGTTACATTCTTAAATTCAATGTTGCCGTTCAGATGTTCGACTCTGACGGGATGGGGGTCCTCTTTAATTTCCGATGTCGTATTAAGCAGTTTCGTGATGCGCTCCGCGCTGACCAGTCCGGTCGTGATATTGGCGGAGACCGCGGACAAGGCATTGATCGGGCCCAGCAGCATGCCCATGTAAGTGTAATACGCGGCAAAGTCGCCGATGGTCATCGAGCCTTTCTGCGCCATGATCGTTCCAATCCCGATGATTGCCAGATAGGCGCACATGCTTATCACGTCGGCGATATTCCAGCACAGCGTCCACTGGGTATGGGCCCGCAGATGGATATCCAGTGTCGGGCGCAGGCTGATAAAGAAATCCCTGCACTCGGTGCGCTCCTTGGAAAACGACTTGACCACTTTCACGCCGTTGAGCGTCTCCGCCAGGTTGGCGGAAATCTCCGACATCTTTTCCTGCATGGCTTTCGTATCAACCCGGGCGATTTTGTGACTGTGGCGCAGGTTTATAAAATGCAGCGGGATTATGATAAGCGCCACAAGCGACATCTGGAAGTTCATTACAATAAGAATAATTACAATCACCAGAATCAGGAACATCTGGTCGCACAACTGGGCGGTGATA
Organism: Victivallaceae bacterium; assembly: GCA_041665605.1. Lineage (GTDB taxonomy): Bacteria > Verrucomicrobiota > Lentisphaeria > Victivallales > Victivallaceae > CAIPAT01. Next base: position 41,900 of record JBAYIO010000036.1, on the reverse strand, counting down.
CCGATCAACTGCTGCAACTGCCCGACATCGCTGATTACGTTGGAGATCAGCTTGCCGGTGCGGTATTCCTGGTAGAACCGCAGCGAGAGGGTCTGCAGATGTTTGAACAGTTTATGGCGCACATCAATCAGGACGCGCATTTGCACGTAGTTAATCAAATAGCTCCATAAATAGCGCAGCATGCATCTGGACAGCGCAATCAGAATCATGCCGCCGCACAAGATCATATAAAGCTGGAAATCCTGATTCGGCAGAACTTTATCTATTGCGATCTTCAGCATGAACGGCAGCGCCAGCCCGAGATTGGAAAACATCATGACGCTCAATATTGCGCCGACAAGCAGTTTCCGGTAAGGTTTTATCAGTGTCCAGCAATCGCTGACCTTGGTGTTCAAAACTGAATCTCCTTAAAAAATTAAACTATATGATTATAGTATAATACATGAAAATCAACATTCTTCACGGGGTCTGCGAAAAAACGGCAAAACTTTCCGGTTCCGGAAAACAAAGCCGGGCGGCATCAGCTCCGGTAAAGGAACTGATGCATAAGATTATAGATTTATATGACTGCCGGTTCCGGGGCGCTGGCGGCGGCATCGGTTTTTCTGGAGATTGGCAGCAGCACTTTGAAGGTGGCGCCTTCGCCGACCCTGGAGTCCACTTCGATCAGTCCGCTATATTTATTGACGGAATCCAGACAGAAATGCAGGCCGATGCCGCGGGCGTTGACGTTGCTCTTCATTTTAGTGGTAAAGCCGAATTCAAAGATCTTGCTTCTGATCTCTTCCGGAATACCCGGTCCGTTGTCCCTGATTTCAACCAGGGCGTAGTCTCTGGATGCTCTGGTTTCGCCTTTCAGCGTGATTTTGAGCTGGTATTTTTTGTCCGGATTGTTTTCCGAATCCATTGCTTCAACGGCATTTTTGATCATATTGATGAAGACCTGGGTCATAATTGAAGAGTCAATCAGGGTTTCCGGCAGCTTGCGGTCAAGCTCGGTGGTGATTTTGAATCCGCGCTTATTGAATGATTCATCAAAAATCGTGACGGCAGATTCCACCACGCCGGCCAGTTGAACCATGTTTTCGGTTCCGAGCTCCCCGACAAACCGCTGCTGCAGCTCGATGATTTCGCTGATATGGAAAAGTTTGTCGGAGACCGACTGAACCATTTTGGTCGCTTCGCAATTGTTGTTGCGGGCATGATCCAGCAGCTCATGCATAATGTCTAAATACTGCTTGCCGGCTTTGTCTGTTTTGAGAAATTTCTCCAGAGTGCCGCTTTTCAACTGTTCCTGCATTTTCGGCAGCATGTCATCCAGGATCAGGGACTCGGGGCGCTCTTCTTTCTTGAAGTTGACTTTTTCCATCAGGCCGCTGACGGCGAGCTTGGCAATCGTAACGGCGTTGCCGATATTGTGAATGATGCCGGTGGAGACCTGGAGCATGCCTTCCTCGCGGGCTGCCTGGAGCTGCTTTTCGTAATCCTGACGCTTCTTGAAATCCTTCATTACTTCGATGCACAGCGAGGCGATTTCAGCCAGGCGGAGGAGGAAAAATCCGTCATTCGCAGTAATTTTATACGAATCAAAATCCTCTCTGGAGGTAATAATGATGCAGCCGTAATTTTCATTGCGGTATTTGATCGGGGCAATCAGGCAGCGCGGACCTTCCAGCACGAAACGGTCCGGGAAAAACGGCGGGTTTTTGCCCTGGTAAAAGGCATAGCCGTCACTGCCGCAGGCCTTGTCAATGTCGTCTGAAGTGAATCTGGTTTTGTAGCCCTTGATGAATTCGGTATGCCGTTTGTCATGGGCAATCAGTTGTGATTCGATCTGCTGGGTCACGTCTTTCAGCACCGGGAATGTTCCGGAAACCGCGCAGCCGTAAAAATGCTTGTCTTCGCCGCAGAGAAGCAGTGCGCCGCCGGTCGCTTTCATTGAGCGGACGGTGTATTTGATGAAATTCGGCAGAAATTCCTTTTCCTTGTCCTGCGAAGCGATCACTTCCTTGGACAGGCGGAGAATGTCTGCCGTGGCATTCCGCTCTTTGGAAATACCTTTTTTCAAGCTGTAGCTGGTCCGGTTGGTGATAATAATCCTGGACCGCTGAAGCACTATCACTACGCAAAGCGCAACTATAACTACAGATAAAATCAGTATTGGCATAATTTTTCTCCGCTATGGTTATATAATGTTATCTTATCCATAAAATTAACTTTTTTTAATCAGTTCGCCCGCATTATATGAACTGCGGACCAGCGGGGCGCTGGCAACAAAAGAAAACCCGAGTTCACGGGCCAGCCTGCCCCATTCGTCAAATTTTTCAGGCTCCACATAACGCGCCAGCGGCCAGTGTGCGGCGGAAGGCGGCAGATACTGGCCGATGGTCAGAATCGACACTCCGGCAGCCCGGAGGTCCTTCAGCGTCTGCACTACCTCGTCATCCGTTTCGCCAAGTCCGGCCATGATGCCGGATTTCACCGGGATTCTGCCGCCGCCGATCTCGACGGCCGACTTCAGCACCGCCAGCGAGCGGGAATAATCCGCCTTGCTCCGGATCATTCCGGACAAACGTCTCACGGTCTCAACATTATGATTGAAAACTGTCGGCCCCGCGGCCAGAACGGTTTTAAGCGCTTCGGCATCGCCATTGAAATCCGGCGTCAGCACTTCGACCCCGGCTTCCGGGATTGTGCGGTGCAGCGCATTGATCACCGCCGCGAAATGTCCGGCGCCGCCATCCGGCAGGTCGTCCCGCGTAACGCTGGTGACCACCACATATTTCAGGTCCATTTTCGCCGCCGCCGCCGCCAGCCTTTCCGGTTCATCCGGGTCCGGCGGCTCGGGCGCGGCGTTATGCCCGACGGCGCAGAACCGGCAGTTCCTGGTGCAATATTCACCCAGGATCATGAATGTCGCCGTCCGCCGGTGCCAGCATTCGTTAAGATTCGGACATCTGGCGCTTGAACATACTGTATTTAAACGCAATCCGGTCAGGATTGAGTTTACTTCCTCCCGTGCATTTCCGCCGTTCACTTTTACTCTGATCCACGGCGGCAGTTTCGGGCGGTGCGGTGTTCCTGTGCTGTCCATTTCAATGAACCCGGGAGACAATGGCCATTAATCCCGGCAGCGGGAAATGACCAGGCTCACATTGGTACCTCCGAATGCAAAACTGTTGCTTAGTACATGACGCAAATCAACCCCTTCGCGAAGTTCGCGGACAAAATCAGCCCAGCCGAACTGCGGCTCCGGGTTGTCCAGATTGATTGAGGGGCAGATAAAGCCTTTTTCGATCATCTGGGTGCAGAAAATCGCCTCGACCGCGCCGGCGGCGCCAATCATGTGCCCGGTCATGGACTTGGTGCTGTTGACCGCCACTTTTGAGCCGAACACCTGATTGATGGCATCCATTTCCACCGGGTCGCCGATCGGAGTGCCGGTGCCGTGAGTATTGACATATTGAATATCTTCTATTTTCAGTCCCGCCGCCGCGACGGCTTCCCGCATTACCGCCGCATTCGACGGCGCGTCCGGAACCACCATGTCGGTGCCGTTGCTGTTGGCGGCGCTGCCGGAAAGCTCACAGATGGCGCGCACGCCGCGCCGTTTTACGCTCGCTTCAGATTCCAGCACTAAAAATCCCGCGCCGCAGGCAATCACAAAACCGTCTCTGGCGGAATCGAACGGACGGCTGGCTTTTTCAGGCGTTTCGTTATAGTCTTTGGACAGCGCCCGGATGGCGATAAAGCCCAGGGCCTGAGCCCAGCTCAACTCTTCCGCTCCGCCGCATACCACCATATCATAGAGTCCGAACTGGATCAGCCGCATGCCGGCCAGAATGGCGTGGGCGCTGCTGGCGCAAGCCGAACTTATATCGTAACTTTCGCCGGAAAAGCCGAAGATCAGCGACAGATTGGCGACCGCGGAAGACGGCATCACTCTGGGAACGATGCACGGATTGACATTGCGCAGTCTTCTGGTCTTATCATAAGCGAGGGCGGCTTCATAGGTTTCCTGGTAATTGCTGCCGGCGACCCCGCTGATGACCGCAATCCGGTGACTTCTTACGTCCTCCAGTGGAATTGCCGCTTCTTTCAGGGCCTGCTGCACCGCGACAATTGACATCCTGGCATTGGCCGGCGCGAAACGCAGCCGTTTCTTGTCCAGCAGCTCGCACGCCGGGTTCTGGTCGGCAAATCCGCCGACCTGACAGTCCATCCCGCGATCTTTCCAGTCCTGAACAAACGTAGTTCCGGAACGGCCTGCCCGCAGGGCTTCTTCATTTATTGGTAAACCATTACCTAAAGGCGTCAGCAAACCCCTGCCGGTAACTAAAACTTTTCTCATGGATGAAACTTCCCTTGTCTCCAAAACATTTTTTGTCTCTGCATTTATACCCCACACGAATATAATCATTTTTATATTAATTTCTATTGCGGAAACGAATATTTTTGCAGTAAATGACGTTACAACTGCAAAAAAGCGTCCAAAACAGGCTGCCGCAACACAGATGCCTGATTAACAGAAGTTTCCGTACTGGCGGCAGTCTGGCGGGACTCACAGGATACCGGCACAACCGACATTCCGGAGAGTTTGGAGAGCTCCCGAGCCGGGAGATTGTCGGTTTTCCCGGCAATCCCGGCAGAATGGACAGCATGGACGACATGGACAGCATGGACGACATGGACAGCATGGAGGTCCGCTGTCGCGGAGATTCCGGAGAGTTTAGAGAGCTTCTGAGCAGAAGATGATTCCGGACAACCGTCCGATCCGGAGAGTTTGGAGAGCTCCTGAGCAGAAGATGATTCCGGACAACCGTCCAATCCGGAGAGTTTGGAGACATCCTGAGCAGAAGATGATTCCGGACAACCGTCCGATCCGGAGAGTTTGGAGAGCTCCTGAGCAGGGGGTGTTTCGGTTGTATTGATTCTCCCATTATTCCCATCAGACTCGCCCGTTCCGGAGAGTCTGGAGTCCCGTTGAGCTAACCAGTAGACGATTGCCTTCAGATTTGGCGGAAGCTGACGCACGGTGGTTTTACGGAGTCTGCCGTCATGGTAGAGTTCAGTCCTGACGGTGCAATCGCCCGTCGCGATTGCCAGCAACTGACTCCGCAGAAGACCGTAACACTGCCTTCTGCCGCTGTCCAGCGCGGCGGCGAATTCCGGAAACTGTTTCTTATAATTATAGAATGAGGCCGGCGAGATGCCCAGCCGTTTGGCGATTTGGGAATCAGTATCGCCGGAACTGGCGCAGATTTCGGCTCTCGCCGGAAAAAGTTCGTCATCATACTTTAAACTTGTCGCGGCATTGCCGCTTACAGGTTTGGGATTTGGCAACCCGTCGGGTTTTTCATCGGTGTACTGTTTGTTCCGGTCCAGCCAGTAAATGACGGCTTTCAGATCCGGCGCCCGCTGCCGCACGGTTTTGATTTCGCGTCCGCTGTCACTGTTTCTGACGGCGGTGACAAAGCAATTGCCCGTTGCCAGGTCCAGCACTCCGGTTTCCATGTCGTCGTCAACCGCCTGCCGTCCGAGAGCGATTGCTTCGGCGAATTCCGGGAACTGCCGCTGATAAGCGTAAAACGTTTCCGACCCGATTTCCAGTTTCGCCGCGATTTGACTGTTGTTCATTCCCGCAGCCGCATATTCCCCGGCTCTTGCCGGAAAGCTTTCATCATACTTCAATTTCGCCATTTTTCAGTCTCCATTTTTTATATTTTGCCAGGCGTCGTGCATCTACATATAGTAAATTTGTCAACTGAAACCGCCAATGTACGTTCAATAAGGCCATTTTTTCCGTTTTTTTTATCTCAAATAAAAACACGGAAAAATAAAAATTCCAAGATTAAGTGTTTAAAATACTTGAAATAAGAATTATTAACACTTATTTTATCGTATGAAAAAAGAATTTGACAATCGTAATCTCAACGAAGCTCTGGAACTGCTTGGCGCAATGCTTGAGCGACAGAGCTCAAGGCATTATACGCTGGTAGTTTGCGGCGGGTCGGCGCTAATTACTATGGGTCTGGTCAGTCGAACGACTAAAGATGTTGACGTCGTAGCCATGCAGGATGAATATTGTAATATTCTTCCGATTCGCGAAATTCCTGCTGAATTACAGGAAATTGCCGGAGCCGTGGCGGAGCAATTGCAATTGCCGGACAACTGGCTCAATGCCGGACCGGGGCCGATTATAAATAGAAATCTGCCGCATATGGGATTGCCGGAAGGGTTCTCCGGACGATTAACGCAATTTAAATATGGCGGCAATTTAACTGTATCATTCATCAGCCGGCTGGATCAGGTGTTTTTCAAGACTTTCGCTGCCGCTGATAAGGGGGGACCGAGTTACCATCTTGACGACTTGCTGAAACTCAAGCCGGCGGCACAGGAACTTCTCGAAGCTGCCCGGTGGTCCATGATTCAAGATCCATCCCCGGCGTTCCGGACAACGCTGGAGCAAATGTTTAACAGCATAGGATTTCCGGATGCCGCAAGCAAAATATAACGCTTCGCAATTAAGCAATAAAATACATGACGTCATGCTGCGCCTGCTGTGGCGGCAATGGTGCGATCTGGGCGTTAAGGGGCATGGCGGCGAATCAGGCGGAATTGTTATTGACCCGGAAGCGCTGATTGTCGCAACCTGTATCTGGGGGCGTTACGAAATGCGGCTCTTTGAAGAGATGCTGGACTGGCTGATTGAATTTCACCCTGCAATCAATATTAACCGTTTAAAAGCATTCCATGCGCGGCAAAGCGCGGAAACACAAAGCATTTTGTCCGCGGTTGCCGATTTTACCGGAAACACGACCGGAAACCGGCAATGGAAAAGCTTTGAAGACGAAAGCAGCAAGGTCCAAATTGAGCCGCGAGCGCTGTTTATGCGCGACAAGCATACCCCCATGCCGCCTTTCGGCAGCAATTTTGACGAAGTATTTAAAGCTCACGGCTGGATTACTGGAAAATTTGAACCGCGCGGGCTTGCGGGAAAGTATATTGATGGAATTTCCGCTCTCCGGCTGAAAATGCGGTATCTGTTCGGCTGCAATGCCAGGGCTGAAACAATTGCATTTCTGCTGACCAATCCCGACGGCGCTCATCCGCCGTTTATCGGAAAACAGATCGGCTATACCCAGAAAACCGTAAATGACGCGCTGTCAGCAATGGCCAGGTCAAATTATATTTGCCCGGAGACCAGCGGCAATAAAAGAATATATTATCTGTCGCCGGACTTTGCCGCGTTTTTAAGCGGACAGAGAAAATCATCCGGAATATGGTTTAACTGGATGCCTGCCTGCTGTTTCCTGGAACTGCTGGAAAACAAACTCAACGATCCCGGCTTTACGGAGCTGTCTGAACAGGCGCAGGCAGTTGAACTGCGGTTGATGCTGAAAAAACTGCCTTATCCGCCGGCGCTTTGTATTTCACGAGACGGCTTCAGCCGGAGACTGGCAACTGACGGCGATATCACGCAGAGCATGTTCGCCTGGACGGAAGAGTTGCTTGAATTTATGCAGCAATAGTTTATAAAGTCATCGCTGACAGGCCTACCGGCATTGCAGTGCCTTAGTGACTTATGGCAACATTACGGAATGAAGAGAATTGCCGCTTGCCGCACTTTGCAACTGACGGCTAAGATTTCTGCTGCCGGCGGAAATCGCGGGGGCTGATGCCGAAATAGGCGTGAAACTGGCGGTTGAAATTGGACAAGGTCGGATAACCGGATTTCAGCGCAATGGACAGGATATCTTCAGTGGTGTGGCGCAGCATCGCCGCTACCGCCTCCAGCCGCAGCCGTTTGATGTATTCCTGTGGAGAATATCCGGTGGCGGCATGAAATACCTTGCGGAAATTGGACACGCTGTAGCCGCATTTCCGGGCCAGCAGATCCATCCCGATATTTTCATGGTAGCGCTGAGTGATCAACCTGATTGCCGGAGTGACCATTTCCAGCTTCCGCCGCGAAACCGGGCCCGGAGCAAAGGAGTCGCGCCTCTCCGACGGCAGGATCCGGTGCAGCCGCACCATCATCGCCCAGACTAGCGCCCGCACCAGCGAACGGTATCCGTCTTTGCGCTGCTGCAGTTCTTCGATCACGGTGCGGATAATGCCGCAAAGCTCCGGATGTTCCGCCGCCGCCAGGACATTATTGAAATCGGGACCGCTGAGCAGTTCGGTCTCCAATACCGCCGCATCCTCCCGGACAAACCCGGCCAGCAGCGCCGCCGGGGCGAGATTGACAAAATACCAGTCGGTCACGCTGCCGGGCGACCCCTTCATCGTATGGAGTTCGCGATGGTTGATGACCACGGCGTCACCGGCCCGGAAGGTCCGTATCTTGTTTTCCACAATGAAGATACCCGATCCGCTGCAGCAGCAGCCGATCTCAAGGCAGTCATGCACATGCGCCTCAATCGGCACATCCGCGCGGAGGGTGTGATCCGGCGCCGCCACCGGAAAGGCATCGTCCAGCCGGATCGGGGCAAAAACCGCGTCAAGTAACTCTTTTGATTGATTAAGCATAGTATTTTTATCGTTTTAAGGGAGAATATACCTTTTAGATTAACTATAGTATATACAGGCAATAAAATCAACTGTTATTAATTCAATACAGGAGCAAATCATATGAAAGCAGCCGTTCTTACCGCCACCGGGTTTCAGATCAACGAAGAAAAAATACCGGAATACGGTCCGGACCAGATACTGGTGAAATCATCCGGCTGCGGCGTCTGCGAAGGCGATGTGTTCCAGTACATCACCCGCATGAACAACCCGGAATCCAGGCAGGAATTTATCCGCATGGGTCACGAAGGTTCGGGCATCGTCGCTGAAACCGGCCGGAATGTGACCGGATTCAAACCGGGGGATAAAGTCACCGCGCTTGGCGGCGACTACGCTGAATACTTTGTCACCACTCCGGACAGGCTGGCCATAGTTCCCGGCAGCATCGAGTCAAGCATGGCCCTGGGCGAACCGATTGCCTGCTGCATGTCCGGCGCGCGCCGCTTCGGAGTGGAGATGGGTGACCGCGTCGCCATTATCGGCGCCGGCTACATGGGGCTGACCTGTATGCAACTGGTTAAACTGCAAGGCGCTGCGGAAACAGTGGTTTTCGACCTGCTCGACTGGCGGCTTGAGAAGGCCGGAAGCCTCGGCGCCGACGTTGTCATCAATTCAAAGGGCAAAACTCCCGCCGAACTGTTCGCGCGACTGGGAGAGTTTGATGTGGTTATCGAAGCCACCGGCGTACAGGCCGCAATCGACCTCGGCACCGAATTGCTGCGGCATCACGGCACCCTGAATCTGGTCGGCTACCATCAGTCCGGCGGCGGCATCCGTCAGATCGATATGAAAACCTGGAACTTCAAGGCGCTCACCGTGATCAACAGCCATGTCCGCAACGAGGCGGAAAAGCTGGACGCCATGAAAGCGGCGCTGAAGTTAATGGCTCACGGCAAACTTGACACCAACGCGTTAATCACCAATTACCGGTTTGCCGACATCAATCAGGCGTTTCAGGACCTTAAAGCCCGCAAGGAAGGCCTGTACAAAGCCAATCTGATATTCTAAACAAAACGATGAACCGCGGCGTGAAATCAGATCGCGGTCAGTTGCCAGAGGGTTTTGGCGGAAGATGCTGATGAATCAGGAGTATTTGTATGCAGAGTTCATTGCCGGAAGCGCCGGCGGCTCCCAAAGCTGCCGGTGAAGTTAAAACTTTTCATTGCGGAACCCTGGTTTACACCCAGGCCGGACTTGTTGCGCTTTTCGGCTTCCTGCTCTGGGGTGACTTCTGCTGCATGATGATGCAGACGGTCATCCCGAGCATTCTGCCGCTGAAACTCAAGGCGCTCGGCGCTTCGAACGTCCTGATCGGGGTACTCCTCACCAGCATCTTCCCGATCTTCGGCGTGTTCATCTCGCCCTATCTCAGTTTTAAAAGCGATTATCTTAGAACCAGATGGGGGCGGCGCATTCCGTTTTTCGCCTTATCCATTCCTTTTGTCTTCATAAGCATAATGCTGCTGGCTTTTTCAGACGACATCTCCGCGTTCCTGTATCGCAACTCCAGCCTCATGGCGATGCTCTCGCCGGCGTCAGCGGCGATTCTGGTCATTGCGGTGTTTGTCGTGTCCTTTCAATTCGCCGATGTCATGATCATGTCCGTCTTCCAGTACATCTTCAATGATACTGTTCCGGTTATGTTTATCGGGCGTTTCATGGGTCTGATGCGGATCGTCGGCGGGGTTATAGGCTTCCTTTACAACTACTTCATTTTCAAATACGCCGAAAGCAACAGCAAGGAGATCTTCATCTGCACGGCATTCATATATCTGATAGGAATAGGCATGATGTGTCTTTTCGTGAAAGAGGGGAAATATCCGCCTGTCACCGAAAAGGAGAAGAACAATACCCGCGGCTGGGCTGGTTTTAAGACTTATTTCCGCGAGACTTACTCCTGCAAATTCTACTGGACGAAATTCATCTACAGCACCACCAGCGCCATGGCCTGGGCGGTCGGCCCCTTCTATGTCTTCTATTACAAAGACCTGGGACTGTCGCTGGAATACATCGGGAAGGCGGCGGCCGTGGGCTCCGCCGCCGCCATCGCGGCGGCATATTTCTCCTCCATCTTCATTGACCGCTGGCATCCGTTGCGCATAATGACCTATTCTTCCATTTTCGCCGTTGTTTTTTCGGCGGCCGGCTGGGTGTGGCTTTTTGTTACGCTTTCGCCTGAGGCGTTCTTCTGGCTGTCCATGATGTTCGGCGGACTGATCGGCGCTTTTCATACCACCCTTGCCGCGCTTGCCAGCATGCCCTTCAACATCCGCCTGCAACCCAAATCCCGTTACGGACAGTTCTGCTCCGCCGAGTCCATTTTGCGGAACGGCTGCACGATTGCCGCCGGTTTTCTGGTCGGCCTTTTCTTCGACTCCCTGATGTGGCTTTTCCATGGTTCCGGTTACGCGTACCGTTTCATTTTTGTCTGGGCGCTTTTCTGGCTGATTGTCTCGGCGGCAGTCATCGGCAGTCTATACCGCCAGTGGCATGCGCTGGGCGGCGACTTTCACTTTCATCCCCCGGCCCCCTGGTCTGAGACCGGGTTCGAGGAGATGGAGCAGGCTCCTTACGTCAGCATTCAGACCCGCTGGCTGAGCTACGCGCTTGTCGTATTCCGTCTGCTGATGCTGCTTTCGATAGTTTATCTGATTCCGCTTACTTACTGGCTGTGGCACATTGGCTGGAGTTTTGATTTCAAGTGGCATCTTTTCGCAATAATCCCGGTTTCGATGGTGATTTACGGCGTCTGGTCATTTATTGAGCGCGCGATAAGAGCTGACGTCGCGCGCTGTCTGGCCGGGGAAAAGCCGCTTGACGGCATTCCGCATCACGGAGTATTCCTGCTGAAAGCCTGTGCGCTTCTCCTTATTTTCTTTGCCTGGACCGGCATGACGATTATGGCGGTCCGCGGCGGACTTCAAGGCGGCGTGATGGTTTTCGGCATCGGCAACCTGATCACGAATGCGCTGGTGATCGGCGCGGTGCTTGTTCTGCGCCGCCTGGAGCGGGGATATGACCCGATGCTCAATTACGACGGGCGCAAGGAAGAGTACGCCGCCGTGGTGATTAGTAAACCGCCGCCGGCAAACAATGAAGACGGAGCAGGGAACGACGATGACGGGGAATTGCCGGTGACGGCATAATTCGCGGCCCGGAGTTAAAATATAAAAGCCTTTTATTTTACGATAATGCATTATCTTAAAATAGGCAGGCATTGCAAATAACCGCAATCTGACTATTTCAAAACAGTTCGCCGTCCGCCGGGGCGGCTTTTTTTGACGCCTTTTTCAACGGCCCCGGCTTTGCTTCCCGCAGGCTGTAGAGCCAGGCGATCTCTTCCGGCCAGAGTGACGGGTCAATCGTTTCCAGTACCAGGGGAATGCCGTCAAACCGCGGATCCCGCATGATCCGGCGGAAAACATTTTCGCCGAGATTGCCTTTGCCAAGGTTCTCATGACGGTCAACATGGCTGCCGAGCGTGGATTTTGCATCATTTATGTGCATGCCGCGCAAGTATTTAAATCCGACATGGCGTTCAAACTGCGAAAACGTCCAGTCAAAACCGTCATCCGTCGAAATGTCGTACCCGGCGGCGAAAGTGTGACAGGTGTCAATACAGACGCCGACCCGGCTTTTGTCCTTGACCCCGGCAATGATGGCGGCGACCTGTTCAAAGCTGTAGCCGACATTCGTACCCTGTCCGGCGGTGTTTTCAATGACGGCGGTCACGGAATCGGTTTCCGTCAGCGCCCGGTTGATCGCGGCCGCAATCCGTTCCAGACACTCCGCTTCGCTGATTTCGCCTAAATGACTGCCGGGATGAAAGTTAAGCAGAATCAGGCCGAGTTGCTGACAGCGGACCATTTCGTCAATGAAAGCATCCGTCGCCGCCCGGTGCTTGGCGTCGTCAGGCTGTCCGAGATTGATCAAGTAGCTGTCATGCGGCAGAATATGTTCCGGCAGATAGCCAAATTTGACGCAGTTGTCTTTGAACGCCTTGATCTCGTCCGCGGCCAGCGGCGGAGCTTTCCACTGGCGCTGGTTTTTGGTAAACAGGGCAAAACCTTTTGCGCCGATTTCTGCGGCGTTCTCCGGGGCTTTATGCACCCCGCCGGCAGTGCTGACATGCGCTCCGACAAATTTCATAAAATCCCTCCGTCATTTATCCGTCATTTATGTAAGTTTTTTATTTGTAAACGATTAAACAATTTTGCTACACATGATACTTTAGCTGGAGTTCTTCAGCAGACGGATTCAAATAATACTGCTGAAGCAGGAATTCGCTGTTATATTTGCGGGTGTAATGGCGGAGCAGCGTTAACGGGGACAGCATCGGAAACAGGCCGTCAACATAGCCGTTGATCAGATCCAGCAGTTCCTGTTTTTCATAAGCGGAAAGATTCTTTTTAAAGTAACCCATGATGTGCATCATCACATTGCGGTTTTTCTTCGGGGTGACCTTATAATCCAGCGCTTTCATCAAGGCTTCCAGATACCGTTTTTTCGTTTCCGTCAGATTTTTGCGGTTCTGCGCGGCGACAATCCGGCCCAGTTCTTTAACGCTGTCCGACGAATGCGCCATCAGCATATATTTATGGCGGCTGTGAAATTCCACCAGCCCCTGTGCGGAGCCGTCGTTTTCTTCGTATTCCCGCCAGCGGCTGAAAACCATGATTTTGTCAATAAAATTTTCCCGCAGCGCGTTGTCGTTCAGCCTTCCCTCCTCTTCAACCGGAATCAGCGGAAAGCGCTCCGTGAAGCCTCTGGCGAAAAGCCCGACGCCCTGTTTTACCGGAATGCCGTTGCCGCCGAATACTTTTACGTTAAATCTGCCGGAACTGGGGGACTTGCTTTTGAAAATGAAGCCGCAGAGTTTCTCCTTTTCCAGTTCATCGAGTTTCTTTGTCATCCAGGCGTTCATCATTCCGGTGTGATCGATCCCGGTATGGATGGTGACCAGACGGGGGGCGTCGATATCTCCGGCCAGGTGCATGGCTTCCCGCGGAACGGGCAGGCCGCATTCCACCTCCGGACAGACCGGCACGAATTCGGCAAACTGGCCGAGGATGTCAACAATATAATGATCTAATTTATGCTGACCGTCATAACGGACTTTCTGACCCAGCAGACAGGCACTTGCACCAAGGCGGATTTTACGCATGAACATTTTCTCCTATCTGAGGTGTTCTTTAAATTCCTGCGAGGTTTGGCCGGCGCTCTGCCGGAGTATGCCGGCGACTTCCGGTTCGATCACCAGCGCGGCGCCGGGCAGCAGCCGGATTTTATTGGTCACCGTCTCCAGATTTAAATTTAGAATCGACGAACAGAACACGCAGGCCGTCAGGTAGCTGCCCAGCACCGAGGGATGGCTCTGATCGGGATCGTATAACTCAATGTCAGGATTTTTCGCGATGACCGCCTGCCAGGCGGGGCCTGCGGGAAATATCAGCGCATTGATCCGCCGGGCCAGTTCAATATATGCGCCGGTGATGCACTGCTGGGTTTCCGGAAGGAATTTTCTGGACCAGGTAAGATACAGCGCCGCCCGGGCTTTCTTTGATCTGACCTTGTTGAACAGCGCCGCGGCCGATGCATACATCTTGTCCGGGTCTTCGAGCGGCCGGGTGCTGAATTCCTGGAGCGCGACATAATCCCACTCCTCCCGCTGCAGCGCCTGGAGCGTTTCGGGATTGTAGTAGTGCCATTCCAGCGATTTGCCGCCGGAGGTTACGGCGGACACTTCCAGTTTCATGCCCGCGGATTCCGCCATCTGGCGGATCATATCCGGCAGATTACTGTAAAAAGTATAGCTGTTGCCGATGAAAAGAATTTTTTTTGCACTCATCCGCTTCCTCCTGATAAAAAGATCCCTGATTAATATTCCCTTATTGAATGTTTTTTTCCATGAAATCCCGAATGTTATCACGAATATAATTCAAAAATGCATTTTTATCGGAAATCAAAGCCCCGGTTTTGTCGAGATTCCGCCATACAGCAGGCTGGCCGCCGGCGCTTGCGGCCATAACCACCGCCGGCGGGGATACTGCAAGAGGCGGTTTTTCCGCGGAACCGGCATCAATCACTTTAATCACTATAACGCCGCTTTTGAGTCCGTCGGTAAAATCGCGCTCAACCGCCTCTCTGACAAACGATTCGTAACTTTTGCCGTTCTGATTATCGGTAAAACAATACACCGTCAGGATTTTTTTGTTTTGCGCGGGTTCCGGCGCGGCGGCTTTCAATTCCGGCCCGTCCGCGGGCGGGGCGACCTCAGTTGTGTTTGCCGCTCCGGCCCCTCCTGTTTTATTGGAAGTAAAATGGATAATCCCGGCAATGGAGATTACGATCAGGAAAGTTATGACAATTCTGCGGATTCTATTCATTTTCTGCGTCCTTTGCGAATTTTATGATTTCTTATTCTGCCCGATGTTTTTACTTTTCCGTCAATATAAATTGTTGCTGCATGTCAAATTTAAAATCCATCCGCATAAAGTGAAGAAAATCAGCAGATAGATAAAGAAATAGATCAGCATTCTGGTTTTCATAACCTGTTTGAGCATAACGAATTCAGGAATGCTTACCGCAACCGTGCTCATCATGAAGGCCAGCGCAGTGCCGACCGGCAGGCCTTTCCGGATCAGGACATCAATGACAGGGATCATGCCGGTGGCGTTGGAATAGAGCGGAATCCCCAGACAAACCGCGGCAGGCACGCTCCACCATTGCCCGCCGCCGAGATGCTCCGTGATATAAGCCTGGGGAACAAAGCCGTGAATAAAAGCTCCGATTCCAACGCCGGTAAGAATCCACAGCCAGACCCGCTTCATGATATCTTTGAGCTCATTAACCGCAAAACGGTGGTGGTCGCGAAGCGATAATTTGCGGGATGCGGCATCTGTTCCGCCGCCGGCTGCCGCCTGAACCGGCTCAACTTTAAACGTCAGGAATCTCTCCGCCCTGATCATGTCAAAAAAGATTCCGCCGAGAATTCCGGCAAGCATGCCGAAAGTGACATATATCAAGGTCAGCCTGAGCCCCAGCAGTCCGCCCAGCATGACCACCGCCGCCTCGTTGATCATCGGCGAGGTTATCAGAAATGCCATGGAAATGCCAACCGGTATCCGGGCCGAAGTGAAGCCGAGAAAAAGCGGAATGCCGGAACAGGAGCAGAACGGCGTAATTGCGCCGAAACCGGATGCCGCCACATAGCCGAAAAAGCGGTTTTTGCCTTGCAGATAATCGCGCACTTTTTCAACATTAAGCGACGCGCGCAGCCAGGAGATTATGTAAATCATTATCGCCAGCAGCAGAAATATCTTAACCGTTTCCTCAATGAAAAATTGCAGTCCGCCGGAGCAATTACAGCCGGACGGCAGGCGCAGAATGGAATTGACGACCATCCCGGCAAATTGTTTTAATATGTCAAACATGATTTCTTATTCTTAAAATTAATGATTCTTCAAATCAACAGGCGCGGCATAAGCCGGATTGTTTTTGTAAAATAACCAGAATATATGCAAAAAACAATTTTTAAAAGAACAAAATACGCGTTTACTTTTCAGTTCGCGGCGCGGGATTAACCGGTAAAAAGCAGTATTTTTACTTGATTTTCCGGCATTTGCTGGCATTATTATAGCTCGCTGATTTTTGTTTAACAAACTTTTTTATAGAAAGGTGGAAATAATGGCAGTCAGTTTTAAAGATCTGGGCCTGGTCAACTCCAGAGAGTTGTTTGCCAAGGCAGTAAAGGGCGGATATGCTATTCCCGCTTATAATTTTAATGACATGGAACAGTTGCAGGCGATTATCATGGCCTGTACCGAAACTCAGTCCCCGCTGATTCTCCAGGTATCCAAAGGCGCACGCAGCTATGCCAACCAGACGCTGCTGCGTTACATGGCGCAGGGTGCGGTTGAATATGCCAAGGAACTCGGCAAAGGCAAGTCCATTCCGATCGTTCTGCATCTCGATCACGGCCCGGATTTCGAAACCTGCAAAAGCTGCATCGATTACGGCTTCTCATCGGTTATGATTGACGGTTCACATCTTTCTTTCGATGAAAATTGTGCTGAAACCAAAAAAGTTGTTGAATACGCTCACGCCCACGACGTCACCGTTGAAGGCGAACTCGGCGTCCTCGCCGGCGTTGAAGACGATGTTCATGCCGCGGAGCATGTTTATACCCAGCCGGAAGAAGTTGAAGAATTTGTCAAGCGCACCGGCGTTGACAGCCTGGCGATCGCCATCGGCACTTCTCACGGCGCGTTCAAGTTCAAGCCGGGTTCCGATCCGAAGATCAGACTCGACATTCTGCGCGAAATCGAAAAGCGCATTCCCGGATTCCCGATCGTGCTTCACGGTTCATCTTCCGTTCCGCAGGAACTGGTCAAGATTATCAATGAAAACGGCGGAAATCTCAAAGATGCTATCGGCATCGGCGAAGATCAGCTCCGCGAAGCCGCCAAATCCGCAGTCTGCAAGATCAATATTGACTCAGACGGCCGCCTGGCGATGACTGCAGCCATCCGTAAAGTCTTCCATGATCATCCGGAAGAATTCGACCCGAGAAAGTATCTCGGACCGGCGCGCGACGCCCTCAAACAGCTCTATATCAACAAAAACAAAAATGTTCTCGGCTCTGCCGGACATGCGTTTGATTGATCCGGGCATCCCAAAGTTGATTCAGAGAGCGGGTCTTAGGGCCCGCTCTTTTTTTTCCGGCGCGCGGATACAGACCGGGTTCAGTTGCAAACGCAATGGATTCCCGTATATTAAGTTGTGTTTAAAATTCCAGCTTGGGAGAATAGAGGCAGATGTTAAATCCGGGAATTAATGCCGTGCGGCCGGTATGGCATGAGTCGTTCGAGGCAAGGCACAGCGAAGTTGACGCGGATGGCCGGTTGAAATTACGCGCCCTGGCGGATTATCTCCAGGAAGCGGCCGCCAGGCATGCCGCACATATTGGCGTGGGATGCGACGCTTTGGCCAGGCAGAATCTGCTTTGGGTGTTGTCACGGATCGCTATTGTCATTGAGAATCAGCCCGGCCCCGGTGACAGGCTGGAGGTTGAAACCTGGCCGCGGACTCCAGAAAAACTTTTTGCCATGCGCGAGTTTTCGGTTTACGGTGAAAACGGGTTGCCGGTCTGCCGGGCCTCCAGCGCCTGGCTGCTGCTTGATGCGAAAAGTTTCCGCCCGAAAAAAATAGAAACGCTGGATTCGGCGATTCCGCGAAATGAAGAAAAGCCTTTTCTCACAAAGACCCTGCCAAAGATTGAGCAGGCGGAATGTACAGAGGTGTTTACGCAGCAAATCAGGCCCTCCGCCATTGATATCAACGGACACCTGAACAATGCCGAGTATTTCGCGCTGGCGCAGGATGCGCTTGCCATGTATACCGGCAGCCGGAGCGCGGTTCACGAGATTCGAGTAAACTTTGTCGCTGATTTGAAGTCCGGCGAAACAGTAACAGTTTTTGCAGGAAACGGACCCGCCGCCGGCAAGTATTATGCAGAAGGCAGAAATGATTCCGGACGCATAGCATTTCAGGCGGAAATAGTTTTGCGGTAAACGTTTGTCTGAAATTCCGGACAAAGGCGGGAAAGTGTTTTTTTATTTTATAATGCTATATTATAAGCATAAGTTTCTCTTCTAAAATTATAAATCGGGGAGTGAATCATGAAAATGCTTGATAGATTGTTTATCATGACAGGAGTATTTTTCTTGCTTTCCGGCACGGCGGAAGCCGCCAGTAATTACGGCAGGAGTTCTGCTGACATGGTTTATCAAAGCAGGGTGGGGCCGAACAGCCAGAGCGCAAAGGAAGACAGAGCGCTACTGAAAGACTTGACCCGCTACGATCCCTACATGAAAGACCAGTTTATTCCCAACTACAGCGGCCTTACAGGCGGTGATTCCGGGCGCGCCCGCACCCGGACAGGCTATCAGATGGAGAAGCTCGAAGGACTTAACAGCGGGGAATTGACGCCGGAACAGTACAGGACAACCCTGCAGGACTTTATCCATTCCAGGGAAAGCACTCCTCAGATTAAGAAAAATGAATTCAAGTACGGTCCGGCCATTCAGGCGGTGCCGGTCACTACGCCGAAACCGGCCGATGCCGCAGTAAAAAAAACGCCGGCCAAAGAGACAAAGAAGAGCGAGCTCAAAAACCCCATAGACGAGTACCTGGACAAATTAGCGGCAAAACAAGATAAAGAGAAAGAGGCTGAATTAAAGAATTCTGCCGGAGCGGCGAAAGAGGAAATCAAAAAAAGCGATGTTTCCGCAGAAAAAAAGGCGGATGTCGACAATAAAACAGTTCCGGACGAAAAAGTCAAGGACCAGTCCGCTAAATCAGGAAATGCAGACGGCAAAAGTTCTGCCGCCAAACCCTGATGCTGATTCTGAGCCCATGCGGGCGGCACAGTTCACGGGAAAAAGGAATTTGAATTTTTAAATCAATTTGATGTTTGATTTATAATTATTGAAATCTATTATTATGCAATTGAGCCGAATGTTTATCTATTTTGCAGATTTTGACTGAAAGTTTTTATAAATCACTTGGCAATGATTTGAAAATAGGTTTTCCGGTGCTAATTTTTAGAGTTTTATTGTAATTTTTGGCTGTGCTGGATTTGTTTATAATTTACAGGAGTTTGGCAATGAAAATAATTAATATTATTTTGAGTATCTTGATTCTTCTGCTTGCTGTGGCTTCCGCGGTGTTCTCATATTTCTTATTTGAGAAGCGCGAACAGATGGTAAAAGGCTGGGAAAAGATGGCCGTAACCGTCAATCAGGCGTCCGCCGAACTGGACAAGGGCAGCGGCACCAATATTGCGAAATTGCTCTCTCCGGAACTGTTAAGTCATGAAAAATACGCCGAACTGGACAAGAATCTTACTCAACTGACCCAGCAGGCGCAGAAAGTAGTTCAGCAGCGCGATGATCTGGGATCGACCATCAGAAAGATCGCGACTGTAACCGAAATGAAGAATATTCCCAATGCGGATGATTTCATGAAGCTTGATGCTTATGCCGGAGCCAAAAAGAACGTTCTCGACTGGATTGGAGAATCTAAAGAGCGTCAGGACGGCACCATTAAGATGATTTGTGAGACCGGGGCCAGACTCGGAGTTTCCATGACCCCCGATGCGCTTAGAACGCCGGAATATTCCAGCGAGATGCGTAAACTAGACACCAAAATTATGGCTGTGCAGTCAAGAATCACCAGTTATAATGACAGCTTCACGCAGCTTGCCCAGACTCTCGGCAGCAGCAGCACCGATTTCAGCGACAGCGGTTATTCAAATTCTATCAAAAGCATCGCCGATGCCGCCCAGAAAGTAAAAGATGATTTGAGTTCCGCTCAATCTTCTCTGCAGAGCACCAAAAATCAATTAGCCTCCTTGCAGTCAACTGTAAAGGGTAAAGAGTCCAGCATCCAGAATCTCCAGAAAGACCTCAAGGGTAAAGAAGATCAAATTGCCAAATTGAAATTGATCATCAACCCGACCGGTACCTTGAAAGATGATTTCAAACTTTGGACCGAAGGCAGTCCGGAAGCCAGAATGGCAGTTCAGGGCAAAATCATCGATATCAACAAGAAATACGGTTTCGTCGTGGTTGACCTGGGTTCAAATACGAAAGTTGAACAGCCCATCGGCAATAAGATCAATCCGGTAAATCCAAAAATCACCAGCAACCTTGACATGGTCGTTGCCCGCGGACTTGAAGGCGACAATACTCAGTATGTCGGCAGAATCAAAATCATAAAGGTGCATGACAACTGCTCAATCGCTAATGTTATTCCCGGGTCCACCGGAGATCGCGAAGTTAAAATCGGCGATACCGTTTATTTATCCAGCGATGCAGTCGCGGCAATGAGCAAATAAGGCAGGTTCCTAATGTTTAATTCAAAATATTACTTAATTGTAATTGTTGTCGCATTTGTGTTTCTGGCCGGATCTGTAGGGATTCAGGTGCTGGAAATGAAGGAATATAATCTTTTCCATTCCCTGTCTGGCAGATTTTTGAAAAAGGGTGAAGCCGCGGCAACTGCTGAAGCGCCCGCTGCGAAGAAAACAGAAGCGACACCCGCGGCAAAGAAAGCGGAAGCCGCGCCCGCTGCACCGGCAGATAAAAAATAATCAAAGGTTATTAAAGATGCCGCTACAGATGCAAAGCCTGAAAACGAATAATTCATTCTTTGTATATTGTCTCCCCTGCTTGCTATTGCTTCTTATTGTTGTCACTGCCGGAGGGTGTATTACTGAACAGGAAAGGCGCGGATACAGCAGTCTTCCGCAAAACCGTCCGACAGACTGGGAAGACCGTCCATACGGCGATCTGCGTAATTAAGCCTTTTTTTGTATTCTCTCCTTGCGATAACAGAAATAGTGGTTATTTTATTCAGACTTTAATCGGGGTATAGCGCAGCCTGGCTAGCGCGTCTGCCTTGGGAGCAGAAGGTCGAGAGTTCGAATCTCTCTGCCCCGACCATTTTTATCTCCCTTGAATTTCGTATGGCTGTCACATACTGAATTTCACTTCAGTTCTTTACGCTTTATTTTCCTCTGAAGGTGCGCCGGTATTCGGATGGAGGGATTCCGCGATATTTGCGGTAAAGACGGGAAAAGTAGAACTGATCCTGGAATCCGACTTTTTCCGCGACTTCCTCGATCGACATTTCCGGATTCTGGTGGAAATATTCTTCCGCTTTTTCAAGCTTTCTTTCCAGCATATGATGTTTAAATGACTTATTAAGCTTCTGCCGGAAGAGATGGGAAATCGTGGAGCAGCTTTTGCCGGCATGTTTTGCAACTTCTGCCAGCGTAATGCCGCGGTGCTGGTTGGCATCAAGAAATACATTTATCCGGCTGATGATGCGGTCTCCGTGGACGGCTACCAGCTCTTTGGAGACAATGTAGTCCACCAGCATGGAGAACATGCCAAGCACGTCCCGCAGCTTGCCCGGCGGATAATACGGCAGTTTATTGAATGCCGCCTCCAGTTTTTCGTAAACGGCCGGAGTCGGGCAGGCTTTTTTCACGCGGGCATTGATTTTGCGGGATGTTCTGAACTGGCCGATCATCGCAAATCCCGCGAGCTGATTTTCAACATAAATCGGCGTTACCGCTTCCTGGATTCCGGCATGGCAGCGATAGCAAACCATGCCCTTTTTCCTGGCGCTTTCATTTCTTCCGGCAATATCTGTCATGGAACAGCGTTCGGGGCCGAATATTTTTGTCTGGATTATCCGGCAGAATTCCAGGTTCCGGCAGTTGAGTCCGCGCATAAGTATCTGACCGTCGGGAGCGAAGAACATTATTTTTTTATTGACCGTCGCCGCAAAATTATCGAATATTTTTTGAATGTCCGCCCGTAAAATCAGTTCCAGCGTATTATCCATGATAAATAATTCCTTGAAAGCTTATCTTAATATTGACAAATAATACATCGCAATTGCGGAAAAGTCCATGTCTTTGCCGTTTATTCCATTCAATAATTTAGTTTTAACAGTATTGTTAATGATATAACATTAAAAGGAATATTGTCATGGCCGGAAAAGTAAAAGTCGGAATTATCGGCCTGGGGTTCATGGGAACCACTCACTTTGACATCTATGAGTCAAGCGGCAAAGCGGAAGTCGCGGCCGTGGCCGATACGAATGCGGCGAAACAGCGCGGCGACATCAGTGCTGTCGCTGGAAATATCAGCGGCAAAAACTGCAAATCGCTGGATTTCACCGGTGTTGCCGTTTATGCCGACGGCATGGAGCTGATTAATGATCCGGCGGTGGAGCTGGTCGATATCTGCCTGCCGGTGTTTCTCCACAAGAAATTTGCGCTTGCCGCCATCAATGCCGGCAAACATGTGCTTTGCGAAAAACCGCTGGCGATGAATTCCGCGGACACCGCTGAAATCGTTGCCGCCGCCCAATCCTCAAATAAATGTTTCCTGACCGGAATGTGCGTTCGTTTCTGGCCGGAATACCGTTATGTCCGTGAACAGTATAAAGCAGGCAGATACGGCAGGATGCGCAATGCGTTTTTCAAGCGTTTCTCGCCCGCAGTCAGCGGAAACGGCTGGGAGAACTGGTTTGCCGATGATGCCAAAAGCGGTGGCGCGCTGCTGGAAATGCACCTCCACGACACCGACCAGGTGCTTTATTTCTTTGGCCGCCCGAATTCAGTGACGACAACCGGCTGCAGGGGCATGCGCTCGAAAGACTGCTGGGACCATGTTTTCAGTTTCTATGATTTTGGCGACGGTTCGATGGTTGTGGCCGAAGGCGGCTGGACCGCCGCGAGAAAAACGCCGTTTGAAATGAGCTTTCAATTAATCTGTGAACAGGCGACGGTAATCTTCAACCACGCCGGATTGAACATTTATTACGAAGACGGAAGCATTGAAAAACCCGACCTCTCAGGATTCGCGCAGCCGACAGGCTGGCATGAGGAAATCCACTATCTGCTCGATTCGATTATCGCCGGCGTTCCGGCAGATAAATATATTCTGCCGGATGAACTGACGGACGGCATCAGTATTATTGAAGCGGAACGGAAATCGGCAGAAACCGGAGTTACGGTTGCCGTTGAATATAGATCTTAAAATCAAAAGCGGGGAAAAAAATGGCTAAAAAAGTAAAAGTCGGGATTATCGGGCTGGGGTTCATGGGTACAACCCATTACGGCATCCATAAATCGAACCCGAAAGCGGAAATCACCGCGATCGCGGACGTCGATGCCGCTAAACGCAAAGGCGACATCCGCAGGGTTATCGGCAACATCGGCGGCGGGGATAACAGCAGGCCGCTGGATTTGACCGGAATAAAAACTTATGCCGACGGCATGGACCTGATCAATGATCCGGACGTGGACGTCGTCGATATCTGCGTGCCGACGTTTCTGCATTGTCAATATGTGTTAGCCGCCCTTAAAGCAGGGAAGCACGTTTTTTGTGAGAAGCCGCTGGCCCGTAATGTAAAAGAAGCCAGAGCGATCATCGCCGAAGCCGGAAAAAGCGACAAGTTCTTCTCGGCAGGCATGTGCATCAGATATTGGCCGGAATACACTTATGCCAGGGAGCTTTACAAGTCCGGCAAGCTCGGCAAACTGCGCAGCGCCACTTTTACCCGCCTTTCACCCAATATCGCGGGCAATGCCTGGAAGAACTGGTTTATGGACGGCAAACTCAGCGGCGGCGCGCTGCTGGACCTGCATCTCCACGATACCGACGCGGTCAGATTCTTTTTCGGACGTCCGCTGGCGGTTACTGCGTTCGGGGTCAATTCGATAAGCAGCGACGGCACGATGGACCATGTCATTACCAATTACGATTTCGGCAATGGAACGCTGGTTGCGGCTGAAGGCGGCTGGCTGGCGACTAAAGGCGTGCCGTTCGAAATGAGCTTTCAGATCATTTGCGAAAAAGCCACTGTGCTGTTTAATTCCGCCGGGTTCAGAATTTATTATGAAAACGGCAAAGTCGAAGAGCCGAAACCGGCCAATCCTCAACTGCCCACCGGCTGGCATGAAGAACTTGACTATTTCCTCGGCTGCGTTCAAAAGAACAAGCGTCCGGACAAATTCATCACGCTGGATGAAATGCTGGATTCCATGATAATCATCACGGCTGAACAGCAGTCAGCGGATAAGCGCAAAACCGTAAAAATCAAATATTAAGGGGTCAGATGAAATATTACAAAGCTATAAATTATTGGGTTCTAGGCGGATTTGCCGGAGATAAAAATGCATTTGCCGCAATTGATGACGCCGGATCAATGGGGCTTGACGGCATCGAACTGACTTTTGACGGCTGCATTAAGACTGACATCTCCGAGCAGGAATGCCGGAAAATTGCAGACTATGCAAAAGCACAAAATATCGGACTGCGCTCAATGGCTACCGGCACTTACTGGGGTTTATCACTCGGGTCGCCGGATGCCGCTGAACGCGGCAGGGCAATCGAGTTCACCCGGAAATACCTTCAGGCGGCGAACTGGCTGGGCGTGGAAAACATTCTGGTCGTACCCGGAGCGGTACAGGTTGCCTGGGACCCGTCGCGCCCCGTCGTGCCGTACCAGACCGTCTGGGATAATTCCACGGAGTCTTTGAAGCAGCTTCTGCCGCTGGCCGAAAAATTGAAAGTGAACATCTGTATTGAAAACGTCTGGAATAAATTTCTGTTGTCGCCGATTGAAATGAAATGTTATATCGACCAGTTCAAATCGGATTTCATCGGCAGCTATTTTGATGTCGGCAATGTATTGCCGTCCGGTTTTCCCGAACACTGGATTGCGATTCTCGGCAGGCGCATCAAGGCGGTACACTTCAAAAATTTCCGGGGACAGGACTGCGGCGGCGGACTTCACGGCTTCGGCGACGATCTGACTGACGGCGAAGTCAATTTCAAAGAGGTGATCGCCGAACTGGATAAAATTGGCTTTACCGGCCCGGTTACCGCGGAAATGATTCCGTTCTGCCGCCTGCCGGATTTGGTGCTGCCCGATATGGAGCTGGCACGGAATACCGCCAGAAAGCTGAAAGAGATCGCTTAATTTGGCAAAGTGACGGCGTGCCGTTGAAATTATCCGGCTCTAATCGGTGATTTTTGACACCCCATCCGGCTCCGGACTTTTGGTTTTGGCGGTGACCGCCAGGAAGATATCTTCCAGCGGCATCGCATTGACCGTGAAAAATCTTAATCCGGCCTGATGAAGCGCCGCCGTCATTTCGCTTTCCACCCCTTTGACGATGATTATCTTGTCTTCGCCGGTGTCCCGGATGCTGACAATATTCGGCAGTGACGGAATATTCTCCGCATCTGCCGGGAGTCGTATTTCACGAAATGACGACTTGATTTCGTCAACCGGAGCTTCCAGTACCAGCCGTCCGTCAACCATGATTCCGGCATAATCCGAAAGCGCCTCGATTTCCGGAATGATATGAGTGGAAAAAATTACCGTCCGTTCGAATTCATGGATTGCGTCAACCACGCCGCGCATGAATTCGCGCCGCGCAGCCGTATCCAGTCCCAGCATCGGGTCGTCCAGAATCAGCAGATCCGGATCGCGGCACAGCGCCGCCAGCAGCGCCGCCTTGGTGTACATCCCCCGCGAATAGTCTTTCAATTTGACGCCTTGCGGCAGTTCGAACATTTTCAGCAGATGTGCGCAAATCTTATCATC
The DNA here is from genome assembly GCA_041665605.1 of Victivallaceae bacterium. GTDB lineage: Bacteria > Verrucomicrobiota > Lentisphaeria > Victivallales > Victivallaceae > CAIPAT01. The sequence continues at coordinate 16,133 of JBAYIO010000036.1, read as the reverse complement.
CCACTCCGGGTAAAAGGATTTGACGAACCGGATCAGGTCGTCAATATTCATCCAGTCGTAAAGTTTCTGCCCTTCCGCCACATACGCCATTTTCCGCCGCAGTTTGACGGCGTCCTTCACCGGGTCCAGGCCGAGAACGGAAATTTCGCCGGCGTCCGGCGTCAGTTGACCGGTAATCATCCGGATGGAAGTCGTCTTGCCGACGCCGTTGCAGCCGAGCAGCGCATACACCGCGCCGCGCTTAACCGTCAGATCCAGCCCTTTGACGACTTCTTTTTTCCGCACATAAGCCTTCCGCACTCCCCGCGCCACTATCGCATTGCTGTTTTCACTCATTTTGTTTTCTCCTTGCTATTGGTCAACACGGGAGCCGGAGCTTCCCGTCTTTTATTTCGCGGCAAAGGCGGTGTTTCCGCTTCAGATGCGGTTTTATCCCAGGTATGATATGAATATGTGACAGGTTCAGCTTTTTTGGATGTCAACAGAAAAGATTCTGTTTGCAGCGAGAAGCCATTGTCCTCAGTATGGTATCCAAAATTCTTTCCAGTTATCGGTTCGAGCGGAATCTCCGGCAGAATTTCCGGCGCAAGCTGCGCCAGAGTTTCCGGGAAATGTCCATATTTCGCTTTGTATATTTTCAGCGCCAGATACAGTTGCATGTTTGCAATATCACCCCGCTGACCGTAGCATTGCTGGATTTGATATGGAGACACCGAAATGATAAGGGGGGCAAGCTTGTTCAAATTCAACATGCGGGGATAGACCTCCGCGTATTTCGCCGTTGCCGCCTGCTCGAACAATTGTTTATAAGCAATTTGCCAGCGGAGAAGATTGACAAGGCTCTCCTGATAGCGCGGTTTCAGCAGAAAAGCTCCAAATTCAAGGAAAGGACGCAGCGGTCCTCGTGATATCGTAAACGTGTCGGCGGTGTATTTCAGCCATGTAACGGTATCGTCATAAAATTCCGGACGTATGGAGGCAAGTTCATGGAGTAATTTTTCATAATATTTTACTCCCTCCATGGTATCCGGCCCGATATTTACAGCGATTCTTAATTTAGAAAGCGTAAGCCAGCCCATACTGTTGTGGCGGTAGCCAACGGCAACGGCAAGTTTATCAAGCAAATCCAGACATGCAAATGCTTCTGGGGTATGGCCGCCCAGTTCCAGCGCATAGGCGCGGTCATGCAAAAAGTTCCGAATTGGCTCAACCGCCGATAAATTCGTGCCTGGAATCTTCTGCATTTTAAACCAGCAGGACGGTTTGTCAAGTATCTGAGACAAATCAGCATACAATTTTACAGCACTGGAATCGCTGAGAATAAAATCTGCTGCCTGCCGCATCGCTTTCATATCGCCGGGAACGGGACGCCAGGTATAACCGCCATTGCTGTTTCTGCCTGACAGCGACGGCAGTTCAGGTTTGACGGCCTCAAGCCGTCCCTGGTATTGTTGCAGAGAATCCAATATCTGCAATGCGTCATTTTTTGCCTCCGGCGTCGCTTCCGCCGGCTTCCTCTCCAGCTCCAGCCCGGCGGCCAGCGCAGCGCGTTTAGACGCCGCCAAATTCCAGCCGGAATAAACATATGCCGCCGTGAATAATATTGTGGAGAAGATGATCAATGTTCCGGCGGCGGCAAGCAGCAGCCGCAGAACGTTTCGCTTGAGCGCGAGGTAACTTCCCCATAGATAATGCCCCATGCCGAGAACGAAAAACCAAAGAAGGAGGGAAGTTATGGAGATGGAGATTCCTGTCCAGCGCAGTTCATTGCACGGATACAGCGCCACAATGGCCTGTATCCCGATGAACAGCGCCGGAAAGGCAAACGCGAACGCCCAGCCGCCGGCTTTGCCGCCGGGGCTGTTCTGCATTAGCGGATTAACGACCGCCATGACGTGTATGGCCGGCCACATTATTGCAATAACTATCGTGAAACCGCCAACGATTGGCATCGCAAGCGGAAAAAACAATGCGCAGGAAAGCGCAGCCAGCACTGCATACAGACTAAGATTGAATAAATATTTGCACCAGAAAATCTTGCCCCGGCTGATTGGCAGCGACAACAGGAAGCTGTCCGTCCGGCTTTTTAATTCGCCTTGAAATGCCACGAACCCGATTAAGGCCAGCAAGTCCGGCAACAGGTATGAAATCAGCAGGGCGGCCGTATCAATGTCGCGGACGCTTAACATGATGCCTAAGCCAAGTAGAGCCAAGTACAGCAGAATCGTCGCTCCCGCCGTTGCCAGGAACATCCCGCGCATCCGCCGCCATTCGTTCCAGATTAATGCCTGATACGGTTTCATTTCGCTCCCTCCGGTTTTATATCCCAGGTTTGATATTTGATGCTGTATGAACCGGATAAACAAAATCCGTTCGTTTCCGGCTGGTACCTGTAATCTCTTCCAGTTTGCGGATCGACGGGGATTTCAGACAGTATTTCCGGAACAAGCCGTTGCAGCGAATCCGGAAATCTGCCGTATTTGATGTGATAAATTTTCAGCGCCAGACACAGTTTGCATGATTCAAATTGAGCACGATAATAAAAGTATTGCCAGATGCCTGGAAAAGCCATTGATTTAAAGAAACCAGGAATTTCGCGCAGGTCTTTTTGCAAAGAATTGACCGCAGATTCTATTGCTCTATAGTTTGTACTGGCTGACATCTGTTTAAATAATTTATCTTCCTGAATTTTCCAGCGAACCCATGCGGCGGCGCTTTGCAATAGTCTTGGAAGATGGAAATTGCATTTCAGTAAAAAACTATCCAGCTTGTCGGCTTTTGAAAGGCTGTTGAAGTTTTCCAGATAATCGTAAATCCGGAAAGTTTCAAGCGGGAGCGCCGGGTTAATTGAATCAATATCACGGATAGTCTCATTATAGAATTTTACTGAACCGGCAGTATCCGGCCCGGCGGCAATCGCGGTCTGGCATTCAATTATTTTACATCTTAACCCCCATATTCTCGTGGTCAAAAACGGTTGTTCCGCCAAGGCATCGGCCACTTTGTCAATACCGGCAAGACATGCAAAAAAATCATCATCCCGCCCGGTTGCGCGGAGCGCATAAGCCCTGTCGGCTAAAAAGTTGACCGCCATGTTTGCCCTGAGAAATTCCGCATTATCGCTTGTGCTGAATCTGCAATACGGTTTTTTTAATGCTTCCGCAAGGATGATATAACATTGATTCATGCACGGATCATTCATGATAAAGTCTGCTATCTCAAAAATGGTCTGGCGCGGAAGAGTTTCGCGCGGTCTTTTGCCGGAGTAGAAATCGGTTCCAGTCCATAGCGGACCGGAGTAATTGCAATGTGACGGCAACGGGCCCGGCCTCTTTTTGCCGTATTTCTCATTTTTGTCAGAATAGAGCCTGGCAATGGGCTTGTATTCATTATTGAATTTTATTATTCCGGCAGCCGCATTTTGTTCCACCGGAACCGGCGGCAAAACCAGCTTCCTGATATCCGTCTCGATTCCGGCGGCGCCGGCTTCGCGGATGGCCGCATTAAAACTCATGTTTGCGACAAAATATGCCATGCCGTACAATATAGACGAAGTTATCAGCATGGCGGCCAGCGCGGCGATAACCGGTTTCAGGGTTTTTCTACCGCGGGCAATCCGGCATGTCCACAAATACCAGCCGAATCCGACGCAAAAAAAGAACAGGATAATGAGTGGAATGAGCAGGCACGAAATTCCCCAGGCGCGATCATCATTTACAAAAAACATGGTTGCCGACATAGTACCGGGAAGCATCAGCATCCATATTAGCGGAATTGTGATTATTGCGGCAATGCCGTTACCGGGTTTTCTGCCGAGAAGAGAGGTCAGGAAGACCATGCCATGGAAAAGCAGCCATAACAAAATAATCAAACTGAACCAAAGCGTCTGAACATAAAATGGAATGTCATAAATGAAATATCTGCTCAAAGCAAGGCTAATCGTTCGAGACATTATTATTGGCAGCATTATCAATGCGGAGACAGTCGACAGAGCTAGAAAAATCATCAGATTAGTACAGTACTTGCAGAAAAATATTTTAGACGGACTTGCCGGCAGTTCCAGCAGAAAGCTGTCGGTTTTCTGTCCGAATTCACGCGCAAACGAATCTGCCAGCACAATGCTGTATAAAAGCGGCAGGCCGACCGCCAGCGCGGTTGCGATCATTTCGATGTATTCAACCAGCATTTTATTGAAACTGCCGAGCAGCAACAGCAGCCATAACAGAGCGGTCACGCCAGCTAAAGCCATGACATTGCCGCGCATCTGCCGCCATTCGTTCCAGATTAATGCCTGATACGGTTTCACTTTGTTTTCTCCATGGTTTTCAATGGATGGTACTCAAAGAATGAACCGCGAGTTTCATTTGGATTCATGAAAAGAATGAACCCGTCTTTATCTGTCCGATAGCCGAAATCTGTTCCGGTAAATGGATTAATTGGAACTTTCGGTAATATTCCAGGCACAAGCTGTTGCATGGAATCCGGGAATTTACCATGTCTGGCGCGGTAGATTTTCAGGGCAAGACAAATTTTAAAATGTTCAAAACGTGATTTATGGTAAAAATATTCAATAACGGCATAATTCCGAGGGTATCCGGACCCGTAAAAAAGTTTTAAAAGCCCCGGGATTTTTGCGCTAAGCTGGTCGAGCCGGTAAGCATCGGCTTTAATCTCCGGATAGGAGGCGGCCTGCCGGGTGCATTCGATCAATTCTTTTTTCCGGATTTCAAGTTTAAGCCATGCAGCCTGGCTCTGCTGAAGTCTGGGCAGATACAGACAGCGGCCCAGGGTATTGTGCGTGACTTCGTACACGGTTCCCCGGAGGGGCATTAATCTGGGAATGAAGTCGGAACTTTTCATGCATTCAAGCACAAAAAGCGCGGTATCCGGTCCCAAAAAAGCTATGCCATCAATGTCTTTCAGATATTGTTCATAGTATTTGGCGGCTTCCGGCGTATCCGGCCCGATAGCGGCAAGGCTGAGTTTCTTTTCCAGCATATTGATTTCATGGGCCTTCCAACTGCCAATGGTATCTTTTCTCAGGGCGGACAGCAGCGGATCAAACTCGCCCAGGCATTCAAAAAAAACCTTTTCATCGCCTTTCAACAACAGGGCTGTCGCTTTATGGCTTAAAAGATGATTCCAGTTAATGCAAATTATTTCCAGCTCAAGATATGCGTTCCAATCAATTTGCGCAGGATCGAGCTGATAATACGGCATGAACCTGAAATCAGTCGATTTCTGAATGTTTCCCATAATATTGCTGAAATGACACATTTCCGGCGTGTTGAGAATAGTGTCCGCCGTTTTAGAGAGCTTTGCCTGTTCGGCCTGGCTGAAGGAGAATTTTCTGGTTCTTTCGTATCTTTCGAACAATCCCATTTCCAGAGATTTGTCATGTAAAATTCTTTTTTCATATTCTCTGCTCAGTTTATTAATTACGGCGACAGCGGCCTGGCTGGAGGCAGAGGGCGGAACTGGCGGCTCAAAGACTTGTTTCATTCCGGCGTCTTTTGCTGCGCGAATTGCTGAGTTTAATTCCAGCGCGGTATAGCAATAGGCCATTCCGTACAACACCCATGGCAGCACAAGCAGGAGACAGAATGCAGTTGCAATGGGTTTAAATATTTTCCGGCCGCGGGATATCCGGCATGTCCACAGATACCAGCTTAATCCAATGCAGGAACCGTACAGAGCCAGCAGTGTAAGCAATGTAACAGTAGCATACCACGTTGTCTCATCGACGGCGAAAAACATGGTTGCCGCCATGGTTCCGGGCAGCAGCAGCATGACCGGCAGCGGCAATATGATGATCGCGACAATGCCGTTCCCGGTCTTTTTGCCGAGCACCGATGTCAGAAAGACCATGGCGTGCGCCAGAATCCAGATCAGAACGAGGGTCACGGACGCCATTATCCCGTCTTCGAAATGCAGTCCGTCGAAATGTCTGCCCGGAGTCAGGCGCATTAATTCAACCTCCAGCGCAACCAATACCAGAAAAACCGCCAGATTGGCGAAGTACTTGCAGAAGAATATTTTAGACGGACTGACCGGCAGTTCCAGCAGAAAGCTGTCGGTTTTCTGGTCGAATTCCCGGGCGAATGAATCCGCCAGCACGATGCAGTATAAAAACGGCAGGCCGATAGCCAGCGCGAAAGCGCCCATCTCAATATACTCGACGAAAGCTTTGTCACTGCATCCGGCCAGCATCAGCAGCCACAGCAGAACAGTGACGCCGCCCAGCGTCATAGCGCTGTTCCGCATCTGCCGCCATTCGTTCCAGATTAATGCCTGATACGGTTTCATTACTGCATCTCCTCTGACAGTTGCTTGAATATTTCGGCCAGGCGTTCGCGGGTAATGCCCAGCGCATCAGCTTTATCAATGATGTTTTTCAGTTCACCGGAGAGCATGGTTTCGCGCATGGCGCCGGAATTCTGCTGTTGCAGCGAGATGAAATTGCCGCCGCCGGGGCGGCTGTCAATGATGCCTTCGTCTTTGAGGATCTGATACGCTTTGGCGACGGTATTCGGATTGATGCGCAGTTCCATGGCCAGTTCGCGCACCGGCGGCAGGCGGTCGCCGTTGCGATACCGCCCGAACAGCGCGGATGTTTTCACCTGTTCCACGATCTGCATATAGATCGGAACGCCGCTTTTCAGATCAATTTTCATTGCAACTTCCAGTATTGTATGATGACAATACTACAATTGTACTACTTGAATAATACAGTTGCAAGTGTCCAAGCAATTTTTTTTGAAAGATTTTTTTGAGGAAATTCTATTATAGGTTGTCTGGCATCTGCCAATTCTTCATTTAGCAATAGCCGCAGGAGTTGCCGGTTTCGCCGCACCTTTTTTAAATACAAAAAATTGATGCCCCTGATATAATTTAAACCAGATCAAGCCGTATTCCCGGCTGTTCAACATGGCATTATGGAACCGCGCCGAATCGTTCAGCGAGTCGCTTAAATCGTAGGCGCGGTACTCTTTTTCAAAGCTAAGCGGAAACACCTGATTTCTAATCATAAGCTGAGCGCCGAGCCGTTCGGATGCGGCCACTGCCGCATCCGGAGGAACTATTTTCTTCATTTCATTCATTACCGAAGTGCAATCCGGCATATTCCCGATCGGCCTGAATGAATAGCAGCCATAATAACTCAAAGAACAAAAATAGTTTGCCAGCACTGAAGTTATGATCAGCCCGGCAACCATTGCACAGGCAATATTGCTCTTCTCCGGGAATGTTTCTCTTTTCAACAGGCCGGCAAAGAGAATTCTGGTCCAGCAAGTCGTTTTTTCATTTTTTAGTACTGCGGCAAGGCCGATGACGGCGGTGACATTGATCATGGCGACAGTTTCCGATTGATATTGCAGGCACAAATTTATGACTTCCTGGTTATTCTGAATGAAAACAAACAACAGTTGAGGAGCACTGCATAACAGAAGCAGCGGACGGTTGAAAGCGACCATGAACGATGGCAGCAGCAGCAGCAGAATCGCAAGATTTTTCGCGGTGAAAAGACTGCCCCAGAATGCTGCCGGATGAAGTACTGGAGAAGTCATAATTCCCCAAATGCCTGTTCCAAGATGACTGTATCGTTCCTGAAAATAAATATAGTTGTCAGTTCCGCATGCCGGGATAAGCAGTTTAACGCAGATGATAAAAAATGCCGCCCCGATTACGGCATAGATCACTCCATCTCTTTTTCTTCCGGCTAAAAACTGAATTATACCCCAGCCGACCCAGAATGTTCCCACGGTTTCCTGAATAGTCAGGGAGTAAAGAAAAATCAGAAAAGCGATGAAGTATTTTTCCCGTTCGTAAAAAACATAGAAAAGGATAAAAACCGGAATGAAAAGGTAAATAATATGAAATCCGTAAAAAATCGAAATATTCAAATTTGATAATGACGGATACAGCAGATATGCCAGCGCCAGGCAAAAGGCGTATGGCGGATCAAGCTGCCGGGTTCGTGCAAACCAGTAAATCAGCATTGCGCTTCCCCACAATGTCAATGCTCCGAAAACAATGGTTGTATAAGGTGAATTGAACAGCCAGATCAGCGGAGTGAACAACAGAAAAAAGCCGGGCGTAAAGTGGTGGGAAAAGAAATTAATTCCACCATGCCAGTTGGTCAGCAGAAATTTGCCGGCCAGCGTATTTGCCGCCACTTCAGTGAAAATGCCCCAGTCTCCGAAGCAGAGAAATTGCACCTTCAGCGCAACATGCGACATATAGATGCCTATAGCGGTAAACCCCGCCGTGACTGTTGCGGTCAATAAAAGCCATGTCCGGTCTTTACCGGCAGTTAAAGTCTTTGCGGCCAACGACAAACCAGGTAAAACGATTGCCAGCCGGCATATTGAAATGCCGCTCAGAGCAACAAATGTGATTATAGAGAAAATATTTAAATCGAAAAAAAGCAGCGGGGTATAAAGCAACCACGGCAGCAGTGCCAGCAAAACCAGTCGCGGCGATTCCACGTATCTGGCAATTAAAAAGAAAGCAACAAGCACAAAAAGAACTGGATAAAGCGGTTCAAACAATGCCTTTTCCGGGGAAATTACTTTAAGAAAAACCATATCCGTGCTAAGACATTCGCCAACAACTTGTGAGATTGCCAGTCCGACAGTTAAACCCAGCAAGCCTATGATAAAATAGCAGGGAAAGGCTTTATATAATAAAACGTTCTGCCTGCCGGAGTTTTCTTCATCCATAATATCTAGCACCTGTAACATTTGTCAATTCAGGGAAAAACTGTTTTTCCCGTATGAGAAAAGACGCATTTTTCATAATTTATAAGAACAAGGCAAAAACTTGTCTTGTGAGCTCACTCACTATAACCGTATTAAGCTAAGTTTTCAAGCTTGATCCGGGGGAAATATCTGCGGGGGGAGAAGGTATAAATCCAGGCATCCGATGTCCGCCATTATCATGCCAGATGAACAGACCAGGATTAAAACAATAATTTTTGAAAGAGTTATGCAGTTGAAATAGGAGTCAGGTAAAGGCATATTAAGCAATTCTGGATAAGAGCAGGCAAGTGAGGTTGTTTCATGCTGTTTAAGATTATCGCGGTGGGAAAACTGAAAGACAAGGCGCTGGCGGCAAAGACTGCGGAGTTTGAAAAGCGCATTCAGGCCTTCGGCAAACTGGAAGTCGTCGAATTGAAAGACGGCGTCAAAGAAAAAGAGTGCGCCCGGATACTGGAAGCGCTGGAGAAGGAGCGCGGCCTGATTATTGTCCTGAGCGAAGACGGCATGGAACTGACATCGCAGGCGTTTTCCGGCATGATTTCATCGGCGGACCGCAAAATTATTTTTGTGATTGGCGGGCCTTACGGTTTATCGGATGAGGTAAAAAAGCGTGCGGAAAGGGTGCTTTCGCTATCCAAAATGACGTTTACACACGAAATGTGCAGATTTTTTCTGACGGAACAGATTTACCGGGCGATTGCGATCGCCAAAGGCATAAAATATCACAATGATTAGGGTGCGGCTTTATGAGTTTATCATCGGCTGAGAAAGAAAACCTGCTTTATTCAGCGTTTTCGCTGTTTGCGGGGGCAATCCTGGGCTATGCGGTTTACCTGAACACTTATCTGCTGGACGGACTCGGGATCATCACTTACGAGTATATGCTGAAAACCGATACGCCTTCCCCGGTCACCGGCTGGTACTTCGGCGTCCTGGGGGTTTTATTTGTGGCCGCGCTGTACTGGTTCTGCCGGAAAGTGTCGCCGGTGGTCTTTGACTGGAAAGTCCTCGGCGGCGCCCTGCTTCCGCTGTTAATCCTTTTTCCGACGTTTTTCTTTCCGATGGGCTTTTATTCCCCGATGATTTTTACCATTGTCGCCGGGTTGACGGTATTCCGCCTGGCTCTGGTGATTCCGTTCAAGCAGAAGTTTAAGCCTGAGATCAGCAGCCGGACCGGACTGCTGACGGTGCTGGTATTCACGGTGCTGCAGGTCTGCTGGTTTGCGTTTATTCAGGCGAAGGCGGTAAAAATTCTGTTCATGGGTTATAATGACTGGGGCCTGTATTTCAACATCATAGATAATACTTTAAAAGGCAAATGGTTTTATGCGGATCTTGCGGAGGGCAGTTTTCTGCCGACCCATTTTGAACCGGGCATGGTATTGCTGCTGGCGCCGTATGTCTGGCTGTTCAGGACGCCGGGTGCGTTTTTTGTGCTGACTTCCGCGCTGCTGTTCTGCGGCGGCATTTTTGTTTACCTGTTTGCCCGGCAGTTAAAAGTATCGCCGCTGGCGGCGCTGGCGCTGGCGTTCTGCGCACTGCTGTTTCCGTCGCTTTCCAACATGAATATTGCGATTTTCTATGGTTTTCATTCGCTGTATGTAACAATTCCGCTGATTTTCCTGTACTTTTATTTCTTTGAGAAGAAAAATTATATTCCGGCATTCTGCATGTTCCTGATTTCGCTGACGGTCAAGGAGACGGTAGCGATCTTCTGGGTCGGCCTGGGGCTGGTGTATCTGATCAGGGGTAACCGTAAATTCGGACTGCTGCTGATTGTCGTGGCCTGTACGTATTTTTTTACGATAGTCAAAATCGTGGTTCCGGCGATATCGCCGCAGGGGACATATGATTACAGCAACCGTTATTCCGAATACGGCGGGATGGTGGATATGCTGCTGGCGCCTTTCCTCAAACCGGGCTTGTTCTGGGGAACCTTGTTCCGCCCTCACTGCATTGCGTTTATGCTGCTGCTGATAATTCCGCTGTATACGCTGCTGCTGAGCCGTCCGCTGCTGCTGCTGGCCGGGGGCATTACCATCGGCTTCGTATGCCTTCAGACCAATGATCAGCTTCAGAACATCAGCATCTGGTATCAGTCGGAATATGTGGCGCTGCTGCTGGCCTGCCTGGTATTGAACTACAGGTCGCTGCTGGATACTTACCGTCAGCGGACCAGCCCGTGGTTCCGGGCGCTGGCCTGGAAAATGGACCTGGATTCCTGCCGGGAGAAACTGCCTTCGGCGGTGATTCTTTCACTCCTGACAACGGCATGTTTTTCATATTATTTCTTCGGGTTGAGCGTTACCGGCAAAAATTCCGTAATGCCGATCCTGGGCGCGGAGAGTTGCGATGAAGACGTCCGGCAGCTTCTGCAAGTCATTCCGCCGGGAATTGAAGTAACCTCATCCACCAGGATCGGCGCGCATCTGATTTTGAGGAATCCTGTTTCAAGCGGATATCTTGGCGAAAGAAAATTAAAAGATTATGTCGTTTTTGATGTCAATGATCCGCTGGAAGTCAGGTTTATCGATCCGGCGCGGTTCAAACTTTTGAAAGACAAAGAGTATAACCTGATTGTAAATCATAAATTCAAAGGGCATCAGGTGCTGGTTTTTCACCGCGAACCGCGGAAGCCGTCCAAGCCGCCGGTAGTTCAGATTCCGCAGGATAAATGGGCTTCGTCCGGAATAAACATTCCAGTTCAAAATCCGAATTTTGCCGTGCGCGGCGGCATCGCCGGCGACAAAGCCGGACAGCGTTCCGCAGTTTTCTTCATCCGGCTGCTTAATAAAGTTGATTTGGATGTGGAATCCGACATTCAGCTATATGACGGCAAAAAGCTGATTAACGAAAGATTCCTTTTCGGCGACGCCGTTTATCCGGCGTGTTTCGCTCAGCCCGGCGAATGTTTTCCGGTAAGAATTCCACTGCCGGATGATTTTGGCGATGTCAAATCCTTTTCGGTGGAGATCAGAGAGCGGGTCCCGGTATTGCGCTGGAGCCCTTCGGATACGGCAGCCGGCAATCAGTAATGGCTGCGGTTGAGTTTATGCCGTACTGGCATTATATTAAAGGTGAAATATTATTGTTTGGAATATAAGGAGTTTTAAGAATGGTTCTTCCCCGCGGCAGTTCAAAAAAGCGGAAAGCAATGCTCATGGGAGTCGGGCTGGACAATAAGGACGGCCATACCCGCGTCACCAAAGGCGATAACTTTGTGATGATGGGCGGTTCCGAAGAAACCCACGAGCGCATGACTGAAACCGCCATTAAAGTGAATGAAAAACTGTCCGCCAGGGGTAAAGCGCTGGAGGAGGTTTCGCCTAAGGAACTGATCGATATCATCCATGACGTCCACAAGTAACGTGCTGACAGCGCCGGGAGGTCCTAGTGGAGAATGCTCTTACAGTCGGAACTTTGCTCGAAGTCATCAAACTCCGGCTTGATGCCGTCGGCATTGAAAATGCCGGCAATGACGCTGAACTTATTCTTATGGAGGAGCTCAACCTCTCCCGCGGACAGCTTGCGGCCGATAATGACAAAATTATTTCTGACGAAAAAGCGGAGCTCCTTGAAAGAATTGTCGAGCGCCGCCTGAAACATGAACCGCTGCAATATATCTTCGGCAAAGCATATTTTATGAACATGTGGTTTCATGTCGCCCCCGGAGTCCTGATTCCCCGTCCCGAAACCGAACTGCTGGTGGAGAAAGTCTGCCGCGAAGCTCCGCAGGGAGCGGAAATCTGCGATCTGGGCGTCGGCTGCGGCACCATTGCGCTGGCGGTTGCCTGCGAGCGCCGGGATTTGCATGTAATTGGCGTTGACGTCAGCCGGCCGGCGCTGAAAATCGCCGAAGCAAACCGGCGGGAATGGAAACTGGAGAATGTGCAGCTTCTTCGCAGCGATCTGTTTTCCGCGCTGTCCGGCCGCCGTTTTGATTACATCACGGCCAATCTGCCGTATATAAGCCCCGCCGAATACCAGTTGCTGGTCGCGGAGGTCAAAGATTATGAACCGGAACTGGCCCTGCAGGCGGAGGATGACGGACTTGCTGTAATCCGCCGCGCCGTCATTTCCGCGCCGGACTTCATGAAGCCGGATGCCGGGATAATCTTTGAAATCGGCGTAACCCAGGGGGGGGCGGTAAAAGAATTTATGTCCGCGACCGGCAGATACGCCGATATCAGTATAATTCAGGACTACAACCGGCATGACCGTTTTGTCGCCGGCAAACTGGCCTCGGCTCATTCCTGAAAACGGCGCATAAATTCGCGGTGAATGTCTTTGTCGGCGTAAGGGTCCGGCGCGGTCATGGCGAGTTCCTCAGCCACATAGCCGGATTTGATCCCGGTAATTTCTATGCGCTTTCCCGGCTCATCCGGCGTGAACAATATCCGCCAGGTGCGGCAGGCGATGATGTATTCGCCGGCGGCTCCGCCGGCGGAAATCCTTTTCCTCGATTCATTCAATGGTTCATGGGCCAGTTGCACCTCGCAGAACTTTTTCAAATTCAGTCCGCCGGCATTTAAAATCCAGGCTGCTTTTGCTGACGCCGGGCTGGAAAGGACGACTTCGTAGTGTTCTGCAACAGCGTTTTCCAGCCAGCCGGTTCCGGCTTCAGGAAAGGCGTCCGCCGCCGGAATATAAGGTTTCAGATCAAGCACCGGAGTATTATCCAGCATGTCGAAATTGCGGATGTGCACGTCCAGCCCGTCGATCTTCACCAGCTCGACGCAGCTCAGCCCGACCGGGTTCGGACGGTGCGGCGAGCGGGTTGCAAACACGCTGATTTTCTCTTTACTGCCTGCCACCGGAGGCCGCACCAGCGGTTTCCAGTCGCGGTTCAAGTGAAAGCAATAAATGACCCAAAGCCGGTCAAACCCGGATAAATCGCGCAGCGCCTGTTCAAAGTTGTTATCCGGATTCAGCCGGATAATGCCTTCATTATCGGCGAATACCGCCTGGCGCGGCGCTTCATAGCGGTATTTCTGTGCGCATCGCACATAACCGATCGGTTTGAACACGAATGTTCCGTCATTTTCCGCCGTCTGCAAAGTTGTCTTTATATCAATATTCATAGCCCCAATATAATAAGACGCGCAGCGCATTTCAAATTATGCTGTATTATAATCGAATTTTTATTGAACGTTGCCGGTTTTGATTTAGTTTAATGATGCGTTGTAATGGTTCTACTACGAAACAACCGTTAAAATTAAGGAGAAACATCATGCCGGAATTTGGAACCCCCTTTGCCGTGCTGGCCGAAAACCGCAAACTCACCAAGGCCGAACTTGTCCGGGCAATCCGCTTTATGGTTGCCGCCGAATATGAAGCGATTCAAATGTATATGCAACTGGCCGAATCCATCGACAACAAGCTGGCAATTGAAGTGCTCAAAGATATTGCCGATGAAGAAAGAGTTCATGCCGGCGAATTTCTGCGTCTGTTGAAAGAACTCGCTCCGGATGAAGAGAAGTTCTACAAAGCAGGCGCAAAAGAGGTTGAAGAGGAAATCAAAAAGAAGAAATAGCCGTGCTGTTATCTTTGAGAATAGATTTCACCCAGCCCCCGTTTTACGGGGGCTTTTTTGTAATATTCCATTGCTTTCGGGTAGAAGTCCTTGAGTTCCTGAATCCGCTTTTCGCCGACCGGATGGGTTGACAGCAGTTCTTTTAACCGGCTGTTGCCGCCCAGTTTGCCGAACTTGTCCCAGAAAGTCAAAGCGGCGGCCGGGTCATAACCGGCTTTGGCCATAAAAATCATGCCGAGCCGGTCGGCCTCATATTCCTGAGTACGGCTGTACGGCAGCATCAGTCCGACTTGTGTAACCGCGCCATAAGCCTCCTGCGCTCCCGTGGTTTTGGTAAAAATGGATAACGCGGTGCCGCCGCCGCTCTGAACCATCCCCTGGGACATTCTTTCGCCCGCATGGCGCGCTATCGCATGGCCGACTTCATGGCCGACCACCGCGGCCATTTCCGCGTCATTGGCGAAATATGGAAAGATGGCGGTTGTGGCGGCCACTTTTCCGCCGGGCAGACAAAAAGCGTTAGGATCTTTTACTTCAAAAACCTTGAATTCCCAGTTATACTCCGGCTTTTCAGCCGCATTCGCGATGTTCTTTCCAACACGGTTAAGCGCACCGGTCATCGCCGGGTCTCTGGTTACTTTGGTGGTCCTGCACATTTCCTGCCAGGCCTCTTCGCCCATCTGGTTTTCGGTGGATTCGCTGGACATCATCAACTGGCTGCGGCCGGTGTAAGGCACACTGCGGCAGCCGGTCACGGAAGCCGCGACCGCCGTCAGCAAAAGAAGATTATATAAAATACGTTTAAACATAACACCCGCTCTATTTAAAAAAATCATTGTAAGAATATAATTTTAAAAGAGCAAAATTCAACATGCATTAATCCTGGACAAGAAAAATCCGGCGGAACCAGTTCGGGTTCAGCCGGATGATGTTGCTTGTTTAACGCCGAAAATGAAGATTATGAGAATATTATTAGATATTCAATTTCATATTTGACTTTCAAATCCCGCTTATCTATCTTAACGATCTAACGAAAAATAGGGGGTGTTCGATGAAAAAAGTGTTAACTTTCGCTTTAACCATGCTGGCAGTTTGTTGTCTGGCCGAAAAAGCCGGGGTAAGAATCGACATTGATGGCAGAGCAAATCAGGTTGAAATAAAACCGGATGTCTGTCAGAACGTTATAATGAACAATCCTGAATGGATGGGCGACAAAAAACAGTTCTACCTCTGTGCAGTCAGCAGCGCAAGCGTCGGCAGCTACTGGAAGGAGTTTTTTATAAGTTTCATCCCGCGGCAGGACGGCAAGGTGAAGCTGATTCTCAAAGGACCATGGTTCAAGCCGGAAAACGCGGAAAAGAATTTACCGATATGGGTTGCTTATGACAATCTTGAAATCATGGGAGCCGAAGCACAAAATCTTGACTTCGAACTCGAAAGTGTAAATGGTGTTTTCGACGGCTGGAGCGGCGACCAATCCAATATGGTTAAAGGTGCATCCGATGCCAAATCCGGCAAAAACTATATTAAAGCCTGGCATGATTCTCCGTTCACACAGGAAATCACCGTGCATAAAGGCAAACTTGTATCCATTAAATTCAGCGTAAAAGCCATCGGAGCCGATGGAGTAGCAGTGCCGAACAATCTGTAACCGGCAACCGGATATTTGAAATTGTTGTAATATTAAGCGGCGGTAATCAAATACTGCCGCTTTTTTATTTTGTCCACCTTCAGGGCAAAAATACCACCGGCTCTGCCGGTGCGTTCCCAAAAATCTTCAGATTCAAGTGATTTAGAAAAACCTCCTGTGCTATAGTAACGCATGGTTCGCCAACCACGTT